>JBOHFR010000001.1:0-157093 GCA_050699715.1 Pseudonocardiaceae bacterium
AGTGAAGAGCGGGGGCTGGGGCATGCTCCCCGATTCAGCGTCACCAGGGACGGGGGAGCGCATGCTGAAGTGTTTCACGTATTGGCGCATGATAAACGGGAACAGGGTGCCCTTCCCGGACAAGGGACCTCCGATGAGCAGCTGGATAACACGCACTTGATGCGGATGGCCGGCCGGTTCGCCCGCCGGGTTCGGGCCTCGGCCCGGGCCCACGGGATCCCGGTCATCGACTGCAACCGGGGTGAGCGTAAGCATCAGATCGCCGAGGAGTACCTCGCCTCGCACGCGGTCGGCCCTGGAGTGTTTTTGATCCTGGTTGCCCGCGCTTCGGCGCCGGTGTGGGAGGTGGTCCGCTCGGCCAGCGGTGTCATCGTCAACCTGGCCAAGAAAAGGTCTTCGTCAACCATTACTCGTTTCACATCATGGATCCGGAGTGGGGTCATGTGACGATCAAGATGTCTGGTCATCCGCCGTTCGGCGCGCAAGTCATCCTCAACGGGCACGAGTACGTCGTCGCTCAGGTACAGATGGCCGGGATCGGCTTCACTAAAGAGGGCAACTGCTTCACCGCGGTCGCCGACCCCGCGGGCCTGGCTCAGGTCGCAGACACCTTGTCGCAGCCCGCGACGAGAGGGCGCCTGAGCCAGGTCTGCGAGCGGTGGATCTATTCAGCCTGCCTGTGCTTCGGCCTGGACCTCGACGAGCAGGAACGCAGCGGCTTCCGCTACGGCTACTCGGTCTACCAGGCCGAGTACAGCCGCAACCTGCTGTTCAAACTCGGCGCCCAGATGGATGCGGTGTTCGACCGGGTAGTCGACCGGACCCGGACCCGGCTGGACGTACCCACCCTGCGGACACTGTTCGGCGCCACGCAACGCCCCGCCCGAAACGGCAGCTCCGACCTGTCGCTTCGTCTCGCCGCCCTGATCGAGACATCTCGGTATGACCTGACCCTGTTCAAGGTCCACGTTGGGAACCTGACCTGGAAGGCCTCCACCAAAGGCGAGTATGTGCTGCGCTTCGAAGCGATCACCCATAACACCAGACAGCTGCGCTGCGGCCGCGTCCTGGACCGCTTCCCCGACATCATCGGCCGGCTCGCCGGCATGGTCGACCGGTTCGCCACCACCCTGGACTGCGTCGACACCACGTTCATCACCGACCAGCTCCTCGACCAGCTCCCGGCACCCACCCAGATCGGCGCGACCCGAGTCGGCGGCATCGACATGAACAAGCCCCGGCTCCGCGCCGCACTGTCCGCGGCGCTGGCCCTGGCCGCCGCACCCGACGGGTTCACCGTCGCCGAGTTCACCGCCAAAGTGCACACCATGACCGGACAGAGCACCGCCGACTACACCAGCCGCCAGGCCGCCTATGACTTGCGCAAGATCCGCGGCAAGGACCTGGTCATCAAGCCCAGCCGGTCCCGCCGCTACCACGTCCCACCCCACGCCGCCCGCACCATCGCCGCGCTCACCACGCTGCGCGAGCACATCATCGGTCCCATCCTGGCTGGTGTCCGCAGCCCACGACGGGGACGTAAACCCACCACCTGGACCCGCATCGACCGGGACTACGAGGCCCTCCGCGCCCAGATGCAGACCCTCTTCCACGATCTCGGCATCCCCACCGGAGCCGCCGCGGCATAGACAATTTTTTGTCGATCAGAAACTCGTAAGCGCCTAACACTGCACCAGCACCGTGGCGCTGGGAGCGGCCTCCGTCTGCGGCCTAGATACGATCGCCCTGCTCGAGGGCCTGTATTCCAGTTCACGGTCGACCTCAGCGTCCCGGCCGCGATGAAGCTCCAGCAGTAGGGCCTCGTGCGTCGCTGACCCTCAGGCGCCTACTTCCAGCCCACCGACGACGTCCGGTTCTCCCTGCTCTCGACGAACCCCACCGTCCAAGGCCCCGGAATACCCACTGCCATTTTCTCACGCTCCGCGCGCCTGGTAGGTGAGCTTTACGGTCAATGGTGCGTCCTGGGGTTGGTGGTACTTGAAGGGCTACCCGGAGGCTACGGTGAGGGCGGTGGCGAGGGGGTGTGCGGTCAGCTCGCACTGCCAGCGCCGGGCCCCACTGGCGACGAGCCCCCGCTCCACTGCGGCGGCATCGAGCGGTTCAGGAGGCTCCCAACAAAGCCGGCGTACCACCTCGGGTGCCAGCAGGTTCTGCAATGGCAGCCGGTGGTGCTCGGCGATCTCGATCAGCGTTGCGCGCGCCGTGGTGAGCCGGACCGCTGCGGCCGGATCCCGGTCCGGCCAGCGGTTCAGTGGAGGTGGGCCGGCGCCCTGGGCGCGCAACGACGGCAGCTCGCTGGCCGGCAAGGCCCTCGCGGTCTGGATCGCGGCCAGCCACGTCTTGACGTGCCGGCGCTGCGCGCGGCCACTGAACACCGGCCGGGACAGCAGCGCGGCCTCGTCTGGCGGATCGGCCAGCGCTGCGTCGATGATCGCGGTATCGGGCAGCACCCGACCCGGGGCGATGTCCCGCTGCTGGGCCAGCTGGTCGCGGGCGTGCCACAGCTCACGCACTGCGGCCAGCTCGCGGGGGTGGTGGATGTGATGCATCCCCGAGGTCCGTCGCCAAGGGTCAGTCCGGGGGGCGGGCGGGCCAGCGTTGCGCACTGTCTCAAACTCCTCCGCAGCCCAGCCTGACTTGCCTTGGGCATCCAGTTCGGCGGCGATCACCGAGCGCAGCGGCAGCAGCAGCTCGACATCGAGCGCGGCGTAGGTCAGCCACTCCGGGGGCAGTGGCCGGCGAGACCAGTCGGCGGCGCCGTGTCCCTTTTGCAGGTGGTAGCCCAAGAGCTCTTCGACCAGTGCCGCCAGGCCAACCCGCTCGAGTCCGGCCAGCCGGGCGGCCAGCTCGGTGTCGAATACTGCAGCGGGCGCCAGCCCCAGTTCGGCCAAGCAGGGCAGGTCTTGGGAAGCGGCGTGGAGCACCCATTCCTGTGGGTTGAGCACACCGGCCAGTTCGGACAGGTCATCAAGACCGGTCGGGTCGATCAGCACCGTGCCCGCGCCCGCTCGCCGGAGTTGTACCAGGTAGGCGCGCTGCCAGTATCGATAGCCCGATGCGCGTTCGGTGTCCACGGCTACTGGGCCGGTGCCGCCGTCGAGCATCGCGACGGCGGCGTCCAAGGCTCCTGCGGAGGCGACGACCGGTGGTACTCCGGCGGCCGGCTCCAGCAACGGGACCGGAGTGGTTTCGGTCAGCGGATGACCCCCGCCCGCATCGCGAGAGCGACCATCTGCGCTCGGTCACCGGTGCCGAGTTTGCGCCCGATCCGGGAGAGGTGGCTCTTGACAGTGAGGGCGGACAGGCCCAGCGCCTCCCCGATCTCCTTGTTGGACTGGCCGTCGGCGACCAGTTGGAGCACTTCCACCTCTCTGGCGGATAGTTCGCGCGGCGTGTTGTCGGTTCCCGCTACCCGCGTGCCGGAGGCCAGGATGGGCGCCACCGACGGGTCGGCGTATACCCCGCCCTCCAGCACTCGGCGCACGCCGTCGGTAACCACCGAGGGGGACGCCGATTTGAGCAGGTAGGCCTGCGCGCCAGTCTGGAACGCCGTGCGTACGGCGTGCGGGTCGTCGGATGAGGCCAGCACGACGATGCGGGTCCAGCCCCATCCGCGCAGCTCGCCGATCAGGTCGAGACCGCTACCGTCGGGCAGGGTCAGATCAAGTATTGCCAGATCGCATGGGCCCGAGGCCAAGGCGCGTGTCCTGGCCTCAGCTACCGATGCGGCCTCATACACGGTGACGGCTCCCATGGTCACTAAACGTGAGGCGATGGCCTCACGTAGTAACGGATGGTCGTCGACCACCAGCACCGTAAACAGTTCCTCCCGCGGGTGCGGGACTAATGACGCCGGCACGGCGCCGGATGGCGCCGACCTGACGGCCGCGCCGTATCCGACAGCAGCCACGTAGCTACCTCCCTGGAGTCGGTCGTGCCCCCGACCGCACCGGGACCTCGTCCGAGTAACCACGCCGTTACTCGAGCGAGGATTGGTGTCGTACGGGGGAGACTATCTGCCCGGGCGGCCTAACGGGGGACCGGTGTGAACCTTCTTGCCGATCTGCCCGCAAAGCCGCCATCGGCGGTCGCCCGATCAGGGAGTCTTAGCAAGACGAGGTAACACCAGTGCCATGCTGGACGATTCACCCTAACTAACGCAATAACGGCAGGTCGCCGCGAAGGCTGGGCTCGGCGACACGATCAATCCAGCCGCTTGCCGAGGGCCACCACCCCGACCGGGGGGAGCCCGGCGGCTGCCGCCATCAGTTCGCAGAAGGCTTCCGCATGCGCCATCAGACTGTCGCCAACCGGGGTCCACGATGCCCGCAGCTCGATGTCGTTAGCCCGCTGCGGTCCTGCGATAGCGCCGAACCGGGTCGACGAGGTCTGGGTGACGGTGCCCCCGAGGGCGGTGTACTCGGCGCCTGCGCCGCTCAGCGCGTCGGCAAGCCACGACCAGCTCACCGCGGGGAGGAGCGGGTCACCAGCCACCTCGACGTCCAGCTCGGCGCGGACGAAGCCGACCAGCCGCAGGGTGGCTTTCCAGCCGTCTTGACCCGCCGGGTCGTGCAGGAGCACAAGCCGGCCGGTTGCCCCGGTTGCCGACGGGGGGCCGGCGCCGGGAAGCTCAAGACCCCAGGCGTATGCCCATGGTGCGAGGCGACGCGGGGCCGGGATCGGCTCGCACTGCATCTCGGGGCGAGGCCGCACTGCGCTGAGTGCGGACACTGCTTTGCGGAAGATCTCCGGGGCGTCCGCCAGATCGGGCACACTCGGAACTCTAGGAGGACCGTCGCCGGCAGTCTCGCCGAAACGCCGCTGCCCAGGGGGCTGGTTACCCAACCAGGGGTCAAGCCGTGCGACGATAGCGGCTGAGATGACCACGACAGGCGCACCGGCCGCCGCCCGCCGGCTACTTCCCGACGCGCCGCTGCTGCTCGCCGCCCGGGGGCAGCGCCCGAATCGCCTGCCGGTGTGGTTCATGAGGCAGGCCGGGCGGTCGCTGCCCGAGTACCGCGAGCTGCGAGCTCACCAGCCGATGCTGCAAGCCTGCATGACTCCCGAGCTAGCCTGCGAGATCACGCTGCAGCCCGTGCGCCGGCACGGGGTGGACGCCGCGATTCTGTTCAGCGACATCATGGTGCCGCTGTACGCCGCTGGAGTCGGGCTGGACATTGTGCCGGGCACCGGTCCGGTGGTGGAGCGCCCAGTGCGCAGCGCCTCCGATGTCATGGCGTTGCCGGTCCTGGAACCCGATGCGCTCGCCCCGGTTGCCGCAGCGGTGCGGCTGCTGGTCGCCGAGCTGGGTCAGACCCCGTTGATCGGCTTCGCCGGGGCCCCGTTCACCCTTGCTTCCTACCTTGTCGAGGGCGGCCCGAGCCGGCACCACGAGCACACCAAGGCGCTCATGCATTCCGAGCCCGACGTCTGGCACGCGTTGGCAGACCGGCTCGCTGGGCTCACCTTGACCTTCCTGGGGGTGCAGGCAGCCGCTGGGGTGGACGCGGTTCAGCTGTTCGACTCCTGGGCGGGTGCGTTGTCCGAACGGGAGTACCGGCAGTTCGTGCTCCCGCACTCGGCCCGGGTGCTGGCGGGCTTGGCCGGCACCGGCTTGCCGCGGATCCACTTTGGGGTGGGCACCGGGGAGTTGCTCGGCGCGATGGCCCAAGCCGGCGCGGACGTCCTCGGGGTGGACTGGCGGACTCCCTTGGATGTCGCCGCGCGGCGGGTGCGGGCCGCTCGAGCGCACGGCCCGATCGTGCTCCAGGGCAACCTCGACCCGGCAGTCTTGCTGGCTGGGTGGCCAGCGCTGGAGCCAGAGGTGCGCCGGGTGATCGCTGAGGGGAGCGTGGCCGACGCCCACGTGCTCAACCTCGGTCACGGCGTCCTGCCAGAGACCGACCCTGACATGCTGACCCGCATCGTGGAGCTGGCGCACTCGCGGTGAGCGATACCCAACCGTCGCGGGTCGTGCCTTCCCCGCTCGCCGCTTCCCGCGTTGCTGTGGTCGGTGGGGGGATCTCCGGGTTGGCTGCGGCGTACCGGTTGCGCACGCTGCTCGGCCCGGCCGTCGAGATCGTGCTCGTCGAGGGCTCGCGGCGGCTCGGCGGGGCGTTGCGCACCGTTGAGCTGGGCGGTGTGGCTCTTGACGTGGGCGCGGAGGCTTTCCTCATGCGCCGGTCGGAGGCGCACGAGCTGGTCGCGGAACTGGGCCTCGGCGGGCAATTGCGCCATCCCAGCCCGGTGGCTCCCACCGTGCGGGCCGATGGCCGCACCGTGGCGTTGCCCACGCGCACCGTGCTGGGCCTGCCCGGCACGGCTGCCGACGTCGCCGGCCTGCTGTCCGCGCAGGGGACGGCGCGGGTGGCCGAGGAACCCACGGTGCCGTTGCGCTGGGAGCCCGGGCAGGACGCCGCGGTCGGGACGCTGCTGCGCGAGCGGGCCGGTGACGAGCTAGTCGACCGGCTGGTCGACCCGCTGCTGGGTGGGGTGTACGCCGGGCGCGCCGACGCGCTGGGGCTGCGGGCCACGTTGCCCGCGGTGGCTACCGCGCTGGACCGTGGCGCTGGATCGCTGCTCGCTGCGGCCAGTGCCGTGCTGTTTTCGGGGTTGCCGACCGGGCCGCAGCCCGGGTTGCCGACCGGCGGTGGCCCGGCTCCAGTGTTCGGCACCCTGCGCGGTGGGCTCAGCGTTCTGGTGGACGCGCTGGTGGCTGCTGCGGCGGTGCGTCCACGGCTCGGTCTGCCGGTGTGCGGGCTGGCCCGCACCCCCGATGGCTGGCGGCTGGCGCTGGGCAGCGGTAGGCAAGCTGAGCACCTTGACGCTGACGCTGTGCTGCTCGCCCTCCCGGCCCCCGCCTTGCGGCGGCTACTGGCTGATCCGTTGCCGGTCGCCTCGGCTGCTGCGGGCCGAGTCGAGGTTGCCTCCTGCGCGGTGGTGGGGCTCGCGCTGCCACTGGCTGCCGCGCAGGCGCTGCCAATGGCCTCCGGTGTGCTGGTGGCCTGCGCCGAACCTCTGTCGGTGAAGGCGTTCACCTTCTCCGGGCGCAAGTGGGCGCACACCCGCTCCGAGCAGGTGCTGCTGGTCCGGGCCTCACTAGGCCGCCACGGCGAGGCCCAGGTGCTGCACCGTGACGACGCGGAGCTCCTCGACGCGGTACGCGCCGACCTCGCCGCGCTCACCGGGATCACCGCCCTGCCGGTGGCCACCGTGGTGGCGCGCTGGGGGGGAGCGCTGCCGCAGTACGCGCCCGGTCACCTCGACGCGGTCGCCGCCTTGGAGCGGGAGGTAGCCGGGTCTACTGGCCTCGCGGTTGCCGGCGCCACCCTGCACGGGGTTGGCCTGCCCGCCTGCATCGCGACCGCCGACGCCGCGGCCCGCCGCATCGCTGAGTACCTGAGCGGTGTCACCGCGGCGGCGCGGGGTGAGACGATAGGAGCATGACCCGCCTGGACTACACCGCGCTGAACTCCACCATTCGCTACACCATGTGGTCGGTCTTCCGGGTCGAGCCCGGACGGCTGCCCGCTGACCGCGCTGAGCCCGCCCGCGAGGCGCAGCACCACCTCGAGGCGCTGGAGGGCAAGGGTGTGGTGGTGCGCGGGGTCTACGACCTCGCCGGCCTGCGCGCCGACGCGGACTGGATGATCTGGTGGCACGCGCAGGAGATCGAGGCGTTGCAGGCCGGATACGCCGACCTGCGCCGTGTCACCGCGCTGGGCCGGGCCAGTCTGCCGGTGTGGTCGACGGTGGCGCTGCACCGTCCCGCGGAGTTCAACAAGAGCCACGTGCCGGCGTTCCTGGCCGGTGAGGAGCCTAAGAGGTATGTCTGCGTCTACCCGTTCGTGCGCTCCTACGAGTGGTACCTGTTGCCGGACGAGCAGCGCCGCGAGCTGCTCACTGAGCACGGCATGCAGGCCCGCGACTATCCCGACGTGCGGGCCAACACGGTCGCCTCGTTCGCGCTGGGTGACTACGAGTGGATCCTCGCGTTCGAGGCCGACGAGCTGCATCGCATCGTCGACCTGATGCGCGCGCTGCGGGCCAGCAGGGCCCGGCGGCACGTCCGCGAGGAGGTGCCGTTCTTCACCGGTCCCCGAGTACCCGTCGCCGAGCTGGTAGCCGGGCTCCCTTAGCTGGTGGGCCCGCTAGTGGGTCCACCAGTAGGCACAGGCTCGTCGGGCACCAGCCGCAGTGAGATCGCGTTGATGCAGTAGCGCTGATCGGTAGGGGTGTCGTAACCCTCGCCTTCGAAGACATGCCCGAGATGGCTGTGGCAGGTGGCGCACAGCACCTCGACTCGCTTGGAGAACAGGCCGCTGTCCTCGCGCAGCAGCACCGCGTCGCCAGCCAGCGGGGTGAAGAACGATGGCCACCCGCAGTGCGACTCGAACTTGTGGTCGCTGCGGAACAGCTCCGCGCCGCAAGCCCGGCACTCGTACACCCCGCTGGTCTTAGTGTGCTCGTACTCGCCGGTCCCCGGTGGCTCAGTGCCCGCTCTGCGCAACACGGCGTACTCCTGTGGGGTGAGCTGCTCGCGCCACTGGGCGTCAGACTTGACGACCTTGGGCGTCACGCCCTTGACCGGATCCATAGTCAACACGCTACGCGGGCGGCGCTGGCCGGCGTCAGCCCAGCACGGTGGTGACGATGAACGTCGTTGCCCCCCACAGCGTGACGGCCACGCCGAGCAGGATCAGCCCCACCACCAGGACGGCCGCTGCCCGCCGAGGACCCTGGGCGCGGTTGGCCGACTCGGCGAAGTCGCTGACACCGGAGAGGTAGCCCTCGACGGTGAACCCGGGACGTTGCTGGTAGACGCGGTCGAGGTGTTCGGAGAAGGCCCGCACCTCGGGATCGTCGCGGTCCAACCCGATCAGGTCGTCGTCCAGCCGACGTCGCTCCCGCGCGTCCGGCTGCCACCCATCTCCACACCCATCGTCCGGCCAGTCTGGCTGCGGTCCGCTGCGCACCACCACGCCACGGTAGCCCCTTGGGCGGGCACTTTTCTCTTGGGCGGGCACTGCGCGGATCAGCGTGAGTGCGGCGTGGCCATCTGTTGCAGGCCAGCACCCTCCAGTCGGTAGAAGATTTTTTCTTGGTTCTTTGGTACGCCGAGCCGTCCGTAAAACGCTAGTGACCGCGTCACACCCGCAGCTGGCCAGAGAAATGAATACGCGGCCATGTCGATGGGCTTCCCATTCTCCCAGGCGAGCAAGACGTATGCTGCCGCAGGATTTTCAAAGAGGTTTTCCGCTATCTGTCGCACCCGTTGGTCAAGTGGCTCGGTATCGGTCGCGCCATAGAAGAGGTCAAGGTCTTCCATCAGTACCGCGAAAGCTTCTGTATCCCGTTGTTCGGCCGGTCGTATCTCGACCACTAGGCATTGTCCTTCGTCATGGGCGATGGTGCCAACAGGCCATGCAGATCACGCACGGCGGGTAGTGCGCGGTTCTGCGGTGGCAGGATCGCGATAGTCTCTCGCACTCGTCCCGCGATGATGCCGTGACGCTGCTGGTTGGTGAGTGAAGTGGTGGCTTCCACCATGATGGTTACAGCTCCGGTAACGTCGCCGTCGTAGGCCAGGCAGTGAGCGCGGCCGAGCTGGGTCATGGTCCGGTCCATATAATCGCTCGTCGGACAGAGCGACAGTTCGGGCCATTACTCTGGTGAGACGCCGGAGAGCAGAGGATGACCGGCAACGCGCCAACGCGCCGCGCAACCCCACGAGGTCAGCGCTCAGAATGGTGCAATCTGTAATCGTCTCGTTTAGGCTACAGCGAAGGATCTCTAGCTGGCCTAATGTGGAATTGGCGACGTCGCCGTCCAATGCTGATGGCGTACCAGACGATTCCGGAGGAGGACTCATATGCAGCTGTTGGGCTATAGCTCGGGCCTTGGCCCGTCGCTGGGCCTGCTGCTTGGCGGTATATGCATGTTTAGCTTGGATGAAGGCGTCGTAACGAGCGATCAGAGCACCATTCGCCCCGACTATTTGATCAGCAGGCGAGCCATCTGTTCTCCCCCTACATCTGGACTGAAACCGTTCGGTCTCTGAGCGTAACGTCGGGGTCCGAGCTACCCTTGCCCCGTCCGAACCGGCGCAAGCGCAGGCTGTTCGACACCACAAACAGTGAGGACAACGTCATGGTGGCACCGGCGATCAGTGGGTTGAGCAGTCCGAGGGCCGCTAGCGGCAGCGCGGCGATGTTGTAGCTGAACGCCCAGGCGAGGTTGCTGTGGATGGTGCGCAGGGTGCTCCGGGCGAGCTTGATCGCGCTGGGGACCACGGTCAGGTCGTTGCGCATCAGGATCAGATCGGCGGCGCCGAGCGCGACGTCGGTGCCGGAGACGACCGCCAAGCCGAGGTTGGCGCGGGCCAGCGCGGGTGCGTCGTTGACGCCGTCCCCGACCATGGCCACGGAGCGTCCCTGAGCCTGCAGTGCCTCGATCACGGCGGCTTTGTCCTGCGGTAACACCTCCGCGATGACCTCGTCGATTCCGACCTGCGCGGCGACCGCCTGGGCGGTGGCCGCGTTGTCACCGGTGAGCAGGACCGTCCGCAGCCCGAGCCGGAGCAGCTCGGTGACCGCCGCGGCCGCGCTGGGCCGCACCGTGTCGGTCAGCGCGAAGGTGCCTTCCACGACACCGCCTGCGGCCACGACCACGGTCGTGCAGCCCTGCTGTTCCCAGCGGACACGCTGCTCCTCCAGCGCGACTGGCACCGGGATGCCGAGGGTAGCCAGCAGACGCGCCGATCCGACCAGCACTTCCTGGCCCTCGACCACGCCCCGGGCCCCGAGACCGGACAGGCTGGTGAAGTTCGCTACCGGAGGGATCCCACCCAGCCCAGCGCGGGCCAGCGCGCTGATCGCTGCGGCAACGACGTGCTCGGAGGCGTCTTCCACGGCGCCGGCGTGGCGCAGCAGCGTGTCCAGCTCGGTCCCATCGACCAGGGCTACGTCGACCACTGACATCCGGCCGGTGGTGATGGTTCCCGTCTTGTCCCACACCACCGTGTCGATGGCCTTGGCTGACTCCAAAGCCTGGTGGCCCTTGATGAAGATGCCCAGTTCCGCTCCACGCCCGGAGGCCACCAGGAGAGCCGTCGGCGTGGCCAGACCCAGCGCGCACGGACAAGCGATGATCAACACCGCCAGTGCCGAACGGAACGCGTGCTCGACTGACCCGCCGATGGCCAGCCACCCGAGGAAGGTCAGGACAGCCAAGGCGAGCACGACCGGAACGAACACCCCGCAGATGCGGTCCGCGAGCCGCTGTACGCTGGCCTTGTCGTTTTGCGCTTGCTCAACCAGCCGCACCAACTGAGCCCACTGGGTGTCTTGTCCCACTCTGGTGGCACGGACGACAAGCCGGCCGCTGCGAGAGATGGTGCCGCCGATGACCGGGTCACCCTCGGACACCTCAATGGGCGCCGATTCTCCGGTCATCGCGCTGCTATCCACTCCGCTATGACCCAGCACCACCTCGCCGTCGGTCGCGATGGTCTCGCCAGGGCGAACCACGAAATGATCGCCGAGGCGCAGTTGCGCGACCGGGATGCGGCACTCCTGCCCGTCGTCGCGCCGCACAGACACCTCCCGCGCACCGATCTTGGCCAGTCCACTCAGCGCACCGCCGGCCCGCCGCTTGGCTCGCGCCTCGAACAACCGTCCACCGAGCAGGAAGATCGTCACGCTGACGGCCACGTCGAGGTAGATGGAGCCAGCGGGCCGGAAGATCAGTCCCCAGCCGCTGTCAGCTGGTTGAGCAGCACTGTTGTCCAAGAACCCGTTGAAGAACACGGTGTAGACCGACCAGCAGCTGGCTGCGGTGATCCCCAACGACACCAGAGTGTCCATCGAGGTCGAACCATGCCTGGCGGCGATGACAGCCTTGCGGTGAAACGGCCAGGCGCACCACGTCACCACCGGCAAGGTCATCGCCAGCAGCACCCATTGCCACCCGGTGAACCGCAACGAGGGCAGGAGCACCATTGTCATGGACAGGTCTCCCAGCGGTACCCCGAGCAGCAGCGCCACCACCAACCGGCGCAACAGGTACCGAACCGGGGCATTGGACAGATCGCCGCGCGCCGGCTGGTCGGGCTCGATCGGCGCGGCGCGGTAGCCGGCGCGCTCCACCTGCGCGATCAGCTCCGCGATCCCTACCTCAGTGCAGGCCGCCACGCTGGCTTTCTCGGTCGCGTAGTTCACGCTGGCGTGCACGCCGTCAAGCTTGTTGAGCTTGCGCTCCACCCGCGCCGCGCATGCCGCGCAGGTCATACCCCCGATGGACAGCTCGATCGACCGCACGGCGGACGACGACATGACCTGGAGCTCACCTCCTAGCGAACAACTACGGCGGACACAGTGTGCCTTGCCTCGGTATCGAGGCATCCATCAGGAAGCGGGTGACCAGGTCGACGATGCAGGGGCTGCGGGGTAGTGCGCCATGCGCCTGGCCTTGCCAGCTCACCAGCGTTGCTGAGGGCAGTGACTGCGCGGTGCGCTTGGCTCCTTCGGCTGGGGTCACCGGGTCACCGGTGGTGGCCACCACGAGCACTGGCGGTAGCGCCCGGTCCTCCGGTGTCCCGGGTGGCGGCGAGGCCACTGGCCACCCGCTGCACCATAGGAGCCGCGCCGCGAACAACGGCCCGAACAGCGCGGAACGTTGCTGCCACTGGTGCGCCAGCTGCTGGGCGCGCTCGGGTGCTACCCGGGTCGAGGTGTCGTTGCAGTGCGTTGCCAGGGCAGGGTCCAAGCGTGCCGGCAGCCCACGGTCTTTGGCCAGTACTGGCGCCACGAGCGCGGCCAGCTCGGCTCCGTCCCCGTCGCGGGCGCTCGCCAGCGCGTGGGACAGCTGCGGCCAACGCTGGGGGTCACCGATCGTCTCGAGCACCGCTTGGTAGGCGATGCCCGGGGTGATCCGCTGCCACCCGACCTGCAGTGGGGCCCGACGCAGCGCCTCGACCAAGGCCACCAGGGCGCTGCGGGGGTCGGGTCCTAGTGGGCAGCCTTGGGCCACGCAGTCGGCGGCGAATGCGGTGTAGCCAGCGTCCGCGGCGACCAGCGCGGCCTCGCTGGCGCTCACGTCGTCAAGCGTTGGATCAACGGTTCCGTCGAGCACGACCCGCCCGACGGAGCTGGGATACCGGCGGAGGAACTCGGTCACCGCCCGGGACGCCTCACCGTGCGAGATCAGGTTGAGTACGGGGGCGTTCAAGGCAACCCGAAGCTGCTCGAGGTCCTCAGCTGTGCCCGTGGAGCTGATCGTGGTGAGCACCTCGCCGAGGTCTTGCGCGCAGGTCTGGATCGCGGCGCGGGTGGTGTCCAGCAGCGAGTCCAGCGCTTCGTCCTGGCCCGAGCCGGGATCGATGCCGACGATCTGGTTTCGGGTGTTCCTCGGTATGCAGTCCAGCGGTTCGCTGGGACCGGTGCCACGGCGGGCCAGCCCGATCACGGTGAAACGGTCCAGGAGGGCGGGCGGCAGCTGCTGTGCCAGCCGGGCGGCCCGGACCGTTCCGGGCTCCCCGGACGCCTCGCCGAGTACGACAAGTGGGGCCGGGCCGTCGCCGATCCTACTGAGGTCCAGCTTGAGGAAATTACCGAACTCTGGTGTCGCCACCGCGGCGTCGACCCGAAGCTCGGTGCACTCCACCTGCCATGGTTTTGTCACGCCCAGTCTTGCCATGCCGAGCGCAGTGCCGATCGCGTCGGTGCAGTCCCGCCAGGGCAGCGAATGACGGGAGTACCCGCCAGCTGGTGGCAGCGGCGGGCTGTGCGGCGGAGCCTGCTGGAAACGTTGCGGGGGCAGGTTGGCGTCCCGCACCGCCACCGAGGGTCGGTTCGAGGGTCCCGCGGTGCAGCCGCCCACCAGCACCGCCAGCAGCATTATCGGCACCCCCAGACACCGCAAGATCCGGTGGCACACGAACTCTCCTAACACTCACGCAATCCTGCCGTGACCCGACCGCGATTCGGCTCCGAATGGCTGCCGGATGACCCCGCGCGATCGCGATTCGGCTCCGAATGGCGGCTGGGGATCAGCGCGTGAGTACGTTGGTGATGGCGTCTAGGGCGGTGTCTAGGTCTTTGTGGGTGATGACTAGGGGGGGAGCGATACGGAGTGTTGTGGTGTGGGTCTCTTTGCAGAGTACGCCGCGGGCCATCAGTGCCTCCGCCGCCATGCGTCCGGTTGGGCCGCCGGGAGCGATGTGCACGCCGGCCCACAGTCCTCGGCCGGTGACCTGCGCGACCCCGTGCCCGACCAGGGTGCGCAGCCGGGTGTGCAGGTGCGCGCCCAGCTCCCGGGAGCGGGACTGGAACTCCCCGCTTGCCAGCAGGGCGATCACCGCGCGACCGACAGCGCAGGCCAGTGGGTTGCCACCGAAGGTTGATCCGTGTTCCCCAGGCTGTAGCACACCCAACACCGCGCGCCGTCCCACGACGGCCGAGACCGGCAGGATCCCCCCGCCCAGTGCTTTGCCCAGGGTGTACAGGTCGGCCCGCACGCCGTCATGATCCAGGGCCAGCAACTCTCCCGTGCGAGCCAGCCCGGATTGGATCTCGTCGGCGATCAGCAGCGCGCCCGCGTCGTCGCAGGCCGCGCGGGCTCCAGCCAGGTAACCCGGCGGCGGAACCAGCACCCCCGCCTCGCCTTGCACCGGCTCGATGAGCACCGCTGCCGTCCGGGACGTCATCGCGCCACGGAGCGCGTCGAGGTCGCCGTAGGGCACCACGACGAAGCCAGGGGTGAACGGGCCGAACCCAGCCCGGGCCACCTCGTCGGTGGAGAACGAGATAATGGTGGTGGTGCGGCCGTGGAAGTTCCCGCCCGTGACCACGATCTCGGCGGTGCCATCCGGGACACCCTTCACCCGGTGAGCCCACAGCCGGGCCACTTTGATCGCGGACTCGACGGCCTCGGCGCCGGTGTTCATGGGGAGCACCATCTCGGTTCCCGTCAGCTGGGCAAGCTCCCGGCAGAACGCGCCGAGCAGGTTGTGGTGAAACGCCCGAGAGGTCAACGTCACCCGCCCCAGCTGGTCCACCGCGGCGGCCACCAAGGCGGGATGCCGGTGCCCGAAGTTCAGCGCCGAATAGCCGGCGAGAAAATCGAGGTAACGCCGCCCGGTCACGTCGGTAACCCAGGCACCCTCACCGGAGGCGATCACCACCGGCAGCGGATGGTAGTTGTGCGTACTCCACTGCTCGTCGGTGTCGATGAAATCGGCAGCGGTCAGCGGGGAGTGCGAGGCAATCGCCGGTCCTCAACGCCGGCATTCCGTAGGTACATCGTCTCGTCCTGGGCACTGCGTTGCATCGGCACTGGGGGCGCGGGGACTTCGCGGTGCCCCACTGTGCTCTTCTCAACCGGTGTGCTCTTCTCGACTGGGGTCCCGTAGACCTGCCCGAGCGCCTCCGCCAGGAGCTGGTGCGCGGCGGCCAGCGCGGCGGTGACCTCAGCGCGCAGCGCCTCGAGTGTGGTCACCTCCTTGGCAACCTGAACGCGCAGCTCACGCAGCGCCGACTCGTCGCGTTCGACCGCGCAGGCCCGGGCCGACAGCTGCGCGCCAATCACCTGGAGCATGAGGTGCAAGCCGGCGATGCCGCGCAGCTCGCGATCTCCGATCCGGGCGCTCGCCGCGGACTCCCGTTGCGCGATCGCTTGCGCCGCATCCCGCTCGGCGGCCTCCCGGCGCGCAGCGGAGTCCGTCTCGAGCTGATCACGCTGCCGTCTCGCGTGGTCGAGTAGCGACTTAGCCTCGTGGCTGGCACGCGCTCGCAGCCTCGTGATCTCGTTGTCGGCCCGGGCTTTGAGGTCGGCGATGTCCTGGTCGGCGCGGGCAATCCGCGCGGCGATCTCTGCCTCGGCATGGGCCTTGAGTTCAGCCGCCTCTTCCTCAGCTAGCCGCATGATGCGCTGGATCCGGGCGCTGGCCTCGGCCATCGGGGTAGCCAGGATGTGCTCAACCCGTGCCGTTGCCTTATCCGCCTCCCGCCGCAGATGCTCGAGCAACTCGCTCTCTACCCGAAGATGATTCAGGACCTTGCTGAGCTCGGTGACCTGGGTCAGGGCCGCATCCCGATCGGCCGCAACCATCGCGATGCGGCCATCGAGCGATTCGAGATGCTCCAGGACCTGTCTTCGGTTGAATCCGCGTAGTTCTGCCTCGAACGGCTGGTGCAGGGGGACTAGGTCACCGTCATACTGGGATCCGCGCACGGACACCGATGCTAGTTGAACGAGACTCGCGTGACCACCAGCGCGCTGGTGGGCGATACTGGGATTGAACCAGTGACCTCTACCGTGTCAACGCCGATTCGCCTTATCGATCGCGACTGTGGGGTACCGCAGAAGTCTTCTGACCAGGGCGGACGTGCTCGGCGGTCTGTTGCTCTCGTGACCCGAGCTACCGCGTCTGCTGACTTCTTGCTGACTGCACCGTGTCAATCGGTGCCATGGCTGCGCGGCCATGGACTGGCGGTCCCCCGGCGGAGACTAGCTGCGCGCGGGCGGCGCGGACCAGGCGCGGGACCTGGTCTCGCACTGAATAAGCAAGTGAGATCAGGAGGCGCGCCCGCCCCCTGAGTAGACGGCCGAGGGCTGGTGTTGCGAGCACCTGCCCACGGCCTTGATCCCAACCCTGTCGAGGAGGGTGGAGACCCGATGCCAGACCCTACGCAGTTCGACCCGGAGCGCCTGCGGGTGGTTCTGGATCACGGTGAGGTGGTGGAGCTGGAGGGCGGCACGCTCGTCCTTGACGGCAAGGAATCCCCGAGTGTGGTGCTCCGGCTGGCGCCCTGGCGTGCTCGGTCGGTGGCCCGGGTGTTGCAGGAGTGGTCGTCGGTGTCGCGGATCTTCAACCGTCCGGGTCGGCCGCACCTGGACGAGCTGGACCTGTCGCGGACACTGGAACTGGCCGCTGCGGTGCTCGGCGACGGCGGTGAGCCGATCCTGCGGTCCCCTCGCGGCTCGCGCGTCATCCCCAACCGGCAGCGCTTGGCCGCCGTGGCGGTCCTCGGCGAGCGTGAGGCGCACCTGTCCGCCGTACAGCGCCTCGCCCTGGTCGATGCGGTCGCATGGTGGCTCTCGGAGCCCAACGGTGGCGAGGAACTCGCCTATGCCCTGTTGGCCGCCACGTGTTCGGCGGAGGTCACCACGGAACACGTCTACCTCGCCCTGATCACGCCACCCGACGAACCACACGATCACCGCGAGGGTCTTCCCTCGTAGGTAGCGATTTCCAGAAGCCACCACGCCAGTGCTGGTCATGGCGGGACAATTCTCTTGACCAGCGCAGACGCCGTTGGTCGGTGCGTGCTGACGCTGAACGTTGACGGGGCTTGGCGCATCGGAGTGACGCTGCGCCTGTGGCGCGCGATCATGTCGGGAGGGGTTGCGGGCCCTGGCAGCACCGAGTCTCGGCGCTGTCGTGCCGATACCAGCACGGCGGGATAGTCCGCCCATCAGGCAGTACGTGCGTGACTGGGCCGTCGGTGGATATAAATCCCGCTGCGCTCAACGCACGGCGACACGTCACGTTGGCGTCCTCGGTGCCGGCGTAGATTTGTTGGATACCGAGGTGATCATGGGCAAAGATCAAACCTGCTCGAAACAGCTCCGGACCCAGACCACGACCCCGAAATTGCGGGGCAAGCCAACCGCCAATTTCGTATCCTCGCTCGGATTCGCGGATTGTTACCATCCCGCTGCATCGGTTCTTCGTGCGATGAATAGTGACGAGCGGGAAATGCGGAGACCAATTGTAGTCGGATCCCTTGCCGGGAACCACCGCCAGCCACCGCTTGCGACTGGCCCGGGGCACGATCTGGTCCGTCGACCAGCCCAGCCAACGCTGGGCGGCTGGGTCGCTGGCCGCCGCGACTGCCGCCACCATCTCCCAATTCGTAGGAGTGCGGAACACGAGCAACTCCGACTGAAGAACGTGCCCGCGCTGGTGGCAACCAGCGTTGGCCGTGCGACTATTACGGCGGGCTACGAGCCACCTCACTCTGGCCTCCTCGCTCCCACTTCGGCGCGTCCTATCCGGCGTGCACCGAGATGTGATTCCCAGAAGCCACGCGCCTGCGTGGCCTTCGTCGTGGTGACCAGTGTCATGGCGATAATAATGAAGGGTTTAGCTCGGAGAGTGGTGAAAAATTGCCTTCAGTGATAAGTAGCTGTCCGTTGTGGGGTTTGTCGTAGTCTCCTCTTCGACGTCTGGACTTCTCTTGTTCACCTTCCACGTCCTTGACGAGCCTCATACCCAGTGAAGGCCAGTCGGTAACCGTGAGAATAAGGATGACGCCTGTTAGCGACCTCTCCTACTGTAAGAGGCCATGTGCTGACGGCCACAGGGGTCGCGGTGGTGGTAAATCCGTCGGCTGATGCCTTCCAAGGTTCGAATCCTTGACCCGCTACACGGCAAGAACAGCCTCTGACCTGCGATGACAGGTTGGGGAGTGACGATCGGTGTCCCTGCGGCTCCCCGCTGTACTCCGTGGGTCGCCGTTGTATCTGGCAGGGATTCGGCACGGCCGGTGGCTGGTGGGCTCGACCTGCTCTACCCCCGTTCCCTCATACCCGGCCGCCTCTTCGTCGGCTCGCCGGTGTCAAGGGTGGCGCTTGCGCCATCGCGGAGCGACGCCGTCAGGCGCCCTTGATGCCGGCGAGCCGACGAAGGACGATCCCGGGGACTGTGAGGGGACGGAGACCTTCGGCGGGCGCCGACGCTGGCCGTGGTCGGAGCGGTGCTGGGCTGGGCTGGTCACGACGTCCGTGGCGCCGCACTCTACTGGTTGATGTTGGCCGTCGGACCGGGCCGCGACCGAGCACGGCCCGAAGGGCCGCGCGGAGTGTCGTGGTTCGGTCCGACGGCCGGATGACGTGCCATTGTTGGTGGGGGTGCGTCGCCGTAGGCGGCGCCTTGAACCCGAGAAAAGAAACTCCTCACAGCGCGCGCATGCGTCGTTACTTTGCGCACGTGTGGCGGGTGTGGTGCCGGCTGCGCAGCGTGTGTCGGCTCGGACTAGCGCAAGCGGGAGATGCTGGACTAGGGACGGGACCTTCCTCAGGGTCACCGACGTCGGTGGAATAGGACTCGTGGTTGACGACGGTTCCGAGCGTGAGTGTCAAGAGGCTTCGTGCCGGGGTGAATTCCCGGCGTCGTCCGCGGTGCCGCCCGGGATGGAGGCGGCGCTGCACCTGTCGAGTCGGACCCTGGCTTGGCTGGCCGACAACCCCGTTGTACGCAAGTTCGCCCGCTCGGTGTGGGACGAGATCACCGAGCTGGAGCGAGCCGGTCACCGTCCCGCCACCGTCACCAGGTGGCGGCGGGTCCTGGCCGACCACGGGCCCACCTCAACGGGTCGCTGCCGCGCCTGCCGCCCCTGGAGGTGGCGCAGCAGCCCCTTTCCCTGCATCGTGTGGCACGAGATCCGCAGCGAGCTGCCCAGCTTCCCCCGGCGCCAGCCGCTGCTCCGCCTGCCACCTCGACGCCCCTGATAGGGCGCCGCACCCGTCCTCACCACCCCCATTCGCCTTGCCCGGCGGTGCCGCCCCCCATGACCGCCGCCGGGCGAGGTACCCACCCACAGTGATTAAGCCGTCACAGGAGCAAGGCGTTATGGCAGTCAAACACCGGTACCGGCTTATCGCCGCACTCCGAGAGATCCTGAGCCGGGGCCGTCGCCCCCGGACACCCGTCCCTCTCGCGCCGGGGTGCACCATCGGGTTCGCCGACGGACCGACCGGCATCGCGCACTGTGTCACCGCTGACGCCTTCGCTGCGGGCCACGGAGCCGGTGGCCGCTACGTCGCCCTCTGTGGCGCGCAGGTGCGCCCCTTGAGTCTCACCACCCCCGCCCGCTACCACTGCCCGGCCTGCGAGCGGGGCACCTGATGCCCTGGTACCCGCTGTCGTGCGGATACCAGCGTTTTGCCGACAGAAAGGTGATCACAAGTGGGTCCCGTTGACCCCGAGTTCTTTGCAGGCGAGGAGATGCGCGCCGCTCTGACCGCGCGCGACATCGGCGCCGTCTACCGGCTGCTCGGGCGCCAGGGTGTGAGCCAACGCCAGATCGCGCTGTTGACCGGGCAGTCCCAGTCGGAGGTGAGTGAGATCCGCAAGGGTCGCCGGGTGCGGGATGTGGGGGTGCTGGAGCGCATCGCCGACGGGCTCGGGGTGCCCCGAGCGTGGATGGGCCTCAGCTACGGTGGCCAGGCGCCGGACACACCGTCAGCCGAGGTGAAGGTAGACGAGAACATGCAACGCCGCGTGCTGGTCGCCACCACGGTGGCGGCGGCTATGGGTCAGGCGTTTCTGGGTCTACCCGAGCTGGCCCCGCCGACTGGCCAGGCGCTGCCCTCGCGGCTGGGCATGTCCCACGTGCACAGCGTGCGGGCGGTCACCGAGCGGCTGCGCGGGGTGGCCCGGTACTACGGCGGGCAGGCCGACCTGTTCAGCGCCGCCGCGACGCTCTACACCCGGTGGATGCACGTACCCGCCACCGACGCCGTCAAAGCACAGTTGGCCGCCGCGCTGGCGGAACTGCACACCGAGGCGGGATGGTGCTGCTACGACTCCGGGCTGGATGGGACGGGCTTGTTCACCCGCGCCCTGCGGCTGGCCGGTGAGACCCGGGACACCTACGGGATCGCTAACGCCGCCTGGCACGCCGGGGTGGTGCTGACCCGCACCGGGCATCCCAACGATGCGCTCAAGCTGTTGCAGCTCGGGCGGTGTCAGCTCCGCAGTGCGCCACCGGCGACCCTGCGCGCCGAGGACACCAAGCTACCGACGCTCATCGCGCGGGTCGGCCGGACTTCCGCAGGCGCCTACGCGCGCATGGGTGGCGTCGATGAGGCCACCCGCTGCCTCGCCGAGGCGCGCGACGGATGCGAGCCCCGAGATACCTTCGAGCGCGCAGACGCCGATCTCGGGACGGCCGTGATTCAGCGCGACCTGGGCCAGCTCGACGCCGCCGAGCAGTTCGCCACCAGCGCGGCGCGCACCTACAGCGAGGGCCACCGCCGGGGCCGCACCATCACCGAACTCCTCCTCGCCGAGATCCACGTGCGGGCCGGGGAGCCCCGGGGACTGACGATGGCCCACGACGCCATTGAGAAGGTGAGCACCCTACAGTCCGTCGCCGCGCGACGGGAATGGCTGATCCCACTGGCCATCGCGCTGGAAGCCCGACCCGGCACCGACACCCAAGAACTCGCCCGAACAGCCCGACAAATCGCCACGACCCAAGAAGCTAAACCAGCACCTACCATCCCACACCTGAAAGTTCGCGGAAGAGTGGCTAAACGCTCGATCGTCCGGTTGGCAGGCTGCGATCCGGGATAGGTGCTCGTCGAGGGCGCGGAGGACTCCGCCGTTCGGAGGCTGCGCGGCGGCGCGGAATGCGCGGAGACGGGCGGTGCTGACTGCATACGCAGCCTGCTGCAGCGAGGGCGCGATCACCTATGTCGAGTACTCCTACGCCCGCAACATCGGCTTTCGCGTGGTGAAAGTCCTCAACAAGGCGAACTACTACGTCGAGCCCACAACGGCCAGCGTCGCCGTCGCGCTCCTCGACGCAAAGCTGCACCCCGATCTCACCCACGACCTCAGCCAGGTCTACGTCAACCCCGACCCGCAGGCCTACCCGCTGTCCAGCTACACCTACATGATCCTTCCGAAGGATCTCTCCTCGACCTTCAACCTCGAGAAGGGCAAGACGCTCTCCGAGTTTGCCTCCTACGTCCTGCGCGAAGGGCAGCGGCAGGCCGACACCCTGGGCTACGCGCCACTGCCGATCAACCTCGTGCAAGCCGGAATCGACCAGGTCAACCAGATCCCCGGCTCGACCCACAAACCCAACCGCAACGACCTGAATCAGTGCCACAACCCGACGGTCACCTCGGACGGGGGGAACCTGGTGGCCGAAAACGCGCCGCAGCCCGCCCCATGCGACCTCAAGGGTGCTCCAATGCCGTGCGCGACCGGCACCGGCAGGGCCACAACCACCGCGCTGGACGTGACACCGGCCTCCCCGATGACCGTAGGCACCACCGAGACGTGACGGCGACGGTTACCTCACCACCATCGACCAACCCACCACCACCACAGACGACGACCCCTCCACCGCCGGCTACCCCGTCGGCGGCGGGCTCTGTGCAGTTCATGGACGGGACTACCACCGTCGGTAGCGCGGTGGCCGTCTCGGGCGGTACCGCGACGTTCACCACGACGTTGCCATCGGGGACGCACTCGCTGACCGCAGTGTTCACCCCCACCGACCCGGCGGCCTTCGGCTCGTCGACGTCGCCAACGGCGTCCTATGTGGTCAGCGCCCCCACCGGTGCGAAGACCACGACCACCACCACACTCTTCGCGTTCCCGAGCCCCGCATTCCAGAGCGTCCCGTGTTTTCCTGGCGAACGTGGCACCTACCATCGCGACCGGAACCGTCCAGTTCAGGGACGGGACCACCGCGCTAGGTACCCCAGTGCCGGTGTTCGGCGGTTTCGCCCTCCTCATCACCCCGTTGCCGAAAGGCGAGCACTCGCTGATCGCAGAGTTCATCCCCACCAACCCGACGGCCTTCGCCCCCTCGACAACGTCACCGGTACCGCTGACGGTTCAATCCATCTTTACCGGACTGGGTTTTTAACCACAGTCAGAGAACCATCCACGGCCGGGAACCGGTGCCTTTCACACCGGTTCCCGGCCGTGGATGCTCTATGAACCGACTGTCCCGCGTCGCCGCCCTCGTCGTCCCGCGTCACTACTCTTCTCACGGTCACACTGGGGTGCCGGTGCCGTCGTCTCCGGCTACTGGCGGCACACCCTCGCCCACTACTGACGCGTCCGCTCCTATCTCACCAGCGCTCGCAACCACGGCATCCGCGCCGTCGAAGCCATCCACGGAGCCCTCACCGACAACTCCTGGCTCCCCACACCCGCAACGGCGCTCCGTCGGAAAGGCCGGACTACCGCCGCGGAAAGGTCTTGACCGTAACGCTCCGTGCGCTGGGAAGCGTTCTCATGCACGGTCAGCGAGATTCTGTCCGCACTTGCCGGTGATTCCCCCTGAGTCCCGTGGGAACGGGCACGCGAGGGGCACGAACCAAGATCGACCCTGGTTGCTCAAGGCCGATGACAGCTCGCTGACAATGATCACGCGGGAGTCAGTTCGGATGATGGTCACATGTCGCGACTCCGGAGCCTGTCAAACTCGATTTGCTCGTCGGGCATCTGGATTATCTCGAACCCGAGGAAATCGCGATAGGAACGAGCGACACGGGTGCGTGAGAAAGAAAATATGGACTTCGCTCTGATCCGGCCCTCAGTACTTATTGCCGATCTTGGCGAACGCCCTCCACGCGGCGTCGACGCTGAGCTTCTCTCGATGAACAGCGCCGTCTATCGTGTGCGCTCCAGCAGGTCAGTAGCGGTGGTCACGGAAACTCGCGGAGTGCATCATCGACCGTCTCCGTCGCGCTGTCCAGGGTCATCTGAAACCTGTCGCTCGGATCAGTCAGGACGCCGATCAGGTGCTTGCGGAGGTAGGGCACCGGGTCGGCATCGTACTGTGCAGCGACCGCACGGATTACCGGTATGACGATGCGTGCCGCGTCGATGGTGACGCCGGTGTGGTAGGCCAGCACCAGCGTAGCGACCTGGGCGATTACTGCCTCGGCAGGCGTGAATGCGGCAGCCCATCCGGCCGCACAGGCGGAGACGAGGGATGCCACACTGCGGGCGTCATCGGGGGGTAATCTGCTCGCGAGCTCGATCACCATCCCGAGGGCGTCCTCCGAATGGCGTTGCCATAGTGCCGGGCGCGCCAGATTGAGCAGGATGGGTGGGGTCAAGGACCTGTCCGGGTTGCCGGCGGCCAGAACCAGTCGGGCGGCCTGGGGTAGGTCTACCACGTGGTGGTCGAAGAGGACGGACAGCACCGTGTCGGGTGCGACAAGCTGCCCCCTCCCAGCGGCAAGGAGGGCATCGAGCAGCGCCAGAGTCCCGAACGCCTCCACCCCCTTGCCGCGGGCCATGGCGCGGAGCGCCATATCGTCGCTGTAGAGCGATACCTGATGTTCGACGGCGACAGCAAGGGGTGCCATCCACGCACCGACGTAGCTGATCGGAGGACCGCCGCTACCCAGGGCGTCCAGATTGTCGATCGGTACGACCCGGCCCGTCTGCGCGGCCTCGTGTACCGCGCCGCACTGGCTGACGATGGCAGCGCGTGCGTCGTCGGTGAGTTCGGAGAAGCCGAGTGCGCCGTTGTCAGGGGCCAACCCGATTGCGCCGCTGATGTTGGTCAGGCTGCGAGCCATGGTCTGGCTGAGCAGGATGTCCCGTTCGGTGGGCTCGGCGAGCAGGAGCTCACTGAACTCCGGTCCGATCGAGGGCCAGCGGGTGAGGAGGGCGGCGGCCACGTACAGCGCGCTGGTCTCCACGGCCACCGGCCGGTCGAGTGCGTTGAGGGCCGACTGCACTTCCAGGCGGTGGATCTGCTCGTTCAAAGGTACGGCCGGTAGGAGGCCCGCGGCCCGCTGGGCGAGGCCGAGCAGGTACGGGCGGCTGCTGGCGGTGCTGGCGGCACCGACGGGCAGCGTCCCCGACCAGATTGCTTTACTGATAGGGGCGAACCGGGTGGCGTCAGCTTCGAGGTCGGCGCGTATCTGATCGAGCATCTGCTGCGGGGTGACGACCTGGACGCCCGGTGGCTGGTGTTCCTGGACGTACGTCCGCCACGCACAGCCGAGTCGTTCATGGAAATCGATCCGGGTGGGGTCGTCGGTGACAGGGACGGACTGCGCAAGGGTGAACAAGATCTTGCCGATGAGGTCCGGCGGCTGGTCGGGTCGTTCGGCCAAGCGCAGAGCGAACTCAGCGGTGCCGGATGTCCAGCCATGGATCTGGTGCAGGTCAAACCAAGTGGTCGTCTCACTCTGGGTCCGAACGTCCGGTTCGAGTTCGCCGAGTGTGGCGAAGGCACGGTCGGCGTGGCCCTGGTTGAACTGGTTGATGATGACCGACCACGCATACTGCCGACGGAGGTCGGCCAGGTCCGCAGCAGCGGACGCCGGTACGGTCAGCGCATCGTGGCGTCCGGTGCGCAGGTCGGCCTGGTGTTGGATGATCTCCTGCCAACCACGCTGGGCAAGCCGTTCACAGACGTCCCAGGCTTGTCGACGAGCGTGCTCATCGATCAGTTTGACCCGGATGTGATGCCGCAACCGGTACGTCAGGTCGGTACGGCCAAGCAACTCGGTTGCGCGGACGATGACCTGGTCAGCCTGACCTGCACGAGTGAGCACATCCAGAGCGAACAAGTCTAGACGGGCATCGCCGAAGCGAGTGCTGGCTTGCTCACACGCCCGGACACAGTCCTCGACCCGGCCGAGAGAGGCCAACAGCTGGGCGTACGCCTCTGCCGCAGCCAGGCTCTGTTTACACAGACCGCGCAGCAGTATAAGGGCCTGAGTCTCCTCATGAACTGCGACTAACGCGCGGGCGTGCAGCACGTCATACATTCCCGGCGTCAGCAGAGTCGTGGCGTCCATCTCGTCCAGCTCGAGTACCGGCCAGCAACCCATCTCGGCCAGATGAGCGCACACGACGAGGCGGCGGGATGCCTCGTCGTCGACGGCGAGAACGGCCCGCCACGCTCGTTCACGCTCGGTGATGTCCGCGCCGGTGGCGTCGGCTTGAATTGCGGTGAGATGACTCAGCCAGATCGGATCCTCGCTGGCCTCGATCACCGTCCCGAACTCGTCACCTCGTGCCAGGTCACCACGTCCGTATGCGATGCGGGCCGCCTCGAACGCCAGTCGCGGTGACCGTGCCTCCTCGGCAGTCGCCTCACCATCAGGCTGAGCCTGGGCCACCCGGAAAGCCGAGGCATCGTCCGCGACCAGAATCCGTGCCTGCATCAACAGGTGCGCGGCCGGCACGCTGTCGCCTCGCCACCGTCGGTACTCTGCGCGTGCCGCCTCCGCGAGAGCAGCGGCCTCTCGGTAGTCGGCCGCACCGGAAATCGACCCAGTTCCAGCGCGCTTGAGTAGCGCGTAGGCCAACGCCAGCCGCTGCTCGGTCGAGTCGGGAGCGTGGGCCAGCGCCTGCCGGTGGTGTTCGATTGCCCCATCCCAGTCTCCCACGCGCATCCGCTGCTCAGCGAGAAATCGCTGGGCGGTGGGCTCACCTGCCGCACCTTCGGGATCGGCCATTATCTCCGGCGGTATCGGGATCGCGCCGGTTTTCGCGCCGTGGTTGAGAGTCGCTAGCCCGACGGCAGCAAGCAGGTGGCTCTGCGGTACGGACGTGCACTCAGCGAGCAGACCCCGAGCGCGATCGGGATCACTGCTGGTCAGCAACAACCCGGCGAATGCACGCAAGCGCCCCGGCGGGGCCGTTCGTCCTCCAGATCGGTCGGCCGCCAGGAGGTGCTCAGCTGCCACCTCGGACAGTCCGTACTCGTTGGCGTACTCGCCCACCGCTAGCCACGCCAGCCACGATTGGTAGTGGTCCCACTCGGCGGTCACCTCCTGTATCACCTGGGCAGGATGGTCTCGGCCCGCAACCAGGTCGGCAGCGAGACACCGCGCCCGTGTCGGGTCGGTCTCGTCCCACAGCCGTAGAAGGTTGGCGCATGGGGTAGGTAGCTGGTCCAGGATCTCACTCAGGCCGTCCGGCGGGACCTCGCGTGCCAGCCTGGCCAGGATGTCGCGCGCGGTGGCGTCAAGGCGCTGGCTGCTCGGTACCTCCACCTTGAACCCGTTACCGGTGACGATGGCGGTATCTGGAGTGATGTGCTGCCAGTATGCGACGCCCTTGTCCACGTCGTAGAGCATCAGGAGGACGGGAATCGTGCAGTTCAGCCAGTAGTCGCGGTGCACCTGGTTGCTTTCCCGAAACACCCACCCATCGCCGACCGGCATCGGCTCCTTGAACCAGCTCGCGCCCGCCTTGATCTGCAACGCCAGGAATCGCCCACTGGCCTGGCCACCCAGCACCGGTTCGACCTGCGCGTCGATCCCAACATCAGCCACCGGCTGCGGGCGGAAGTACCACCCAAGCTGGGTGGCGACCAGATGCCCAACACCCCAGACACCGGCGTCACCGGTCACCGAGGTCAGCGCCTGTGCCATCCCAGAAGACTATCCGCCCGTCTCGGTTGCAACTCGGTACCCGCGCCCCTCGTGACCTGGCGCGCTATCGGGGCGGGCATCCTGGCCGCCGCCCGGTTCGGACCCGTACCTCTGTATGAGGCGAATGGAACCCGTCTCACACCTCATCGGATCCTGCGGCGCCCGCCTAGCCAGCGCCGATCGTCCGGGCTCGAACGCTCAACGCCCGCCCTGCAAAGGTGCGGA
The DNA here is from genome assembly GCA_050699715.1 of Pseudonocardiaceae bacterium. Classification (GTDB taxonomy): domain Bacteria; phylum Actinomycetota; class Actinomycetes; order Mycobacteriales; family Pseudonocardiaceae. The sequence goes on from JBOHFR010000001.1 coordinate 27,406, forward strand.
CCGTAACGCTCCGCGAGCTGGGAAACGTCTTCATGCGCGGTCAGTGAGATTCTCCTTGTCACCATCAGTGATTGCCTGTGGGTCTGCGTGCGAACGGGCACGCAAGGTGCACGATCAAGATCACCGAGGAATGTTCTTCTACCGCAGAAAAGAAAAGGCGGAAGCGGTATCCCGTCGCGTCGGCGAGCTTGTCTTGGCCCCGGTCTGCTAGACCTCCGGCGCCGATGCGACGGGATACCCGCGCCCCGCTGACAACCACTGTCCGCGCCAGACTGGTACCATCCCGGAGCCGAGGATCGCCGGAGGCACCTGCGGTTGGTCTAGAGCTTCGAAACCTGCCTACCGCACGTGGCTACGATCCGTGCTTCCGGCGGTTCTCCCTAATTGCGAACAGCACGCCATCAGCGAATGTCAGGTACTCCTGCGCCTGCTCTTTGGTCACCTCGCGAGCACCTCCGTGGGCAATGAGATTCCGCAACACGCTGATGGCTTCAACTGCTCGGAACGACTCCTCGGAGATGGCGCCCGCCTGGGCAGCGAGACGCGCAAGTCGAACCGCCCCCACCGACTCTGGCGCCTGAATGTCAAGACTGGCGACCATGTCACGCAACTCACGCTCAACAGCGTGATGCGCTTCAAGGATTGCAACCGCAGGAGCGCGAACAGCCTCTACGGACAGCTCATCGCTGATCGAACCCTCGAATACCGGCGGCGGTATCACTCCACCCGCCTCCAGCGTGGTCTCTGCCTCGGCCAGGCTGCGGTCGATCTCGACCTCGAATGGTCCAGCCTTGATGCGCTTCAGAGGCACATGGGCCAACAGGTTCGTAATCGGCTGGCGCAAGACCAAGACGCCAACGACGGTCGCCAACGGCCATGCAAGCGATCCGGTCATCCGCGAGATGAAGTCCAGCCACGACATAATGATCGGGACTCTACCGGCCTGGGGGTCACAACAGCTCACGAGCGCCGCCCTTCACTTGCCGGACGGCCGTCCGGCAAGCGCGACCGAGCACGCCGGAGGCCGCGCGCAGCGTTGCGGCCGGATCAGCGGCCAGGCCGAGCTACGTAACCGGCGCTTCGCGCCGCCGCACGCGGCGCCTTGACCCATGGAGCCAAATTCACAGCGGCGTGCTGAGCCGGGAGGCGTCGGTTTGAAACGTCGTGAGTGCATCGGGTAGCTCGGTGAGTGAGTCGATTTCGAGGCTTGCGGTGCCGTGCTCGTAGGTGATGTAGCCCCACGGGCCGCGCTTGACGAAGATGGTGTGGAAGCCAGCTGCGGCGGCGGGGCGGAGGTCGTTGTCGAGGCGGTCGCCGACGTAGGCGATCTCGGTGGGTTGGTGGCCGCTGACCGCGATGAGTTTGGTGAAGAACTCCACGTCGGGTTTGGTGACGCCCCAGTCGTCTGAGGTGGCGAGGACGTCGCAGGGGAGGTTGAGTTCGTGGAGGAATCGGCCGGCGCGGGTGGTCTGGTTGCCGGCGATGCCGATGAAGTACCCCGCGTCCTGGAGGGCTTGCAGGCACGGGCGAACGTCGGGATAGAGGTCGTTGCCGTTGAGGTATTCGCCGAGCCCGGCATCAAGACGGGCTTGGCGTTCGAAGTCGGGACGGAAGTACTGGAACACCTGGCGGTAGTCCTCGCCGCGGGCGATGACAGCGCCGAACATCGCGGAGAAGGTGTGCCGGGGGATGCCGAGCCAGTCGGCCCAGGTGCCGTATTCGCGGGTCTCGTTGATGAGGACCTCTCCGACGTCGAGCCAGACGGCGCGGATCGGCGACATGGGTGGTGTGTCCTTCCTGTGGCGGCGTCAGTGAAGAGCGGCAAGCTGTTCGTCCAGGGCTCGGACGGGGGTCGTGGTCTTCCACGGTTCGAGAGCGGCGCGGAGATCACGCAGCCGTCCGGCGCCGGTGGCGTACCCGGCCTGGTGGAGCTGATCGGCGGCGTCGGAGGCGATCTTGCAGGCGTGGTCGAGATTCCCGTCGTGTAGCTCGACGGTTGCGAGGTCGGCGAGGAACACGGCACGCTGTTTGACTGCGGAGCGTGAGAGCGTGCCCAGTGCGCTACCCAGCTCGGTGCGAGCGTCGTCGTACCGGCCGGCGCGCAGAGCGGTGTACCCGGCGAACCCGCTAAGACGGGTGGCGTCGTAATAGTCGAACCATGGCAGCTCACGGGTCAGCCCGGGGGCGGCGAGTGCGTCGCGGGCGCGGTCGAGGGCGCGCAGGGCAACGGTGGGGTTGCCCGCGTTGGTGTGCATCTCTGACTCCACCGCGGCCAGCCAGGACGCGATCGGGCCGTATGGTGTGGACTTGAGGTGCTCGTCGGCGCCGTGGAGGTAGTCCAGCGCGGCCGTGAACCCGTGCTCCGCAGCGGGGATGAACGCGACGTGCGCGAGCGCGGCGACAGCTTGCGAGTGGTCGCCGCACTCACGGGCGGCTTCGAGTGCGAGGCTGTAGTAGGCCCGGGCTGCCATCGGGTCTTGCAGGTCGAAGAACGACAATCGGCCGGCGAGGGTGCTGACCCGAGCGCGGTTGACCAGCAACCGGCGCCGTTCGGCGGGCGCGGGGTCTTGGCGCAGCAGGTCGCCGAGCGTGGACAGGTGCGCTGCCACGGGCGTCATGAGCGCGGCGGGGGCGGTGGAGTGATACAGCGCCTGGTAGCGGTCGGCCAGGTGCTCCAGGTCGCGGACGTTCTCCGGGGTGGGCTTGCCGGAGCGCGACAGTCGCGCGGACTCGGTGACGGAGGGTAACGCCGTGACCGTGGGCATGATGCCCATCAGCTTGAGCATGACCCGGCGTTGGATCACATCGTCCTTCCACGCGTCGAACATCCGTGGCTGCAAGATCCCCCCGGCTGCGCCGAGCTGGTCGAGGATGGCGGCGGCCCCGCCGAGCGCATCCACCAGGCCCCGTTCAGTCACAGCCGGCGACCCGTTCGCCAGCGGCAGGCCGGTCTTGCCTTTCGTGATACGAGCGATGCCGAGGTACTCGGGCGTTGCGCCGTAGAGCAGGCAGAGTAGCTCGCGGTAGCGGGGGCTGGGGTTCTTCTCCCCACGCTCCCACTTCGCGATCATGTCGGCGTTCACCCCGACCCGTTGATCGTGGCGCACCCACGCCAGACGGGCGAGCTGGTCGGCGGCCTCCTGCTGTGTCCAGCCCCGGTCCAGGCGCGCCTCCCGCAGCCCGGACCGACTCGGTTCGTCCATCTCAGCTGGCCCCTCGTCGTAGTTCCCTGCCCGGCCAAGATAACCAACGGCACCGACAGGTCCGCGAGGTGCGACTAGCAACCGGACTAGTTCCGGACCACGGATGATCTTGCGCCTTGGGGGGTTGTGTGGCGTCCCGTCGACAGTGAGTATGGGGACTAGCGACCGCCGTCGCCAGAGACTAGCCAGCGGACCTTCCGGGCCGGGTCACAGGGCGGTTTGATCAGCGGGTGCCCGAACCTCAATTCGGTACCACCAAGACTCCGGCTGGCCGCCGCTCAGCTGTTCCCATCGCGTTGTGCTGGTGGCCAGCCGGATCCCCGCATGATCGCCGAGCGTGCCCCCGTAAGGGCGCACCCCCCCGATGGCTCGGCGGTCTCCAGTCGCCCTCCCTGCGGCGACTGGCCTCCCGCGACGGCGGCCCCGAGCTCGCGCCCCGATGAACGCCTCGGGGCCGCCGTCGCCCATCTCACCGCACAGCGCTGGAAGGGACTGAAGGAAGGCCGACGCGATGCCCATTCCCAGGATGGAGGCACACCAGCACACGGGCGTGCTCCGCTGCGATGGATGCGGGAGTGCTGCGACACTGGAACTGCGCGCTACACCCAGTGCCCTCAATGGCGCGCGTGAGAAAGAGTGGCCAGAGGGTTTATCAGGCTGCGATTCGAGATAAGTGCTCGTCGAGGTCGCGGAGGGCTCCGCTGTTCAGGGGTCGTTGTGCGGCGGCGCGGAATGCGCGGAGGCGTGCGGCCCCGGCTGCATACGCGGTTTGGTGTAGGAGGTTCGCGGCGTGGGTGGCGTGGGCGCAGGCGGCGGGAAGGTTGCCGCTGTGCAGCTCGGCGGTGGCGAGATCGACCAGGGCCAGCACGCGTTGCCGGCGTGGGGTCGAGCGAGATCGGTCGAGCACTGCGGTGAGCGTGTCACGGGCGCCGCTGTAGTCGTCGGCTTGCAGGAGGACGTGGCCGGTTGCGGCGGCCAGGTTCGCGGTGATGCTGTCGTGGGACGGCGATGGGGTGGGGCGGCCGGTGGGCTGGCTCTGGGCGGCGCGGTCGAGTGCCTGGCGCGCTGCGGCGTGCTCGCCCCGGTCGGCGTGGATGGTGGCCTCGATGGTGGCGAGCCAGGATGCGATGGCGGGGCGTGAGCGGGTGAGCTCGGCGGCTTGGGTGAGGTGGTCCAGCGCGGCGATGGTCATTCCGTCGGTGGCGGCGAGTTGGGCGGCGTGGCCGTGGGCGAGGGCGGTGAGGTGGTCGTCGCCGGCTTCGTGGGCGGTGTCCAGGGCGAGGGCGTAGTAGGCGCGGCCGGGCATGGGGTTGCCGAGGTCATCGGCGGCGAGGCGGCCGGCGAGGATGGCGACCTGGGCCTGGTTGCGCAGCAACCGGCGGCGCTCCTCGGGTGCTGGGTGGCGGCGCAGGGCCTCGGCGGTCATCCGCAGGTGCGCGGCTACCGGAGTCATGAGCGCGGCCGGGTCTGCGGTCTCGTACAGGGCCTGGTACCGCTCGGCGAGCTGCTCCAGGTCAGCGGTGGTGGCGGTGGCCGCGCGGGCGTGTCCGACCGGGTCGGTCGCGGCCGGGTCCAGCAGGCCGAGCATGGTGCGGCGGGTGGTGGCGGCGTCCTTCCAGGCGTGGAGCATGTGCGGGGCGAGCGCGGTGCCGGCGGCGCCGAGTTGGTCGAGCAGGTGCGCAGCGTTGTCCAGCATGGCGACCAGCGACTCATCCTCACCCGGCGCAACGCCCCCAGCGGCGATCGAGACAGGGGTGGTCTTCAGCCCGAGCTGGTCGGGGGTGACCCCGAACAGGCGGCACAGCAGCTCGCGGTACCGGGCGCTGACTCCCTTGACGCCGCGTTCCCACTTGGCGATCATGTCGGCGTTGACCCCGACGTGCTTCTCGCGCTGCATCCACGCCAGGTGCGCCAGACGCTCGGCCATCTCCTGCTGAGTCCAGCCGAGCGCTTGGCGGTACTCCCGCAGCCGCGGGCGCTCGGAGTCGGCGGTCACGACTGAGCACCTCCCCGCAGCTCAGAGCCCGATCGGCCGGTCCCGCCGGGCATGGGAGGAGCGTCGCGGCTGACGAGGCCTGCGGGCTAACAAGCGGGAGCTGTACAAGTGGCACTTGTAGAGGGCTCAGCCCAACAGGACTGAGCGGTGTCGCCAGGCGAGCTTGAGAAGCGCGGCTCCTGCGGCCTGGGTAGGCTCGTGACGGGCGTACCGTCGCACGGTCTCGGTTGTGAACGGCACAGCGGGGATGATTGACCCTTCCGCGTTGGTGTCGGCAACGTAGCCGAAAAGCTCGTCGTACACCGATGCGTCGATAGCGAGGACGGTCAGAATGTCAGTGGCGAAGGTGAGCGGATCGACGCCGATCCCGAGGCAGAACGGGGTCACCTGGCCGGCGTGGAGAGCTTGGGTCAGTCGGGTTGCGAAGGGCCAGGAGTCGTAGTCGATCGGTGCGCGGTCCGTGTGGTAGTCCTCGGCCTCGCCGCATAGTTCCTCGGCGAGTTCGCGAACAATGCAGCGCCACAGGGAGAAGTCGTTGGTGACGTTCCACGGTTCCTCGCCTGCGGGCTGGAAGACGCCGACCGGCAGGACTTGGTACATGCCCCCGGCGTGACCGACGGTGGCGCCGTCGCGGCGGTGCAGTGGGAACGTCGCCGCGCCGGTCGTCTGATTGTGCCGGAGGGTGAGCGTGCTGAGGGCGACGTTCACCGGCCTTCGGGCTGGGTCGCAGGGGTCTCCGATTGTGGCCCGGAGGTCTTGTGCCGTGATCTCGCCGAGCGTCGCCGCCGTGTACTCGTGCGCGACAGCGTCGCCCACGTCGATCCCGTCGAAGTAGGCACTCCGGCTGAACACCATTCGCGGGCTTGTTTGTAAATCCGCACTGAGCAGGCGGTACGTGGAGCGGTTCTCGAAGATCCCGGGTGTGGCCAGTTCGGCGACCGCATCGGAATACGTGTAGTAGCTGCTGCCGTCGGCCCGTACCGGAAGCAGCCGCCGGGCGGCCGGCTCGGTGCCGGTGATTCCGTTGAATCCCACCTCCGGGGTGTACCGCAACTCGATCTGGTCGAGCGGGATCGGGTGATTCGGCAGCCAGTGCGGTGTGCTCAGCAGCGGCGTGCCTTCGACCACAACCGATTCCGGGTAATTGTGGGCGGCGGAGACGGCCAGGCCGTACCGTTGTTCGCGGAAATGGTTCCGGACACGTAGCCAGTGCTGTTCGCTGCCGGTGAGGTGCTTGTTCAGGGCGTCTCGCTTCTTCTCGGGCCTGTCGAACTACAGGCCGAGGATGCGGTCACGGTGCCGCCAGGCCAGCGCCAAGCAGGCGGCGCCCGGCGCGGCCATGGGTTCGGAGCTGAGCAACCGCTGTACCGAGTCCCGGTTGAATGGGACGCCTTCGCTGGCTCGGCCGTCCCTGATCGCGACGATCTCGCCCTCCTCGTTGTAACGAGTCGCGGACCCGAACGCGCGGCTGAACACCTCGTCATCGATCACGACAACGGTCAGGATCGTCGCTGCGAGAGTCAGCGCGTCCAGCCCGAGACCCAGCACGAACGGGACCACAGTGCCGGCCGTGTGAGCGTTCTCCAACTCGCGGTACAGCGGCCAGGAGTCGTAGTCGATCGGCTTGGTTCGGGTGCCGTCGTGCTCTGGCGTGCCGAGCAGCTCCTCGGAGTATTCCCGGACGATATTGCGCCACAGGTCGAAGTCATTGCGCCGGTCCCATAGCGCCACACTCGCCGGCTGGAACTCACCAGCCGGGATCACGTCATACACCCCCGCGGCGGTGGCGACCTTCGCCGGATCACGCCAGTGCAACAGGAAACTCGGCTCCGCCGGGTAACGGCGAAGCCTGATCGTCAGCGTTGTCACTGCCGGGATGATCGCGCGGCGGGCAGGATCGAACGGGTCACCGATCAGGGTCCGGAACGGCAGCTCGTCCCGCAGCTGCTCAGCGGAGTGGGGGATGCCGTTGTGCTCGCGGAGGCAGGCGATGGTCAGCTCATGGCCGAGCGCCTCGGACACATCGATCTTGTCGAAGTACGCCGCAAGCCCGAAATGGAGGGTGTCCGCGTCGAGTTGCTCGCCGAGTAGCCGGTAGCTCGGCCGTGACTCGAACAACCGTGGCGGATCGAGGTGCCGGATAGCCGAGGTGTAGCGGTCGAACCGCTGGTCCGGCGCGCACAGTGGACGGGTCAGCAGAGTCTCGGCCTCGGACCCGTCGAGGGCGACGCCGTGTGGCTGCTCATCCAGCGTCAGCCGCAGCGACCGCAGATCGACCGGCCCGTCAGGAATCCATCCGGGGGCGGCGATCAGCGTCGTGTCCGGCACCCGGTGCTCTGCCGGGTACAGCTCGACTGCGAGGTGTGCCAGCTCGGATCGGTGCTGGTTGAGCCACCGGCGCTCCTGGCGCCACTGCGCCTGATCGACGGCAACGGCGGTGTCCAGCTCGGTGCGCGGCCGTCCCGGAGACAACCCGAGATCCTCGGCGGAGATGCCGAGGACAGACACGGCGCGTTGTCGCTGCTCGTAGGACATCGTTTGCCGACCGTTCTCGATCTGGCTGAGGTTCTGCTGCGTCATGCCCAGCAGCCGCGCCGTCTCGACCTGGCTCCCGCGCGCGGATGCCCGCCAGGCGCGAAGCACAGCGCCGGTGTCGTCGGCCGGCGCGCCGGTGGGTCGGTTGAGCCACTCCCCGGCGGCCGGAATGGGCTCGTCGGGATGGTGGCAGCCGGCACACACCGGCGCCGGGTTGTACCGGCTCAGCGGCGCGCCGCACCGCGTGCACTGCCGTGCAGCTGCTGATGTCTCGACCGTCACCGCTGCCCCCTCGCTTCGGCTGAGGTGCTCAGCCTATCCGGCGGACACGACACTTCGGGACTAGGAGCGGACTAGTCCCGGACTAGTCCGCAGACCCTCTCGAAACGGGCATCTTGCCGTTTCATAGGTGGGCGGGTCAAGCAGCCCGCCAGCCATCGATCGGGAGGAAAAGCGACATGCAGTTGGAGATTAAGACCGAGGGTGTGGACTTCGTGGTGTCGCGGGCACCGGCGCCGAAGAACGACAACGACGGCCGGCAGAAGGCGGACCGGGAGACCGGTAAGCCGCTGCACGTGACCGAGCTGGTGGCTATGGACGGGACCGGTGCGGAGGTCATCAAGGTCACCACGGCCGGGGAGCCGAACGTCGTCAAGCGGCAGTTGGTCACGGTGGCCAGGCTCGTCGCGACGCCGTGGAACATTGATGGTCGCGGTGGGGTGGCGTTCCGGGCTGAGGCGATCACACCCGTGCCGACCACTCCAGCTGGTCCGGCGAGGGCCGGCGCTGCCCCGGCGGCGGGTGCCTGATGAGCGCCCCGGTGATCAGCGACCCACTGCGGCGTGAGGCCGCGTACCAGCGGATCGAGCAGCTCGTGCAGGAAGCGGCTGAGGCCGAGCATGCCGCGTTCGCGCGGTGGCAGGAGGCGTACGGGGCGTATGAGGTCGTCCGCGACGAGGCGTCCGCTGCCCTGACGGCCTGGGTTGGGGCCGTCGTCCCGTAGTGCGGCGCCCGGCCGGTCGGGCCTGGAAACCAAGACCGGCCGGGCGCCCCGCTCCACCCATCGATGTCAGGACAAGAGGAGCTGTGATGAGCGTACGGCGGGGCGAGCACGCCCAGAACCGCCAGCGTGGTGACCGGTGCGCGGGCGGTGAGCGCTGATGGACACGCGCATGATCGTTGTGCTGGTGGCGGGTGCCGGAGCGTTGGGTGTCGTGGTGTGGTTGCTGGCCAAGATCGGCCAGTTCTTGATCAAAATTGCGGAGGTGCTGGCTGCGGCAGCGGCGGTGGCCTTCGCCGTGTGGCTGGTGATCAAGGCCGGGGTGTGGGCCATCCGGCAGGCTGTCACCCGCTGGCGGACCAGCCTGACCCTGCTGGCGGTGACGGCCTGGTGGCACTGGTGGGGTGGGCTGTCTCTGGCGCTCACCGTGGGCGTGGTCGCAGCCGTGCTCACCGGGTGGTGGCTGGTCGACCTGGTGTCCTTCGATGCCTGGGCGGGTCGGCATCTGCGGGCCTGGTGGCTGCGCTGGACGGTGTACGCGCCCAAGCTGCCTGAGTGGCTGCACGCCTGCGGGCTGGGAGTCAAACGGGACGCCGTTCCCGTCGTCGTGGCCGTCACCCCGTTCGTTCGTACCGTGCGTCGCAACCGTCAGCAGGTCACGGCGCAGCTGCCCACGGTGCTCGGGGTGCGTTCGGGGGCGTCGTGGGATGAGGTCCGCCTTCGGCTGGTGCCCGGCCAGAAACCGGAGGATGTCGACGATGCCGCGCGGGCGTTGGCCTGCGCCCGGGGAGTAGCGCGCTGCCAGGTGCGGGAACTGACGCCGAATGTGGTCTCCCTCGATTTCCAGCGCCGTAACCTGCTGGCCGAGCCGGTGGCCTGCCCCGATCTCGCCACCCTGGCCAGCGTTCAGGGTGCCGCGATTGACCTGCGGCGGGTGTTCTCTGGGCGCACCGAGTACGGCCAGGACTGGCACGTGCCGCTGACCGGATCGGCCAGTCACACCCTGACCGCGGGTGCGAGCGGTGCGGGCAAGAACTCGGTCATGTGGTGCCCGCTGGTCTCGATCGCCCCGGGGATCCGGGACGGCCTGGTCCGGGTCTCCGGCATCGACCCCAAAGGGATGGAACTGGCTTACGGGCGGCGGATCTTCCACCGCTACGCGGTCACCGGTCGTGACGCCGTGGCGGTGCTCGATGACCTCATCGAGGTGATGGCTGCCCGCAAAACCGAGTTCGCCGGGCGGGTGCGGTCGGTACCGGTCAGCACCGAGCACCCGCTGGAGCTGCTGGAATTCGACGAGATCGGGGCACTGACGCGCTACACCGACCGCAAGACCCGAGAGGCCATCACCGAGCGGGTCGCCCTGGTGACCACGCAGGGCCGGGCACTGGGTCTCACCGTCCGCGGCTATGTGCAGGAACCGACCAAAGACACCGTTCCGGTCCGGGACTTGTTCCCACGGCGGATCTGCCTGCGCGTCACCGCCAAATCCCACGTGGGCATGGTGCTCGGTGAGGGCGCCTACGAGCGGGGAGCGTGGGCCAACCGCATCACCGAAACCGACGCCGGTGTCGGGTACGTCTTCGGCGAAGGCATCCGCGAACCCCTCCGAGTCCGCGCCGGATGGGTGCCCGACCAGACGATCAAACACCTCGAAGCCCTCGTCACCAGCCCGGCCACCCAGAAGACACCGGTGCTGGCCTGCTCCACACCCGGCGATGAACCCGGCCGGGGTGGTGCGGCATGACCACCACTCCGACCATCGACATGACGTTCGTGCAGGCGGCGCACCTGCTCGCCACACACCTGACCGGGCACGCACTCCCGGAACCGGCGTGCCTGGAGGTGATCAGCAAGCCGGGACGATCGCGAGTCACGGCGCAAGTCCACTCGCTGACCGTGCCCGGCATCGCCGCTGAGTTGCTGACCTGGGCCGACACCCTGACCACGGTCACGATTCACGCCTGGAGACCGCCCTGCGGCGACAGAGTGCACCTGTCGATGGCCAGCAGTCTGAGCGAGCACACCGACACGGTGGAGCTGACCATCTTCGGCGGCGCCGATCACGACCCGGCCCTGGTCGGCGAGCTGGCACCCGGCGAGTACCGATCCGTGACCCTCAGCGAGCTCCGCACCTGGGCCACCGACACCCCACACCCCCTACTACTGACACGGAGATGACGAGATGACCCCGCTCATCGAGCTGTCACCCCAAGTGGTCGAGGAGATCGTTCACCGGGCCGGCCGGCCGGACTTCGACCGCTGGTCCGAGCAGCTGCAACGCTGTGGCCACTGCTCCCGACCGGTACGCCTGCGCGGCCGGGTCGTCCACCAGTCGGCGAGTGGTCGACGGTCGGCGTACTCCACCGACGACGAGCCCGACCGGGTCCTGATGATCCGGTGCGGCAACCGGCGAGCCGCGGTCTGCCCGTCATGCTCGTGGGAGTACGCGGGCGACATGTGGCAACTCCTCTACGCCGGCGCCGCCGGTGGCCGCAAAGGCGTCCCCGAATCGATCCGCTCCCACCCGCTGGTATTCGCCACCCTCACCGCACCCGGATTCGGGCCGGTGCACACCACCCGCGCTGACCGATCCGGTCCCGCACGGTGCCGGCCCGCACAGGGCAAACCACGGCTCTGCCAACACGGGCGGCTGACCTGGTGCACGGCCATTCACCCGGAGGATGACCCCCGACTCGGGCAACCAATCTGCCCGGACTGCTACGACTACCCCGCGCACACGGCATTCAACTGGCACGCCCCCGAGCTGTGGCGCCGATTCACCATCACGCTACGACGGGTGCTCGCCCGCCGAGCCGGGCTGACCGCCACGGAGTTCGCGACGCGGTGCCGCCTGTCGTTCGTCAAGGTAGCCGAGTTCCAACGCCGCGCGGTCGTGCACTTCCACGCCCTGGTCCGGCTCGACGGACCCGGCACCGACTACACACCACCACACGTCAACCTCGACGTGACCGACCTCGCAGCGGCCATCCGCGAGGCTGCCGGCCTGGTCCGGCTCACCGTCACCATGCCCGACGGAACGGGACTCGACCTGCGGTTCGGACAGCAGGCCGACACCCAGCCGATCAACGATGGTCCGGCCGGCGAGCTCACAGCCGAGCGGGCGGTTGCCTACATCGCCAAGTACGCGACCAAAAGCGCCGACGACTTCGGACTCGGCGACCGGCGCATCACCCCGGAGACCTTGCCGCTACTCGATGTCAACGACCACGTTGACCGGCTGGTCCGCACGGCGTGGCAACTCGGCGAGCACGAGACATACGACGGGCTGCGCCGGTGGCTGCACATGCTGGGGTTTCGCGGCCACTTCGCGTCCAAGAGCCGCCACTACTCCACCACCCTCGGTGCAATCCGGGGCGAACGCCGCGCCTACCGACAGCACCAAGCCGCCGAACACATCCGCGAACTCGTACCCGACGAGCAGGACGCCACGCTCGTCGTCGCCCACTGGGAATTCGTCGGGGTCGGCTACCTTACCACCGGAGACACCACCCTCGCCCGCTCCGCCGCCGTCCGGGCCCGCGAACAACGACAGGCCGCTAGCGATGCCGCCTGACGCCAATGCCAGAGATTCGGAGAGGAAAGGTGAAGTGACTACCAACGTTATTCCCCTCGATGTGGCGCGCTTTGATCCTGATGAGCCGATCTCGTTGAACGATCTTCCGAGAGCCGAGACGTACACGGTCCCCGAGGTCGCGGCGCGCCTGGGCATCGGCCGGTGCATGGCCTATGACCTCGTCCGCGAGGGCGTCATCCCCGCCAAGAGGTTGGGTCGTCGTTGGATCGTTCCCCGAGCCCGGTTCCATGCCTGGCTCAATGAGCAGTCTCAAGGATCGTGACATGGCCCATATCACCCACACACCGGGCGGTACGTACCGCGCGAACTGGAGAGATCCCTCTGGGCGGCAACGCGCGAAGACCTTCCCGACGAAGAAGGCGGCACGGCAGTTCCTCGCTGAGATCGAGTCATCGATGACGCGCGGGCTTTACGTTGATCCCCACTCCGGCCGGACGTTGTTCGCCGACCATGCCGCACGGTGGATGAGCGGCCGCAACACGGAGGCCACCACCGCGGCCCGTGATGCGTCGGTCATCCGGACCCATGTTCTTCCGCAGTGGGGGAGCTGGCCACTCAACAAGATCGATCACGCGGCGGTGCAGGCCTGGGTGACGGAACTCGGCAAGCGGCGATCATCCGATGTCGTCGCCAAGTGCTACCAGCTCACCTCCGGCGTCCTCAGGTCGGCGGTGGCTAACCACTTGCTCGCCGTCAACCCCTGCGAGGACATCCGGCTGCCGCCACGGCGCAAGCACGACGCCGACGAACGGATCATCACCCGCGAGGAGTTGGTGGCCGTCCTGCTTCCGATCGTGCCCGACCGGTACCGCGCCATCGTCGCCACCGCAGGCGGCGCCGGACTCCGATGGGGCGAAGCAGCCGGCCTCTGCGCCGACGCGCTCGATCTCGATCAGCGCCGACTCCGGGTGATCCGCACCATCATCGAGGTGAGCGGGCGGACCAGCGTCAAGCCGTTCCCCAAGAGCGCCGCAGGTCGGCGCACGGTCCCCCTCCCACCGTGGCTGGTTGAGATCATCCGGGAGCACCGCGAGACCTACCCACTGGGGGAGAACGATCTGGTGTTCCCCAACGCGGTCGGCAAGCCACTCCGGCGGACCCTGTTCCGCACCCGCGTGTGGCGACCTGCGCTCGTGCGAGCGGGGATGCTCGGCGCTCTCACCATTGTCGATGACGACACCGTGCGGGCCGGCTGGACCGATGCCACCGGAGCGACGCTGGCCAAGGAGTTCCCGACTGAGCGGGAAGCCGTGCTGCACATCGCCCGGTCGTGCGCTGGCGGCCTGCGTTTTCATGATCTTAGACACTCATATGCCACCTGGCTCGTGGACGATGGCGTACCGCCGAACATGGTGGCCCGCGTCATGGGCCACGAGAAGATCACAACGACGCTGCAGCTCTACACCCGCCGCACCGACGACGAGAGCCGCATCCTCGACGCGCTCACCGACGAGCCAGGGGAGGGGGACGACTCGTGATGACGACGATGACCCGACCGGGGCATCAGCCGCGAATTGCTGACTTTTCGCTGATTCTCGGTCCCGGCGCTGCTGCCCGTGCGGACTGTTTGCGCTGGTGGGCGATACTGGGATTGAACCAGTGACCTCTACCGTGTCAAGGTAGCGCTCTCCCACTGAGCTAATCGCCCGAGGCGGAGGCGGGAATCGAACCCGCGTACAGGGCTTTGCAGGCCCTTGCCTAAGCCACTCGGCCACTCCGCCACTCGCTGAAGACCCGCCCCTGGGGCGGCCCGGCATGACGGACCACACAGAGCGGACGACGGGATTCGAACCCGCGACCCTCACCTTGGCAAGGTGATGCGCTACCAGCTGCGCCACGTCCGCATGCTCGCGGCGGGACTTGCAAGCTCCCCACCCCTGCTGCGTGTCAGAACTGTAGCCGACCCGGGAAGCTGGATCAAGCCGGCCCCAGGTTCAGGGCATGCCGTTGGCGATCATCTCCTCGAGCGCGTCGTCGACGTTCATCCACGAGGTCTCGTTCCCGGGCAGGACGACGTCGTAGCTGGCGTCCAGAAACTCGGCGAGCCGCTGGGCGCTGGCCTCGAACACGGCGTGACCTGAAGGGGAGCTGAGCTCCACGACGACGATCTCGGGATCGCCTGAGCCCGGTCGGATGCGCACATCGCCATCTCCCGCCTCGGCAATCAGGCCGTCGGCGAGTAGGTCACGGGAGAACACCCACTCGACCCAGCCCGCCCGCCCGGTACGAAAGGCGGCGACGATGGCGTATGGGTCACGAGTGTCGTAACGGAGCGCAACCTGAACATGCACCGCAGGAGTGCGCGGCGCTAGCAGATCAAAGACCGCCGATGAACGGAGAGTCACATGGTCGTTACTCATTGTTATCGCCCCTTTCTGCGCTTTCGGGCCCTGCATCCTGAAACGATTGACTTTGGTTGCTGTGACGCCGGGATGTCTGAGCTACGCCCGGATGCCTAAGACAGATCACCCGGACGGGGCAGGAGCGTTCGCGCCAGCGGTAGGCTCGTCGCTCATCGTGCCTGCCTGCCGGGTCTGCGCGGATACGCTGGAGCAACTAACCTGAACCGGTAGGTGGTGCCCGGCGTAGGTACGACGTGAGGATCTCTCTGGTGGCCGATGAGGCTCGATCGAGCGCCCCCCGGCCCGACCGATGGCAAGACAACACTTCGGAGTCGTCGCCGCCGGCTCTCAATACGGTCGAGGGACCTTCCGACGCCGAACTTGTGCGAAGACTCGGGGAGGCCGACGGGGCGGCACTGTCCCAGCTGTATCAGCGCTTTGGCCGGCCGTGCTACTCGTTGGCCCGCCGGATCTGTGCCGACGAGGGGCTCGCCGAGGATGTGGTGCAAGAGGTCTTTCTGACACTGTGGCGTGATCCGACCCGATTTGACCCATCTCGGGGTAGCTTCGCCACCTGGCTCCTCACGCTCATCCACCACAAAGCGGTGGACGCGGTACGACGAGAGAGCACTATCCGTCGGCGCATGGTCGCCGCGCCTGAGGCGGGCGAGGACTGGTTGCCAAACCCGGTGCCGGGCGCCGATCAGGCGGCGATGGCGCGTGTCGCGGCCGGCCAGGTGCGCGCGGCGTTGCATCGCCTGCCGGCCGAGCAGCGGCAAGCGCTTGCGCTGGCCTACTTCGGTGGGCACACCCAGCGTGAGATCGCAGTGCTGACGGGTGTCCCGCTGGGCACGGTGAAGTCCCGCATGTTTACTGCGGTGCAGCGGCTGCGCTCGCTGCTGACCGATCAACTGGGGCCGGATGCTCTGGTCGCCGAGGCCCGAATGGTGAGGGAGGTGAACCGATGAACGACCAGCAGCGCGTTGCGGGCTGCCCGCACCGCGAGCTGGCGGTTGGGTGGGCTTTGCGCGCCCTCGAACCTGCTGAGGAGTCCCTGGTCGCCGCGCACATGCCGGAGTGCCCGACCTGCACCAGTACTGCCGAGGAGACCGAGAAGGTCGGCGCGACGCTGGGCCTTTCCGTCCCGGAGGCAATCCCCAGCGCCGAGCTGGAGCAGCGGATACTCAGTGTCACGGGTGCCAGGTGGGCAGCGCCGGTCGTGCCACTGGCACTATCGACGCCGCCAGCACGACACATCACCACGCCATCCTGGCTGCGCACCGGGGAGCTGGCCGCGGCAGTGATTCTGGTAGCCGCTGCGGTTGTGCTCGGAGTCCGGGTGGTGCAGCTCAACGGCGAGCTCAATCAGGCGCAACGCCAAGTCGCAGACACCTCTGAGGCGATACAAATCGCAGCGGACCCGGCGGCGGTCCGGGTGCCCCTGTTCGCCAAGGACGGCCCTGCGGTGGTGGGCATGGTGCTCGCGAGCCGGGATCGGGTCTCTGTCGTGCCCACCCGCTTGGCGAGCAATCGGGTGGAAGCCCAGACTTACGTTTTGTGGGGGCTTACTGGTGGAGCGCCCATCGCGCTGGCGGCGTTCGACGTAGCGTCGCAGGCGCCCCGGCTGCACGTCGTGCCCTCTGCCCCGGGAGCGGGGACGTTCACTGGCTACGCGGTGTCCCTGGAACCGGGCCGGCGCGCCCCCGTGGCGCCGACTGACGTCGTGGCGACGAGCAGGTGAGCGTCTTCGGAAGTGGGATTGGGTGCGTTCGCTGCTGGCCTGATCCTGTATGGTGATGCTGCGGCCAGCGAGGGGCGATTAGCTCAGCGGGAGAGCGCTTCGTTCACACCGAAGAGGTCACTGGTTCGATCCCAGTATCGCCCACACGTCAAAACAGCAGGCCAGAGGCTCCGTGGGGAACGTCTGGCCTGCTCCGGTGCTGCCCGTCTAGCGGTCATCGACCGCCGACTGTGTGGTGTCCACTGCTATCCGCTGCTGATCTCCGGTCGTGAGGTCGCGGACGGTCACATGGCCGGCTGACCAGTCCTCCGGTCCGATGATCACAACCACGCACGCCCCTGCCTTGTCTCAGACCTCCTGAAGCAGCTTCTTGATCAAGCTCTGACTGGGGGCACCCGCGAGGCGTTCGCAGGAAAATCTTGTGAATGTCACAGGCCTGGGAAGGACCGGGTGGTGCCTGTGAGGCGCGTGTTGCGGTAGGTGCTGGCCGTGGTGCCGCCCTGATGTGGGCCACCACCGCCCGCAGGCGGGACGTTGTTCGCCCGCGTCTACGTCGTCGCCTGCTGAGGCAGCGCCCGGTTGGCGGGGTCATGGGTGTGGATACCACGCGAGCTGGCGGGGCGATGGGCAGCTGGTGGCTCGCCGCCAGCGAGCGCTGTATCGATCGACGTTCATGACCTACTTCAGGAGGTCTGGGTCTGCTCGTTGGATCTCCTTGCCAAGCTTGCGCAGCTCCAACGGTATGACCGTTCGGACGCCCGCGCAGCGTAGAGCCTTCGCTACGGAGCGGTTCATAGGGTGACACCCCGCAGGGCGGGGAAGGCCCGCAGGATGCCGACCACCCCCAGCGCGGCCCGAACGGCGTCTGACAACACCACTTGCTCAAGGCTCCATCGCCGAAATCGCCGTGAGCAGATCGCTCATCATCGATGAGGGGTTGTCGTGAGGAAACAAGGTCCGGTCCCGTTCGTGACGACAGGACAACGACGATGCACGTCGCGCTGCCGCATAGCGGTGCGGAATGTATTGATCGGCGTTGATCCGTTTTCCGGAACGCCCGTCGAGTTTGTGGCTTCTACTTTCGACCTCGATGTTGATGGAGGTGTTGCTGTGGACGTTCGGGAGCCGCTTGAGACCGTTGATGTAGTCAGGTTCGGAGGCTTTGCCTGCACAGAAGATGACAACGGTCTTGCGTTCCGGCCTGTTGGCGGTCTTCCGTTTGAGGTTTTTCGCTGTCGTTCTTCTCGGCGTCATCCTGTCAGCCGATCAGGCCGAGAGCGCGAAGCATGTCGGTTCGGTCCACGTCCGGCAACGCCCCGAACCGGCCATGCAGGTAAGCTTTTTCCAGGTTCTGGGGCTTCCTCACACGTTCTCCGGCGAACTCGGCCAGCGCTCCGAGCCGGGTCGCGCCCTCTTCTGTCAGCCAGCCGCGTAAGTGACCTCTTGCTCGTCGAACACGACGTCGTCGATCCCGAGATCGGCCATCCGCAGCAAGGCCAGCGCTCGAGTCCGATCCGCCTGGGTGGGCCTGTCCGCATCCTCCATGCTTGCCAATGTCGACTAGTCGTGATCGGAGGGTGTCTCGAACCAACGATGAGTCAGAGACCCGCGGAAGAAAAAAGGAATATAGAGGCCGCAGTCCGAGTGTCTG
Source organism: Pseudonocardiaceae bacterium (assembly GCA_050699715.1). Lineage (GTDB taxonomy): Bacteria > Actinomycetota > Actinomycetes > Mycobacteriales > Pseudonocardiaceae. The sequence goes on from JBOHFR010000001.1 coordinate 45,472, forward strand.
AGCGGCGAGCAGGTCACGAGTACCGGAGAGGTTGCCGAGACCACGTTGGAGCTTGAACTCGGTGCCTTCGCGTTCGAAGATCCGGCGCCGCTTCTTCTCCGGATAGTGAAACAAACCCTCGTAGCGAACCGCCTGCAGATCCAGCACGACAACGTACTCGTACCGCACACCAGAGATGACGGACTCGATGGTGAACGCCGACGGCCTGCCCCGGCCGTCGGCGAACGCGAACGGCTCGATCGGGATCTCGTCGTCCCAGAAGCAGCAGCGAGTCCCGTACGGCTGTGCGCAGCCAGGTCAGCGCAGCGACGACATTCGTCGTGCCAGAGGCGTTAGGACCGTAGATGGCTGCCAGTGGTAGCAGGCTCTCACCCAGATTGGGTATCGGGCGCGCCTCGGCCCGGTCGCGGTCGACCGCGACCATCGACAACTCGACAGGGTCGCGTATCGAACGAAAGTTCGACGCCTCGAACCGGATCAGCGCAGCGCACCCCTTCGCGGTGTCTAGGCGGCCAGCACAGCCGCGATTTTGCCAAGTATGTACGACAACCTGCGGTTGTCGACACTCAACTTGCCGCCACAGTTGCCGTGAGTGGCACATCTGCAACGGATCCCCGCTGGGGCAGGAGGGACTCACGAGACCAGTCAGCTTCGAGCTGCTGGTGGGCAAGCCTTGCGAGCAGTTCGACGTATCCCGTGGTCAGTGCCCGGTTGTGGTGCCGAGCGCGTCCCAGTCGATCGCGGTTCCGGCGAGCTCGCTGACCGAGGCCAGAAGACCGAGCTGGGTGGTGCGGATCTGGGGGTTCTCGGCCATGATGAGGACGCCGTCGAACAAGGCGTTGATCGGCTCATTGATCTCTGGCCACGCCCGCCGGCTTCGTCGTCAGCGACCGGCCCCCGGGGTTGGCCACGTGGCGGTTGGCATGTAGTGTCAAGACCATCCCCTCAGGAGCTTCGGTTGCTGGGTGCGAGGCCCCGCTTCGGCGGGGCTTCTGTTTTTCTGCCCTACCAGTCAGTTGGCTTCGTGATGGTCCCGGTCGAGTCCGTCAGCGTCGGTGGGAACTGGCTCGCTGCGAGCACCCCGGCGCGGATCTGCTTGAAGAACGTCGGCTTGCAGCTGAGTAGGGCACGGCTGCGCTTCTGCGGAGGCTGCGGATTGAGGATGCCGACCACCATGCCCAGTTCGTGGCAGACGATGCGCATCGGCTCGGTGAGGTCGCTGTCGTTGCTCACGATCACAAAAGCTTCCGCGCCAGTGCCCGAGGTGGATCGACACCCTCGGTAGGGTCGCGAGTGCGCGCAGGTAGGCGTCCTGATGGACCGAGTCGTGCAGTTTCCCGGGACGAGCCGCGACGCGGGCGGTGAAGTAGCGCACCCCATGGATGTCGTTCTCCGGTCACTGTCTGTCAGATCCGGGAAAGGGTTGTTGCGGTGCGCGGATGTGCCACTGACGGCAATTTTCCGCCATAGTTGCCGTCAGTGGCACATCCGCAACGGATCCGTCCGCCTTTCCCTGGGGCAGGAGGGACTCACGAGACCAGCGTTCCCACCCACATGAGCTACGGGACACGTACCTCGCTGGGGTCGAGTTCGCGGATTCCGGTGAGCAGGGCGGACCAGCTGGCGGGGCCGATGGCGAGTACGGGGCCGGTGGGGTCCTTGGAGTCGCGGACCCCGACCAGGGCGCTGGTGAACGCCAGCTCGACACAGCCGCCGTTGCCGTTGCTGTGGGAACTGGTGCGCCACCCGGTGAAGGCCACCTCCACGCAGTCGCCGTTACCGGTGCTGCGGGAACTCTTGTGCCATATCGCGTGGCGGAACTCGGGGCGGGACATGGTGCGCCTCCTTGCTGGCCAGCCTGGCTAGAGCTGGCGGGCGAGCCCCGCGAGGAAGGGTACCGACTCCTCCGGCGGCAGCGCCGCAGCGGCCAGCCAGTCGAACAGCATTCTATACCCGCAGACGTCCTCGTCATCGCCCAGATGCAGGTCACTGGTGACGGTCTCCAGCACCACGATGTCCGGGTCCTCGGGGTCGGTGAAGCGGTACAACGAGAACGACACGCATGGCACGTAGAACTCGCCTATCTGGGCGTCCAGTGGCAGTACCCGCAGCGTCACGGCTGGCCGCGCGGACAGCTCCACCAGCCGGGCGAGCTGGGCGGCCATCACCTCGGTGGGGGCGGCGCGGCGGCGCAGCGCGGCCTCGTCGATGATCGCGTGGTAACGCGGCGGGTCGTCGGCGGTGAGCACCGCCTGGCGGGCTTGCCGGGCGGCCACTTCGGCCTCGACCTCAAGCTTGCCGTGGATCGGTAACTCGGAGAGCACTCGGGTCCGGGCGTAGCCCGGGGTCTGCAGCAGGCCCGGGATGATCGACTGCTGATACTGGCGAAGCTCGATCACCCCGGCTTCCAGCTCGGCGTAGCCGCGCTGGCGGTGCCCCAGATCAGCGAAGGAGCGCCACCAGCCGCGGGTGTTGGCGGCGTCGCGGCCGATCGCGATCAGCTTCTCCCGGTCCGCGCCGGTCACCTCGTAGAGGTCGAGCAGGTCGAAGATGTCCGAGAGGTCCGGGCGGGAGCGGCCGTTCTCGATCCGGCTCAGCTTCGACGCCGAGGCCCAGCCCACCCGCTCGATCACCTGCTCGCCGGTCAGCCCGGCCCGGTCCCGCAGCGTGCGCAGCTCCGCTCCGAGCCGCCGTCGCCGCACCATCGGGCTTCCGGTCGCCACCGCCCCACCTCCTGATGTTCCGCTGAGCGGCCACCTGGCGCCAGGTGGCCGTGGCGCGACGTTACCCTATCGCACAGAGTATTTGGATTGAGTGGAAATTCCATATATGGTTTGTGCATGGACGCTCAGCACACGCTCGACTCCCCCGCCCCAGCCCCAGCTCTACGCGCTGCACCGGGAGGAGGGCGAGGACGGGCCTCCTGGTGTGGTCGCCTGGGGCCTGGCGTTCCCCAACGGCGACGCCGTCACCTTGTGGTGCACCCTGGAACCTGGCTCGGCGATCACAGTGGGCGAACTGTGGAAAGTCGAGGAGTATCACGCCCCCAACGCCGATGCCGACCTAGTCTGGCTGACCGGCCCGAAGTGTCGAGCTCGTGCTTGATCGCGAGAAGGAGATCCGGCCCCGTCCAGCACCAGAAGGCCGTCGTCACGGACGAACCAGGCCGGATCGGCCTGTGCGCCGCCAAATCGACGACTTCTTCGTCACCGTCGTCCTGCTCCCCACTCGAATAAGACACCTCACATCAACCCCTGGCGCCGTGATGCGCTGCTCCACCCTCGGGCAGGGCGCTCAGTACGGCGCCCGTAGCGTTGGTCCATGACCCTCCGGCTCACACCCACGTCCGGCTCCCGGGGCAAGGACGTTTCGCGGCGGCCTGTCGTCTTCGCCGCCGCCGTGTCTTGGCTGGCCAGGGCGGTGTGGGGCTGGTCTTTCCCGCTGCTGGGCCTGGTGCTCCTCGCCACCGGGTGTACCACTTCCCCCTCGGGGCAGGGGCTTTCGGGCGTCCAGGGCCCCCAGAGCCTGCCGTCGGGCTGCACCCACACGATCACCCGGACTGACGACGTGCCGGCGGCCCTGGACGCCGCGGCCCCCGGGAGCACGGTGTGTTTTTCCGGGGGTAACCTCGTTGACACCAACGTGACGATGACCAGATCGGGTACCGCCGAGGCGCCGATCACGCTTGCGGCTGACGGGGCCACCGTGCACGAGGTGCAGATCAAGGCCGATCACGTCATCCTGGAGGGTTTCACGGTCACGGGCGGCGGTGGGGTGTTGCTGGCGGGGGCCGGGATCATCGCGCGGAACAACACCGTCCATGACACTCAACAAGGTGGGATCACCTGCCATCCCTGCACCGACTCGACGATTGAGTCGAACACCATGACCCATGTCGCTACCAACGGTATCGACATCACCGGGCAGCGAATCACCGTGCACGCCAACACCATCAGTAACACGACGGTGGGGGCACACGGGGGTGACGCTGACGGCATGCGATTTTACGGCAATGGGCATCGGATCACCGACAACACCGTCTCCGACATCTCCGCGAGCGGTTATGACAGTGCGCCGCACCCGGACTGTTTCCAGACCCTCGACAATGGCAAGCCGCCCACTTTCGATGTGGTGATCTCGGGTAACACCTGCCGCAACGTGGATGCGCAGTGTCTGATCGCCACCGGTGATCAGGATGGCAACAGCGGCGCCCCCTCCGGGGTGCCCTCGATCACGTTCATGGGAAACATGTGCGCGAACAACGGTGCCCAAGCGCTCAATGTGCGGCGCTGGCCCAATGTCGTGGTGCGTCAGAACACGTTCTCCGGACCGAATTTTACGCGGGCGGTGTTGATCTCGGAGGGCTCGACGGGCTGCACCGTGGTTGACAACGTCACCACCGGGGGTCGCCCGACCGTGGAGGTCGACGGCTCATCCCGGCCGGGGTCCCACGTGGACGACAACAAGCCTGCCTGACGTCCCACCCCTGCCTGAGCCCGTCATCGGTGAACGCGACAGACTCCTTGGTCAGCATCCCGGTGACCAGCCAGCTTGCGGAGGACACGCTAGGTGTTAGGCGCGTTCCGTAACGTCATCTAGCGCCGCCACGATGACAGAAGCATGCCCGGCAACCTTGCAGCGAGTAGCGTGGCAACCACCAGGATGCCTGCCCGCCCTGCCGGTGATGGATATTCCACTCTACTATCGGATCTGCGGAGCTGCTGGCCGAGCGTGGCGGCTAGGCGGTGCCCGACTTTGCCCTGGTGGCCCTGTCGGGAATCCTGCCTTTTCCGGAGGACTGGACCCTCTAGGTCGATGCATCGAGAGAGGCTGGCCACATCGTGATTCTGCAAGCCTACCGCGTTTCTATTGAAGCAGAGGGCGCAGATGCCCGTCTGGCCTGGGAAGAACTGGTCGACCAAGACCAGAGCATCGCGCTCTCGAAGACACCACAGTGGGCCGATTGCATATGCAGTTCCGACCATTTCTCAGACGCGACGTTGCTGTTTCGAGGAGAAGATGGACGTCGACTGATCTTGCCTCGGCTACGGAACCCTTCCTTCCCGGGACTATTCGCATCACCTCCGCGTCATTGGAATCTGGGCGCTGACGCGAGCGGTTTCCTCAGCGAAGGAGCGCCAGCGTCGCCTAGAGAGGCCAGCGCGCTGATCGAGGAAATCCGACGTCATCCGGGTCTGCGCACCCGCATCGTGGTGGGTGAGGACGATGCTCGGGCCTGGGCATCGGCGGCTCCAAGCTCGGTCTACTCGATTGCTCGGACCGCGCAGGTGCTCGATCTTCACGGTGGTTTTTCCGCAGTCTGGTCGAAACGGTTCACGAGCAAGGTGCGATCAAATTCGCGGAAAGCGGAACGGCGGGGTGTTGTTGTGGAGTCGGACAGCACTGGACGACTGGTTCCCGTCTTCGACGTGCTGTACCGGAGCTCCGTCGACAGATGGGCTCAGGACCGGAGTTATCCGTTAACGTTAATGCGCTGGCTTTCGCAGCGTCAGCACCCGCAGGGCAAGTTCGCAACAGTAGCGCGCAAGTTGGGGGAGCGTTGCACTGTGTGGATAGCGTGGCGGCAGGGTGAGCCTATCGCTGGCATCATCAATTTGACGAGGGGTCCGCGAGTCACCTACTGGCGGGGCGCGATGGACAAAGAACGTTCGCGTGGTACCGGCGCGAACGAACTTCTCCATCGTTGCGCGATCGAGGCCGCCTGTGCCGGTGAACGGCAGAGCTATGATTTCGGCCTATCCCAAACTGTTGATCTCAAGAGATTCAAGGGTAGTTTTGGAGCAGACGAAGTCCCCGTGCATATCTACTACTTCGAGAGACTTCCAACGGCAGCTGCCGAAGCCAAGTGTTATGACGTGGCCAAGCGGGCTAGTCGAGCTGTGATGCGGCTCGCGCACCAGGGTAGGTAAGGTGACCGTGCTTGAGGGTGAAACACCCACCACCACGGCGCGGGACTCGGCCACCGTTGCTGGGTGGACGCTGGTCAGCAGGGCCACCGGGTTGCTCCGGCTGGTCGTGATCGGCGCGGTGCTGGGACCCACCTATTTCGCCAACTGCTTCCAGGCCGGCTACGTCGTGCCGAACATCGTGTTCACGTTGATCGCTGGGCCGGTATTGGCGATGGTGCTGGTGCCCGGTGTGGTCCGGGCCATCGGCGCCGGGGGTCTGCCCCGGGCCCGGGAGGTGCTCGGCCGGGTGGCCGGGTGGCTACTCGCGGTCTCGGCTGCGGTCGTCGCGTTGTTGATGCTCGCCGCCCCGGTGGTGGCCTGGACGCTGAGCCTCGGGATTCCTGATCTCGCGCAACGGGGTCGGGGCTTGTGGCTGACCACGCTGCTGGTCCTGCTTGTCGCACCGCAGGTCCTGCTGAACTGTCTGGCCTATCTCGGCATGGCCGCCCAACGGGCGTGTGGGCGCTTCGCGCTCGGGTCGGCCGCACCGGCCGTGGAGAACGTCGGCCTGATCCTGACCGTGGTGCTGGCCGGCTGGTATTACGGGACGGGCCTTGACATCAATCACGTGCCGGTCGGCATGGTGGTCGTGCTCGGGGTGGGCAGTACGTCGGCTGTCGCGCTGCACGCGGCATTGCAGCTGTTCGGCGCGGCGCGGGTGGGCCTGTTGGTTCGCCCGTCGATGCGCTGGCGCCACGACCCCGAGGCAGTCGCGGTGACCCGCAGGTTGGCGCGCTCGGTCGGCGTGGCGGCTTGTCCGGCAGCGGCGATGTACGTGTTGCTCGCGCTGGCCGGTTCGGTGCCCGGTGGCGTGTTCGCGGTGCAACTGTCCTACGCCGTGTTGTTCTCCCTGTCCTACGTCAGCGCCCGTGCGGTGTCGATGGCCGCGCTGCCCGGGCTGGCGCACGCCGCCCATCGCGAGGACTCCGCCACGTTCGGCTCGGCGTGGCGCCAAGGGTTGTCCTACGCCGTGATCGCCAGCCTGCCACTGCTGGTGTTGCTCGCGGTGCTCTCCGGACCCACCGCGAGCATTCTCGCCAACGGTGAGTTGCGGCATGCGGCCCTGATCGGTCCACTCGCCGCCTGCCTGGCGGTGGTGGCGGTAGCCCAGCTGGTCGGTGGGGTGTGCGACCTCGGTTCCCAGGCGCTCTACGCGCGGCTGGACGACCGCATTCCTCGGCGGGCCAGTGAGGTGTCTTTCGGCGTGACAGTGGTGGTCGCCGCCGCGACCCTGCTCGTGCCAGCCGATGGGTCGCGCCTCGTCTGGCTGGTGGTGGCTATCCTGGCCGGTGAGTTCGCCGCCGCCGGGATGGTGCTGACTCGGCTGCGCCGGGTGATCCGGCCCGAGCGGTTCATCGAGATCCGAGCCCTGGCCGGCGCGCTCGTGGCCACGGTCGCGATGGTGCCGGTGACTGCCGCGGTGTGGTGGATCCAGCATGTCCACAGTGGCGGCCAGCTCAGCAACCTCGCAGTTCTCACCCTAGGCGGGATCGCAGCGCTCGGGGTCTATGTACTAGTGCTACGGGCCACCATGGCGCGACGGACCAGTGAGGCGTCATGACTCAAGCTTCCGTAGGTCGAAATATCGAGGGAGGTTGGCCAAATGGTGCTTTCTCACGCTTATCGCATGTCCATTGAAGCGGAAGGTGTAGATGCCCGTCCCGCCTGGGAAGACCTAGTGGCCCAGGACGAGAACATCGCGCTCTCGAAGACACCTGAGTGGACTGACTGCATATGCAGTTCCAGTCGCTTCTCGGATGCAACATTGCTGTTCCGGGGAGAAGATGGACGGCAACTGATCCTGCCTCGCCTGCGGAAAACTGGAATCCCTTCGTTCCTGGGACTATTCGAATCGCCGCCCCAGGGATGGGGTCTTGGTGCTGATGCGAGTGGTTTCCTCGGCGAAGGAGGTCCAGTGTCGCCCATCCAGACCCGGGCGCTGATCCAAGAGATCCAACGCCATCCCGGCCTGCGCACCCGCGTCATGGTGGGTGGTGACGACGCTGCGGTATGGGCATCAGTGGTTCCAAGTACAATGTACTCCACCGCCCTGACTGCGCAGGTGCTCGATCTCCGCGGTGGTTTTTCCACGGTGTGGTCGGAACGGTTCACGAGTAAGGTGCGATCCAATGCTCGGAAAGCTGAACGGCGGGGCGTTGTCGTGGAGTCGGACAATACTGGACGGCTCGTTCCTGTCTTCGATGTGCTGTATCGGAGCTCCGTCGACAGGTGGGCTCAGGAGCGAGGTCATCCGTTATCATTAATGCGCTGGCGCGCGCAGCGCCGTGAGCCGCAGAGCAAGTTTGCGACAGTGGCACGGAAGATGGGCGAGCGTTGCACCGTGTGGATAGCGTGGCGGGGAGGTGAGCCTCTCGCTGGAATTTTCGTCCTCACCAGAGGTCCGCGGGCTACCTATTGGCGGGGGGCAATGAACAAGGAGCTGGCGCGTGGCACCGGCGCGAACGAGCTCCTCCATCGTTACGCGATCGAGGCCGCATGCGCCGACGAACGACAGAGCTACGACTTCGGCCTATACCAAACTGAGGAGCTGAAGAGATTCAAAAGTACTTTTGGAGCGCGGGAATTTCCCGTGCACGCCTACTACCTCGAGAAATTTCCCACGGCGGCCGCCGAAGCGAGGTGTCGCAACGCCGCCAAGCGGGCTGTGCTAGCTGTGGTGCGGCTTGCGCGCGCCGGTAGGTGAGCCAGGGCGCCCTCCCAGGCGCTCCAGCGCTGCCCCGGAGGAGTGATGGGTCTGGGCTTACGCCTGAAAACCTGTATTCTTCCCGAGTTCCGCTACTTTGAGGAGGTTCCTGGTGACGCACGATGACCGCGCGGCGTCGTAGGGCGTTGGGCTCTGGGCCCTCCGCCACTGCCCTGATCGCCTGGGTCGGCGCTGCGCGGCCGAGCGTTGGCGAACCCACTAGCGCGCCTGGCTCTGTGATCGACGTGATCGACAGTGGGTCTTGCGGCCGGGTGCCCGGCGGTCGTGCGATCCTCCTCGGTCGGGCCTGCGGCCTTGCGGCGGGAACCTTGCTAGCCTGCGGGTCCGTGCTGGCCGGCGCCACTCACGTCGGCGACGGCTCGCTTGCTGGAGACAGCGCATCCCTGCTCAACCACACCCCAGTCGTCCCGGGTGCCGGCACTTCCGAGGACTATCTTCCCCCCGTGCCGCCCGGGCGCACGTCTGCCGCTCCGGTTATGGTCAGCGCCCAGGTCGTTGCTGGCCCGAGCCCGGTACCTTATTCGCGGCTTGGGCGGGTGCGCCGGAACACCCCCGTGTCCTTGGACATCCCCACTAAGCCCAGTCTGAACTCAGGTACCGGGCAACAACCCTGGGCTTCGTCTTCGCCGCCGGCTGGCCATGCCGCGAGCGGTCCGATCGCACCGGTCAGGCCGGTGCTGGATCCTGCTGCGGAGAGAGTGGGCAGGGTTGCTCCAGTGGGGGGGGTGCTGGCGTCGGCCAATCCGCATGAGGAGCAGACCGGAAGTCCACGTGAGGAGCACGCGGAGGGTCTCCGCGATGAACCGGCGGTACGTCCGCATGGTGGGGGGGCAAACCTGTTCGCAAGCGAGGTGCTCCCGGCGGTCAAGCATATCCGCACGCCTGTCGACAACACCGTCCGACCAGCGATGGCGATGCTCACCTCGTTGCTGTCGCTAGGCTGATCCGCGCCTCTGCGCGACTCACTCGCTAGGGGTGGGCGGTGAGCTGCTCGCCAGTTAGGGCTAGCGCCTCGCTAGCATGAGTACCGCCTGGTCATAGATGCCCTGAGCTTCGGCGGGCAATTCGTGGCGCAGTACCAGGCTCTCGAGCACGGCGAACAGGTCGGCGATGACATCACGCTCGCTCGTGTTCAGCTGATCAGACCGGATCTTTGTCTGTGCGAGCCTGGGCGCAGCTGGTTTTGCCGAGGCGGCGGCTTGCAGGCGGACGTCGGGTATGTACCACATCGGAGGCCTTCGGACTCTCGTGCTGCGAGCATCGCGCTGGCAGCGGGCGGGCGGTGCGGGCCACCGCACGCCTGCGGACGGTATGCCCTCGACACCACCATCTAAACCGATGAGGAAATCGTTCGATCGCGCCAGTAGCGGTGATCACTGTGGGGGTCGTCACAGGGTACGCCTGATCCCTCGATAGACCCTGGATAGGATCGACGACTGAATCGCCACCGCTGTACCGCCAAGGAGTTCTCGTGGTCGCGTCGTCCCCAGCTGTCCAGCCCGCCCTGCGCGTGACGGTGCGGGCCGGGATGACCCAGGACAGCGCCCAGCGCAGCGCCCAAGACAACACAGAGGCGGCGTTGTGAGTGCCGGCGTACTCTCTCGTGAGGCGGCGGCGGTATGATCGCCGAAGCTCAGGATGGCGCCGGAGCGCCGGACGCGTGGCAGCGGTTGTGGACGCCACACCGGATGGCCTACATCAAGCGCGAGGGCAAGTCCGGGCCTGAGGCTAGTGGAAGGCAGTGCCCGTTCTGCCGAATCATCACCATGGACGATGCCGAGGGTCTGGTGATCGCCCGTGGCGGCACCGTCTATGCCGTGCTCAACCTCTACCCTTACAACCCTGGTCACCTCATGGTGGTGCCCTACCGGCATGTTGCCGATTACCCGGACCTGACTATCCAGGAGACCACCGAACTGGCCACCTTCACCCAGCAGGCCATGCTCGCCAGTCGTCGGGCGGCCGCCCCGCACGGCTTCAACATCGGGATCAACCAGGGCTCCATTGCTGGTGCCGGCATCGCTGCGCACCTGCACCAGCACGTGGTGCCCCGGTGGGGTGGGGATGCAAACTTTATGCCGGTCGTTGGCGGAACCAAGGTGCTGCCGCAGCTGCTAGCCGAGACCCGCACGCTGCTGGTGGATGCATGGAAAGAGTTGTCGTGAACGCCGCCCTGAACTCTCCCCCCAGCGCCGCTGCGGTGTCGCTGTCCCGAATTCCCCGATAGCCGCGCTGGCGCGATGCTCAACATCCTTGCCCGCGCTTCGATCTCCCGGTTCGTGGATCCGGTGGGTAGCTGGCTGGTCCGTGCCGGTATCGGGCCCGACGTCATCACGTTCACCGGCACGGTGGGGACGGTGGCTTCGGCGCTGTGGTTCTTCCCTCGCGGCCAGCTGCTGGCTGGCGCCATTGCGGTAACGGTGTTCGTACTGCTCGACATGCTCGACGGGGCGGTCGCCAGGGCCCGGGGATCCGGCACTGCGTGGGGAACCGTGCTGGACGCCACCTGTGATCGGATCGCTGACGGTGCGTTGTTCGCCGGGCTGACCTGGTGGTGCTTCGTGGTCGCAGGCGACCGGCTGCTCGCCGTGGCAGCGCTGCTCTGCCTGGTGAGCGCCCAGGTCATCTCCTACATCAAGGCCCGTGCGGCAGCCAGCGGCTTGTCTGCGGACGGCGGGATGGTCGAGCGCGCCGAGCGCTACATCATCACGCTCGTGGGAGCCGGCTTGACCGGCCTTGGCGTGCCTTTCGCGCTTGATGTCGCGCTGTGGTTGCTTGCCGGGCTGCAAGTGGTGACCGTGGCCCAACGGATGCTCGCCGTGCGGCGCGGCGCCGGAGAGCGCGAGGCGCGGTGAGCAGGCTCGCTGACCTCGGGTATGCGGCCGGATGGCAGTTGCTCCGCTTTGCGCCCAGGACATTGGCCACCTGGGCGTTTCACGCCGGTGCCGACCTGGCTGCGCGTCGAGACGGCCCCGGTGCCCGCCAGCTGCGCCGAAATCTGGCCCGGGTGGTGCCCGCTGCCACCTCGGCGGAGCTCGACGCGTTGGTCCGCGACGGGCTGCGTTCCTACGCCCGGTACTGGCAGGAGATCTTCATGCTGCCGTGGGCCGATCACGCCGCGCTAGTGGACCGGCTGGACGGTGCGACGGAGGGGACCGAGCACCTGAACGACGCGCTGGCGCTGGGCCGAGGGGTGGTGGTGGCGCTGCCGCATGCCGGCAACTGGGATATGGCCGGTTTGTGGTTGGTCGGGCAGCACGGAGCGTTCAGCACTGTTGTCGAGCGCCTGGCGCCCGAGGCGCTTTACCAGCGTTTTGTTGACTACCGCAGCTCGCTGGGCTTCGACATCGTCCCGCTGACCGGCGCGGGAAGCCCGACCCCGCGCCTGCTCCGCCGGTTGCGTGCCGGCGGCGTGGTGTGCCTGCTCGCTGACCGGGACCTCACCGGTGCCGGGATGGCCGTGGAGTTCTTCAGCGGCGTCGCTCGGATGCCGCTGGGGCCGGCTCGGCTGGCCGCGGCTACCGGCGCTACGTTGCTGGTGGCTGGCTGCTGGTTCACCCCGCAGGGTTGGGGCATTCGTTTTCACCCGCCGGTGCCGGTGCCAGACCGCTCGGCGGTGCCGAGGGCCACCCAGGCGGTGGCGGACTGCTTCGCCACCGACATCGCGGCGCATCCGCAGGACTGGCACATGCTGCAGCCGTTGTGGATCGAGGACCTGCCCGTCACTGCACTGCATGAGACGGGATAGTGGGGCCTTTGTTGCGGATCGGGATGGTCTGCCCGTATTCCCTCGCCGCGCCTGGCGGGGTGCAGGCGCACGTGCTGGGTTTGGCCAGGGGTCTGCGCGGCCTCGGCCACCAGGTGGAGGTGCTCGCCCCGGCTCAGGCGGACAGCGCGGCTCGCCCAGGAAACCCACTGCCGGAGTTCGTCACCCCGGCGGGTCGGGCCGTAGGGGTGCCCTACAACGGATCGATCGCCCCGCTGGCGTTCGGCCCGGTTGCGGTCAACCGAGCCCGGCGTTGGCTGCACGACCACGACTTCGACGTGCTGCACCTGCACGAGCCCGCCGCGCCGAGCTTGTCGTTGATCACCCTGGCACTTGCTGACCGGCCTGTCGTGGCGACCTTCCACTTCGCCACCACGCGGTCCTGGGCGCTGGCGGCGGCGCACGGTCTGCTACAGCCCACGATGGAGAAGATCACCGCCCGGATCGCGGTGTCCCCGTTGGCTCGACGGGTGCAGGTGGAATACCTCGGCGCAGATGCCGTGGAGATCCCCAACGGGGTCGACGTGTCGCACTTCGCCAGGGCGCAACCACTGCCCGGGTACCCGCGCACTGGCGGCACGGTCGGCTTCGTGGGCCGCTTCGGTGAGCTCCGCAAGGGCATGCCAGTGCTGCTGGCGGCACTGCGCACGGCGGCCCGGACCAGGCCAGACCTGCGCCTGCTCGTGGTCGGCCACGGGGACGCCTCGGCACTGCGACGTGCTGCAGGACCGGCGCTGGCATCCCGGATCCGGGTGCTGGGCGCGTTGGGCGACGAGGGTAAGGCCGCAGTGCTGGCCAGTGTGGACGTGTTGTGCGTCCCCGCGGTCGGCGGTGAGAGCTTTGGCATTGTGCTCAGCGAGGCGATGGCCGCCGGCACCCCCGTGGTGGCCAGTGACCTCGATGCTTTCCGCCTCGTGCTCGACGGTGGGCAGGCTGGCGTGCTGGTCCCCGCCGGATCACCGGACGCGCTGTCCGCTGCGCTCGGTGACCTGCTGGATGATCCCGAAAGGCGCGCCGCGCTCGCTGCTGCTGGCCGAGCGCGGGCAGCGATGTGGGATTGGCCGGTGGTAGCGCGGCGGGTGCTGCAGGTTTACCAGAGCGCGGTGGCCGCCGACCCGCGCCGGGCTGTGTCTTTCCTAGCAGCGGGCGCTGGGCTGCGCCGGTACCGGCCTGGCTAGGGTCGGGCGGTGCGAGTTGCCCGGGTGGCGGTGACCGCCGGGCTGCTGGTTGCCGCGGCGGGGGCGATGGGTGCCGTGCGCGCGGCCACCCGGTTGGACCGGCTGCACGTGCGGACCGGCGCGGCCTGGGCTGCTCTGGACGATGCGCTATGTCGCCGAGCGCGTGCGGTCAGGGGCCTGGATGGGAGTGCCGCGCTGCGCGCTGCCGCCGACGCGGCCCTGCTGGCCAGGTCAGACCTTTGGGCCAGGTCAGATGTGACCCTTCGGGTCGGGGCAGCGGTCCGTGAGGAGATCGAGAACGAGGTGAGCCGGGTGCTCGCGGTACTAGACCGTCGTCGGCTCGCACCCGCCTGCGCGGGCCGGCTAGCGGACGCGGAGCAGCGGGTGGTGATCGCCCGGCGGGTGTACAACGACGCGGTGCGAGACACCCTGGCGTTGCGCTCGCACCGCACGGTGCGCTGGCTGCGGCTGGCTGGTACCGCCGCAGCACCGCGCTATTTCGAGATCGTCGAACCTGCGCTGCCCCATGACGGGCTCGAGCTGGATGGAGCTGGGGCGTAGCGGGAGAAACGTCGGGTGAACACGGCGGTCCCCGAGGTCAGCCCACGCAGGTCGACGGCGTAGCGGAGCAGCTCGGCCGCTGGCACCTCGGCGCGGACCAGCATCCGGCCGGCCTGGTCGGTCTCGGTGCCCAGCACCCGAGCGCGCCGGCTGGACAGGTCGCCTAGCACGGTTCCCAGGTGGTCCTCGGGCATCCGCACCTCCACATCCTCCAGTGGCTCCAACGTGACCATGGCGCCCTTCTCTGCGGCGTCCTTGAGCGCCAGCGACCCCGCTGTCTGGAAGGCGGCGTCGGAGGAGTCCACGCTGTGCGCTTTGCCGTCGAGGAGCGTGACCCGGATGTCCACTAGCGGCAAACCGCTGCCGAGGCCGCGTTCCATCTGCGCCCGGACGCCCTTCTCCACACTCGGGATGAACTGGTGCGGGACAGCCCCCCCGACCACCTTGTTCACAAACTCTAACCCGGCCCCCCGGGGCAGCGGCTCCACCTCAATGTCGCATACCGCGTACTGGCCGTGCCCTCCGGACTGCTTGACGTGCCGCCCGTGCCCCTTGGAGGCGCTGGCGAAGGTCTCCCGCAGCGGCACCACGATCGGCTCAACGTCCACGTCAGCGCCCGCAGCGCGCAGCCGGGACAGCACGACGTCGGCGTGCGCCTCGCCCATGCACCACAGCACCATCTGGTGGGTCTCGGCGTTGCGTTCCAGCCGCAGCGTCGGGTCCGCGGCCACCAACCGGCCCAGCCCTCGGGCCAGCGCATCCTCATCGCTGCGGCTGCGGCCCACCACCGCCACCGGCAGCAAGGGCTCCGGCATCGTCCACGGCGCCACCAGCAGGGGGTCGTTGGGCGCGGACAGGGTGTCACCGGTCTCGGCGGAGACCACCTTGGTCACCGCGCACAGGTCACCGGCCACACAGTGCGGTACCTCGCTCAGCGTGCCGCCGAGTGGGGTGTAGACGTGCGCCACCCGTTCGTCGACGTCGTGGTCGGCGTGCCCGCGTTCGGCGAGCCCGTGCCCGCAAACATGCACCAGACGATCCGGATGCAACGTTCCGGCGAACACCCGCACCAGCGACACTCGGCCCTGGTAGGGGTCTACTGTGGTGCGCACCACCTCCGCAACCAGTGGCGCGGTGGGGTCGACGTCCACTGCGGGGTGAGCCGAGCCGTCGGGACGGGTCACCGGGGGAGGGGTGTGCCTGCTCGGGGCCGGGAAGGCGCCGGTGAGCACCTCGAGGAGCTCGGCGAGCCCCAGGCCGGTGCCGGCGCACGCCGGGATCACCGGGTGGAACGAGCCGCGGGTGACCGCAGTCTCCAGGTCGTCGATCAGCACGTCGACGTCCAGGTCCTCCCCGCCGAGATAGCGGTCCATCAGGGATTCGTCCTCGCTCTCGGCGATGATCCCTTCGATGAGCTCGTTGCGGGCCACGGCGAACTCGTCGGGGTCCACGGCGCTGTCCAGCCTGCTGTGTCCACCTTCTAGCGGCGGGTACCCGTTGCGGTAGTCGAACAGTTGCTGCGACAGCAGTCCCACCAGACCGGTCACCACGCCGGCTCCATCGCGCACCGGTAGGTACAGCGGCAACACCCCGTCGCCGAAGGCCGCCCGGCAGGCAGCGGTCACACCGTCCAGGTCGGCCCGGGGGTGGTCCAGCCGGCTCGCCACCACCACCCGAGGCATCCCGATCTCGGCGCACTCCTGCCATAGCGTGACGGTGGCCGGATCGACGCCGTCCCCGGAGGAGATCACGAACAGCGCCGCGTCGGCCGCCCGCAGCCCGGCCCGCAGCTCGCCCACGAAATCGGCGTAGCCGGGGGTGTCCACAAGGTTGATCTTGATGTCGGCGTGCCGCAGTGGCGCGATAGCCAGCGTCACCGACCGTTGCTGGCGCACCGCAGCGGGATCATGGTCGCACACCGTGGTGCCTTCCGCGATCGTGCCCGCGCGGCTGATCGCGCCAGTAGCCACCAGCAGCGCCTCCGCCAACGTCGTCTTCCCCGCCCCGGATGGCCCGACCAGGGCCACATTGCGGATCCGGGACGGGTCCTGTGTCGCCACGGTCGAATCAGCACGTTCCGCGTTGCCTTTTGTGCTCATGGACTCCCACCCTCAGCTGTGTGGCCCGTGTGGTCGATCTCACACCGGTGCGGCGGTCCAGGCAATCCCCCAGCGGTCTTCGCCCGCGACGTTCTCCGCGAGCCCGACGTACGATCGGGTACTGGTATCCGGTGCCTAGTCGTGCTCGACCCTGGCCCGTCCCGCGATACCACTGTGAGGAGCGAACCCGCCGTGCCCGCCGAGAACAGCAACGTCGAGCGCCAGGTCGGCACCGCACGGGTCAAGCGGGGGATGGCTGAGATGCTGAAGGGCGGTGTGATCATGGACGTGGTCACGCCGGAGCAGGCCCGGATCGCCGAGGGCGCGGGCGCGGTGGCCGTCATGGCGCTGGAGCGGGTCCCCGCCGATATCCGCGCGCAGGGCGGTGTGGCGCGGATGAGTGATCCCGACATGATCGACAAGATCATGGACGCGGTGTCCATTCCGGTGATGGCCAAGGCCCGCATCGGTCATTTCGTCGAGGCGCAGGTGTTGCAGGCGATCGGCGTGGATTATGTCGATGAGTCTGAGGTGCTGACCCCGGCCGATGAGGCCCATCACATCGACAAGTTCGCCTTCACCGTGCCGTTCGTGTGCGGCGCCACCAACCTTGGGGAGGCGCTGCGCCGGATCTCCGAGGGCGCCGCCATGATCCGGTCCAAAGGCGAGGCCGGGACTGGCAATGTCGTCGAGGCAACCCGGCACATGCGCTCGATCCGCGCCGCCATCCGCTCCCTGGCCACGATGCACCCTGAGGAGCTGCCCGCAGCGGCCAAGGAGCTGGCCGCCCCGCTGGAGCTGGTCCGCGTGGTCGCCGCCGCCGGCTCTTTGCCGGTCGTGCTGTTCACCGCGGGTGGTATTGCCACCCCCGCCGACGCGGCGATGATGATGCAGCTCGGTGCTGAGGGGGTGTTCGTCGGCTCGGGCATCTTCACCTCGGGTGACCCCGCCAAGCGAGCTGAGGCGATCGTCAAGGCGACCACCTTTCACGATGACCCGGAGATGGTGGCGAAGGTGTCCCGTGGGTTGGGTGCGGCGATGGTGGGGATCAACCTGGGTGATCTGCCCAACGGGCAGCGGCTGGCCCAGCGCGGCTGGTGACCCTCGGGGACGGTATGACTGACGCGCGAGCGCTGCTGCTGTCCGCAACTGCGGGCGTGCGGCTGCGCACCCCGGGGCCCGAGGGCGGGGCTGCCCGAAGCTCCCGGATCAGCCGCAGCACCGTGCTGGTGCACGCCGACCTGCACAACCACACGCTGCTCTCCGATGGTGACGGTGACCCGGAGGCGGCGTTTCCCTCGATGCGCGACGCCGGCCTGGACGTCGCGGCGCTCACCGATCACGCGATCCGCGGCGCTGCGGTGGAGGGCACCGGCGCGGGCGGCACACCGTGGATCGGGTTGGACCGGGCTGGTTGGCGGCGCACCGGGAAGCTTGCCCAGGCCCATGACCGGCCCGGCGAGTTCACCGCGATCCGTGGCTTCGAGTGGTCGCATCCGCGGCTGGGGCATGTCAACGCCTGGTTCACCGACGACTTCACCGACGTCGCGACCCACGGGGCGATGAGTGAGCTGTACGCCTGGTTAACCCAGGTCGGCCGGTGCAACGGTGTTCCCGGTGCCGTCGGGCTTGCCGGCTTCAACCACCCGGGCCGCGAGGACGGCCGGTTCGCCGGCTTCCGTTACGTGGCCGCCGCCGCCGAGCAGATGGTCAGCCTGGAGATGTTCAACCGCACCGACGACTACCTGTTCCAGGGAGTCGCGGCGGGTGCCACCTCCCCGTTAGTGGCCTGCTTGAATGCCGGCTGGCGGACCGGGCTGCTGGGAGTCAGCGACGAGCACAGCGCCCACTGGGGCTTGCAGCCCGGCACGGGACGCGCCGGGCTGTGGGTGACCGAGCACAGTCGGGCCGGAGTCGCCGAGGCATTGCGGGCCCGCCGGTTCTTCGCCACTCGAGTGGCCGGACTGCGGGTGGATGCCACCGCCGGCGGGGTGCGAATGGGCTCAGTGTTGCGGCATCGCCAGGGACCTGTTGAGTTTGTCCTCGACGTCGATCGCGGGCCGTCCTGGATCGGCCGCGCGCTGCAGGTACAGGTGCTGCGCCCGGATACGCCGGTGCCCGTGGTGGCCGACATAGTCGAGATGCGCTGCGGTGATCTCGCCCGCTTCACCGTGCCGATGAGCATTGATGACGGCCACTGGACGGTCCTGCGCCTAGCCGACCCGGACACCCGAAACGACCCCCAAGCCCCGCCCAACCACCCCGCGAACAACCACGCAGTGGCCTACACCAGCCCCTGGTTCCTGCAGCCCTGACGGCATCCGGTGGCGTTCGCACCGCGCCGAGTAGCACCGTCGGTACGACCGAGTTCTACAGGTCGTAGTCGCCGTCTTTGACACTGGCGACGAACACGGCCCACTCGGTGTGATCGAAGACGGCGGTCCCCGCGTCCGGGCACCGGTTGTTGCGCACGTAAACTGCATCTTCGGTGAACTTGGTCTGCACGCAGTTGACGTTGTTGGCTGACCGTCGCGGCAAGAACCACTCGCCGACGATGCGGGGCATGGTGCTACCTCTCCTCCATCTCCCTGAGGATGGCCTGGATGAAGTCCTGCTTTCCTCGTGACCCAGGGCCTTGGCTCGCAGCAGATCCATTGTATGCGCGGCGTCGGACACTTCATCTTCTCGGTCCTGGAAGGCGCAGGTGCCGTAGGCGTCAAAGAGCAGCATTCGCGGTGCGGGCGGCGGGAAGTCGTAGAGCGTCACGGTCAGGCCCATGAGGGCGTGCGCACCTGAGCCGAGCGGCAGCACCTGAATCACCACGTTATGGTCCAGCGTGGCCATGGTGATCAGGTGCTCCAACTGCTCGCGCATCACCGCTACGCCGCCGACACCGGAGCGCAGCGCGGCCTCGCCAAGAACGCACCACAACCGCAGCGGCGGTCGGTGGGTGCGGCTCAGCACGGCGCCGCGTCCCAGTCGCAGTTTCAGGAGACGCTCGACAACCTGTGGCTCGTGCAGCTTGCTCCAGCGCAGCAGGGCCTGGGCGTAGCCCTCGGTCTGGAGCATGCCGTGGATGATTTCGCCGGAGTAGAAGATGGCCGAGGTGGCCTGGTGCTCCAGGTCGAGGAACCGACGGTGGCTGCCGGGAATCGTGGCCCAGTCATCGCCCCGGGGTCGACGGGTCTGGGACGTGCGGGCGAACTCGATCAGGTCGTCGCGCTCGTCGCCGGTGATGCTGTAGTGGTCGAGCAGGACCGCTAGCTCGACGGGTTTCACGCCGGACCGGCCGGTCTCCAAGTCCCCGATCTTCGATGTGGTGCAGCCGAGTACATCGGCGGCCTGCTCCCGGGTCAGGTCGGCCTCCTCGCGCATCCGCCGCAGCGTCGCCGCGACCTGTACGCGCTCGGTGTTCATCTGGCGCTGACCCATCGGATGGCCCCCTCTTGCATCAACCCTGTACGTAGTTTGCTGTTCCGCTGTACGGAAGTTATGTAGTGTCGTGATGGTACTCGTCGACGGGCGCGGGGACGACCTTTGCGTGCCTGCGGGTGCATCAAGAACTCTTTAAAGACCTATGTATGATACGAGTCATGAGGAAGACCCACGCTCTGATCCAGGTGGGTATGGCCCTCCTGGGTGACCCCACCGGGCGGTACTGGGGCTATGAGCTGTCCAAGCAATCCGGCGTCCGCTCCGGCGTGCTCTACCCGATGCTGACTCGGATGCTTGATGAGGGCTTCCTCACCGACGGCTGGGAGGCCCCGGACGCCAGCCGCGACAAGCGCCAGCCCCGGCGGTACTACGAGCTGACCGACAAGGGTCGGCTAGCGCTTGGCGCCCTTCTCCAGGAGGCCCGCGCTGATGCGCGGTTCACCAACCTGAACTGGCGGTTCGCCTGATGCGCGAGCTGCTGGACGCAGTGCCCAGCATCCAGCGACCTCTCTGGGTTGCCGAGCAGCTTGAGGTCGCGCTGTTCGAGGGCCTCGGTCACCGCATATCCGCCGCCACACGCTGGTTTGCTAGTGGGCGCCGAGCGCGAGGGCGGTATGTTCGGGGGCATTGGGTCTCGCTGCCAGACGGCCGGCGGGTGTTCATCGAGTCGCACTGGCGGTGCGGGCCTACCGGGTGATGCGGGCCGAGTAAGCGGCTTAAAGCAGCGGTCCCGTCAGAGCCCAAGCCCGCTTACCTCACACTCACTCAGGGGCAGTTCGGCTCCGAATGGCGGTCTCACCTGCCCGGCTGACCGCGATTCGGCTCCGAATGGCGGTCTAACCTAGGGCTTGTGACTGAGAACGGCCCGCTTGTGGGGGTGCTCGCGCTGCAGGGTGATGTGCGGGAGCACCGGCGGGCACTGGCCGGTTGCGGGTTGCGCAGCACGCTGGTGCGCCGGCCCGAGGAGCTCGCCGAAGTCGATGCGCTCATCCTGCCTGGCGGCGAGTCCACCACGATGAGCCGGTTGCTGGTCGCCTTCGACCTGATGGAACCACTGCGAGCCCGGCTGGCCGAGGGCATGCCGGCCTACGGCTCCTGCGCGGGGATGATCCTGCTGGGCCGGGAAGTCCTCGACGGCGGGCCCGACCAGCGGCAACTCGCAGCCTTGGACGTAGTGGTGCGCCGTAACGCGTTCGGTCGGCAGGTTGATTCCTTCGAGGCCGATCTCGACTTTGCCGGTGTACCCGGCGCCCCGGTTCGGGCGGTGTTCATCCGTGCCCCCTGGGTGGAGCAGGCCGGTTCCGGCGTCGAAGTACTGGCCAGGGTGCCCGACGTGCCCGCTGCCGGCAGCGCCGCCGGTAGGATCGTGGCGGTTCGGCAGGGGTGCGTGCTGGCCACCGCGTTCCATCCAGAGCTGACCGGCGACTGGCGGGTGCACCAGCTCTTCGGCGAGATGGTCCGGCAGCAGGGGCGCCCGGGTGAACGCACTCGGGTGAGAGTGGCAAGCGAGAAAGAGCAGGTATGAGCGGCCATTCAAAATGGGCGACCACCAAGCACAAGAAGGCCGTGGTCGATGCCAAGCGCGGCAAGCTCTTCGCGAAATTGATCAAGAATATTGAGGTGGCGGCGCGTACCGGTGGTGCTGACCCGGACGGCAACCCGACGCTGTACGACGCGATCCAGAAGGCCCGCAAGACCTCGGTGCCCACCGACAACATCGACCGGGCAATCAAGCGTGGCTCCGGTGCCGATGCTGGCGGCGCTGACTATCAGACGATCATGTACGAGGGGTACGGGCCCGGCGGGGTGGCCTTGCTCATCGAGTGTCTCACCGACAACCGTAACCGGGCGGCCTCCGAGGTCCGCACCGCGATGACCCGCAACGGCGCTACGATGGCCGATCCTGGGTCGGTGTCGTTCCTGTTCAGCCGCAAGGGCCTGGTGATCGTGCCCCAGCAGCACGGTATCTCCGAGGACGACGTGCTGGCCGCGGTGCTCGACGCCGGTGCCGAGGAGGTCAACGACCTGGGCGAGTCCTTCGAGGTGGTGTCCGAGGCGACCGACCTCATCGCGGTGCGCACCGCGTTGCAGCATGCCGGCATCGACTACGACTCCGCCGACGCGAGCTTCCTGCCCTCGGCGAGTACCGCACTGGACGCCGACACCGCCCGCAAAGTCTTCAAGCTGATCGACGCCCTAGAGGACTGCGACGACGTCCAGAACGTCTACGCCAACTTCGACGTCCCCGACGACGTGTTGGCGGTGTTGGCCTAGGCGCTGAGACTTGCCCGACCCGGTGTTCGGTGCTCGGGGTGGTCTCGTCTCGGTTTCCCCGGTCGGCGCGCTCCGTTTCGGTCTCGGCGTCGGAACCCTTGTCATTCGACACCGCCCCCCGGTGTGGTCTTTGGCGCTGGGGTCATCGGCGGCCGGGGCACGGCCCCACCTGTCCGGCGAGTTTTGGCCCCAGGCGGCCAAACGGAGGCCGGGCAGAGAAACCGGCTCCGAGCAGGACCTTCCGCCCGGGCGTGCCGGCGGATTACCTCGCGCTCCTCCAGGTACGCGGCGTACCCGCCGCCGTAGTGGCGTACCCGCTGCTGCGCGAGGTCCAGCTCGAGCACCTGGTCGACCGACCGGGTCAGGAACTCCCGGTCGTGGCTGACCAGGACCGTGCCGGCCCGCAAGCCGGCGACGAACTCCTCCAACCGGCGCAGGCCATCCAGGTCGAGGTCATTGGTCGGCTCGTCGAGCAGGAAGATGTCGTACTGGCTGAGTAGCAGCGACGCCATCCCGGCGCGGGCGGTCTGCCCGCCGGAGAGCGCGGTCATCGGCTGGTCGAGGTCCACCGCTAGCCCGAGGTCCGCGCTGATCCGCTCGGCCCGTTCCGCCATGTCCGCGCCGCCCAGGCTCAACCACCGGTCCAAGGCGGTGGCGTACGTGTCGTCCGCTCCGGGGATGCCGGCGGCCAGCCGCTCGGCGGAGCGGTCCAGGTCGCGTTGCGCGGCCACGACACCGGTACGCCGGGCCAGGAAGGCGCGTACCGTCTCCCCTGGGCGGCGCTCGGGCTCCTGAGGCAGGTACCCGACCGTCGCCTTCGGCGGATGGAGCTGCATGCCGCCGTGTTCGGGGAGTTCCAACCGAGTCAGTACAGGGCAAGAGTTGATTAACCGCGCGCGACATCTTGACCGGACTCAACCCCCGTACGCGAATGCACGGCCGATGGCCGCGCCGCGTAGCTGAAGCTCATGGAGCGGACCTTGACGAACGTGACCTGGATCTATCGGGAGGGAGTATCCAACCGCCTTGAGCGTGCTAGCTTGCTTGGGCCTGGGCCGGTGTGTCGCTGCCCGGGACGCCGCAACAGCGACTAGAATTCGAACAAATGTTCTAATGTTGTGGGGGGTGTGGTGCGGGTATTGGGGGTGGATCCGGGGTTGACTCGGTGTGGGCTTGGCGTGGTCGATGGGGGTATTGGGCGGGCGGTCAGCTGCGTGGCGGTTGATGTCGTGCGTACCTCGCCTGAGATGGACCTTGGCGCGCGGCTGGTCGCGGTGGCTGATGTCGTGGAGCGCTGGGTGGCCGAGCACCGTCCCGACGTGGTCGCGGTGGAGCGGGTGTTCAGTCAGCACAACGTGCGTACCGCGATGGGCACCGCGCAGGTCGGCGGAGTCGTGGCACTGATCGCCGCCCGCCGCGGGCTGACAGTCGCCTTCCATACCCCCAGTGAGGTCAAAGCCGCCGTCACCGGGTCTGGTCGGGCCGGTAAGGAACAGGTCACCACTATGGTCACTCGATTGCTCGCGCTGCCCGCCAAGCCGCGACCGGCGGACGCGGCCGACGCGCTGGCGCTGGCGATCTGCCACTTGTGGCGAGCTCCCATGACCCAACGGCTCGCGCAGGCGCGGGCCCAGTCGGCGCAGCTGGCTGCGGCCCACCGGGCGAGGCTGGCCACCGCGGCCCGTCAGGCGAGAGCGGCGCAGTGATCTCCTCGGTGCGCGGACCGGTGCTCTCTGTCGAGTTGGATCACGCCGTGGTCGAGGTTGGCGGTGTCGGGTTGACGGTGCACGCCGTTCCCGCCACCCTGGCCAGCTTGCGACGTGGCGAACAGGCCCGGCTCGCTACGTCGCTGGTGGTGCGTGAGGACTCACTGACGTTGTACGGCTTCACCGACGCTGCGGCCCGGGAGTTGTTCGTGCTGCTGCAGACCGTCTCCGGGGTGGGCCCACGCCTTGCCCTAGCGATGCTCGCCGTTCTCGAGCCGGACACGCTGCGCACCGCGCTTGCCGAGGGCGATCTCACTGTGCTCACCCGGGTGCCGGGCATCGGACGCAAGGGCGCGGAACGGCTGGTCATCGAGCTACGGGATAAGGTCGGGGTGTTTGCCCCCGCCGCATCGGGGCCGGCTACTCACAGCGTCGACGGACCTGCCAGGGCGCTGCGGACCCAGGTGACCGAGGCGCTGGTCGGGCTCGGGTTCGCGGCCCGGCAGGCCGAGCAGGCCGTGGATGCCGTGCTGGCCGAGGCCGATCCCAAATCTGGGCATATTTCGGATACCTCAGAAGTGCTGCGCAGCGCACTGACTCGGCTGGGGCGAAACCGGTGAGCACCCAGCCGCCGGCCTCGGCTGTGGTGGACCCGGCGGACGTCGAGCTGGAGACCACCCTGCGCCCACGCCGGCTGCCTGAGTTCATCGGGCAGGCCCGGGTGCGCGAGCAACTGGAATTAGTATTAGAGGGCGCCCGGCGGCGCGGCGCCGCACCGGATCACGTGCTGCTGTCCGGCCCGCCGGGGTTGGGCAAGACGAGCCTCGCGATGATCATTGCCGAGGAGCTGGGCGCCGCGATCCGAGTGACCTCGGGACCGGCGTTGGAGCGGGCCGGAGACCTCGCCGCGATGCTGTCCAACCTCGTCGCGGGTGACGTCCTGTTCATCGACGAGATCCACCGGGTGGCTCGGCCCGCCGAGGAGATGCTCTACCTCGCGATGGAGGACTTCCGGGTTGACGTGATGGTCGGCAAGGGGCCCGGGGCCACCTCCATCCCGCTGGAGATCGCCCCGTTCACGCTGGTCGGGGCCACTACTCGATCCGGCGCGTTGACCAGCCCACTGCGGGACCGGTTTGGGTTCACCGCGCACATGGAGTTCTATGAGCCGCACGAGCTCGAGCTGGTGCTGCACCGCTCGGCTGGCATCCTCGGTGTGGATCTGCGGCCCGATGGCGCCACCGAGATTGCCGCCCGTTCTCGGGGCACGCCCCGGATTGCCAATCGCCTGCTGCGCCGGGTCCGTGACTATGCCGAGGTTCGAGCCGACGGCGCCGTCACCCTCGAGGTGGCTCGTGCCGGCCTGGCCGTCTATGACGTCGACGTGCTTGGTTTGGACCGGCTGGACCGCGCCGTGCTCACCGCGCTGGTGCGCACCTTCGGTGGTGGGCCGGTCGGGGTGTCCACCATCGCCGTCGCCGTCGGCGAGGAGCCGGCCACCGTCGAGGAGGTGTGCGAGCCTTTCCTGGTCCGTGCTGGCATGCTCGCCCGCACCCCGCGCGGCCGGGTGGCCACCGCGGCCGCCTGGCGGCACCTGCGGCTGGAGCCACCTCCTGATGCTCTCGCAGACCCCGCACCCACCCTGTTCGACGCGTGAGACCTGCTTGCAGGGTCGAACCATTAACCGTGAGATTTTAGAGCCCACCTAACCAGAGTCCGACGCCGACGATGAGAACTCCGCCGAAAACGACCTGGATGAGAGAGCAGCGAAGCGAGACCTCCAGGTAGCGCTGACGAATGAGCGCGATCACCGTGAGCTCGATAGCGACCACGATGGCCGCGAACACCAGTGCGATCGCCCGATCGGAGATCAAGAACGGTAAGGCATGGAAGACACCACCCACCGTAGTCATCACCCCGGTGATGGAGCCTCGAGTGATGGCCGATCCTCGACCAGTCTGGCCGCCGTCATCAGAGAGCGACTCGGACAGGCCCATGCTGATGCCGGCTCCCAGCGCGGTAGCCAGCCCGACCAGCAGCGCAGCGTGCGAACTCGACAGCAAGGCGACGGCGAAGATAGGCGCAAGTGTCGACAGGGTTCCGTCGATGAGTCCGACTAGACCCGGTTGAACATACCGGAGGACGAAGTCTCGCTCGTCCGCTTCGATGCGGTGTAGCAGGGTGTTCGCAAAGCCGGCGCCCAACGCCACCACTGAGCTGGTGGCAGCCATCGAGGGGGCCATCGTGGCTGTTGCCCCGGCGGGCGCGAACGTCATGCCGGTAGCGGCGGCGTCACCGGAGAGCTTGGTCTGGGGGCCCACGGCGGGGGTGTTCAGGGCGTGAGCGCTCGGTCTGCAGCGAGGCCTGGAGTAGCGGTGCGACGGCAACGCGTCCGTCCTTTCTTCGGCGGCTCTTCGGCGGCCTGGAACAGGGGCTGGGCGGCGGTCCACCGCGGCAATTGATCCACTGCGGCAATTCCATGAGGACTGCTGGCGGAACCCTAGGGAATCGATCGTTACCGCTTCGAAACCTGAGAACCCTGATTTCGCCGCAGCGCCCACAGGTCCGTCTCGGGCGACGAGAGACGCGTTGGTTACGCTGATCGGCGGCACCTGTTGAGCCAATCGGCGGGCACCGTGTTCAGGGTTCCGGTCGGCAGCGACAATGCGCGAGGCAACGCGCGAGGCAACGCCACCGGGCATCCATCCACGCCGCGGATCCGCTTGCGGCACGACCTGGCACACTCGGTGCCGGAACACTGATGGTGATCGGAGAACCATGGACCTCCAGTTCCTGCCGCTGCTGATTATTGCCGCGCTCGCGTTGTTGAT
This sequence comes from Pseudonocardiaceae bacterium, assembly GCA_050699715.1. Taxonomy (GTDB): domain Bacteria; phylum Actinomycetota; class Actinomycetes; order Mycobacteriales; family Pseudonocardiaceae. The sequence continues at coordinate 72,016 of JBOHFR010000001.1, forward strand.
GATCATGAACGCTCGCCGGCAGAAGCGGGCGGTAGCTGACGCGCAACGGCTGCAGAGCTCGCTAGCCGGCGGCGACCGGGTGGTGACCACCTCTGGCCTGCACGCAACCGTCGTAGGTAGCGCGGACGACACTACAGTCGAGCTGGAGATCGCTCCGGGAGTACACACCACGTGGCTGCGTGCCGCGATCCGAGAAAAGATCACCGCGCAGGATGAAGACAACGACGAGCCGACCGCAGCCAGCGCCCTGCCGGCGGCTCCCCTCGACGGCAGCGCTCGCGCCGACGACTCCTGACTGACGTGGGGCGGGGCGGTACGCTCGCGCATCCGATCCCCGTTGCCTGCGTCGATCGCGGCGCTGGCACAGTGGAGAACTGCGGCCGGTCGCCGATCCTGGCGCCCGGGCAGTAGAGCTGTGAGCGAGGAGAACCACCTACCGTGGCACCACCGGCCGGGCGCTTGCGCCCCTGGCGCAACTTGGCGTTTTTTGCTGGAATCGTTGTCGTCCTGTACTCACTGGTCTTCTTCACCGGCGGCCGGGGCCCAACCCCGAAGCTGGGCATCGACCTGCAAGGCGGCACCCGGGTGACCCTCACCGCCCGGACCGTCGACGGCCGGCCACCATCGCGGGAGTCCCTCGACCAAGCGCGGCAGATCATCGAGCAACGGGTCAACGGTATCGGCGTGAGCGGCGCTGAGGTCGTCCTCGACGGGGTCAACTTGATCATTACGGTGCCGGGTGAGAATGGCGACCAGGCTCGCACCCTTGGGCAGACCGCCAAGCTGTACTTCCGGACGGTCATCTCCGAGGAGCCAGCCGGGGAGCCCGCGCCGGCTTCAGGCGAGAAGCCCGGGAAGACTCCGACACCCACCGCGCCTGTCCCCAGCGCATCGCCCTCAGTCGGCAATGCTCCGGCGGATTCGGCCGACCCACAGGTCGCCGAGCAGATCCGGCAAGCCCGGGCACGGCTGCAGAGCAAAGACCCGGCGGTGCAGCAGCAGGCGCTGGCCGCACTGAACTGCGCGGTTCCCAACCCCTTGCGCGGCAACGACGACCCGAACCTGCCGCTGATCAGCTGCGACCAGCACCACACTGCCAAGTACTTGCTCGGGCCGGCGTTCCTGTCCGGCGAGCAGATCTCCAGTGCATCGGCCGGCCCGAACCAGGAGGGAACGGGCTATGAGGTGCGGCTGAGGTTCAAACGTCAGGGTGAGGACATTTGGGCGCGCTATACCGGGAGCAACGTCGGCAAGCAGTCCGCATTCGCTTTGGACGGCGAGGTGGTGTCGGCGCCGCAGATCATCGCCGCGATCCCGCCCGGTCAACCAACCAGCATCACCGGCAGTTTCACTCAGGCTGAGGCCCAGAACCTGGCTAATGTGCTCAAGTACGGTTCGCTGCCGCTGTCCTTTCAGTCCTCGGAGTCCGAGACGGTGTCGGCCACCCTGGGCCTGGCCTCGTTGCGCGCGGGACTGCTTGCTGGGGCGCTCGGGCTGGCCGTGGTGTTCGTCTACTGCCTGTTCTATTACCGGGCGCTCGGGGTACTGACGATCTTGTCTCTGGCGTTGTCCGGGCTGATCGTTTACGCCATGCTGGTGTTGCTCGGTCGGTGGATCGGCTTCACTCTGGACCTGGCCGGTGTCGCCGGTTTCATCGTGGCGATCGGCATCACCGCCGACTCTTTTGTGATCTTCTTTGAGCGTCTCAAGGATGAGGTGCGCGATGGTCGGACCTTCCGCTCCGCGGTACCCAGGGCCTGGGTCCGGGCTCGCCGCACCATCCTGTCGGCGGACGCCGTGAGCTTCCTGGCCGCCGCAGTGCTCTACGTTCTGGCGGTAGGGCAGGTGAAGGGTTTCGCCTTCACCCTCGGCATGTCCACGGTGCTGGACCTGGTGGTGGTCTTCCTGGCCACGCACCCACTGGTGGCGATGGCCTCGCAGTCCCGGCTGTTGTCCCAGCCGGGACTGTCCGGGCTCGGGGCCGCGCAGCGAGCCGGAGCCGAAAGCCGAGCGGAGCTGGTCACCGCCGGGAAGGGGGCCTGAGATGGCGAGCGCGCTGAGGCGCCTCTACAGCGGGACTGGTGCGTTCGACGTCGTGGGGCGGCGGCGGATCTGGTACTCGTTGTCCGGCCTGCTCGTCGTGGTCTGTCTCGCGTCGATCCTGCTGCGCGGGTTCAACCTCGGCATTGACTTCGAGGGCGGCACCCGGGTACAGCTCCCGGCGCAAGGAGCAACCGGACCGATCACCACCCAGCAGGCCGAGCGCGTCTTTACGAACACGGTGGGCCAGCCTCCCGAGTCGGTGCAGACCGTCGGCACCGGTGCCGCGGCGAGCATTCTGATCCGTTCCTCGGCGCTGGACATCCGCACGTCATTTGTCCTGAAGAAGGCGCTGTACGAGCAGCTACGCCCGCTCGGAAAGGACCGGCGCCCCAACGAGCAGGCAATCAGCGACAGCGCGGTGAGTGCAACGTGGGGCGGCGAGATCAGCCGGCAGGCGCTGATCGCGCTGCTGGTGTTCCTCGGCTTGGTGAGCGTGTTTCTTGCGGTGTATTTCGAGCCTCGGATGGCGCTGGCGGCGCTGATCGCGCTCGTGCACGACGTGCTGGTGACTGCGGGGATCTACTCGCTGATCGGTTTCGAGGTGACGCCGGCGTCGGTTATCGGCTTGCTCACCATCCTCGGGTTCTCGCTGTATGACACCGTCGTCGTGTTCGACAAGGTCCAGGAGAACACCCGAGGACTGCTCGGGCTGACCCGACGAACCTATGCTGAGGCCGCCAACCTCGCGGTCAACCAGACTCTGATGCGTTCGATCAACACCTCGTTGATCGCCGTGTTGCCGGTACTCAGCCTGCTGGTGGTTGGCGTCGGCCTGCTGGGTGTCGGGACTCTGAAAGACCTCGCTTTGGTGCAGATGATCGGCATCATGGCGGGGGCGATGTCCTCGATCTTCCTGGCTACCCCCTTAGTGGTCGACCTCACCATGGGCAGGCCGGCCTACCGGCAGCAAGCTGAGCGGGTAGCTCAGCGCCGGGAGAAGCTGGCCCGCAAGACCGCCGCGAGCTCTGAGCGCGAGGGCAAGATCCCCTCCGAGATTCCCTTGGGGCCCACTAGCACCACAACCCCAGCCGCAGATGCACTGTCCTCCGCCGGGGTGCCTACCAAGGTCGGTAAAACGGTACCCTCGGGACGGCGACGCGGGCACCCTGGGGCGAAGAGCAGCAGGCCATCCGGCAAGGCCGGCAGGTCCTCCGGGCGTTAACGGGGCTAGGTGGCTCAACTACACTGAGTTACCTCGATTGCATAGAGTAATCGTTCTTCGACGCACAGCCGCCGTTTTCCCCCACTCCATCACCTATGTGATGTCTTTTCGCGCTAAGTCCTTGCCTCCAGGCCTGTTTGGTAGCACGCTCTGTAGTCAGGCGCCGGATGTCGCTCCCGGGAGTGAGGGGTACGGGGGCGACGCCGTGAGGGCGACCAGGGAGGATCGGGGATGGTGCTGTGGTCCGTTCCAGGTGTGCTGAATCTCCGGGAGTTGCGTGAGGATCCGGTGGGTCGGCGGGTGCTCGCCCGCCACCGCATCACCCGGAAGTCCCTCGCGGTCACGTATCTGTCCCCCGAACTGCTTGCTGACAGTGAGTTTCGCACCCGGTTCGCGCGTGATTCCGTGCGACTGGCGCGGGTTCGGGAAGCCCGGGTTGCCCGCGTCCACCGGTACTGTGAGTGCCACCATGGTGCTGCCGTTGTCGGCGATCACGTCAGCGGGACCTCGCTGCGCTCCCTGCTCCTGGCGCAGGGTGCCGTCGGCACCGAGGCCGCGTTGGTTGTGCTCAAGGACTCATTGCGCGCGCTAGCTGCGTGTCACGAGGTAGGCCTGGCGCACGGTGACATTAAGCCGGAGGGCGTGATCCTTACCTCAGCTGGCCGGGTCCGGCTGGTCGACTTTGGGCTCTGGACATCTGACAGCCGGCGGCTGCTTGATCGGTCGACACCTTTCTACCTGGCGCCCGAACAGCGCAGTGGCCCGCTGGCTACCCCAGCGGGAGACGTGTATGCCGCCACGGTCTCGTTCTTCGAATGCTTGGCCGGCGCGCCGCCGTTTTATGCTGACGGTGCGGCTGAGCTCGCGGCCAAGCACGAACAGAGCGCACTCCCGGTCGATGTGGTCCCCGAACCGGTTCGGGAGCTGGTGCTGCGCGGCCTTGCCAAGGATCCGCGCAGCCGACCCGAGGCACGGAGCCTGCTCGCCCAGGTCGGTGAGGTGGCAGCGCGTGCGGCCGGTTCTGACTGGGAACGGAGCGGACGACGCGAGCTGGAGGCACTGCTCGCCGGCCGTTCGACGCTACCGGATGTGTCCGCGCCGGTTCACCGTCGCGGTGGTGCTGACTGGCAGCACCGCAAGCCAGTCCGGCTGGCTGCTGTCATGGGTGGTGCGCTGGCGTTGGCTGCGGGTCTCGCCAGCCCGCCATTAGCGGTCATTTTGCCGGGCGGCAGCATCTTCGGGTCAGGGGGGAGATCCCCGGTGTTGGCGTTCCCTGAACCTGATCGCGACGCTGTGCCGGTGCGTGTCGTCACCAACGGCCAGCTGGCGGACCGCGCCCTGACGCCTGCGGCAACGGCCGAGACCGCTGGGCCACTCGGCAGTGAGCGCCCGCCAGCACGGTCGATCTCGATGCCGCATATTCAGGCCGGGCCAAACGCGCGTGTCACTCCCGATGCCCTCCCTCAGGGTTCCACCCACCCGGGCAGCGCTGCCCAGAGCCGGTCCACCTCGGGCCAGTCCACACCCGCACCACCGGCGTGCGCCCAGGGGCTGATGTCAGCGGGCGAACCCTGCACAGCAGTGAACCCGGAGCGGCCGACGCCGGGTTCGGCCGAGTCGGCATCGGACCCGGCGCAGGTGGCGATTCCTGTGTCGAACCCGGTCCAGCCGTCGGTGCCGGTGGAGGTGCCGGTTCAGCTCCCCGCGCCGGTGGTGGTGCCGGTCCAGGTGCTTCAGTCGATTTCGATCGGGCAAGATATCCATCCTGGTCAGGATTCGCAGGGGTGGGCAAAAAAGGAACAGACCGGGTGGCAGGATACGACCTCGAAAACAGGTGAGCCGACAAACGGGGCCCAGGGGAATTCGACGCAGGGGAATTTGGCGCAGGGGAATTTGGCGCAGGGGGGCTTTGGGAGCTCGGGTCATGACTCTAGAGGCACTGGGCAGATTTTTGGGCATTCTGGCAATACTGGTCAGTAGCCATACATGAGGATGCGACTCAGGCTGAGCATAGACGACCTGGCGACCCTCCTTGTATCGCTGATCCGCGAAGTCCCGGACTTCCCGCAACCCGGTGTGCTCTTCCGGGACCTTGCGCCAGTGTTCGCCGACGCGACTGCGTTCCGAGCGGTAGTGGACGCGTTGATCGCTCCCACCCAGCAGGTCGACGTGGTGGTCGGGGTGGAGGCCCGCGGCTTCCTGCTCGGTGCCGCGGCCGCTTACGCCCTGGGTGTTGGTGTGGTCGGGGTCCGCAAACCCGGAAAACTGCCCGTGGTCTGCGACCGCGAGGATTACGCCCTGGAGTATGGTGTCGCGTCGCTAGAATTGGCCCCCGGCGTCCTGCGGCCCGCTCAGCGGGCCTTGGTGGTTGACGACGTACTGGCCACCGGGGGCACCGCGGCCGCAACCTGCGCACTGGTCGAGCGGGCTGGGGTCACGGTCAGTGGCATCGCGGTGCTCCTGGAGATCGGTTCGCTGCGCGGTCGGGACCGGCTCGTCGGCCGCGTGGTGCACGCCCTTCTCCCACTCTGATCCGCACCAGGCTGATCTTGACTGCGCTCAGTGGGAACAGGAGGGCTGGGCGGGTCCTTGGGAGTCTGGCGGAAGAATACGGCGGTAGGCTGAAGATCTGTTTGTTCCTCTGTGGCGGGAGAGTGCGGTGTGAGCCAGGATCTGCAGCTTGCCGATGCGGCGCCGATAGACCTGGACGTAGCCACGGTCCCGCCGCGGCTGCCCTCGGCGACTCGACGCGTTCGGGCGCGGCTTGCGCGGCGGATCACCGCGCAGCGGCCTGGCCCGATCAGGCAGGTACTCGAACCGCTTGCCGCGGTGCACCGGGAGCTGCACCCCAAGGCCGACCTTGCGCTGCTGCAGCGCGCCTATGACGTTGCCGAGGGCAAGCACGCCCACCAGAAGCGCAATTCCGGCGATCCCTACATCACCCATCCGTTGGCGGTCGCGACGATTCTCGCCCAGCTGGGGATGGACACCACCACTCTGGTGGCCGCGTTGCTCCACGACACCGTGGAGGACACTGACTACTCGCTGTCCCGCCTTTCGGTGGACTTTGGTGAGGTGGTCGCGCACCTCGTCGACGGTGTGACCAAGCTGGACAAGGTCGAACTTGGTGACGCTGCCGAGGCCGAGACCATCCGCAAAATGGTCATCGCGATGGCCCGCGACCCCCGCGTGCTGGTGATTAAGCTGGCGGACCGGCTGCACAACATGCGCACCATGCGCTTCATGCGACCGGAGCAGCAGGCCCGCAAGGCCAGGGAGACCCTCGAGGTTTTCGCCCCGCTGGCGCACCGGCTGGGCATGGCCACCATCAAGTGGGAGCTGGAGGACCTGTCCTTCGCGATCCTGCACCCGAAAAAATATGACGAGATCGTGCGGCTGGTGGCCGACCGGGCGCCCTCCCGCGACACTTACCTGCAGATCGTGACCAACGAGATCTCCGTGCAGCTGGCTGATGTGCGGATTACCGCCACGGTGGAGGGCCGGCCCAAGCACTATTACTCGATCTACCAGAAGATGATCGTGCGCGACCGTGATTTCGACGACATTCACGACCTGGTCGGGGTGCGAATCATGGTCGAGGACGTCCGCGACTGCTACGCCGCAATCGGTGTCGTTCACTCGGTGTGGCAGCCGATGCCCGGTCGATTCAAGGACTACATCGCGCAGCCCCGATTCGGGGTCTACCAGTCGCTGCACACCACGGTGATCGGGCCGGATGGCAAACCACTGGAGGTGCAGATCCGCACCCACGACATGCACCGAACAGCGGAATTCGGCATCGCTGCGCACTGGCGGTATAAGGAGACCCACGGCACCCACAACACAACGGTGGACGTCGACGAGATGGCCTGGATGCGCCAGCTACTGGACTGGCAGCGGGAGGCCGCGGACCCCAGTGAGTTCCTCGAGTCGCTGCGTTATGACCTGGCGACCCGTGAGATCTTCGTCTTCACGCCTAAAGGTGAGGTCATCACGCTGCCCACGAGTTCCACGCCAGTTGACTTCGCCTACGCGGTGCACACCCAGGTCGGTAACCGCTGCATCGGCGCGCGGGTCAACGGCCAGCTCGTCGCACTGGAGCGGCACCTGGAAAACGGCGATGTTGTCGAGATCTTCACGTCGAAAGCTGAGAGTGCTGGTCCCAGCCGGGACTGGCTGTCCTTCATCGTGTCACCCCGGGCGAAGGCCAAGATCAGGCAATGGTTCGCCAAGGAGCGCCGCGAGGAGGCTATTGAGGCTGGTAAGAGCGCCATCGCCAAGGAACTGCGCCGGGTTGGGTTGCCGGTGCAGCGGTTGGTCTCCGCTGAGTCGTTGGTCGCGGTGTCCCGGGAGCTGCATTATCCCGACGTCACCGCCCTGTACGCCGCTGTTGGCGAGCACCACGCCTCTCCCCGTCATGTGGTGGCGCGCCTGGTTGCGCTGCTCGGCGGCGAGGAGGGCGCTGAGGAGGTGTTGGCCGAGCGGGCCACCCCTTCCACCGTTGAGCGCCGTCGATCGAGCGGTGACTCCGGAGTGCGGGTACCTGGTGCCGGGGACGTCGAGACCAAGCTGGCCCGCTGTTGCACCCCGGTACCGGGTGATGAGGTCCTCGGGTTCGTGACCCGTGCCAGCGGAGTCAGCGTGCACCGTACTGACTGCACCAACGCCGATTCCTTGCGCGCGCAGCCCGAGCGGCTGGTCGACGTGAAGTGGGCGCCGTCGTCATCGTCGGTGTTCCGAGTCGCGATCCAGGTCGAGGCGCTGGACCGGCACCGCCTGCTGTCCGATGTCACCAAAGTGCTCGCGGACGGGCGGGTCAACATTCTGTCCGCCTCGGTGACCACCACCCGGGACCGGGTGGCGGTAAGCCGCTTCTCCTTCGAGATGGGCGATCCGAAACACCTGGGGCATATGTTGCGCTCGGTGCGCAACATCGAAGGTGTCTATGACGTCTACCGCGTCACATCATCGAACTGAGTCGAACTGACCTGCCTGGGGGCGGGGACGTCAGGTCTTCGTGACGTCGACCGAGGTGATCGTGACCGGTTGGTTGGGCTTACCGCCGCCAGGGGAGGGCTCCAATGACCCATCATCGCCGGCCTTGGCTATCTGATCGAGGACCTTGAGACCCGCCGGGGAGATCGTGGCAAAGACGGTGTACTGGGCTGGGAGCTGGGTCTGGCCATAGATCAGGAAGAACTGGCTACCACCGCTGTCAGGTTGGCCGGTGTTGGCCATCGCGACGTACCCACGCCCATAGGTCAGCTCGGGGAACACCTCATCCGGGATGGTGTATCCCGGCCCGCCGGTGCCTGACCCGGTCGGATCACCGCATTGCAGAACGTGCAACCCGGGGTTGGTGACCAGCCGGTGGCACGGGCTGTTGGCGTAGAAGCCCTGCTTGGCCAGGCTGAGGAAGCTGTTCACGGTGCACGGGGCCAACGCTTGGTCGAGGGTGAGGCCAATCGCGCCGGCCGAAGTCTGCATGGTCACCCGTACCGTGCCTTTAGCGGAGGTGGATCCAGCTAGTGGGGGCCGCACCGGCCTGGCCGGGGGCTGCTGGGTGGCCCGGTACTGGCAGTCGACCGAAGCGGGCAGTGGCGTCGGCCGGACCGGCGCGGCGGCCAGTTTGTGGTCGGGGTTCGGCTTGCTAGCGGCGCCCGTGCTGGCCGGCGTGGCGGTGGTGTCGACTCGCTGGTCAGGGTTGCGCAGCCGCACGATCAGCGCCACGGTGGCGAGGACCAGTACCACTGCGGCCGCGCCGCCAGCCACCGCATACCTGCGGCGCGCCTTCTGGGCCCGCTCCGCTCGGCGGGCGAGCTGGCGATCTAGTTTGCGCTTCGCGGCCTCGCGACGCTGCTCGTTCGTGGGCACCCGGACTCCTGTGGCTGTCTCACTGTGGATGGGTAACGTGCGGTTGGGTAACGATCGCCGCGCAGTCTAGGTGGGCCGTGCGTGAGTCTGGAGCCAGCCTCCCCGAGATGCGCGCCCTAGGCTGGAGGTGTCCCGTACCTCCGTCATGCCAAGAGGAACGCCATGCTCGTTGCTGGTTTCCCCGCAGGATCCTTCCAGGCGAACTGTTACGTGCTCGCCCCCGAGGCCGGCGGCCCGTGCGTGGTGGTCGACCCGGGGGAGGGCTCGGAGCAGCCACTAGCGGACCTCTTGCGCCGCCACCGGCTCGACCCGGTGGCGGCGCTGCTCACCCATGGGCATTTCGATCACGTCTTCGCGGTGGCCCCGGTCTGCGACGGCAATGACATCCCGGCCTGGATCCATCCTGAGGACCGGGTGCTGCTGTCCGACCCATTGCGTGGGCTGTCCACCGAGGCGCGCGAGTTCTTTGGCGGCCGGATTCAGCTCCGCGAGCCGCGTGAGGTGCGCGCACTCGCCGACGGGACGTCCTTGGAGCTGGCCGGGCTCACCCTGACCGTCGATCACACCCCGGGCCACACCCGCGGCTCGGTGACGTTCCGCTCGGGGACCAGCGACGGCCCTGGTGCGGGACGGAAACTGCTGATCTCCGGAGACACCCTGTTCGCCGGTTCGATCGGGCGAACCGACCTACCCGGTGGTGACCACGAGCAGATGCTCGCCTCGCTCCGGGACAAGATTCTCGTGCTGGACGACGAGACGACCGTGTTTCCCGGCCACGGCCCGAGCACCACCATCGGCCAAGAACGGACCAGCAATCCGTTCCTGCACGGGCTCGCCACACCCGGCCGCGCTCGAGGGCTGTGAGCTGTCCCAGCGGCTCACGCGGGGCCAGCCAGCTCGCTCTGTGGCGGCTCGATCTTGTCATGCCGGGCGACAACCGCGGCGATCGCGGTGGTGATCGGAACAGCGGCGACCAGGCCGATGCCGCCGACCAGGGTGCGCACCACCTCCTGGGCGACGTTCTGCGCGGTGACCAGCGTGCCGAAGCTTTGTCCGGACAGCGCTAAGGTCAGCAGCACGGGGAGGGCCGCACCGGCGTAGGCCAGCGCCAGGGTGTTCACCGCCGAGGAGATGTGGTCCCGTCCGATCCGCACCGCGGCGGTGTAGAGCGCTCGGGCGCTCAGGGCGGGATTAGCCCGACGTAGTTCCCACACCGCACTGGTTTGGGTGACCGTGACATCGTCGAGCACGCCCAGCGCACCGATGATCATCCCGGCGAGCAGCAACCCCCGGGCATCCACCCCGTGGCCGAGCACTCTGATGAGGTTGGCGGTGTCCTCGTCCAGCCCGGTTAGCTGGGTGGTGGCGGTGAAAGCGGTACCCAACACGCCGATCAGGGCGAGGCTGAGCACGGTACCCAGCACCGCGCTAGAGGTCTGCGCGGAGACACCGTGGGTCAGATACAGCACACCAAACATGATCACGCTGGCGGCCAGCACGCCGACGATCACAGGGTCCCCACCGGTCAGGATCGCTGGGAACAGGTAAACCACCAGCACCAGGAAGCTGAATCCGAGCGCGACCAGCGAGGCGAGGCCTCTCCACCGGCCGAGCAGCAGCACCGCAGCGGCGAACAACGCGACCAGCCACACCATCGAGGTGCCTCGCTGGAAATCCTGGATCTGGTAGGAGCCTGCGTCGGAGGGATTCCTCCCGGTGTAAGCGAGCACAACGTGGTCACTGACGGTGAACCGCGGCGTGCTCGGCTCATCGGGGAGCACCTGCTGGATCAGCACACCCGGTGAGTCGCCGTCAGTGAGGAGCACACTGAGCGAGATGCACTTCTTGCTCTGACCGGGGGACACGCCCGCACCGCCGCTAGTGCACGGGGCGGAGGTTGCGGCGAGCACTGTGCCCTGTACCGGCCGCTGCCCGAATCCGACGTCGGCGCTACTGCGAGGGGGGTCACCCGGCCAGGTCAGCCACAGCCCGACCAGAGTGGCCAGCGCGACCGGCACCAGCACCGCGACCAGCAGCAGCTTCACCCGGCGGGAGGCCGGCGGTGCCGGCCCGTGACCGTGCCCGTGGCCCAACCTCAACCCCGCCGGTTCGGCCGTGCCCCGGTAGTGGTGCCTGCCGCTCCTGCGGTCAGTTGTCCTCATCAGCTGGGTGTCCCTCTCCGCTCGGTGCGCCCTCAGTTCCTACTGTATCGAACACCAGTTCGATACAGTAGGCCCATCCTGCCGGCCATCGCGCGTTCCCAGCGAACTTTGAGGTTGGGTCCAGGCTGCTCGCACATCACCGGGTCATAACTGGAGGCGCGGATCCCAATCGGCTCTCCAGGGGTGAGGTAAGGCTGGTGGTGGTGAGCGAACTCGGGGGTGCTCTCGACGCTGGGGGTGTGCTCCGCTGGATCCGTCCTCTCGTGGTGCGGTACTGCCGGGCCCGCGTCGGTGCCCAGGAGAAGACGTTCGTCTCGGCGGATGACGTAGCTCAGGAGGTGTGTCTCGCGGTGCTCATGGCCCTGCCCGGTTACCGCGACCAGGGTCGGCCGTTCCTCGCTTTCGTGTACGGCATCGCCGCGCACAAGGTGGCCGACGCCCACCGGGCGGCGGCGCGCAATCGCGCCGACCCGGTGCCGGTGATCCCCGACACCCCGGAACTGGCCGAGAACGGTCCAGAGGCACAGGTGATGCAGGGCGAGTTGGCCGAGCGGATGACCAAGCTGCTGGGCACGCTGCCGGACAGGCAGCGCGAGATCCTCCTCTTACGGTTCGTGGTGGGGTTGTCGGCGGAGGAGACCGCCGAGGCGCTGGGTTCGACTCCGGGAGCGGTCCGGGTGGCGCAGCACCGGGCGCTGAACCGGCTGCGCACCGTCTTGGCGTCGAGGGCAATGGCCGAGGACCGCTGGGGATTCCGTACGGTTCCGGGGGAGAGTTGTCAGTAACGAGGGGGCTGGATGAGCGCGCAAAGGGTTTCTGACAGCGCCACCAGCAACAAGGGGTTCCTGTTCAAGATAACCACCGCCAGCGCCTTCGGTGAGGGTCTGGACGGTTATGACCTCGGTGCCATCAGTGTGGTCCTGCCGCTCATCACCACCGAGTTTGGCTTCTCGGCGGTGCAGCAAGGCCTCATCGGTGCCTCCACGTTGACCGGGATCTTCTTTGGTGGACCGATCTTCGGCTACCTGACCGACCGCTTCGGACGTCGCAAGATCTTCATCCTCGACCTGGTCGCCTTCGTTGTCCTCGGGGCGTTGCAGGGTGTTGCGACCAACAATTGGCAGCTTCTCATTCTTCGGCTGCTCCTCGGGTTCGCCATCGGCGCCGAGTACGCCATCGGACCGACGATGCTGGCGGAGTTCGTCCCCAGCAGGGGACGCGGACGCCGGTTGTGCGGTCTCCAAGCCTGCTGGTACGCCGGCTTCCTCATCGCGGTCGTCGTCGCCTATGCTCTGCTAGCTATCGGCCTCGATTGGCGCTGGATCCTCGCCACCAGCGCCGTGCCCGGCCTGGCCACGCTGATCCTGCGGCAAGGTCTTCCCGAGTCACCTCGCTGGCTGGTGAGCAAGGGCCGGGAGGACCAGGCGCGCGACATCGTCAACAAGTACCTCGGCCAATCCTACTTCAACGACGAGGACCTCGGCGATGAGTCAACGGACCAGGCGACGTTCAAGGAGCTGTTCGCACCCACGCTGCGGACACGCACCGCCTTCACGGCTATCTTCTACACCTGTCTGGTAGCTCCCTACTTCGCGATCTTCACTTTCGCCCCACAGGTGTTCTCATCCCTCGGTGTGGTGGACCCTCGGGCCAGTGTGGTCGGGTCCAACATCGTCGCGGCGCTGGGCGCCGTCGCGGGGATGCTGGTCATCGAGCGCGTCGGGCGCCGCCCCCTGCTGCTCACCTCGTTCTGGGTCATGGTCATCACGCTCGGCCTGATCGGTGGATGGGGTGCCGCGCCGTCTGCCATCCTCATCAGCTGCTTCGTGTTGTTCGCGTTCTTCAACGCTATCTCCGGCGACCTGACCGGTGTGTACCCCGCTGAGATCTTTCCCTCTGAGCTGCGCGGCAGCGGAGCTGGGTTCGTCTCTGCGGTCAGCCGCGTCGGCGCAGCCGGTGGAACGTTCCTGCTTCCGGTGGGCATCGCGCACTGGGGCGTTGGACCGAGCGTCTTGGTGGGAGCGGGGCTCTGCCTCGCTGGTCTCATCGCCACCTACCTCTGGGCCCCGGAGACGACCAACCTGTCGCTGACCAAGTCCACGCGCGTCAGCGGGGGAGCCAGCTGGCGCCGTCTTCCAGGTGCATGATCAGCTCGGGTAGTTGGGTAAGGACCGGTCTGGTCCCGCCCTGGCATTCCCCCCGCACGCGTGGCAGGCGTTCGTGGGGGATGTGCAGCTCGACGGCTTTGACCACGGCTGAGCTCTGGAGTGTCGGAGGGCGGGGCTAGCCTCTGTGGGGTCCCCAGTCCACCGTTGAGGTCGAGGAGCCCGCTTCCGTGATCCGCACCGACTATGCTGGCACGCTCGAGTCCATCGGGCACCTAGGGCAGAGCGTCACCCTCGCCGGGTGGGTGGACCGCCGCCGTGACCACGGCGGCGTGATTTTCATCGACCTGCGTGACGAGCTCGGGGTGGCCCAGGTGGTGTTCCGCGAGGGCGAGATGGCGCAGCGGGCGCACCGGTTGCGTGCCGAGTTCTGCATCCAGGTCACCGGCACTGTGGCGATGCGCCCCGCCGGCAACGTCAACCCGGACCTGTACACCGGCGACGTCGAGCTCATCGCCGAGGAGCTGACGGTGCTCAGCGAGTGCGCCCCTCTGCCCTTCCCGCTCGATGAGCACCTGGAGGTCGGCGAGGAGGTGCGGCTGCGGTATCGCTACCTCGACCTGCGCCGTTCCGGCCCGGCGGCCATGCTGCGGCTGCGCAGCGACGCCAGCCGGATCACCCGCGAGATGCTGGACTGGCAGGGCTTCATCGAGGTGGAGACCCCGACGCTGACCCGCTCTACCCCGGAGGGCGCCCGGGACTTCCTGGTGCCGGCGCGGCTGGCGCCCGGCTGCTGGTATGCGCTGCCCCAGTCGCCCCAGCTGTTCAAGCAACTGCTCATGGTGGCCGGGGTGGAGCGGTACTTCCAGATCGCCCGCTGCTACCGAGACGAGGACTTCCGCGCTGACCGGCAACCCGAGTTCACCCAGCTCGACATGGAGATGAGCTTCGTCGAGCAGGACGATGTGATCAAGATGGGCGAGCGGGTGGTGGCCAAGCTGTGGTCGGAGCTGGCCGACCACGAGATCAGGCGCCCGATCCCGCGGCTGAGCTACACGCAAGCGATGGCACGCTACGGCACCGACAAGCCGGACCTGCGCTTTGGCCTCGAGCTCACCGAGCTCACCCACTACTTTCTCGACTGCCCGTTCCGGGTGTTCCAGGCGCCCTACGTGGGGGCGGTGGTGATGCCCGGCGGGGCGAGCCAGCCGCGCCGGCAGCTGGACGCCTGGCAGGAGTGGGCCAAGCAGCGCGGCGCCAAGGGCTTGGCCTACGTGCTGATCAGCACCGACGGTGAGCTGTCCGGTCCGGTGGCCCGCAACCTCGCCGAGCACGAGCGCGACGGCCTGGCCAAGGCCGTCGGCGCCAACCCCGGTGACTGCGTCTTCTTTGCCGCCGGTGATCCGCGTGACGCCCGGGCCCTGCTGGGTGCCGCCCGGACGGAGATCGCCCGGCGCTGCGGCCTGATCGACGAGTCGGGATGGTCGTTCGTCTGGGTGGTCGAGGCACCCATGTTCGAGCCAGCCGGGCGCGGCGGTGACGTCGCACCGGGGACCAGCGGCTGGACCGCGGTGCATCACCCGTTCACCGCACCCACCCCGCAGTGGGCTGATCGGTTCGAGCAGGACCCGGGCTCGGCGCTGTCCTGCGCCTACGACCTGGTCTGTAACGGCCACGAGATCGGCGGGGGCTCGATCCGGATCCACCAGCCTGACCTGCAGCAGCGGGTGTTCAGCGTGCTCGGGATCTCCGATGAGCAAGCCCAGGAGAAGTTCGGGTTCCTGTTGGAGGCGCTGCGCTACGGCCCGCCTCCGCACGGGGGGATCGCCTTTGGCTGGGACCGGATCTGCATGCTGCTCGCCGGTGCCGACTCGCTGCGCGAGGTCATCGCGTTCCCCAAGTCTGGTGGCGGCTTTGACCCGCTCACCGGCGCTCCCGCCCCCATCACTCGGGAACAGCGTGCCGAGGCCGGGGTGGACGCGAGGCCTGCCGTGAAGGGCTAGCGGCTGTGGCACGGATCGTTCGTGCAGCCGTCCTCGACATGTCACCGCTTGCTCACCGGCGGTGAGCCTCACCGCGTGACCATCGTGGGATGGCCGTGGAAACGATTCCCGCCGTCCTTCCGCTGAACTGTCGCGTCGCGAGTTTGGTCGTGCTCGGTGATTCCACCGCGGTCGGCCTGGGCGACCCGCTGCCCGCTGGGGGCTGGCGGGGTTTCGGCCCGCTGCTGGCGGCGGCTCTCGGTGCCCCCGGAGAGGTTCGCTACACCAACCTGTCCGTCATCGGCGCCCGAATGGCCGACCTGCGGCACTGGCAGCTGCCCGATGCGGTGGCCGCGCGACCCGATGTCGTGGTGATCCTGGCCGGGATGAACGACACGCTGCGCTCGGACTTCGATCCCGTGGCGCTGCTCGAGGACCTCGATGTCACCGTCACCGCCCTGCGGGTCGGTGGCGCTGTGGTGCTGACCACCCGGTTTCACGATCATGGACGGGTGTTCCGGTTGCCGGGATCTCTGCACCGCGCCCTGCGTCACCGGATCGGGCAGCTCAACGACGCCACCGACCAGGTGGTGGCCCGCTGTGGCGCGCTGTGCCTGGACCTGCACCTGGTACCCGGCGCCTGCGACCCTGCGGCGTGGAGCGTGGACCGCCTGCACCCCTCCGAGCTCGGGCATCGGATGCTCGCCTCCGGTTTCGCTGACCTGCTCGCCGGTGTCGGCATCGCGGTGCCCCATCCCGTCGACCTGACCTGCTCGGGCGGCCGGCGGCTGACCGCCGCCCATCACGTCGGCTGGCTGGCCTGCCAGGGTGTGCCGTGGTTGGTCCGGCGCGGCCGGGACCTGCTACCGCACGCCGCCGGGCTGGTGCTGCGGGACCTGTTCGGTCGGTCGGCGACGGTACCGTCACGGTGTGGCAGACCATGAGGCACTGTTCGCAGACGGGCTGTTTGCCGCGCAGGCCGAGCGCCTCGCGCAGCGGCGGTTGTCCTCCTCGGCGCCGCTGGCGGTGCGGATGCGCCCGGCCACGCTGGAGGAGGTCGTCGGGCAAGACCATTTGCTGGCGCCCGGTAGCCCTCTGCGCAGGTTGGTCGAGGGTGGCGGCGCGGCGTCGGTGATCCTGTACGGCCCGCCGGGGACCGGGAAGACCACGCTGGCCCGGCTGGTCTCGCAGGCGACCGGGCGGCGCTTCGAGGCGATGTCGGCGTTGTCGGCCGGGGTCAAGGACGTCCGCGTCGTGATCGACGCCGCGCGTCGCCGGTTGGGCCGCGAGGGTGGGGACGCCACGGTGTTGTTCATCGACGAGGTGCACCGCTTCTCCCGCACCCAGCAGGATGCGCTGCTCGGTGCCGTCGAGGACCGGGTCGTCTTGCTGGTCGCCGCAACCACGGAGAACCCGTTCTTCTCGGTGGTGTCGCCGCTGCTGTCCCGCTCGCTGGTGCTGGCGCTGCACCCATTGTCCGACGCCGACGTGCAGGCCTTGATCCAGCGGGCCCTGGCCGACCCGCGTGGGCTGGGCGGGTCGGTCACACTGGCGCCCGCAGCCCAGGAGCATCTGGTCCGGCTTGCCGCTGGGGATGGCCGCCGCGCGCTGACCGCGCTGGAGATCGCCGCCGAGGCGGTGATCTCGGTGGGTGCCCGCGAGGTAGACCTGGCCTGCGTCGAGTCCGTGGTGGACCGAGCTGCGGTGCGCTACGACCGGGCTGGGGACCAGCACTACGACGTGATCAGCGCGTTCATCAAGGCCATTCGCGGGTCCGATGTCGACGCGGCGCTGCACTACCTGGCGCGCATGGTGGAGGCGGGGGAGGACCCCCGGTTCATCGCCCGGCGGTTGGTGGTGCACGCCAGCGAGGACATCGGGATGGCCGACCCGACGGCGCTGCAGACTGCGGTGGCCGCAGCCCATGCCGTGGAGTTCATCGGGATGCCCGAGGGCCGGCTAGCGCTGGCCCAGGCAGTCGTGCACCTGGCCACCGCACCGAAATCCAACGCGGTGATCACCGCGATCGACGCGGCGCTGGCCGACGTCCGGGCCGGTGCCACCGGAGTAGTGCCGGCGCACCTGCGCGACGGGCACTACGCGGGCTCCGCCCAGCTTGGTCACGCGCAGGGCTACCGCTACCCGCACGACACGCCCGAGGGCGTGCTGGCCCAGCAGTACCCCCCGGACGCCCTGGTCGGCCGCGACTACTACCAGCCCACCGGACACGGCACCGAACGGGCGCTGGCCGAACGCGTCCCCAAACTCCGCCGCATCATCCGCAGCCACTCATCGCGTGACGCCGCGAAGGAGGCGACGACCGAATGACCACCGAGACCCCCGACGACGCCGACTACGAGCCCGACGCCGATGACCTGCTTCACGACTCCCGAGGCAATCTGATCGACAGCGCCTACATCGACAAGGTCAACCTCGAAGCCGAGGTCGGCTACGACCTGGACGATCTCGCGCCGGCTCGCATCGGCCGGCCCTCGCTGTCCGACGCTGAGGATTCCCCGCAAGTCTGATTCCGCCTTCCCACAGCCACCCGGGCAGCAGCGGCGGCGCTCGCTGCTCGTGAGGGCAAGACCCTCTCGCAGCTCGCGCGTGACGCCGTCGAGGCATACCTGGCCGCTCGCAGATCCTCCTAATGCCGCGCGTTGTGCGGTAGATCCTCGACTCGCCGACGAACTGGACCGGAGCAGCCAAGTCGGATTGGTCAGGGAACAGTGGGGATGTTCACCACGGCCACTTCGATACCGGAGTTCCGAAGAGCTACGGCGGCCTGCAGGAGCGAGACCTGCGCGAACGTGAACAGGTTCTTTACGGTCAGCGGCTTGCCGCTCTTCAGAGAGATGCCGTAGATCACATTCCTGGGCATGAAGTCGTCTTCCACCGGGTGCTGGGGGTTCTGCTCCCGCACCTTGGAGAGGAGCTTGCTGCGGGCGGTGCTGTCCCAATGCAGTGCGTCGGCCGAGACGCGCCCCTGTGCGAAGAGGTGGTTGAGCGGTGCGGTGGACTTGGCTCGCTTCACGTGAACAAGTTCGTTGCTCGGGCCGAACAGGTCGCAGGATTCGAAGCCGCGGGGGTGCAGGTCCGTCTTGATGAGAGCCCGGTCGAGGCAGACGTATCCGTGCTTGGCAGCTTCCCGGTTGTATTCCTTTTCGTCCTTGAGGTCGGCGGTCCAGTCAATCAGTGACAGTCCGGCGGAGGTCTGCAGCAGTGTGCCCACCTCCTGTTGGATGCTCTCCAGGTGTTGATCACCCACCTCGTACCAGCGTCCCTCATGAAGGAAGAAGTGGCTCGTGCCGAGGGAGACTTCTGCGGCCAGCCACTTGTGGGCCGGAATCCTCGGGCTCGCCACGTTCTCGCCGTCGGCGTCGCGGCACATCTGGATGTAGCCCTTGGTCAACGCCGATAGGCGCTCCCCCTCTTGCAGACGGCTGGTCTTGACGAGGATGTGTTCCAGATCCAGCTCGGGGACGGACTCGCGTCGCGGGCCCACTTTGACCCAGAATGACATCGCACCATCCTCTTCATCCAGCCCCGTGGTCAGCCCTGGTACTCGGGACAGCAGCTCCGCGCACAGCGCGCAGGCCGCATCCGGGTGCAGCTCACACCGACAAAAACGCGTCACTCGTGCACTTCTGCACTCAACACCAGCGAAATCGGTGAAGGTGGATACATTTCCCCTGATCATGATCTTGCTTGGACCCATATCAATCGAGCACCAAGCCGGGAAGAGGAAGTGCTGTCTACCGAGCGTAGAAGAATCGCCCGAGAGCTCCACGACATCGTTTCCAACGCAGTCACCGTCATCGTTTTACAAGCTACCGGAATGGCCCGCGTCGCCAAGAACGACTTCACCCAGGTCCGAAGACACCCCACTGGACCTGGACCCATCACACTGGAGGGTGTAGCACGACAAGCCAGGCCACCGCGAGCATCGCCGGGCCATGGGGCACGTCGCGGTAGCCAAGCATCCGTGCCGGCACGGCAGCGGCGGCGGTCACCACGCTGGCCGCCAGGACCGCCAGCAACAGCCCCGGCCAGGACGTCGCGGCAGTGAGCGCGCCCAGGCTGCCGGCGAGCTTGACGTCGCCGCCGCCCAGGGCGCCGGGTGCGGCCACACGCACCGCAGCGTATCCGCCGGCCCACAGCAACGCACCGGCGGCGGCACGAGCTAGTGGTGCGGCGTCCCCAGCGCCGAGGGCAGCGGCTACCAGCAGGACTACGACCACCGGATAAGCCGGCAGGGTCAGTGCGTCTGGCAGTCGCCGGGCGATCAGGTCGGCACCACTCAACAGCACACCGGCCCAGCCCAGCACCAGCGGAACTGGCCACCACCACACCGGCAAACCCCCAACAGCCCGCTCACCGACCACTGCCCACAACGCGGCCACCGCTACGGCGCAGGCCGGCGCCGGCACCCGCACACCCCGGGGAATCCGGCGCAGCATCATCGCCCCCCCGGCACCTGCCACAGCTCCCATCACGATCACCCAGACACTGCCCACGACCACCAGCGTGCCCGGCACACAGTGCCAGATGGGCCAGTCTGGACGCCGGCTGTGGATCGCGGGGGTAGCTGTGGACAACCTCACAGCGGGCTCTCAACGGGCACAGGTCGGCTAGAACACACCACGGGCAGCCGCGTCACGGACCGCCGCGTCGTGCTCCTCGCGAGTCACCGAGAAGCACGACGCGCCGTCTTTCTGGCATTTCACGAAGTACCGCCAGGGTCCCGGTTCCGGGTTCAGCGCGGCAGCGATGGCCGCGGCACTCGGCGAGCCGATCGGCGACGCCGGCAGCCCGATGTTGAGGTAGGTGTTGTACGCGCCAGGCCGGGCACGGTCAGCGTCGGAGGTGCGCACCTCCTGCCGGTCCAGCGGATAGTTGATGGTGGAGTCCATCTGCAGGGGCATCCCGGCGGCAAGCCGGTTGACGATGACCCGGGAGACCCGGCGGAAGTCCCGAGTGATCGCCTCCCGCTCGATCACCGAAGCGATCACCATCACCTCATAGACGCTGCGCCCGGCACCGGCGGCGGAGGCGGGGAAGCCACCGGCCAACAGCCGGGCCATGGACGTGTTGATGACCTGGCGCAACAACTCGATCGCCGAGGAGCCGGGCCGGACGTCGTAGTCCCCCGGGACCAGCAGGCCTTCCAAACGTCGCCGAGGCTCGACGCGCGACATCGGGTCAAGGGCCCAGCCAGGGAGGGCGAGCTGGGCCAGATCGGCCTGGCTCATCGCGGTGCGGAGGTCCTCGGGACGCACGCACGTGCTCACCCCCGCGATCATCGCGCAGCTGGCCCGGGAGATCTCGCTGAGCAGTCCCGGCACGGTCTTGCCGTCGGGCTGCTCGACGTTGTCAAGCTGCCCGCCGCCGCGAATCTCCAAGTGCCCCACTCGAGCCGACGGTTCTTGCAGCCTGGCCACCGCGGCTGAGCCGGACATTCGCTCCCGCAACTGGTAGTAGCCGGGCTGCACGGCTTGGACCCGGGGGTCGGCTTGCGCGGCGCGGGTGAAAGCCCGGACGCTGGCGACCACGTCGCGTCGTGCCAAGGTGGCTCCGATCGCGGTGAGGCTCTGGCCTTCCTCAACCTGCACGACGGCCTGCGCACCACCGGCTCCGGCGAAGTCAGGCACCTCCCGCAGCGCTTGAAGCTCACGCACCCCGAACAGGGCACCGCCGACCGCCAGCACCAGCACGGCCAGTACCGTGCCCAGCACGACACGTCGACGGCGCCGCTCCCGGACCCTGCGCTGTACCCGCCGGCCGTCGGCCAGCCGCCGTGGCGCAGAGCGCTCCGCCGCATCGGTAGTGTCCTGGAACAGCCCGAGGTCGTCGGTCATCTCGCCGCCCGTCGTGCCTCAAGCCATCCTTGCAGGATCTCCACCGCGGCGGCCTGGTCCACCACCGCCCGCCGCTTGCGGCCGCGAACGCCACGCTCGGCGAGCATCCGGGTAGCCGAGACGGTGGTGAGGCGTTCGTCGGCCAGCCGGACCGGAACACCGTCACCGAGCCGTCCGGCCAGGGTGCGGGCGTAGTCCACTGCCGCCCGCGCCGCAGGACCGTGCCGGCCGGCTAAGGTGCGCGGGAGCCCGACCACCACCTCGACCACCTCGTGCTCGGCCACCAACGCGGCCAGCGCGTCAAGGTCCGAGCCTGATTCTGGGCCGCGAGACCGGTCGCGGTTCAGGGTGAGCAGGGGCGTCGCGAGGACCCCGCAGGGATCAGAAAGCGCCACCCCGACCCGCACCTCGCCGTAATCCACGCCGAGGCGGCGGCCAGGCCCGGGATCAGGCCGCCCATCAGGCCACTCGGGACCAGGCCCGGGATCAGGTGAGCTCACGCGCCGTTGCGCCCCGCGAGCTCGGTTCGCAGGGCCGCCACCGCGGCCGGTATCCCGCCCGGCTCGGTACCGCCGCCCTGGGCCAGGTCCGGCTTGCCGCCGCCACGGCCACCCACTGCGGGCCCGAACACCGGCACCAGCGCGCCTGCGGCTAACCCGCGCTGCCGCGCGGCGGCGGTGGTGGCCACCACGAAGGAGACCTGGCTCGCCGAGTGCTCGACGCTGAACAGCGCCACCACCCCGGGCCGTTCGCCAAGCCGGCCCCGGACCTCAGTGGCCAGTGCCCGCAGGTCCGCGCTACTAATGCCCGCGCTCGTCTCGGCCGCCACCAGCGCGGTGCCGCCGACCTGCTCGGCGCCCTCGGCCAGGGTGCCCGCCGAGGACAACACCGCAGCTCCGCGCAGCCGCTCCAACTCCCGCTCGGCAGCGCGGAGCCGAGCGGTCACCGCGCCGATGCGATCTCCTAGCTCCTCGGGCCGGGCCTTGAACTGCTCAGCGAGCTGCGCCACCAGCACATGCTCGCGGGCCAAGAAGCGGAATGCGTCGAGGCCGACCAGCGCCTCCACCCGGCGTACCCCGGAGCCGATGGACGCCTCGGACAGCAGCTTGATCAGGCCGATGTCAGCCGAGTTGGGCACGTGGGTGCCACCGCAGAGCTCCTTGGAGTAGTCGCCGATCGTGACGACCCGGACCGCGTCACCGTAACGCTCGCCGAACATCGCGATCGCGCCCTCGCGGCGGGCGGCCTGCATCGGCATCACCTCGACCGTGACCGGCAGCGAGCGCGCCAGCACCTCGTTGACCTCGTCCTCGACGTCGGTCAGCACACTGGGCGGCACCGCACCGCCCGGGGAGGTGAAGTCGAAACGCAGCCGACCCGGGGCGTTGAGTGAACCGGCTTGCGCGGCGCCGCCGCCCAGCGCCCGACGAATTCCGGAGTGCACCAGATGCGTCGCGGAATGCGCCCGGGCCACCGCGCGCCGGCGGGTGATGTCCACCCGCGCGAAGACCGGGGCGTTGAGCGCAACCTCGCCGGAGACGACCGTGCCCCGGTGCACCGGCAAGCCCGCCACCGGGGACTGCACATCGGCCACCTCGATGGTGAACCCAGCACCGACCAGGGTGCCGGAGTCGGACTGCTGGCCACCACCCTCAGCGTAGAACGGGGTGCGGTCGAGCACCACCTCCACCGCGCTGCCCGCACCGGCCACCGGAACTCCGACGCCGTCGACGAGCAGACCGATCACCCGGGCCTCGGCGGTGAGCTCGGTGTAGCCCAGGAACTCCGGGCGGCCGTGCGCGTCGAGCACGCTGCGGTACTCGCTGAGATCGCCGTGCCCGGAGCGGCGCGCGGTAGCGTCGGCCTTGGCCCGCTCGCGCTGCTGCGCCATCAGCGTGCGGAAGCCGGCTTCGTCGATGGACAGGCCGGCCTCGGCCGCCATCTCCACGGTGAGGTCAATGGGGAATCCGTACGTGTCGTGCAACGCGAAGACCTGGTCGCCGGTCAGCCGCGAGCCGCCGGCCTGGCGGGTGTGCGCCACCGCCAGGCCGAAGATTCGTGACCCGGCGGACAGCGTCGCCAGGAACGCCTCCTCCTCGGCGCGGGCGATCGCCTCGATCCGTGGGTACTCGGTGTCGATCTCCGGATACGACGGGCCCATGGTGTCGCGCACCACCGCAGTGATGTCGCCGAGCACCGGTTCGGTCACGCCGAGCAGGCGCGCGGAGCGCACGATGCGGCGCAGCAACCGGCGCAGGACGTAGCCGCGGGCCTCGTTGCCGGGGCTCACCCCGTCGCCGATGAGCATGACACCGGTGCGGGCGTGGTCAGCGATCACCCGAAAGCGCACGTCATCGACCAGGTCCGCGCCGTAGCGCCGGCCGGAGAGCTCTTCGGCCCGGGTGATCACCGGTCGCAGCAGGTCGGTCTCGTAGACATTGGGCACGTTCTGCAGCAGCAGCGCCACCCGCTCGACGCCCATCCCGGTGTCGATGTTCTTGGCGGGCAGCGGCCGCAGAATCGGAAAGTCACCTTTGCCCAGCCCGGTGGACTCACCGCGCTCATCCTGCATGAAGACCAGATTCCAGATCTCCAGAAAGCGATCCTCATCAACGACCGGGCCCCCGGGCAGACCGAAATCCGGGCCGCGGTCATAGTAGATCTCCGAGCTGGGCCCGCACGGTCCGGGCACGCCCATGGACCAGAAATTGTCGGCCATACCACGGCGCTGGATGCGCTCGGCGGGTATCCCGGCGATCGTGCGCCACAACTGCTCGGCCTCGTCGTCGTCGGTGTACACGGTGACCCAGATGCGGTCCGGGTCGAAACCGTAGCCGCCGGAGTCCCGCGAGCCGGTCACCAGCTGCCAGGCGTGCTCGATGGCACCCTGCTTGAAGTAGTCCCCGAAGGAGAAGTTGCCGGCCATCTGGAAGAAAGTGTTGTGCCGGGTGGTCTTTCCGACCTCATCGATATCTGGGGTGCGCACACACTTCTGGATGGAAGTCGCGCGACGGTAAGCCGGTGTGGCCTGGCCCAGGAAGTAGGGCATGAAAGGCACCATGCCGGCGATGACGAACAGCTGGTTGGGGTCGTCGAGCAGCAGCGAGGCGCTGGGCACCACGGTGTGCCCAGCGCGTTCGAAATGGCTCAGGAACCGCTGGCGGATCTCGTGGGTCTGCACGGGTCTTCCTCACGAAGCGGATTAGGTGAGATCCATACCGGTACGTTGGGCGACGGTGGCGTGCAGCTCGGCCTCCCGCTCAACCATTCCGGCCCGGACTTCGGCACCGAAGGATCCCACCGCCGCAGCCAGTTCTCGAATCGCATCGCCGACGTTCTCAGCCGCGCCGGCAGGAGTCATCTGGTGGACGGCACCGCGAGCCTTGCGGGTAGCCGCGACCCCGGCGGCAATGCCGAGACCGAACCAGAGCATCCGCTTCACCGCTTGCTCCCCTTGCGCCGCCGCCCCCGTGGCCGACGCCCGGATGCGTCGTTGCTGCTGCTCCTGCGGCGGCGGCGCATCGCTTTGCTCACGCCATAGGATAGCGCCGCCAGCCGCACCAACGGCCCACCCAAGGTCGCGGTGAACAGCGAGGTGAGCGCCGATACGTTGCCGGTCACCGCTTGGGCGTTGGCGGTGATTCCGTCCAGCCGTTGCAGCTGGGCGTTGACCTGTGTGACGGTCGTGTTCGCGCCACTGAGCAGAGGATCGGCCTCCTCGCTGGCCTTGCGGATCGCCAGCGTCGCCTCATCCAGGGTGCGGCCCAGCTTCATCAGTGGCACGGCCAGCAGACCAACCAACACGACGAACGCACCAGCAGCAATCAGCGCGGCGATCTGAACTGCCGGCACGTGCCCTCCTCGCCGATGGCAGGGTCGGTCGCGGCGGGCTACGCCGCGCCGGTGATGGGCAATGAGGCTACCCGGCCTGTTCTCGCGTCTGCACTGTGGGCTGGGTAGCCATCACGGTGACGTGAGGATGAGCTGGGTGGGGTGGGGATGGCTGAGGAAGTCGTGGTGGGAGATCTCAACCGGCAACACCGCGAACGGGTGGCTGTATTCCCAGGCAGCTGGCCTGGAGGTCGCTCATTGAGCTGCCACCAACGGATTGGGCACGGCTACCCAGTTCGCGGAATGTGAGGTTGTGGACATGTGCATCCGCAGGAAGGACTTCGCCGGGATCGTGGGGCCGAACACGCAGGCCTCGTCCCGCTGCGCTTGGGCACGAATGGTGGGATCCGCAGTGAGCCTCGCGTAGACCGCACGACAGCGCTGGGCGATCAGCCGCCACAGTTGCCGGGGATCGGCACCGCCCACGCGGGCAAGAGTGGCGACGATCTGGCCAAGGTTGTTGTGGAAGAGCGGGAAGAGCAACCGTCTCCGCAGCTCTTCTTCGTCTTCGGTGGGCAGCGCTCCGAGCAATGCCGGTGGGCGCAGGCCGCTGCGAGCCAGGCGTGCCGTGCTGACCCGGATGCTGCCGAAATCGCGGTAGAGCAAGCGGACCGGCTGGCCGTTGCGCAATACCACAATGGTGTTCTGCCCGTGTGCCTCCAGCGCAACCCCCCAGCGGGACAACAGCGTGAGCAGCGCGGGCACTGTGCAGTCGCAGTAGCTGGCGAGGAAACGCTCAGCGGTGTCATCGCAGCGGGCCGGCCGGCGATGCGACGCCAGCTCGTCGAGCACGTCGGCGAACAGCGGCCGGCCGCTGCGCGGCGAGCGGGCAGCCAGCGCGGTGACCGGAAGCGCGACCTCACCGTCGCCGGCGTGGCACTCCGGAGACTCCCGAACGATCGCGGCGAGACTGGCTGCGGCGTCGACCGGCTCACCCGGCACTGGCCGGTAGCTTCCGCCGGTCAATTCGGCAAGGCTGATGAACCGCCCGCCGAAGCCGTGCTCGCGCCGGCAGATCTCGGCGAGCAGCCGGGAGACGATCGGCCCGTTGTGGACGATCGCCGGTGACACGACGCGGACCGCCGTAGTCATCCGGATGTCGACCGCAGTCTTGATGTGGGCGGCTCGCCGGTCCGTCGTAGGGGCGAGTGTGCGCAGCGACAGCAGCGGCCGAGCGAGGATTCGCGCTTGCGGGATGACAATGACCCGCCCGTCGGCGAGCTGCTCAGCGTAGCGATCCTCCAGCGTGCGGCGCAGCTGCCACGGGTGCACCGGCAGCAGCTCGTAGTCGGCCAGATCCCGCCGAACACCGCGCAAGTGCGCGTCGGCGGCGTCAACGACCCTGGGGTGCCAGCGGCGTAGCAGGTCGGTCATCCCCCGCCGCGCGAACGAGGGCTGCGTGAACGACGACGTGGCGATGGCGACGATCCGGACGGCGACCTCATCGGCCCACTCCGGGGCGTGGGCGAACAGCTCCGCCACGGTCATCCCGCTGCGGCCCCGCGCGCACGGGTGCAGTGGATGCCCGTCGACGACGGCTTGCTCAAACAGGGCGAGCGGGCTGAACCCCGGGTCGGCGGCGGCCCGCCGGACGGCCCAGCGCAGCGCGTTGTCGCCAGGGTCCCGGTCGATCCCCAACCGGTCGCGCCGCCAGGACTCGCCGACCAGCGCGAGCGCGTGGTTGGCGACGCTGTCGCCCAGCTCGGCGGACAACCTCAGCCACCGGCCGAGCCGGGCCGCCATGGCTGCGGTGAGCAGCGCAACGGGGTGGTCGATCAGCTGCGGGAGCGCTCCGTGCAGGGTGACGGCCAGCCCGGCCGGATGCTCCGCGAAGGCGTCGGTGATCGCCGGTGGGCCGGACAGCGTGGTGCCGTCGGGCAGCAGCAGCGTCGCGCGGCCATCGCGTGCCGAGGGGACAAGGCCATTGATCCGCTCCCGTGACAGCGCGACCCACAGCTTGCCCAGCGCCGCCGCCCGAGCTTGCCGTAAGGCCGTGCTGTACCCGGTGGCCAGCGCCGGGTACCGGCTCCGCAGCGCCGCGAGCACGACCTGCTCCGCCGTCGTGTCACCACCGGGTGCGCGTCCCTCACGGTGCAGATCACAGGTCACGGCCCGCCCTCCAACCCGCTCGGCAACTCAACCCTCGTCCAGTTTCCACAATAGGTGAGGCAAACCTTAGTCGGTACCTGGAACGCGTGTTTGGCGAACCTCTCCACGCCGCCGGTACACTGCGATAAGTACGCGGCAGGCAGGGTCGGGACGGTGACATGAGCGCATGGCCGCACCGGGGGACCGAGGCGGCCGCCTTGGAGCCATACATTCGGGCGCTGGATCGCCCAAGACGGCCTCGAAGTGCTTTACACGCCGTGAGGATTGCCTACCGCGAGCTACCACACGAGATCAACGGCTGGCCGCGTCCGTTGCTCGACGTCTCCGTCGGCGATGCGGATGGTGCCGACGCGGCTGACCGTCGGCGACCACCGCTGGGAGGCCGAGGTGGGCTTCTGCGACCCGTGGCCGCACGGTTGGGGTCTGCTCGGCCAGCTCTCGTTCTTCCGTTACTTCGTGGTGACGTTCCGGGCGGCCGACTTCGAACTTGAGATCAACCCAGTCCAGCTAGGTAGATGATGACGGACCGCCCGGTGTGTCCGAAGGGTCACCACCGGCACCCACTGGTCGGTTTGTGCCGGGCAGAGGCTGACCACTGCTGCTCACCGCGAGCGTGAATGCCAGGATAGTCTGGTGTCAAGCGTGATCTGGATTTCTGTCGCCGTCGCGGTGGTGCTGCTGGTCGCGCTGGCCGTGGGCCTGTTGTTGGCCCGCCGCCGGCGGATCAGCATCGCCGAGAAGCCGGACCAGCAGCTGGAGGCGCCTCCAGCGCCTCGCCCTTACCAGGCTGGCGGCCCCATCAGCTTCTCCTCTGGTGGAGGCGGTCCACCGGCGCCGCCACAGACCCCGGCCCCGCCGAATGTGCCGGCCCCACCACAGGCTTCGGCCCCGGCCCCGCCGAAATTACCCGCGCAGGCGCCGCCCGCGCCCGCCCCGCCACAGGCTTCCGCCCCGGCGCCGCCAAAACCTCTTCCGCCGGTGCCGCCGAAACCTCCTGCGCCGGTGCCGCCCGCACCGAAACTCACATCGCCCGTGCTCGCGCCGACGGTAGACATGGCCCCGCCAGTCAGCGTCGCACCTGCGGCCCCGACCACACCACGACCCGTCGAACCGGCTCCCGCGCAACCAGCACCTACGCTGGTGGAGCAGATCGATGCCCCCGCCGGTCGGCTGATGCGGCTGCGCGGTCGGCTGTCCCGGTCCCGCTCGGCGTTCGGGCAGAGCCTGCTGGGCTTACTCGGCGCGGGTGATCTTGACGAGGACTCGTGGACTGACGTGGAGGACACCCTGCTACTCGCGGATCTCGGCGCGGCCACGACCGCCGAGATCGTCGAGCGGCTGCGCGCTGAACTCGCCCAGCGCGGCGTGCGGACCGCCGAGCAGGCCCGTGCGGCGCTTCGCGACGTGCTGATCGAGGCGTTGCGGCCGGAGCTGGACCGCGCCGTGCGGGCGTTGCCGCACAAGGGTGCCGACGGCGCGAGCGTCCCCGGCGTGGTGCTGATCGCCGGGGTGAACGGCACCGGTAAGACGACCACCACCGGCAAGCTGGCCCGGGTGCTGGTTGCCGACGGCCGGCGAGTACTGCTTGGTGCGGCCGATACTTTCCGGGCCGCCGCCGTCGACCAGCTGGTTACCTGGGGTGAGCGTGCCGGTGCGGAGGTCGTGCGAGGCGCCGAGGGCGCCGACCCGGCCAGTGTGGCGTTCGACGCGGTCAAGCGGGGTAGCGCTGATGGGGTGGATACGGTGTTGATTGACACCGCCGGCCGGCTGCACACCAAGACCGGTCTGATGGACGAGCTGGTCAAGGTCAAACGGGTGATCTCCAAGCAGACCGAGGTGGATGAGGTGCTGCTGGTGCTGGACGCCACCACAGGTCAGAACGGGATGGTCCAAGCCAAGGTCTTCCGCGAGGTTGTCGATGTCACCGGCATCGTGCTGACCAAGCTGGACGGTACCGCCAAGGGCGGCATCGTCTTCCACGTGCAGCGCGAGCTTGGGGTGCCGGTCAAGCTGGTGGGCCTCGGCGAGGGTGTCGACGATCTTGCGCCGTTCGAGCCTGCTGCCTTTGTCGACGCGTTGTTGGATTGATTTTCGTTTACGTGTGGGTAGCGGTAGGAGGCCCTCTACTGCTTGCGCAACCTGGTCGTAACAGGGGGACGCGCGACAGTTAACGTGGTCGAAACATTTTGTGCCTCCGGTGGAAACACCCGCTGCTCACTCTTTTCCCACGTACCACCCGATCGTGAAGGGTGGTCGACGCAGAGGAGTGAACCCGTGCCAAACACCGGTGACACTGCCTGGATGCTCGCCAGCTCCGCCCTGGTGCTGCTCATGACTCCGGGCTTGGCGTTTTTCTACGGCGGCATGGTCCGCTCGAAGAGCGTCCTGAACATGCTGATGATGAGCATATCCGCGATGGGGGTCGTGGGCGTGCTCTGGGTGCTCTACGGCTACTCGGAGGCATTCGGCAACGACGTCGGCTACGGCCTGATCGGCAACCCGGCCGAGCATGCCGGACTCAATGGCTTGTACGGCACCAAGCTTGCCGCCAATGGAGCCCATGTCGCGAGCGCACTGGTGGGGACCATCCCGGCGACGGTGTTCGTCGCGTTCCAAGCGATGTTCGCGATCATCACCGTCGCTTTGGTGTCCGGCGCCGTGGCCGACCGGCTGCGGTTCGGGCCGTGGCTGGTGTTCTCCGCGCTGTGGGCGACGGTGGTGTACTTCCCGGTCGCGCATTGGGTGTTCTCGGCCGATGGGGGCAGCGCTCCGATCGGTGGCTGGATCGCCAACCGCCTCAAAGCGATCGACTTCGCTGGCGGAACGGCGGTGCACATCAACGCGGGTGCCGCGGGACTGGCGCTGTGCCTGGTGCTCGGCAAGCGTCGCGGCTGGCCTCGGGAGGCGATGCGCCCGCACAACCTGCCCTTCGTGATGCTCGGGGCGGGCCTGCTGTGGTTCGGGTGGTTCGGCTTCAACGCCGGGTCGGCCCTGCGGGCAGACGGCGCCGCTGGCATCACCTTCATCAACACCACGGTGGCCACCTGCGCGGCGATGCTGGCCTGGCTGCTGGTGGAGCGCATCCGGGATGGCCGGCCCACCAGCCTTGGTGGTGCCTCCGGCGTGGTGGCCGGTCTGGTCGCCATCACCCCGTCGTGCTCTTCGGTCTCCCCGATGGGAGCGATTGCGGTGGGAGCGATCGCCGGCATGGTGTGCGCGCTCGCGGTCAGTATCAAGTTCCGGTTCGGCTTCGACGACTCGCTCGATGTGGTCGCCGTGCACCTCCTCGGTGGTCTGGCCGGCACCCTGGCCGTCGGCTTTCTCGCGACCCGCGCGGCACCCGCCGGGGTTGATGGCTTGTTCTACGGCGGAGGCACTGACCAGCTGTGGCGCCAGGCCGTGGCCGCATTCGCTGTGATGATCTTCTCGTTCGTGGGAGCTTCGATCATCGCGCTGGCGCTGAAGTACACCATCGGCCTGCGGGTGGACGGCGAGGCCGAGCAGACTGGTATCGACGAGAGCGAGCACGCCGAGGCTGGGTATGAGCTCAGCGCGATCTTCAGCGGGAGCGGGTCGCCCCACAATCGGGCCGCTGCGCTCCCCACGGGCAAGGTGCCGGCCTCGGCCGGTCAGGAAGGGTGAGTGGCGATGAAGCTGGTGACCGCAATCGTCAAGCCGTTCACGCTGGAGGATATCAAGGGTGCCTTGGAACAGATCGGGGTGCTCGGGATGACGGTCAGCGAGGTGCAGGGCTACGGCAGGCAGAAGGGGCACACTGAGGTCTACCGGGGCGCGGAGTACGCGGTGGAGTTCGTGCCCAAGATCCGGGTCGAGGTCGTGGTGGACGAGGCGCAGGTGGACAAGACCATTGATGCGCTGGTCGAAGCGGCTCGGACCGGGAAGATTGGGGACGGGAAGATCTGGGTTACCTCGGTGGAGACCGTGGTCCGGGTGCGAACAGGGGAGCGTGGTCTGGACGCGCTCTGAACGCGGGGAGAGCCCGTCGTTCACGCTGCGGGTACGCGGCGTTCTCACCGCCGAGACACACTTCGCGAAACCTCGGTATCGAGACGGAAAGGGGCGGCGATGGCGCGCTCTGGTGCCTTGCCCCTCGGCGGTGGCCCGGATGCCGCCGCCGCCGACCTGGTCAGGGCCAGGGCCGCTCTTCTCGGCGGGAATCCCCGGCAGCGCCGGCTGAGCGCCGAAGCGCTGCGGGCAGCGCTGGCGGACCTCTACGAGCTGTGGCTCACCTCCCGTTGCGCGGCGGTGGGCGTCGGCTGCGGCAGTGCGCTGGTGGCGGTCGGTGCCCTGGGCCGCCGCGAGGTCGTGCCGTACTCCGACTTGGACCTGCTGCTGTTGCATGACGGCAAGCGCGAGGTGGCCGAGCTCGCGAACTCATTGTGGTACCCGCTGTGGGACGCCCGCATCGACCTGGACCACAGCGTGCGAACCGTCGGGCAGGCCGTGCAGGTGGCGGCCACCGACCTGCGCGCCGCGCTGGGGTTGCTGGACGCCCGCCTGATCGCCGGGGACGGTGCGCTGTTCACCGCGATGGACACCGCCGTGCGGCGGGCCTGGCGCACTGGCATCCGTAGCCGGCTCGACGAGCTTGCCGAGTCGACGCAGCAGCGCTGGCTGCGCAGTGGCGACATCGCGCACCGGGTGGAACCGGACCTGAAGAACGGCCACGGCGGGTTGCGGGACGTGCAGCTGCTGGGCGCGCTGTCCGTAGGCCAACTCATGGACCGGGCCGGGCCGGAGGTGTCCGCGGCGCGCGACCTGCTGTTGGACGTGCGCACCGAGCTCCACCGGTTCGCCGGCCGCGGCCGTGACGTGCTCCGCGCGCAGGACGCCGACGAGGTGGCCGCGGCGTTGGCGCTCGGTGACCGGTTCGACCTGGCCCGGCGCCTGTCGGGAGCGGCGCGGAGCGTCGTCTACGCCGTAGACGTCGGGTTACGCACCGCCCGGGCCGCGCTGCCTTCCCGAGGGCGTGCCCGGCTGACCGGGCTACGCAACCTCGGGTGGGGACCGCTGCGTCGCCCTTTGGACGACGGGGTGGTCGAGCACAGCGGCCAGGTGGCGCTGGCCCGCGACGCCAACCCGGCACGGGACCCGGCACTGGCCCTGCGGGTCGCGGCGACGGCGGCGCGAACTAGTATGCCGGTCGCTACCGGCACGCTGGCCACCCTCGCCGACACCGCGCCGGAGCTGCGCCGGCCATGGCCGCGGCCGGCGCTGGACGAGCTGCTGTCGCTGCTGGGTGCCGGGCCGCCGACGGTGGATGTGATCGAGGCCATGGACCGCACTGGGCTGTGGGGGCGGCTGTTCCCGGAATGGGGTGCGGTGCGTGATCTGCCTCCGCGCGATCGGGCACACGTGTGGACCGTGGACCGGCATCTGGTGGAGGCTGTGGCGCAGGCGGCTCGGCTGACCACCACGGTCGCTCGCCCGGACCTGCTGTTGCTCGCCGCGCTGTTGCACGACCTGGGCAAGGGCCGCGGCGGTGACCACAGCATCGTCGGCGCGGCGCTCGCTGAGCAGATCGGGCACCGGCTCGGGCTGCCACCGTTAGATGTCGAGACACTCCGCGCGATGGTGCGCCACCATCTGCTGTTGCCCCATGTCGCGACTCGCCGGGACCTCGACGATCCGGTGACCGCGCAGCGGGTGGTCAACGCCCTCGGTGGGGATCTAACCCTGCTGGAGCTGTTAGTCGCGCTGGTCGAGGCTGACAGCCTGGCTACCGGCCCTGGCATCTGGACCGAATGGCGCGCCGGCTTGATCTCGGACCTCGCCGCGCGCTGTCGTGCGCTGCTGGCTGGCGCTCCCGTGCCGGCACCAGAGCCGCTCACCGACGAGCACCGTGCGCTGGCGCAGCGAGCCATCGCGAGCGGCTCGCTACATGTGGCGGCGAGCTCCCCCTCGGGGTCGGGTGAGACCACCATCATCATGGTGGTGACTCCTGGCCGGCCCGGGGTGCTCGCCCTGGCCGCGGGGGTGCTCGCGCTGCGTTCGCTGCAGGTCCACTCTGCGGATATCCGGATCGTTGAGCTCCCCGAAGGGTCCGCGGCGGTGCACAGATTCACCGCATCGCCGCGCTTTGGCCGCCCGCCGGACGTCGCGCTGCTGCGTCAGGATTTGCTGCGGTCGCTGGATGGCTCGTTGCGACTGGCGGAGGAGTTGGCGGCCAAGGAGCGTGACTACGGCGAGCCCCCGGCGTCCGGAACGGGGTTCGCAGATGTCGAGACCAAGGTGCTGTGGTTTGACGACGAAGCGACCGGAGCGGTGGTCTTGGAGCTGCGGACGACCGACCGGATCGGGTTGTTACACCGGGTTGCCTCGGCATTTCAGAGCACTGGGGTCGCTGTCCGCTGGGCGCGGGTCGTCACGCTGGGCAGCTCAGTGGTGGACTCGTTCGGCCTTACCAGCCCCGGTGGTCCCAGTGCGCTGCCACCCAAGGTACGCGAGCAGGTCGAGCTCGCGGTGCTCAGCGCGGCCCGGTGAGCACTCGGGGCTACCATCCGGCCGCATGCACGGAACCCGGGATGAGCTCGTTCCCTTACCCCCGCCGTTCGAGGTCGTGTTGCGTGGGTTCGACCGCCAGCAGGTCATCGACCACGTCAATGCTCTGAAAGCTCGCGTTGGGGCCGTCGGAGCCGAGCGCGACGCTGCGCTGGCGCGGGCCGCCGACTTCCACGAGAAGTGTGAACAGCTGCGTCGTGAAGCCGCCGAGGCGACTAGGCAGGTTGATCGCCTGCGTCATGCAGCCGAGGAGACGGCCACCGAGGTCGATCGCCTGCAGCGGTCCCCGCTGACCGCGGCGACCGCGCGGATCCAGCGCATGCTGCAGATAGCCGAGGACGAGGCCGCCGAGCTGGCGGCTACCGCCGAGCAGGAGACCACCTCGCTGCGCGAGAGCGCCCGCGCCGAGGCCGATCGGCTGCTGGTCGAGACCAGGCAACGATGCGAGCGCCTGGAGGCGGAGTCCGCGAGCCGGCGTCAGGCCGAGGAGGCGCAATCCGCGGCCCGATGCCAGCGGGCGGAGCAGCAGTCCGAGCGGGACATCGCTAGCCGCGAGGCCGAGACGGACGCCTGGATCCGCGATTACCAGACCCGTAGCGTCGCCGCCTTGCATCTGATCATGCACATGGCGGGCGAGCGGCTGAGTAGCCGGATGGTCACGGCTAAACGGCAGGTCAGTGCCGCCAGAGCGCTGCGGTCCGAGGTCACCGGTCAGCTGTCCGAGGTGCACCGCTTGCTGGCGGAGGCGCTCGGCGTGGTCGATGCGTCCACCCCCGCGGAGCAGGCCGAGTACGCCGAGCCGGCGCAGGGCTCACCCCTGCAGGCAGATCAACCCACGGCCAGATTTGGGCTAAATCCGTAGTCGAGTAGTCCTACCTAGTCGCGATTGCGGGTATTCACGCTCCCCGGCGGGAACTGCCGGCGCCACGATGGTCGGGTGGCTCGGCGATGGTCGGGCGGACGTAGGGCTGCTGCCCGGGCCGAAGAATCGGGCAGCGGGTGTGCCGCTTCGACCGCAGGAGCCCTTGCCGGATCGTCGGCAGCCCGGGGTAGGGCCTGGGCTGCCGACGATCCAGGCTCTCGCGTCCACAGCGGCGCGGCTACGCTGGCCCTCGTGTTCGACACCCTCTCCGACCGGCTCACGTCAGCGTTGTCCGGCCTGCGCGGCAAGGGCAGGCTCTCCGAGGCCGACATCGACGCCACCGCTCGCGAGATCCGCATTGCGCTCCTCGAGGCTGATGTCGCGCTGCCGGTGGTCCGCCAGTTCATCGGGCAGCTCAAAGAGCGCGCCAAAGGCGCCGAGGTCTCCGGTGCGCTGAACCCTGCCCAACAGGTCATCAAGATTGTCAATGAAGAGCTCATCGGCATCCTGGGCGGGGCGACCCGGCGTCTTGAGCTGGCCAAGGTGCCTCCGACTGTGATCATGCTGGCTGGTCTGCAGGGTTCCGGAAAGACGACGCTGGCCGGCAAGCTCGCCCGCTGGCTGCGCAACCAGGGCCATACCCCCCTGCTCGTTGCCGCTGACCTACAGCGACCCAACGCGGTCACCCAGCTACAGATAGTGGGAGAGCAGGCCGGGGTGCGGGTGTACGCCCCCCACCCGGGTGCGCAAGCGACCGGTCATCGGGCAGAGTCGGGTGCGCAAGCGACCGGTCAGGCGGTAGAGCTGAGTAGCGGTGCCGGCGACCCGGTCGATGTCTCGCGCCGCGGGGTGGCCGAAGCTCGGGCCCGCCAGCATGATGTCGTCATTGTGGACACCGCCGGCCGGCTGGGCATCGATGCCGAGATGATGCGTCAGGCCGCCGATATCCGCGACGCGGTGCAGCCCACCGAGACACTGTTCGTCGTCGACGCCATGATCGGCCAGGATGCGGTGACCACCGCCGAGGCTTTCCGGGACGGCGTCGGCCTCACCGGCGTCGTGCTGACCAAGCTGGACGGCGACGCCCGAGGTGGCGCGGCGCTGTCGGTGCGGCACGTCACCGGTGCGCCGATCCTGTTCGCGTCCAACGGGGAGAGGCTGGAGGACTTCGATGTCTTCCACCCGGACCGGATGGCCAGCCGGATCCTGGGCATGGGAGATCTGCTCACCCTGATTGAGCAGGCCGAACAGGCCTTCGACGCCGAGCAGGCCGAGCAGGCCGCCGCTAAGATCGGCAGTGGTGAGCTGACCCTGGAGGACTTCCTCGAGCAGATGCAGGCCATCCGCCGGATGGGGCCGATCGCCAACCTGCTCGGGATGTTGCCCGGCGCGGCTGGAATGAAAGAGCAGCTAGACCAGATCGATGACAAGCAGTTAGATCGGCTGCAGGCCATCATCTGCGGCATGACCCCCGCCGAGCGGGCCGATCCAAAGATCATCAATGCCTCTCGACGCCAGCGTATCGCCCGGGGCTCCGGAGTGGCGGTCAGCGAGGTGAATCAGCTGGTCGAGCGGTTCTTCGAGGCTCGCAAAATGATGCAACAAATGGCCGGTCGGTTCGGTTTTCCCGGGACCGGCCCCGGACGCCGCAACCGTAAGGGACGCAAGGGCAAGAAAGGCAAGGGGCGGGGCCCGACGCCACCGAAGACGCGCGGCGGGTTGCCTGGAGTGCTGCCAGGCGGCATGCCCGCGCTGCCTGACTTATCCACTCTGTCCGGTCTGGACCAACTGCCGCCCGGCTTCGACCCGTCGAAACTGAAGTTCCGCGAGAAATGACAGGGCCCTTCCCTGGTGGGCCGGCCAGGACACAGGGAGCCCAGGTCATGCACGTGCGCGGGGTACTGCTGCCCGCCGGGCAACCCGGCGAGCTGTGGGTGGCCGACGGGGTGATATGCGCCGAACCAGTTCCCGGCGCGATCACGGTCTGTGACGGCGGCTACCTACTCCCGGGACTAGTCGACGCGCACTGCCACGTTGGTATTGGCGCACAGGGGCCGGCGAGCCTGGCCGAGGCCGCCGAGCAGGCCGCCACTGACCGGGATGCCGGCACCTTGCTCATCCGGGATTGTGGAGTCCCGATCGATACCCGTCCGTTGCAGTCCCGCGTCGACTTACCGCGGATCATCCGGGCCGGCCGCCACCTGGCCCGCCCCAAGCGTTATATCCCGACTATCGGCGTGGAGCTCGATGATCCCGCGCTACTTCCGCAGGCCGTGCGGGATCAGGCAGCGGCTGGGGACGGCTGGGTCAAGCTGGTCGGCGACTGGATCGATCGCTCGACGGGCGATCTCGCGCCGCTGTGGCCCGATCACGTGCTGGTCGAGGCGGTCGCCGCCGCGCACGCCGCTGGGGCCAGGGTCACCGCGCACGTCTTCGGCGCCGACGCGCTGCCTGGTCTGATCGCCGCCGGGATCGACTGTATCGAGCACGGCACCGGCCTGTCCGCCGACACCATCACCGAGATGGCCGCGCGCGGCACCGCCCTGGTGCCCACACTGATCAACATCGAGACGTTCCCGGTCATCGCCGACCGCGCCAGCAAGTACCCGCGCTACGCCGCGCACATGCGGGCGCTGCACGCCCGGGTCCGGGACGCCGTCGCTGTCGCCGTCGAGGCGGGGGTGCCAGTCTATGCCGGCAGCGACGCCGGCGGTGGGATCCAGCACGGCCGGCTGGTTGATGAGATCGCCGCGTTGCGCACCGTCGGGTTATCCGGTGCGCAGGCGCTGGCGGCAGCGAGCTGGGCGGCCCGTGACTGGCTGGGTGTTCCCGGCCTGGTGCCCGGCGCGCCGGCGGACCTGCTGGTCACCCGCACCGACCCTCGGCTGGACCCGGACACGCTGCGCGACCCTGCGTTGCTGTTGTTGCGTGGTCGGGCGCTATGAGCCCGCTATGAGCCCGCTATGAGCACTGTCTTGCGGGATACCCGCCGTGGCTGGCTCATGCTCGCGTACTCCGTGGCCGCGTACGTGACCTTCCTGGTGGCGCAGGTGCTGATCGTGCTGCCCTTCGCGCTGGCCCCCCGACCCGGGGGTGCGGGTGTGCGAGTTCCCAGCGCGGTGTTGGTGATCGGGCTCGTGGTGTCGGCCGTGGCGGCCGGCGTGGTCGCGGCGACTGGTGCCGCGCACCTCGGCCGGGGGAACCTGCGGGAACGATTGCGCAGCGAGCTGTCGGTGCGCTGGCGACCGCGCGACGCCGGCCTCGGGTTGGCGCTGGGCGTCGCTGGCTTACTTCTCACCTGGCCCGCCTCGGCGCTCTGGGCGCGCTCGGTCGGCAAGAATCACGCGAACTCAGCGGTGGGAGAGGTGTTCGGTGGTCAGCGACTGCATCTCGGCTGGGCGCTCACGCTGTTCCTCGCGGTGTTGCTGATCTCGCCGGTGTACGAGGAGATGATCTTTCGCGGTCTGCTGTGGCGAGCGATGGAATACTGGCGGTGGAACCGCTGGGTGATTCTCGGGTTGACCACGGTGCTGTTCTCCTTCGCCCACTTCGAGCTGCTGCGCACTCCGCTGCTGGTGGTGATCACGTTGCCGATCGCGCTGGCCCGGTTGCTCACCGGCAACTTGCTGGCCAGCATCGTCGCCCACCAGGCGAACAACTTTCCGGCAGCGGTTGTGCTCCTGCTGAGTACTCAGGGTGTACTGCATGGGTGATCCCCCGAGCGGTCCCTCGCGTGACACCCCGGCGTGTCCGGCCCTCGTGCCAGTGCGCCCGCCCGTTGTGGACGGGCTACACAGGGCGTCGGGATCGTCTGGCACAATGGGACGCTGTTGTCGCGGCGGGTCCTCACCATCGTGCTGCGACCACTGACCTTGCGAGCGCCGTCGGTCCGTGCCCCCACCATGGGCCGCGCGCGCTCACCGTGAACACTCGCGCGTTGACAGGAGTACCTCGGCCCGTGGCTGTCAAGATCAAGCTTATGCGGCTCGGCAGGATTCGCCAGCCGTACTACCGGATCGTCGTCGCCGACGCCCGCACCCGCCGCAACGGCAAGGCAATCGAGACGATCGGCAAATACCACCCCAAGGAGCAACCCAGCTTCATAGAGGTCGACTCTGGGCGGGTGCAGTACTGGCTCGGTGTCGGGGCCCAACCCACCGAGCCGGTCCAACACATCCTCCAGATCACGGGGGACTGGCAGCGGTTCAAAGGTCTCCCAGGTGCCGAGGGCACGCTGCAGCGTGCTGAGCCCAAGCCAGACAAGGCCGAGCTGTTCAACCGGGCGCTGGCGCAGGCCGGCGAGGTGCCAACCACTGAGGCCACCACGCCACGGAAAAAGGGCGCCCGTCAGGCGGACACCAGCACGGTCGCTGATGCCAGCCACACGGCCCCAGAGAAGGCTCCAGCTGGAGCTGACGACCGGGAGGACACTGCGACGGTCGCGGACGGCCAGGTGTGAGCATGCTGGCGGACGCGCTCGAGCATCTCGTTCGGGGAATCGTGGACAATCCTGACGATGTGCGCGTCCAGCTGGTGACCACGCGGCGGGGCCGCACCCTTGAGGTGCACGTCCACCCTGATGATCTCGGCAAGGTGATCGGCCGGGGCGGGCGCACCGCCACCGCGTTGCGCTCGGTGATGACCGGCATCGGTGGGCGTGGGGTTCGCGTTGACGTCGTCGATACCGATCGTTGACATGGCGGAGCAGGCGACCGTGCAGCTGGACAGTGATGGTGGAGGGGACACCAGGGGTGATAACAGGGCTTCCGGCACTCAGCGGGTGATCGGCCGCATTGGCAGGCCCCACGGCCTCCGTGGGGAGGTGACGGTGCAGGTGCGCACCGACTTCCCTGAACAGCGGTTCACTGCCGATGCGCAGCTGCATGGTGATACGGGCCGCGTTCTCACCGTGGAGACTGTCCGTCCGCATGGGGAAGCCTTGCTCGTGCGATTCGCCGGGGTAGCCGATCGAGATTCGGCAGCGGAACTGTGCGGGCTCTTGTTGACCGTCGACGCCACAACGCTGCCCGACTTGGACGACCCAGATGAGTTCTATGACCACCAGCTCGAGGGCCTGGCCGTTGTGCGGTCCGACGGCGCCGCGCTGGGCACGGTGCGCGAGGTCGTGCATGCCCCGGCCAGCGACCTGCTGGTGTTGGAGACAGAGCGCGGCGAGGCGCTGGTGCCCTTCGTGCGGGCGATTGTGCTCGAGGTGGACCTGGCTGGTGGCCGAGTGGTGCTCGACCCCCCTGACGGGTTGCTCGACTGAGGGCGTTGCGCTGTGTTGATTCAGATCGTGACAATCTTCCCCGAGTACCTGACGCCGGCCAGGGAGGCACTGCTCGGCCGGGCCATCGAGCGGAACCTGATCGTCTTCACGGTGTATGACCTGCGGCGCTGGGCCCACGATGGGCACCGGTCGGTGGACGACGCGCCCTATGGCGGTGGACCCGGCATGGTGATGCGGCCCGACGTGTGGGGTGAGGCGCTGGACGAGGTACTCGCTGGCGAGCCGCTGCCACGGTTGGTGGTGCCCAGTCCCGCTGGACGGCCATTCACCCAGCAGCTGGCCACCGAGCTGGCTGCGCAACCCCGTCTCGTCTTTGCCTGCGGCCGCTACGAGGGCATTGACCAGCGGGTGATCGACGACGCGGCTGACCGGGTCGTCGTTGATGAGATCTCGATCGGCGACTACGTGCTCGTCGGGGGCGAGGTCGCCGTGCTGGTGATGGTTGAGGCGATGGCCCGGCTGCTGCCTGGGGTGCTGGGCAACCCCGCCTCGGCGACGCAGGACTCGTTCTCCGACGGTCTTCTGGAGGGGCCTTGCTATACCCGTCCCGAGGTGTGGCGGGGCCGGGAGGTGCCCGCCGTGCTCCGCTCAGGCAACCACGCCGCGATCGCTCGCTGGCGCCGGGATCGCGCGGTGGAGCGCACCGCAGCGCGCCGTCCTGACCTGCTGGCGGCGCTGCCATCCGGTGCGCTGGATGGCGCGGATCGGGCCTTGCTCGAGGGCCTCGTCACCCCGCCCGGATGAATCCCGCACATTATCCCCAGACATCACCTCCAGACATCAACTCCCCGGTTTCATCGCGGCTGGCGGCATCTGGCACACTGAATCGGTTCCCGCAGCGGAGCAAGGCAGGGACTGCCCCCAGGGCGGACGTCCTTACCGTCACCAAAGCCGCTGTTCGCGCCCACGCAGGGCGCTCTAGACCGTGCACAGCACACGATGATGACGAGGACGGACTCCCGAGATGAACACCCTGGACGCCCTGGACGCGAAGTCATTGCGGTCCGATATTCCTGACTTCCGGCCCGGTGACACCCTCAAGGTGCACGTCCGCGTCATTGAGGGCTCGCGCCAACGGGTACAGATATTCCAAGGCGCGGTCATCCGCCGTCAGGGCGGGGGAGTGCGGGAAACCTTCACGGTGCGTAAGGTGTCCTTCGGCGTGGGTGTCGAGCGCACCTTTCCGGTGCACACCCCTAATATCGCCATGATCGAGGTTGTCACCCGCGGTGATGTCCGACGCGCCAAGCTATACTACCTTCGCGACCTTCGGGGTAAAGCTGCCAAGATCAAGGAGAAGCGTGATACACCGTCTGCGTCCTGATCCCCCGGTACTGGTCGCCTGTCGATAGCCTGAGGACGTGGCCCACCTGGCTCGCTCGACCGAACCCGCTCGCGCCGAGGATCCCGGCGATTTCCCCGACCGCCGCCCGCACCGGCATCGCCTGTCCAAGCGCAAGAAGGGCTCTTTCTGGCGAGAGTTGCCGATTCTGGTGCTCACCGCGTTGGTGCTCACGTTCCTGATCCAGACATTCTTGGCTCGGGTGTACGTCATCCCCTCAGCGTCCATGGAGCCGACCCTGCATGGCTGCCCCGGCTGCGCCAACGATCGGGTACTGGTCGACAAGCTGACCTACCGGTTTCGCGACCCGAGACCGGGCGATGTGGTGGTGTTCCGCGGTACCGACTCCTGGGACAGTGAGTTGCCCAGCCAGCGCTCGAGCAATGTCCTGGTTCGTGGGCTCCAGCAGGCCGGTTCACTGATCGGGCTCGCCCCGCCGGACGAGCGGGACTTCGTCAAGCGGGTGATCGCGGTGGGTGGCCAGACCGTGCAGTGCTGCGATAAGCAGAACCGGGTCATCGTCGACGGGATCGCACTGACCGAGCCCTACGCCTTCATCGGGCACGAGCCCCAGGATGAGTTCGGCCCAGTCACGGTGCCCCACGGCAACTTATGGATGATGGGGGACAATCGGAACAACAGTGCGGACTCGCGGCGACACGTGGCAGACCAGCGCTCGGGCACCGTGCCGGTGAGCAACGTCATCGGCACGGCCCGCCTGATCGTGCTTCCGCTGTCGCGGTGGCAGAGTATATCCGACCCTGATCCGCAGCATGCTATGGCGCTCGGCGCGTCAGGGCCTCCAGGGCCTTTCGCGCCCTGGCCCTGCGGTCTTCCGCCGGGTGCTGGCCTGGTGTTGAGTTGGCCGGCGCTGCGAGGCGGTCGTATCCTGCGGGAGATGGTGGTCGCTGGGAGGCGTGGCTGACGAGCGTGCTGGCCGTGGCGCGTAGTACCCGCCAGGTCCTGCCGCGACCGCCGAGGGCGGTGGTGCGCAGGGACGGCGGTACCTGGGCGCTGCAGGCTGTCCTGCACCGCAAGGGCTTGGGTCCGGTCGCTGGGGTGGATGAGGCCGGCCGGGGGGCCTGCGCTGGTCCTCTGGTGATCGCGGCGTGCGTGTTGCGCCCGGCCGATACGGCGGCTTTGGCCGGGCTCACCGACTCCAAGTTGCTCACTGCGCCGCGTCGGGAGCATTACCACGACCTGATCGTCACGAGAGCGGTGGCCCGGAGCGTGGTGGTGGTCCCACCCGAGGAGGTCGATGAGTTAGGCGTGCACGTGGCCAACCTGGAGGGCATGCGTCGAGCCGTCGCTGGTCTTGCCGTGCATCCCGGTTACGTGCTCACCGACGGGTTCCGCGTGCCCGGCTTGACCGCCCCGAACATGGCGGTGATCGGCGGGGACCGGGTCGCGGCCTGTGTGGCGGCGGCTTCGGTGCTGGCCAAGGTGACCCGCGACCGCATCATGGGCGAGTTACATGAGCGGATGCCGTGGTATGGCTTTGGCGAGCACAAAGGCTACTGCACGCTGGAGCACAACGCGTCCCTGCTGGCGCATGGCCCGTGCGCCGAGCACCGGTTCAGCTACGTCAATATTGTCCTGGCGG
This sequence comes from Pseudonocardiaceae bacterium, assembly GCA_050699715.1. Lineage (GTDB taxonomy): Bacteria > Actinomycetota > Actinomycetes > Mycobacteriales > Pseudonocardiaceae. The sequence continues at coordinate 114,881 of JBOHFR010000001.1, forward strand.
CGCGTCTGCACGGCCTGACCGCCCCACCGCGTCGGAGCGCACGAGTAAGACCAGCGCCGGTAGGGGGAGCAGTAGTGGGGTCGGACGGGGGGCGAGCATTGGTCCAGAATGGGGGAGTCGCTGACCACGCAACGGCACGATCAGGAGGAGCCAGCACCCGATGAAGCGACCGATGGGCCGTCGATGAGCGCCGAGGATCTCGAGAAGTATGAGACCGAGATGGAGCTGTCGATCTACAAGGAGTACCGTGACGTCGTTGGCCAGTTCACCTATGTTGTAGAGACTGAGCGGCGTTTCTATCTGGCCAACGCGGTGGATGTGCAGGCCCGCAATGCTGAGGGCGAGGTGTACTTCGAGGTGCGCATGTCTGATGCCTGGGTGTGGGACTTGTACCGGCCGGCCCGGTTCGTCAAGAACGTCCGAGTGCTCACGTTCAAGGACGTCAACATCGAGGAAGTCGACAAACCAGACCTACGGCTGCCCGGAGACAGCCCCTACGGCGGTTGATCTCCCTGATAATGACAGTTTTCCTTCAGCTTCCTTCAGCGCAGAATCACGGGGAGCTCGTCCAGGCTGTTTATGAGCATGTTCGGTCGCCAGGTCAGTTGCTCGGCGGGTACCGCGAGCCGCAGCTGGGGGAAGCGAGTGAACAGGGTGCCCAGCGCGATCCTGGCTTCCAGCCGGGCCAGTGGTGCGCCGAGGCAGTGGTGGATGCCGTGGCCGAAGGCCAGGTGTGGGTTATCCGTGCGGGTGATGTCCAGCGTGTCGGCGTGCGGGGTGCAGGCCGGGTCCCGGTTGGCGCTCAGCACGCTAGAGACGACGATCTCGCCGGCGGGGATGGTGACCCCGCCGATGTTCACCGGCTCGGTGGTAAAGCGGGGAGTCGTCGCCTGGGCTGGGCCGTTGAAGCGCAGCAGTTCCTCGACCGCCTCTGGCAGCCGGTGTGGCTGGGCGCGGAGCAGCGCTAACTGCTCGGGGTGGGTGAGCAGTGCGTGCACCCCATTGCTGATCAGGTTGGCCGTGGTCTCGTGGCCGGCGACGAGTATCACGAACACCATTGAGGTGAGCTCGTCCTCGGACAGCCGGTCCTGGCCGTCGCGGACCGCTACCAGTGCGGAGAGCAGGTCATCAGCAGGAGCGGCGCGCTTAACCCTGAGCAGCTCCCACAGGTATCGCACCATGGCAGTCGTGGCGCAGCTGTACGCGTCGGGCTCGGCCAGTGCGCCGGCCACTATGGTGGCAGACCAGTCATGGAACTCAGCGCGGCGATCGGCTGGAATACCGAGCAGCTCGCAGATCACGGTGATGGGCAGCGGGAGCGCAAACGCGGCGATCAGGTCGGCCCGCGCCGTGGTGGCCATCGCGGCGAGCAGCTCGTCGGTGATCTGCTGGATGCGCGGCGCGAGTTGCTCGATGCGGCGGCGAGTGAACGCGCTGCTGACCAGCCGGCGCAGCCGGGTGTGGTCCGGCGGGTTGCGGTTGAGCATGTGACTACCCAGTGCCGCGAGCGTGTCAGGCACCAGCCGGTCCCGGCCCAGCTCCTGCCGGCCCAGCTCCTGCCGGCCCAGCTCCTGCCGGCCCAGCTCCTGCCGGCCCAGCGTCCCCATCGCGGCTACGTTCTTGACCAGCCGCGGGTCGCGCAGTGCCTGGCGCACCTCATCGTAGCCGGTGATTAGCCAAGCTGGCTCGCCGGTAGGCAACACAATGCGGTGCACAGGGGCGGCCGCTGCGAGCTCGGTGTACCTGGCGTGGCGCCGCAGCCCGTCGGTAATGGTGAACGGTGCCTGCGCTAGTGCCCCAGTCAGCGGCTCAGTCAGCTCCTCAGCCAGTGTCTCGGTCATGGCTTGCGTCTCCTTGGCAGAGTGTCTTGATGTCGGCGGCATACGTGACCGCGATGGGCAGGGGCGGGCAGAGATGATGTCACACCGCGTACTCCACTTATCCACACCTGCCCCTGTTGTCCACAGATCTTCCTGCGTGATATAGACCGCGCCTCCTCGGCCCGGCAGCCTCGTGGCTGGAGATCACCGAGGAACGGGGAGGTCGGAATGAAGACGACGGCACAGGCGGCGGAGCGCCGTAGCGACGAGCTGGGCAGGCGGGGCGAGGACCTGGCGGCGGACTACCTCGCCGGCACCGGGCTCGTGGTGCTCGCCCGCAACTGGCGTTGCCGGGAAGGTGAGGTCGATCTTATTGCGACCGATGGCCAGCGCCTCGTCGTGTGCGAGGTCAAGACCCGATCAGGGACCGGGTATGGGGAACCGGCCGAGGGCGTGACGCCGGCAAAGGCGGCTCGGATAAGGCGGGTCACGGCGGAGTGGCTGCGGGCATACCGGGTCGGCTGGTGCGAGATCCGCTTCGACGTGCTGGCGGTGCTGTGCCCGCAGGATGGGCCGGTCACCGTAGAGCACCTGCAAGGTGCGTTCTGATGTCGCTTGCTAGCGCCTGGGCGGTGGCGCTGCACGGGGTCGAGGGGGTGCTGGTGGAGATCGAGGCCCATATCGGTCCGGGTCTGCCGGGACTGCAGATGGTTGGGTTGCCCGATACCGCGTTGTCCGAGGCGCGGGATCGGGTGCGGGCCGCGGTGCTCAACTCGGGCGAGCGGTGGCCACCGCGTCGGATGACCCTCGCGTTGTCGCCGGCCACCCTGCCCAAGGGCGGAAGCAGCTACGACCTCGCGCTGGCCTGCGCATTGCTGGCTGCGGATGGCCGGCTCCCGGCGCAGCGGCTGCACGGGCTGGTGCTGATCGGGGAGCTGGCCTTGGATGGCCGGCTGCGTCAGGTACGAGGCGTGCTGCCGGCTGTGCTCGCCGCTCGCCAGGTAGGCATCGGCCAGGTGGTGGTGCCGGCCGCCTCGCTCGCTGAGGCCTCCCTGGTTGACGGGATGCGGGTGCACGGCGCGACCTGCCTGAAGGAGGTGCTCAGCTGGTTGCGAGACCCCGCCGCCGGGCTGGCGCGTCCCGGCCCAGTGCGCCCGGCACCGCCGGCGGCGGTCCTCGACCTCGGCGATGTGCTGGAACAGGGCGACGCCCGCTGGGCAGTGGAGGTCGCCGCCGCGGGCGGTCACCATCTGCTGCTGACCGGCCCGCCGGGGACGGGCAAGACCATGTTGGCCCAGCGGATGGTTGGGCTGCTGCCGGCGCTCACCGATCAGGAGGCGCTCGAGGTGACCGCAGTGCACTCGGTGGCCGGTTTGCTTGCCCCAGATACCCCGCTGATCACCGTGCCCCCGTTCATCGCGCCGCATCACACCAGTTCGGTGGCCGCGCTGGTCGGAGGTGGTTCGGGGCTGGCCAAGCCCGGCGCGGTAAGCCGAGCGCACCGTGGCGTGCTCTTCCTCGACGAGGTCGCTGAGTTCGGGCCACGGTCTCTGGAGGCGCTACGCACCCCACTGGAGGATGGTGAGGTCCGGTTGGCCCGCCGAGACGGGGTGGTGCGATACCCGGCACGGTGCCAGCTGGTACTCGCGGCGAACCCGTGCCCGTGCGCTCCGCCTGATGAGCGGGACTGCACCTGTGCCCCGTCGGCCCGCAGGCGGTATCTGGGCCGACTGTCCGGGCCGCTGCTGGACCGGGTGGACCTGCGGGTGGCGATGCGTCCGGTGAAGGACATGGGTCAGGCCGACGCGGAGCCGGAGAGCACTGCGACGGTGCGCGAACGAGTGCTCCAGGCGCGCGCCGCCGCTCGTGCGCGGTGGGCGGGCACCGGCTGGGGCACGAACGCCGAGGTGCCCGGTCCGGTGTTGCGGCGGCGGTTCCGGCTGCCGCCGGCGGTGACCGAACCGATCGCGGCGGCGCTGCATCGGGGCATGGTGACCGCTAGAGGGGCGGATCGCACGTTGCGGTTGGCGTGGACGGTGGCTGATCTGGCAGGGCGGGACCGCCCGCTGGTCGAGGATGTGAGTGTCGCGATGGGTCTGCGGGACCGGAGGGCGGCATGACGCCGGGGGAGCGCGAGCTGCGCCGGGCTCGGGCCTACCTCAACCGGGTCGCCGAGCCCCCCGCTCCCGCGCTATCCGAGCTGGTCAGCGAGGTCGGTCCGGTGCGGGCGGCCCGGTTGGTGGCAGCGGGGCAGGTATCCCACCGGGTGGTCGCAGAGACCAGTGCCCGCCGGGCGGAGGACCGGGCCGAGGCTGACCTCTCCGCGATCGACGCGCTCGGGGGCCGCTTGGTGGTTCCCGAAGACGCCGAGTGGCCCGCCGAGGTGTTCACTTGCTTCGCCACGCCCGCTGCCCAGACCGACGAGCGCTGGCGTGCCCCAGTGGCGCTGTGGGTGCGGGGCGCCGGGCGCCTCGACGAGCTCGGTGAGCGGACGGTGGCGGTGGTGGGGGCGAGAGCTGCGACTGGATACGGGGAACACGTCGCTGCTGAGTTCGGCTACGAGCTTGCCGAGGATGGCTTTGCGGTAGTCTCCGGCGCCGCATTCGGCATCGACGGTGCGGCGCACCGAGGCGCACTGGCCGCCGAGGGCCGCACTGTTGCGGTGCAGGCCTGTGGGCTGGATCGCGCCTACCCAGCGGGCCACCAGGGGTTGCTGGACCGGATCGCTGAGAGCGGCGCAGTGATCAGCGAGTACCCGCCGGATACCCGGCCCGCGCGGCACCGCTTCCTGGTCCGCAACCGCCTGATTGCCGCCTTCGCGGCTGGCACCGTTGTGGTCGAGGCCGGAGCGCGCAGCGGCGCCCGGCGCACCGCCTCCGCTGCGGCCGCGCTGGGCCGGGTCGTGATGGTGGTGCCGGGTCCGGTCACCTCGGCGCTGTCCGTCGGCTGTCACCAGCTGGTACGTGAGGAGCAGGCGGTGTTGGTCACTCGGGCGGCGGAGGTGGTGGAGGCGGTGGGGCGGATCGGGGCGGACCTCGCTCCGCCGCTGACCACACCCCGCCGGTGCACCGACGGGCTGAGCCTGGAGCTGCTGGCGGTGTACGAGGCGCTGCCGGCAAGGGCTCCCCGGCATCCTGAGCAGCTGGTGCGCGACTCTGGGGTGCCGCTACACCGGGTGCGCTCCGCGCTGCCGTTGTTGGAGCTGCGGGGGCTGGTGGGGTGCGGGGTGAGCGGTTGGCACCGGACGTTGCCCGACGCCGGGCGTGGCGGTGCTTGACGTGGCGCCGTCGGGAGCGCAGCGTCCTGCGGGTGAACGAGGACCGGCCGGCACCTGATTCGTTACCGGAGGCACTGGCGGCGTATCGGGAGCGCTTCGCGGCCTATCTGCGCTCAGTGCGTGGGCTGTCACCGCACACGGTGCGGGCTTACCGCGGTGACGTCACCGCCTTGTTGCAGTACCTGGCGAATTCGGGCCGCGACGATCTCGCGGCGTTAGACCTCCCGCTACTGCGCAGCTGGTTGGGCGTGGCGCACCGCAGTGGCCACCGGCGCAGCACGCTGGCGCGGCGGGCAGCGGCGGCTCGCGCCTTCACCGCCTGGGCTACCCGAGCCGGAGTGCTGGGCACCGACCCGGGACCGCGGCTGGTCGCGCCGCGGCCGCAGCGAGCCCTGCCCGCAGTGCTGCACGTGGAACAGGCTGCCGCAGCACTGCACGCCGCGCAACGCGGTGCCACCGAGGAGGATCCGATTGCGTTGCGTGATCACGCCGTTGTGGAGCTGTTGTACGCGACCGGGATACGCGTCGCCGAGCTCTGTGGTCTTGATCTTAGTGACCTCGATCCGCAGCGGCGCTTGGTCCGGGTACTCGGTAAGGGCGCCAAGGAACGCGCGGTGCCCTATGGGCTGCCCGCGCAGCGCGCCTTGAGCCGCTGGCTCGAACAAGGGCGCCCTGTGCTCGCGCATCCCCATTCAGCAGCGGCGCTGTTCCTTGGAGCACGTGGTCGCCGGGTCGATCAGCGGATCATTCGGACCGTTGTGCACGACGTGGTCGGTGCGGTGCCGGGCGCGCCAGACATGGGTCCGCACGGCCTGCGGCACAGCGCCGCGACCCATCTGTTGGAGGGGGGCGCAGATCTGCGCACCGTTCAGGAGTTGCTCGGTCACGCTACGCTCGCCACCACGCAGATCTACACGCATGTCACTGTCGAGAGGCTGAAGGCGATCCATGATCGGAGCCACCCCCGTTCCTGAGGACTCCGGGGGTCGTGGCCGCATCGTGACTGCCGTCCCCGCCGGTTCTGGGGCCTGGAGCCAGACTGCTGATGCCAGGGCCGAGGAGGTGGAAGCCGGCATCGTCGCGCTGTGGCAGGCCTATGCTCAGCATCGCGACGCGGCCCTGCGCGACCGGCTGGTTCTGCATTATGCGCCTTTGGTGAAGTACGTGGCCGGCCGGGTCGGAACCGGGCTGCCCGCCCATGTGGACATCGCGGACCTGGTGCAGTCTGGTGTTTTCGGCCTATGGGACGCCATCAACAGGTTCGAGCCTGGGCGCGGTTTGAAGTTCGAGACCTATGCGATGCAGCGGATCCGGGGGGCGATCCTGGACGAGCTGCGCGCTCAGGATTGGGTGCCCCGTTCGGTGCGCAGCCGGGCACGTGAAGTGGAGCGTGCACTGGAACGCCTGGAGAGTCGCTTGCAGCGTTCCGCCACTGATGCGGAGGTCGCTGCCGAACTCGGTATCACCACTGCCGAATTGCAGGAACTCTATGCCCAGCTTCAGCTGACCAGCGTGGTCGCGCTCGATGAGCTTATCGCCGTGAGCCGCAGCGGCATGTCGATCGCTGAGACGTTGCCCGATGACACCATGGAGGAACCGGGCGCGTTCCTTGATTCGGTTGAGAGCAGGCGTCTGCTTGCCGAAGCGGTCTCGCAGCTCACCGACCGGGATCGTGTGGTCGTCTCACTCTACTACTTCGAGAACCTCACCCTCGCCGAGATTGGCCGGGTGCTCGGCGTCACCGAGTCCCGAGTGTGCCAGCTGCACACCAGGGCGGTACTACGGCTCCGAAGTAAGATGCTGGAAGCCTCCGCTGGATGACGCCTGGGCGTTACCCAGGCGTCATTGGCGGGCCGTCGATCGGTAGCAGGCGCACTCGCGCCGTGGCGAGCAGGCGTAGTGGGTCCAAGTACTGCCTGCCTTTTTCTGGGTCTTTTTTTGGGTCGCTCAGGACGCCCCAGTGCAGGCAGGCGGTGCCGGGGCAGCCTGGGTCGCCAGGCTGCACGGTGCCGATCCGCTCACCCCTGGCCACCCGGTCGCCGGTGGTCACGGTTGGCGATACCGGTTCATAGGTCGTGCGCAGCCCACCTGGGTGGTCCACTGACACCACACCGTGGCCGGCCACGGTCCCGGCGAACGCCACCGTGCCGGCACCAGCGGCGAGCACCGGGGCGCCGGCCACAGCGGCCAGGTCGACACCGCGATGCCCCGGTCCGTACTGGAACGTCGGCGGGTGGAAAGCCCGAACCACGGTCGGGGAACCGGCCAGTGGCCAGTCGAACTGCGGCGCGGGTTTGTTGCCAACGTCGTCGGGTCCAACCCGGGCCACCGGATCAGTCGGGGTCACCGGATCGGCCGGGCCCGCGTGGTCGGCCGGGGTCGCATGACTGGACAACACCGCCATGAGCATGGTGCAGATCAGAATCCGAGACACACCGACAGCCTCCCCGCGTCGAGCCCGGCTGCCCAGCGCCGAGATCAACTGCTGGGGATAGTGCGGGGCAATGTGGATAGCTGTGGATAGCTGCCGGGCGGTTGCCGGGCGGCAAGGCCACCTCGGCTGCGGTTGGGCGTGGGCACGCCGTACACTGCAAGAGCGACTCGCATGCGGGTCGACTTCGCGCGCCAGCGCTGTGCCCTACCAGGGCCTCGGCGTCCGGCGGTCCTTGTCGCGGTCATGATCGCACGAGGTCCGGTCGTCGGCCTGGCGCTAGGGCGGCGGGCCGACCCGGCCCGCCGCGACAACCGTATGAGCGCGCTGGCGCAAGCCAGACGCGCCTGAACACATTGAGGTGTGCACCGGCTATGGCCGTCGTCACCATGAAGCAGCTGCTTGACTCCGGCGTGCACTTCGGGCACCAGACCCGCCGCTGGAACCCGAAGATGAAGCGCTACATCTTCACCGAGCGCAACGGCATCTACATCATCGACCTGCAACAAACGTTGACCTACATTGACCGGGCCTACGAGTTCATCAAGCAGACCGTGGCCCACGGTGGCTCGATCTTATTCATCGGCACCAAGAAGCAGGCCCAGGAAGCGATATCGCATCATGCGCAGCGAGTCGGCATGCCCTTCGTGAACCATCGCTGGTTGGGCGGCATGCTCACGAACTTTTCCACCGTGCACAAGCGCCTGCAGCGTCTCAAGGAGCTTGAGTCCATGGAGCAGACCGGCGGTTTTTCCGGGCTGACAAAAAAGGAAATCCTGATGCGCACCCGGGAGAAGGACAAGCTGGAGAAGACCCTCGGCGGGATTCGGGACATGCAGCGCGTTCCTAGCGCGGTGTGGATAGTGGACACTAAGAAGGAGCAGATTGCCGTCGGTGAGGCCCGCAAGCTGGGCATCCCGGTTGTGGCCATCCTGGACACCAACTGCGACCCCGACGAGGTTGATTACCCCATCCCGGGCAACGACGATGCGATCCGCGCTGCGGCGCTGCTCACCCGTGTGGTAGCCGACGCCACCGCCGACGGATTGATGTCGCGGGCCGGACGTTCCGCCGGAGCCGACGGCTCGGACAAGCCCGGTGCCGGTGGCCACGAGCCGCTGGCCGAATGGGAGCAGGAGCTGATGGTCTCTGCCCCCGACAGCCCTGTTTCTGACAGCCCTGTTCCCACCAACACCGCAGAGCAGGAAGCCGCGCTGCAGCTGGCCGAACCCATAGTCGCTAACAACGGCGTGCCGCAGACCTAAACGGTCGGTTGCACACCCTCACCAATCCGACCGATCCAACCGATCCAACCGATCCAACCGATCCGACAACAAACTCCAGGACGGTAAAGCCACGATGGCGAATTATTCCGCCGCCGACGTCAAGCGAATCCGGGACCTGACTGGTTCCGGGATGATGGACTGCAAGAGGGCCTTGGAAGAATCCGACGGCGACTTCGACCGGGCAGTTGAACTGCTCCGCATCAAGGGTGCGAGGGACGTTGGCAAGCGGGCCGAGCGCACCACCGCCAACGGACTGGTAGCCGCCGAGGGCGGCGTGATGATCGAACTCAATTGCGAGACCGACTTCGTGGCCAAGGGTGCTGACTTCCAGGAGCTCGCCAGCAAGATCCTCGCTGAGGCGATCCGGACCCGGCCCGTCGACGCCGAGGCGCTCGCTCAGACGCAGTGCAACGGTGGCACGGTCGCGGATGCGGTGCAGGCTTTCTCGGCCAAGATCGGCGAGAAGTTGCAGCTGCGCCGGGTGGTGTCCTTCGGCGGCGAGGTAGCCACCTACCTGCACCGCCGCGCCTCCGACCTGCCAGCTGCGGTGGGCGTGCTGGTCGAGTATGACGGTGGTTCGCCGGAGACCGCGCGTGCGGTGGCGATGCAGGTGGCCGCGATGAAGCCGCGCTATGTCACTCGGGATGACGTGCCGGCCGGCGTGCTCGCCGATGAACGGCGTATCGCGCAAGAGACCGCCCGCCAGGAGGGCAAGCCCGAGCAGGCATTGCCGAAGATCGTCGAAGGCCGTATCAATGGCTTCTTCAAGGATACCGTGTTGCTGGAGCAGTCTTCCGTGCAGGATTCCAAGAAGACCGTCAGGGCTCTTCTGGACGAGGCTGGGGTGACTGTGCGGCGGTTCGCCCGCTTCGAGGTAGGCCAGGCCTGACGCGCTGATGAACGCTGACCGGCTGGTGGGTCCCGGATACCGCAGAGTGCTCCTCAAGCTCGGTGGGGAGATGTTCGGCGGCGGTGGAGTCGGGGTAGACCCCGAGGTGGTGAAGGCTGTCGCGCGGCAGATCGCCGAGGTGGTCGCTAGTGGGATGCAGATGGCCGTGGTGATCGGCGGGGGGAACTTCTTTCGCGGCGCGGAGCTCCAGCTGGGCGGCATGGAACGTTCCCGCGGTGACTACATGGGAATGCTGGGCACCGTGATGAACTGCCTGGCCCTGCAGGACTTCCTGGAGCGTGAGCACAAGATCGATACTCGCGTCCAAACGGCCATCACGATGGGTCAGGTCGCCGAGCCCTACATCCCGCGCCGGGCGATCCGGCACCTTGAGAAGGGCCGGGTGGTGATCTTCGGGGCTGGCGTGGGGATGCCCTACTTCTCCACCGACACCACCGGTGCCCAGCGGGCGCTAGAGATCGGTTGCGAGGTCCTGTTGCTGGGCAAGGCGGTCGATGGAGTCTACACCGCCGACCCCAGGACCGATCCTTCGGCCACGATGTTCACGCACATCACCCATCGCGAGGTGCTTGAGCGCGGACTCAACGTGGCGGACGCGACCGCTTTCAGCCTGTGCATGGACAATAAGCTGCCGATCATCGTGTTCAATCTGCTCACCGAGGGCAATATCGCTCGTGCGGTGCGTGGTGAGCCCATCGGAACCCTGGTCAGCTCTGCGGCATAACGGGCATCAGGCTAGACCCTCAGGCTAGACAAGGAGCAGCCGTGATCGACGATACCCTCCTCGACGCCGAGGAAAAGATGGAGAAGGCCGTGTCGGTGGCCAAGGAGGACCTCGCCACGGTGCGTACCGGTCGTGCCAGCCCCGCGATGTTCTCTAAGATCGTCGTGGACTATTACGGCTCGGCCACCCCATTGACCCAACTGGCCAGTGTGGCTGTCCCGGAGGCCCGGATGGCCGTGATCAAGCCCTACGACCCCAGCCAGCTCAGGACGATGGAGAAGGCGATCCGGGACTCCGACCTGGGCGTCAACCCCACCAATGACGGGGTGATCATCCGGGTGCTCATCCCGCAGCTGTCCCAGGAACGCCGCCGAGATTTGGTCAAGGTGGCGCATACCAAGGGAGAGGACGCCAAGGTATCCATTCGAAACATCCGTCGCAAGGCCAAGGAACAGCTCACCCGTATCTCTCGCGACGGCGAAGCTGGTGAGGACGACGTGACACGGGCAGAGAAGGAGCTCGAGGTCATCACGCACCGATACGTGGGGCAGATCGACGAGCTCGTCAAGCATAAGGAATCCGAACTGCTCGAGGTCTGAGTGGCCGCCAGCGGACTGCCCGAGCATCCCCCTTCCGCTGTGCACCCAGCGCAATACCCGCGCGTCCGGCGGGCGGGCCGGAACCTGTGGGCCGCGATCGCCGTCGGCCTGCTGATGGGCGCCGGGATCCTGGTGGCGCTGTTCACTGTGCGGCAGGTGTTCATCGGGATCGTGGCCGTTGCGGTGGCGGTGTCCAGCTGGGAGCTGGCCGGGGCATTGCGCCAGGCCGGTATCCGGGTTTCGCTGCCGCCGGTCCTGGCCGGCGGGCAAGCGATGGTGTGGCTGGCCTGGCCGTTTGGTCGGGACGGAATACTCGTCGCGTTTGTGATCACTGTGTTGGTCTGCCTGGTGTGGCGCTTCCCCAGGGGCGCGGCAGGCTACGTCCGCGACGTCAGCGCATCGGTGTTCAGCACGGCCTACGTCGCCGGATTTGCTGCTTTCGCAACGTTGCTGGTTGTTCCTGCCGACGGTGCGGCGCGGGCCTTGTGCCTGCTGCTCGCTGGGGTGTCTTCGGACGTTGGGGGTTATGCCACGGGCGTGCTGGTTGGGCGGCATCTGATGGCGCCTTCGATCAGCCCGAAGAAATCCTGGGAGGGCTTTATTGGATCGCTGGTGGCCGGGACTGCCGCTGGCGCTCTGTCGGTGATTTTTCTGTTGGGTGGCCAGCTGTGGTACGGGGTGCTGTTCGGTTTGGCGATCGTGCTCGCCGCGACCGGAGGGGATCTGGTCGAATCACTGATCAAGCGTGATCTCGGCGTCAAGGACATGGGTACCGTGCTACCCGGCCACGGTGGGTTGATGGACCGGATCGACTCACTTCTGCCGTCGGCGGTCGTGTCTTGGCTGCTGCTGAGCCTGCTCGTCCCGGTCGGCGGCTGAAGGTGACTGACCCGGGCGTGCTGGCCAGCCCCAACATCTGGAACTGGCCCGCGGTCTACGAGCGGGAAAATCAGGCGGTCGACGCCGATGGGGCACTGTGGGCGGCGTTGGCCGACCGGGTTGACTGGTCTGGCGCCGACATCGTTGATGTCGGTTGCGGGGACGGGTTTCACCTGCCTCGATTCGCCGAGCGGGCGCGCAGCGTGGTCGGGGTGGAGCCACACCTTCCGCTGGTGATCCGCGCCCGTCGGCGGGTCCGCCACCTGCCAGGAGTGCGGGTGCTCGTCGGCTGCGCGGGGCGCCTGCCGCTACCCGACTCCAGCGCCGATCTGGTGCATGCCCGCGTTGCCTACTTCTTTGGCCCCGGCTGCGAGCGCGGCCTGGCGCAGGCGCGACGAGTGCTGCGCCCTGGCGCTACCATGGTCATCATCGACCTGGACGGTACCCAGGTCCCCTACGGCGAGTGGTTGTGCGCCTCGGCACCTCGCTACCGACCCGCCGCGGTCGAGGCGTTCTTCGCCGCCCAGGGCTTCGACTGCTACCGGGTAGACACCACCTGGCGTTTCCGCGACCGCGGTGACCTGGAGGACGCGCTGCGTATCGAGTTCACTCCTGAGGTGGCGGCGCGGGCGATCGCGCACACTCCGGGACTGACCATCCCCGTCCGCTACCGTCTGCACGTGCGTCGCGAGCCCACGGGGCTCATCGTGGGACACTGGACAGCGCGATGACTGCACTGTCCTTGGTGTTCGAAGCCCCGCGACGGGGCATGCCGCCGCGGCACCTCGCCGACCTCGACCGTGACCAACGCCGTGCCGTGGTGACGGAGCTGGGCGAGCCGGCATTTCGCGCCGACCAGCTGGCCCGGCACTACTTCACGCGGCTGAGCACCGATCCAGCCGCGATGACCGACCTCCCCGCAGCCCGCCGGGACCGGCTTGTCGCGGCGTTGCTGCCGGAGCTGGCCACTCCGATACGGCACATCTGCTGCGAGGGCGGCACGACCCGAAAGACGCTGTGGCGTGCCGCCGACGGGGCGCTGACCGAAAGCGTGCTGATGCGCTACCCGGACCGGGCCACGGTGTGTATCTCCAGCCAAGCCGGCTGTGGGATGGCGTGCCCGTTCTGCGCTACCGGGCAGGGTGGGCTGACCCGCAACCTGTCCACCGCGGAGATCGTCGACCAGGTACGCGCGGCTGCGGCCGCGATGCGCGACGGCGAGCTGACCGGCGGGCCCGGCCGGCTGTCCAACGTCGTGTTCATGGGCATGGGCGAGCCGCTGGCCAACTATCAGCGGGTCCTCGCCGCCGTCCGCCGGATCACGCACCCCGCACCGGACGGGTTGGGTCTGTCCCAGCGGTCGGTGACGGTGTCCACCGTGGGCCTGGTGCCGGCGATCCGACGGCTGGCCGCCGAAAGACTGCAGGTCACGCTGGCGGTGTCGTTGCACACCCCGGACGACGAGTTGCGCGACACTCTCGTCCCGGTGAACCGCCGGTGGAAGGTGGCCGAGGTGCTCGATGCCTCGCGGCATTACGCGGACACCACGGGGCGCCGGGTGTCCATCGAGTACGCGCTGATCCGGGACGTCAACGACCAGCCCTGGCGGGCTGAGCTGCTCGGCCGGCTCCTGCGCGAACGCCTAGGCGCCCTGGTGCACGTGAACCTCATTCCGCTCAACCCCACCCCAGGCAGCGAATGGGACGCCAGCCCGCTGCCCGCGCAGGAGGAATTCGTGGCGCGGGTCCGCGCCGCCGGAGTGCCCTGCACCGTCCGAGACACCCGCGGCCGCGAGATCGCCGCCGCCTGCGGCCAGCTCGCGGCGTCACCGCCGCGCCCCCTCGAATCACCATGACCTCGTCATCGTGGAAGTGCTGCGAATCGCAGTATAATGCTGCTATGCCCACGTCGATCACTATCCGCAACGTGCCTGACGACGTCCGCGACGAGCTCGCAGGCAGGGCCGCGCGCGCGGGGCGTTCACTCCAGGAGCACCTGCGCAGCGAGCTGATCGAGCTCGCCCGTCGACCATCGGTCGAGCAACTCCTCGAGCGCGTCCGGGAACGTAAGGCGACTACGTCCACTCGCCTGAGCATTGAGGAGATTCTCGAGCACCGCGACGCCGACAGACGATGACGCTGGTCATCGATGCGGGTGTCGTCGTCGCGGCGCTGGTCGATGACGGCCCGCACGGCCGCTGGGCGGAGTCGATGCTTGCATCCGGACCGCTGGCCGCTCCGCACCTGATGCCGGTTGAGGCGGCGAACGTCCTGCGCCGCGCCTGCCTGGCGGGCACGCTCGGCGCGGACTCCGCGCAATTGGCCCACGCGGACCTGCTCAAGCTACGGGTGGTGCTCTTCGGTTACGAGTCGGTGGCCGAGCGGGTATGGAGTCTCCGTAGTGCCGTCACCGCCTACGACGCCTGTTACATCGCCCTTGCTGAAGCGCTTGATGCGCCACTTGCCACCATGGACCTGCGGCTGAGCCACGCCCCCGGACCACGCTGCGTATTCGAGACCCCACCAGTCTCGGAGCAACGTGATCCTCCGTGTACTCGGGATGCCCGTTGATCTCGACTTCAGCGAAAGGTCTTGCTGTGTTCGATCATTGTGTGCACGCCTATCTGCGCGCCCTTGCCGGCCCGCGAGCCCACCGTCGGTCCATTCCTGGCATCGTTCGACGACCACGACGCGGGCCTGTTCCGCAACTACGCTGTCCCGGGCGATGGTGCCGACCCCACCCCAGATCAGGTCGCGGAGCTGATCGCGGCGTTCATCGACCGCGACCGCACCCCACAGTTGGAGGTCGCGCAGGACTAGGGGCGCTCGAAGGCCGGCGAGTAGCGGTGACGGGGACGGATCTCACGCCGCGTCGACGGTCGTTGCGCTGACCGTCGATGGGTTCGGGATTACCTCACCCCGCTCGCGCATCACCTCGAGGTGACCGTGCATCGCCTCCTTCATCTCCGACAGGGCTTCTTCCTCCGTGTCGCCGAGCGTGACAGAGCCGGGAAGGTCGGGGAGCGCACTGCGCCCGGTGCGCCCGTGCCTGGCCGCCCGCTCTCAGCGGCGTCTGGCTTTGCGGGCCTTCAGGTGGCTAGTGACCAGCATCGCCACAAGCAGCGTGCCGAGGCCGATCAGGTAGAGGTTCGCAACCCCGCTGCCGTTGTTCCCGATGAGCATCGCGAACAAACCGAAGGCGGTAAACCACCCCGCGATAGGGCCGGCCAGGGGGAAGGTGCCGTGCCAACCCCAGTCGGCCGACGGTTCCCGGTCCGGGTCCACACCGTGTGGGCCCACACCGAGGGAGCCCACGCCGTGGTGGGTCGAGTGCGCCTCGGCGGGACGCCGTTCGGTCAAGGCCACGGCGGCATCATCGCATACTCCGGGAAGAGCTGGGGGTCCGGCGGCGGGCCGGCCCCCAGTCTCTCGGGTTCAGTAGCGCTCGACTGCTCTGCGCCTGGTGAAGAGGTGGTAGATCCCCAGCAGGATGAGCGATCCGATGATCGCGACGATCCAGGTCTGGAGGTTCCAGAACGACTCGAGCCCGATCCCGAAAAAGCGGCTGCCGAGGTACCCGCCGAGCAATGCCCCGACGATGCCCAACAGTATGGTGATGATGAAGCCTCCGGGGTCGTTGCCCGGCATGATCAATTTAGCGATGGCGCCAGCGACCAGCCCCAGAACAATCCATCCGAGAAAGCCCATGTCCCCTCCTTGTCGTGTGCTTCCAGGGCCCAGTGTGATCCATGTCGGGCTACCTTGCACGGGTCACGTCGTTGCCGTCGGGAACAATGACCTGGATGGACCTATCACCTCAGCCACGCTCGGTACTGCTGCTGGGCAGTACCGGGTCCGTCGGCCGCCAGGCGCTGGACGTGGTGCACCGCAACCCGCGGCGTTTCCGCGTGGTCGGACTGGCTGCCGGCGGGGCTGACCCGCAGGCCCTGGCCGCGCAGGTGCTGCAGACCGGGGCCAGCGCCGTCGCCGTGGCCCGCGGCCGGGCCGCGCAGGATCTGCAGCTGGCGCTGTTCGCCGAGGCGCAGCGACGCGGGTACGACCGGGGCGGCTACCGGATGCCCCGGATTCTGGTTGGTCCCGAGGCGGTGACCGAGCTGGTCGCGACTGTGCCCGTCGACGTGGTGCTCAACGGGGTGACCGGTTCTCGGGGTCTGGCTCCGACGCTGGCCGCGCTGCGCAGCGGCGCTACCCTGGCCCTGGCCAACAAGGAGTCTCTGGTGGCAGGGGGCACCCTGGTCACCAGAGCCGCCGCGCCCGGCCAGATCGTGCCGGTGGACTCTGAGCACTCGGCACTCGCCCAGTGCCTGCGCGCCGGCAGCCAGACGGAGGTGTCCCGGTTGGTGCTTACCGCCTCCGGAGGACCCTTCCGCGGGCGCCGCCCCGAGGAGTTGGACGGGATCACCGCCGAGCAGGCTCTGGCGCACCCGACTTGGCGGATGGGGCCGGTGGTGACGGTGAACTCGGCCACCTTGGTGAACAAGGGCCTGGAGCTGCTCGAGACGCACCTGCTGTTCGGTGTCCCCTACGATCGCATCGACGTTGTGGTGCACCCCCAGTCGGTGATTCACTCGATGGTCACCTTCACCGATGGCTCGACGATCGCCCAGGCCAGCCCGCCGGACATGCGGCTGCCGATCGCGCTGGCGCTCGGCTGGCCGGACCGTGTTGCTGACGCGGCCCCGGCTTGCGACTTCGGTAGCCCAACGGCCTGGACCTTCGAGCCGGTGGACGCCGAGACCTTCCCCGCCATCGAGCTGGCTAGGGCGGCAGGTGTCGCCGGTGGGTGCGTTCCTGCGGTGTTCAACGCGGCCAACGAGGAGGCGGTGGCCGCGTTCCTCGGGCGCCGCATCTCCTTCCGTGGGATTGTCGAGGCGGTGACGGCCGTGCTGGACGAGGCGCAAGGGTGGCGGGCCGACCCCACTACGGTGGAGGACGTGCTGGCCGCCGAGGACTGGGCTCGGAGCCGGGCCACGGAGTTGCTGGGCGGCCGGTTCGCCCGGGCGCAGCGGAGCCCCAAGTGAGGAGCAGAGCGTGACGTTCGTGCTGGGTGTGGTGCTGTTCGCGGTGGGCATCGGGATCTCCATCGCGCTGCACGAGGCCGGCCACATGTACAGCGCAAAGGCCTTCGGGATGAAGGTGCGCCGCTACTTCATCGGCTTCGGTCCCACCCTGTTCTCCTTCCGCCGGGGCGAGACCGAGTACGGCCTCAAATTGATCCCGGGCGGTGGTTTTTGCGACATCGTGGGAATGACTGCGCTGGAGGAGCTGCCCGACCCGGACGACCGCAAGCGGGCGTTCTTCCGGTTTCCCACCTGGCAGCGGGTGGTGGTGCTCTCCGCCGGTTCGCTGGCCCACTTCGCCATCGGCATCGTGCTGATCTACGTGATGGCGGTGTCGACCGGCCTGCCCGACCTCGACCGGGCGCCGACCCCCGCGGTGGTGTCCTCGGTCAGCCAGTGCATCGGGGTGCGGGCCGACGGTTCTTGCCAGCCGGGCTCTCCAGCGCCGGCCAGGGACGCTGGCCTACGGTCAGGTGATCGGGTGCTGGCCGTGGCGGGCACCCCAGTGCGCAACTTCGACGAGCTGGGCAAAGCCATCCAGAGCCGCTCCGGTCCGACCGAGTTCCGGCTTGAGCGGGCCGGGCAGCAGCGCACCGTGCTGGTCGACGTCGCCCGGGTCCCGATCTCGGCGCTGGGTGGCCAGGGCGACAAGCTGGTCGGCGCGATCGGGGTGGCGCCGCCGCGCCCGAGCCCCGTCACGCTGCACTTCGGCCCGATGGACGCGGTGGGCAAGACCGTGACCTTCACCGGCACGATGTTCGCCAACACCTGGCAGGGGCTCCAGCAGTTCCCGAGGAAGATTCCGGCGCTGTTGGATCGGATCTCCGGGGAGAACCGACCAGACTCACCGATCAGCGTGGTCGGGGCCAGTGTGCTCGGTGGGGATGCCGTGGGTTACGGCGCGTGGTGGTTTTTCCTGTTCCTGCTCGCGGCGCTGAACCTTTTCGTCGGGGTATTCAATCTGCTTCCGCTGCTTCCGCTGGACGGCGGGCACATCGCGGTCAACGTCTATGAAGGTGTCCGCAACGCCGTTCGGCGGGCCTTTGGCCGCCCCAACGGCCCGCCGGTGGACTACAACCGGCTGATGCCACTAACCTACGCGGTCATGCTCGTATTCATCGGGGTAAGCTTATTAACCATCACCGCCGACATTGTCAATCCCATTCGCCTGCCACGATGACGCTGCCAAAAAATGGCCCTGCCACAAGGACGAGGACGCCCATGATGATTGGCATGCCGGCCGTGCCGCCGCCGGTGCTCGCCGAGCGGCGCAAGACCCGCCAGCTGCAGGTCGGCACGGTGGGCGTGGGCAGCGAGCACCCGGTGTCCGTGCAGTCGATGACCACCACGCTCACCGCCGATATCGACGCCACCCTGCAGCAGATCGCTGAGCTCACTGCGGCGGGCTGCGACATCGTGCGGGTGGCCGTCCCCAGTGCCGACGACGCCGAGGCGCTGCCGGTCATCACGCGCAAGTCGCGGATCCCGGTGATCGCCGATATCCACTTCCAACCTAAGTACGTCTTCGCCGCCATCGACGCGGGTTGCGCCGCCGTGCGGGTCAACCCCGGCAACATCAAGCGCTTCGACGACCGGGTCGCCGAGATCGCCAAGGTCGCGAAGGACGTGGGCATCTCGATCCGGATCGGCGTCAACGCCGGGTCTCTGGACCCCAAGATTCTGGCCAAGTACGGCAAGGCGACCCCGGAGGCACTGGTCTCTTCCGCGCTGTGGGAGGCGAGCTTGTTCGCTGAGCACGACTTCCACGACATCAAGATCTCGGTGAAGCACCATGACCCGGTGGTCATGGTGCGGGCCTACGAGCAGCTCGCCGCGCAGTGCGACTACCCATTGCACCTCGGGGTCACCGAGGCGGGCCCAGCGTTTCAGGGCACCATCAAGTCCGCCACCGCGTTCGGGGCGTTGCTCAGCCAGGGCATCGGGGACACCATCCGGGTCTCGCTGTCCGCGCCGCCGGTCGAGGAGGTCAAGGTCGGACTTCAGATCTTGGAGTCGCTGAACCTGCGGACCCGCCGGCTGGAGATCGTGTCCTGCCCGTCCTGCGGGCGAGCCCAGGTCGATGTCTACAGACTTGCTGAGGAGGTGACTGCGGGCTTGGCAGGCATGGAGGTGCCGTTGCGGGTCGCCGTGATGGGCTGCGTGGTCAACGGGCCTGGCGAGGCCCGCGAGGCCGACCTCGGGGTGGCCTCGGGCAACGGCAAGGGTCAGATCTTCGTCCGTGGTAAAGTGATCAAGACTGTGCCCGAGGCGCAGATCGTCGAGACGCTCATCGAGGAGGCCTTCCGCTTAGCGGAGGGCTCTTAGCGGGGGTTCCTGAAGCGGGGGTCCTCAAGGTGGTTCTCATCTGCGGTTCTGGCACGCTAGGTGGTGTGCTGAAGCACGCGGGGGCGCGCCTGCTGGATGACCGTGACGTGCGCCGCGTCCGTGCGGCGCTGGCCACTGACCCGGTGATGTCCTGCATGGTGGCCGCCCGGATCGAGAACAGCGGGCTGGATCCGTGGCGGCTCGGCGGGGAGCTATGGGGTTTTGCCAGTAACCCAGAAAAAAGGCGCGACGGGGCCCTGGAGGGATTGTGCTTCTCTGGCGCCAACCTCGTCCCGCTGTGCGGGGGACGGCCGGCGATCCGGGCTTTCGCCGAGCGGGCGGCGGGGCGGGTCAGGTCCTGCTCGGCGATGGTGGGCCCGGCGGATCAAGTGCTCGGGCTATGGTCGGAGCTGTGCGAAAGTTGGGGGCCAGCCCGCGAAGAGCGTCCGAACCAGCCGCTGATGGTGCTTGCCGAACAGCCCCTGGTGCCCGACGACCCGCTGGTGCGGCCAGTGCGTTCCGACGAGTTGGACCGCTACCTGCCGGCTGCGGTGGCGATGTTCACCGAGGAGGTGGGGGTCGATCCTCGACTGCCCGACGGTGGTGCGGGCTACCGGGCCCGAGTCGCGGAGTTGATCGCGGCGGGTCGGGCATTCGCTCGGTTCGAGGCCGGTGAGGTGGTGTTCAAGGCCGAGATCGGGGCGATGTCGGCCACGGTGGGTCAGATCCAGGGAGTGTGGGTGCACCCGGATTGGCGCGGGCAGGGCCTCGCGGCGGGCGCGACTGCGGCTGTGGTGGCCCGGCTACAGCGGCTGGGCCGAGTCGCCAGCCTGTACGTCAACGCCTACAACCTGCCGGCCCGCGCTGCGTACCGCCGAGTCGGTTTCACCCAGGTGGGCTGCTTCGCCACGGTGTTGTTCTGAACCGTCGCTGTTCTGAGCCGGCAAGGGGGATACTCGCGCCCGTGCGCCGACGACGCTTGCTGGCTGCCCCGCTGGTGGTCCTGACGGGGGCTCTCCTGGGCCCGCTGCTGGCCGGCTGCGGGATCTTCGGGGCTGGCCCTCGGGACGCAGCGGCTGCGTTCCTGGACGCGGTGGCCCGGGGCGACGATGCCGGAGCCGGGCGGCTCACCGACGACCCGGTCGCCGCGACCGAGCTGATCCGGCAGGTCCGCAGCGAGCTGAAGCCGCGGCGTGTGCAGCTCACCTTGGGCGAGATCCGCTCCGGCGACAACATCGCCTCGGCATCCTTCGCCGCGGCCTGGGACCTCGGTAGCGGCCGGCGGTGGTGTTACCTGGGCGCCTTCGAGCTGGTCCCCGCGAACGCAAGGCAGGGCTGGTTGGTGCGGTGGAGTCCAGCGGTGCTGCACCCGCGGCTGGGCGCGCAGCAACGGGTGACGCTGCGCGAGGTGCCGGTCGACCCGGCCCCGGTGCTCGACCGGGCCGGAACACCGTTGCTCACCTGGCAAACCGTGGTCACCGTCGCGCTGGACCGAGGCAAGACCCCGGATCTACCCGGGGTGGCCGCTCAGCTGGCGGCCGCCTTGGGGCGCTTCGACCCCCAGCTCACCCAGCAGTCGATCATCGCGGGAGCAGGCGCGGCTCCGGCGGGAGCGCCCAGCGCGGTAGCGGTGCTCCGCGAGCACGATTACCAAGCGGTGCGGGATCAGATCTACGAGCTGCCCGGGGTGAGTTTCCCCACCCAGCAGCGGCTGCTCGGACCGGACCGAAACTTCGCCTCCCAGCTGGTGCCGGGTATCCGCACAGTGGTCGAGGAGCAGCGTGCGGCTGCCGCGGGGTGGCGCATTGTCACGGTGGCCGCGCTGGGCAACGAGGTCGAGACTCTCGCCTCCCAGCAGCCACATCCAGTGCCGACCCTGACCACCACGATCGACCGCGCCGTGCAGGTCGCCGGCCAGCACGCTGCCGACTCGGTGCCTGATCCGGCGATGATCGTGGCGATCCAGCCCTCCACGGGGGAGATTCTCGGGGTCGCCCAGAACAAGGCGGCCGACGCACAAGGCGCGCTGTCGCTCACCGGACGCTATCCGCCGGGCTCCACGTTCAAGATTGTCACGGCGGTGGCCGCGTTGCAGTCCAAGCAGGTCACGCCGGACTCGCCGGTGGCCTGCCCGGCGACCACCACCATCGGGCAGCGGGTAGTTCCCAACGACCACTTCTTCGACCTGGGCACGGTGCCGCTGCACACCGCGTTCGCGCGTTCCTGCAACACCACGTTCGCCCAGTTGGCGGCCCGTCTGGGAGCTAGCGCGCTGACCGACGCGGCGCACCAGATGGGCATTGGGATGGACTACGACATTCCCGGCGTCACGACCGTCACCGGTCAGGTTCCCCCCTCGGAGTCGATGGTGCGGCGTGCGGAGAACGGATTCGGGCAGGGTCGGGTGCTCGCCAGCCCGTTCGGCATGGCGCTGGTGGCCTCGACGGTCGCGGCTGGCGGGCAGCTGCCCACCCCGGTGCTCATCAGGGGAATGCCGACGCAGACCGCACTCGGGCCGGTGGCACCGATGTCCCGCGAGGTCGCCGACGCGGTGCGGGCGATGATGCGGGAAGCGGTGACCCAGGGCACCGCGAAATCCTTGGCGGGCCAGGGCCAGCTGTACGGCAAGACCGGGACCGCGGAGGATGACGCTACCGCGCACGGCTGGTTCGTCGGGTTCCGCGGTGATCTCGCGTTCGCCACCCTCGTTGTCGGTGCCGGCTCATCCGTCCCGGCCCTGGACGTCTCAGGGCGCTTCCTGTCCGCACTCGGCTCCCCCTGATCGGTAATGTAATCGCCATCTGGGGTGATCGGCATAGAGTGGGGGCATGCCCGTGCGAACCGCGTTGCGTCCTGGCCGGCAGTCACCGATGCGTCCGGTCCCCTCGGTGATCCGGCGGCCGGAGTACGTCGGGAAAACCGCGCCCACCCCGTGCGCCGAACCGTGGACCCAGCCGCCGGAGGTGATCGAGGCGATGCGGGTGGCGGGACGGATCGCCGCGCAGGCGCTCGCCGAGGGCGGCCGAGCTGTGGCGCCCGGCGTCAGCACCGATGACATTGACCGGGTTGTGCACGAGTTCCTGCTCGACCACGGCGCGTATCCCTCGACGCTGGGTTACCGGGGCTTTCCCAAGTCGTGCTGCACCTCGCTGAACGAGGTGATCTGCCACGGCATCCCGGACTCGACCGTGATCGAGGACGGCGACATCGTCAACATCGACGTCACCGCCTTCATCGGCGGCGTGCACGGCGATACCAATGCCACCTTCCTCGCTGGTGACGTCGCTGAGGAGGACCGCCTCCTGGTCGAGCGCACCCACGAGGCGATGATGCGTGGGATCCGCGCGGTGCGGGCGGGCCGGCAGCTCAACGTGGTCGGCCGGGTCATCGAGGCGTACGCCAAGCGCTTCGGATACGGCGTGGTTCGCGACTTCACCGGCCATGGCATCGGCCGCTCCTTCCACGGCAGGCTGGTCGTGTTGCACTACGACGAGCCAAGCGTGGACACCGTTCTGGAGGAGGGCATGACCTTCACCATCGAGCCAATGATCACATTGGGCTCGATCGCCTATGACATCTGGCCGGACGGGTGGACGGTGACCACCAAGGACAAGCAGCGCACCGCGCAGTTCGAGCACACCCTGGTCGTCACCGCGGACGGGGCGGAGGTTATGACCCTGCCGTAACCATGTCCGGAATCAGGCCCGGCGCGCTGCTCGTCGCCGGCACCACCTCCGACGCGGGCAAGAGCGTGCTGGTGGCCGGGATCTGCCGGTGGCTGGCCCGTCGCGGGGTATCGGTGGCGCCGTTCAAGGCGCAGAACATGTCCAACAACTCGGTCGTGACCTTCGACGGTGGGGAGATCGGCCGGGCTCAGGCGATGCAGGCCATGGCGTGCGGCATCGAGCCCGAGGTGCGGCACAACCCGGTCCTGCTCAAACCGGGCGGCGACCGGTGCGCCCAGGTTGTGGTGCTTGGGCAGGCCGATGGCACGGTGTCCGCGGCGTCCTACCGGGACCGTAAAGCTGAGCTGCTCGACGTTGTTGTCGGCGCGTTGACCGCGCTACGGGCTGAGTACGAAGTGGTGATCTGCGAAGGCGCCGGATCGCCCACCGAGATCAATCTGCGCGGCACCGACATCGCCAACATGGGGCTGGCCCGGGCTGCCGGGCTGCCGGTGCTGGTGGTCGGGGACATCGACCGCGGGGGAGTGCTCGCGCATCTGTACGGCACCCTGGCTTTGCTCTCGGCCGCTGATCAGGCGCTGGTGGCCGGATTCGTGATCAACAAGTTCCGCGGCGATCCGGACCTGCTGGCCCCGGGTCTGGCGCAGTTGCAGGCGCTGACCGGCCGACGCAACTATGGTGTGCTGCCTTTCAGTGACGCCTTGTGGCTAGACGCCGAGGACTCGCTGGCCCACCGCGTCGATGGTGTGGTCGGGCGGGCGGCTGCGTCCTATGGCACCCAGTGGCTGCGGGTGGCCGTGGTGCGGCTGCCGCGGATCTCCAATGGCACCGACGTCGACGCGTTGGCCTGCGAGCCGGGGGTGGCGGTGAGCTACGTCACCGAGCCTTGCCGGCTGGCCGACGCCGACCTGGTGGTGTTGCCCGGCTCCAAGTCCACCGTGGCGGACCTGGCCTGGCTTTGGCGCACGGGGTTGGCCGCCGCCGTGGCGGCCCACGCTCGCGTCGGAGGGCCGGTGCTGGGCATCTGCGGCGGCTACCAGATGCTGGCGCGGCGCATCGTGGATGACGTCGAGTCTGGTGTTGGGGAGGTTGCCGGACTGGGCCTGCTCGATCTTGACGTTGTCTTTGACCAGCGCAAGCACCTACGGCGGGTGGCGGGGACCGCGCTGGGCGAGCCCGTTACCGGCTATGAGATCCATCACGGCCGGGTGGTGCACTGCGGCGATCCCGCCCTGATCACCGGTGTCGCGGAGGGTTCCGATGGCGGCCACGTGCTGGGCACCCACTGGCACGGGTTGTTGGAGAACGACGCCTTCCGCCGCGCGCTGCTGCGTCGAGTGGCCCGCCTTGCCGGCCGGACCGGTTTCCGACCGGCGCCCGCCACCAGCTTCGCCGCCGTGCGGGCCGCCCAGTTGGACCTGCTCGGTGACCTGGTCTCCACCCACCTGGACACTGACGCGTTGCTCGAGCTGATCGAGCACGGCCCCCCACCCGACCTTCCCTTCATCCCACCGGGCGCCACCGATCGTTAAGGAGGTTGGTCTGACCAGACTTGACCTGATATCCTGGAATCGTGGAAAAGCAGGTGAACGTCTACGAGGCCAAGACCCAGTTTTCCAAGCTGCTGGAGCAGGTCGAAGCCGGTGACGAGATCGTCATCGCCCGCCACGGCAAGCCGATCGCCCGGTTGGTGCCTTTGCAGCGCACCACGACACCACGGCAACTGGGCTCGTTGCGAGGCAAGATCTGGATAGCGCCGGACTTCGACGAACCGGATGCGGAACTGATCGATCTCATAGAGTATGGGCCGATCTTCCCGGACGAGGCCGACCAGCGGTGAGGCTGCTGCTCGACAGTCATGTGGTGCTCTGGTCATTGCAGAGCCCGGAGCGGTTGCCTGCCGACGTCGTTGCCATGATCACAGATCCGGTGAACTCCGTCGACGTCTCGGTGGCCTCGCTGTGGGAGCTCGCGATCAAGCAGTCGATTGGCAAGCTCACCGTGGACGGAGACCTGCGCGAGCACCTGAGCCTGCAGTCCTTCTCCGAACTGCCGGTGCTGGGGGAGCACGCGGTCGCGGTGCGTGAGTTGCCGCCACACCATCGGGATCCCTTCGATCGGCTGCTCATCGCGCAGGCGCGATGTGAAGGGCTCACGATCGTCACGAGCGACCGCGTGTTCGCCGCCTACGACGTGCCGACCCTGCCCGCCTGACGCCACAGCCCGCTGGGGCCGGCATGCGTCGGGGAATATCCTCGGGCTGATTGCCGCTGCTTGGTCTGACCAGACTTGACCTAGTATCCTGGGATCGTGGAGAAGCAGGTGAACGTCTACGAGGCCAAGACCCAGCTCTCCAAACTGTTGGAGCAGGTCGAGGCCGGTGATGAGATCGTCATCGCGCGCAACGGTCGGCCGGTCGCTCGGCTTGTCCCGCTGCAACGCACGCTCCCGGACCGGGTTCCCGGTGGTTGGGAGGGCAAGGTCTGGATGGCGCCAGACTTCAATGAACCAGATGCGGAACTGATCGAGCTGATGGAGAACGGCCCGATCTTCCCGGACGAGGCCGACCGGCTGTGAGGTTGCTGCTGGACACCCATGCGCTGACCTGGTGGCTGGAGGGGGGTGCCCGCTTGCGCGAGCAGGTTCACGCCGCGATCGGTAGCCGGGCCAACGAGATCCGAGTCTCCCCGGTGAGCGCGGTCGAGATCTCGATCAAAGTAGCGAAGGGAAAGCTCCACGCACCGGGTGACCTGGTCGCTCAGCTAGCGCGCCATGGGTTCACGGCATTGCCGGTGACGATCGAGCACGGCATCGCGATGCTAGGGTTTCCGGCCACTCACGGCGACCCGTTCGACCGGCTGCTCATCGCTCAGGCGCGATGTGAAGGGTACACGATCATCACCGCTGATCGTGCGTTCGCCGCCTACGACGTGCCGATCCTGCCCGCCTGACGCACCGGCGATCAGGGGACGAGTTCGTCGTTCTTCACACCGCCAACGAACGCCGCCCAGGTGGGCTGGTCGACGATGAGCGCGAGGCCGTTCGGGTGGTGGCTGTGCCGCACCGCGACCCGACCGGTGGGGTCGGGCACGGCACCGGCCTCGACACAGCTTCCGCCGTAGTTGGGGCTATAGCTGCTGATCCGCCAGGCGACCTTGGCCCGAGCATCGGGGCCAAGGACCTGGCCCGGATGGGTCATTTACAGATCCTCTCCAATGGCGCGGATGAGCTTGGCGGACTCTGCCGGCCCCAGCGCGCTGTTCAGGAGACGATTGTACACCCGGACGAACCGCTCGGAGTTCGGTGGCTCCACGTAGATCGCACCGCCCAGCGTCTCGACATAGCCGACGTCCAGGTCGGGCTCCGCGATGGTGAAGACCAGGAAATACCCGCTGGGGCCGGCGTGCGCGCCAAGGTTCGCCGGGAGCACCCGGAGATCCACCTGCGGCAGCTCCGCGGTGGTGAGCAGGTGCGCGAGCTGGTCGCGCAGCACGCCCGGCCCACCGATCTCGCGGCGCAGCGCGAACTCGTCGATGATCACGCTCAACTGTGGCGGCGCCTCCCGGTGCAGCACGGCTTGCCGGGCCATCCGTAGCTGCACCCAGCGGGCGATCTGCGCGGGCTCGGCCTCCCATGCCGTGGCGGTGATCATGGCTTCGGCGTACTCCCGGGTCTGCAGCAGGCCGGGGACCACCAAGGGGTCGAAAGATCGGATCGCCGTCGCACGGGACTCCAACCACACGAAGTCCACGAACTGGCGCTCGACATCCGGCTCGTAGCCGTCCCACCAGCCCTTCTGCCATACCTCCTCGGCCAGCCGGAGCAGGCCGTCGCGCTTGCGGCGATCGGACACGACGTACAGGTCGAGCAGCGCCATCAGGTCCGGGCGGCGGATCGGGTACTCACCGGACTCGAACCGGCTCACCGTGGAGGCGTCGCGCTGCAGGTACTCGCCGGCTTGCGCCAGCGTCATCCCGGCCGTGTCGCGGAGCTCGCGCAGGCGCTGGCCCAGCCACTGGGATCGTAGGGTCAGGTTCGGCTTGGTTGGCATGTCGCCATCATGCACTACCCGTCAAGCAGCGATCCACAATATTGTGTGATCTGCTTTCCTGTGTCATGCTTCCCGTCCACGATCTCCATGCGACGGGCATGGTGACGGAGCGCACCGGGAGTGCTTCCATGACGAGCGATTCGGGCGTGTTGGTCTACGCATCGGTCATGATCGACGGCAAGACCAAGGTCAACTATCGGGTGTACGAGGGTGGGCTGGTCGAGTTCTCGATCGGTGACGGTGCGTACGGCGTGCTCACCACCGAACCCGGCCCGCACGACCTTGCCGGCCGCGCCCAGCAGGCCCTCCATGCCGCCCTGAACTCGGCCCTGGGCGCGGTCGCCCGCAACGACGAGGACCGTCCGACAGGCTGACCGTCGCGAGTCGCCGGTCCCTCTCGTCGCCGTGCTGACCAGTGACGGCGGGCATTCCCGCGTTCATCAGGCCGTCGTCCCGGCGCCCGACAGCCACGCGCTGTGACTAGTGTGGCGTTCGATGTGCCCCATCTCGTTCACACCGTTGGCTAGCTCCGGTAGGAACCTGGTATAACCACCTACCACGGGCTGAACGAGCACATCGCTGGGACGTGGACGATCACGGCCGGGGGTACGGCGGTCACCGTGAAGGTCTGTTTCGCCCAAGGTGGTGGCGGGGGCAGGCGCAGTCCGGCAGCGAGGCTCCACTACGCTCTCCGCTCATCATAGTGATCACCGAAGCGCCCGTCGCGTGGGGCGGAATGAGGTAAGGGGATGTAGCCCACTATGGCACTTGAAGAACAAATCTCATTAAGCGGGCGAAAGAGATTCATACCGATGGTTATCCTATGTCCATCGGTGAAGTAATGCAGATGTACCGTGATAGCGACATCGACATTCACCCAGAGTTCCAGCGCATCTTTCGCTGGGGGCCGGAACAGAAATCTCTGCTGATCGAGTCAATCCTCCTAGGAATCCCCATTCCGCCGATCTTCGTGTCTCAGCAGCTTGACGGCGTATGGGACGTGATCGACGGTGTTCAGCGACTGTCGACGATCCTTGAGTTTGTTGGCCTCTATCGCGACGAGAACGGTGCTTTGCGCGAGCCGTCCGAGCTTCGGGGAACTGAGTACCTGCCGGACCTTCAGGGCTATCGTTGGGAAATTGGAGATAAGACGTTCAGTGACGTCATGCAGCGAGATTTCAAGCGAGCTAAACTTGAATTTAGAATCATTGCGAAGCAGTCGGACGCGAACGCAAAATATGACCTGTTCCAGCGGCTCAACTCCGGAACTCAGCTCTCTCCTCAGGAGGTCCGGAACTGCTTGCTCGTGATGCTGAACTTGGAGATGTTCAATACACTTGTCGAGCTAGCGGAAAATCCAGCGTTTGTGACGACAGTTCCACTATCGGAGACCAAGGAGTCGCAGGCTTACCGCCAAGAGTTGGTTCTGAGGTTCTTCCTGCACCTGTCGTACAGTGGCAGTCGGACTGAGCTGGGCAAGGAGTTCGGAGACTACCTTGCAGAGTGGATGCGCGCCACTGCGGCTTCTTTCGGGGTGTCGGACTCGCCGATTAATCGTTCCCTATTCGAGCGAACTTTCGGACTATTGTCACACCTCATGGGTGACGACACCTTCAGGAGGTACGGCGGGAACCGACACCTCGGCCCCTTCTCAATCGCCTGCTTCGAGTTTGTTACAGCCGGAGTAGGTGCTCACCTCGATTACTGGGAAGACAACCCTAGTGGTCTCCGAGAGCACATTCAGTCGGTCTGGTCTGCGGTGGAGTTCCGAAACAACTCTGGCACTGGCGTGAGCTCGAGGCGACGTGTACCTCGATTGGTCGTCGAAGCTCGAAAGTTCTTCGCCCCGACATAAGATGCGGCAGGCCGATTAGTGCGTCCATGCCCAGGTGTTCCAGGAGCATAGCTTTGAGGTGACGGCCCTCGATGATCTCGATCCTGCCGTTGCGAGCGGCGAAATCCCTGCTTGCCTTACCGACCCAGGAGGTGGTCACCAGGACGCCCTTGGCGGCGGATTTATCCTCCATCACCCCGGCCAACGCGTGAACCGCCTCCAAGCCGACGATCTTGCTGTACCGCTTGGCCTGGATAATGCACAACCCGCCCACGATCGGATCTTCGTTGACGGCGACCCCGTCCACGCCTTCGTCCCGGGATGCCTGGGTCACCCAGGACTTCAGACCGATTCCCTCAAAGAGCTGACGGATGAGATGCTCAAACTCCACTGGTTTGAGAGCCAGCAGGTTGGGACGGCTGTCGAAACCGGCCACCACGTCCATTTCCTCCACGAACTTGTACTTGGAAAGATCGAACTGGACGACCGGACGGACCGCCTCAAAATCATACGGGTGTGGTGAGACCACGGCGTTGAGGTAACCGCGCAAGCACTGCACTGGATCGAGCTCGGGCTCATCCAGCAGGATCTCGGCGAATTCGTCCCGAGTTGCATGAGTGCTGATCAGCAAGGGCCTGATCGGCTTGCCGGTAGCGCGGTCCTTGGCCGAGACATAGCCGTTGAAGACGATCCCGCTGACCAACGTGACTGGCGCGATGCTGCGCCACCGCCTGCGTTCGGCGCTCCTTCTCTTGCTGGGCTGCGGCACGGGGCACCGGTTCCGGTGTCGCCGATCTCCAGTTCGGTGCTGGCCTCCTTGTCGGCCGTCTTCTTTGGAGCTGCGGCTGGTCAGCTCATCCAATGGCCCGTAGCTCCGCGAACGGAGCCAGGGCAGCGGTGGGTAGCGCATCGACCTGTTGTTCGGACTCGTCGTCGAGAGTGACGGTGTACAACGCCGGCTACAGGCCCAGTCGGGCTTTCGTGCGCGGCAGCGGTTCGTTGTCGGGAATGTCCTCGTTGGCGCGGCGGGCGGCGGCGCGGCGGTACATCCTCCGGTGCGCGTCCGAGCCGTTCGCCGTGGTCAGCCAGGCGACTCGGCGCCAGGACTCCAGCACGGCCAGCACCTCGGTGAGGTCGAGTGTCTCGGTGGCTCTGGTCATCACGTCGCGCCATTGGTGGTCGAACTCCACCGCTTCCTCGGGGATCAACGCGGCGCGCACCTGCGCGGGTGAGGCGTCCGCGAACAGCGGGCGGCGCGGTTCGGGAGGCGGTCCCGCAGCTGCGGCAGTCACGCCCAACACCATAGCCACCGGCACAATCCTTTCCTGCTGCCCCTCGGTTTTCGGTGTCGTGTCGACACGCTGTGGTGTACCGAGTGCTGTGTTCGTGTCTGCTGGGTGGTGGCGAGCCGAGCAGCCTCCTCCCAGGGCACGGTTGGGTTGTTGCGGTCTAGTACCTCGGCCGCCCGACGCGACCAGTAGATGTCCTCCCAGTGCTCGAACCGCTCGGTGACCTCGGCGGGCACCACAGCACCGACCCGCCGGCCGTACCGCATGATCGGTACTACGTCTCGGTACCTCGTGACCGCTGTGGGGAGCCGATCGGGTTATCCTGATGTCACAACGAGTTGGACGTGGCCTCAAGATATGTCGATTGAAGAAATGGGTGTCGCGGAAGCCAAGCGCAGGTTCTCTGAGCTTGCTGAGCGGGTTAGGCGTGGGGAGTCCTTTGTGATCCTCAACAGGCGACGTCCGACGCTTGCGCTGGTACCGCCTCAGCAGGTCCGGTGCAGTGATCACAAGCCGGTCGGTTTTGCGGCCGTCGCCGGGGCCCTGGCTGAGTGGGACACCATCGATGAGGACATGGCGGAGGTCGTCGAGACTCGGAAGTAGGCCATCGACCGGCCGGCTCCGCCACTGCCGTGACCGGGTATTGCCTGGACACGGATGTGATCAGTGCCGTGCTCAAACCTGTGCCGCCGCTTCATCTCATCCGGCGGTTGGCGGTGATTCCCGCTGAGTGTCAGTTCACCACGGCTATCACGGTGGGCGAGTTGACCTACGCTGCGGCGCGTTGTGGCAACGCCCGGCTCGCCGAACGTGTCCAGCACCTCATTCATGAGGCTAGCGTGGTGCTGCCCTTTGACGAGGTCGCGGCACGCACCTACGGTGAGCTTCGGGCGACGCTGGAACAGGCGGGGCAACCACTCGCTGAGCCAGACCTCCGGATCGCCTCGATCGCACTCGCGAATGAGTTGACGGTCGTGACCGGCACTGTGCGCCATTTTGACCGGGTTCCCGGGCTCGCGGTGGAGAACTGGCTCGAGGAACCCTTCAGCTCCTGACACGGGGAACCCAACACCCGCCTGGACGTCTACTCCAGCACCCAAGCCTGTTTCCCGACCGTCGGAGGTCACCATGGGGATGATGGCCCGGGCGGACCCTCTACCGCGCGGGTTCGTGAGGCGACGTCGGCTGTTGGTGGCCGTCGCTGGGTTACAGCTGCCCGTTACCTTGCTGCTCGGGTTCGCCACGAACGCGGCGTTGGCCCAGCACCGGTGGCCGGGCTGGCTGGAGCTGGTGCGAACGCATCCGTGGCACTCTCTTGCCGCCTTGGAGGCCCTAACAGTATGTCTTGCGGTGTTGGTGTCGGTGGTGTCTGGCCGGGACCCACGCGCCGGTGATCCGGATCTGGCAGGGGTCGCGGATCTCTTGGCGGTCGCGGTCAAGCGCCAGTGGAACGACGAGGCGGAGTTGCGTCAACTCAACGATCCTTACCCGATGCCGGTGCGCTGGGATCCAGCGGACCCGGATGTGGTCGCAGACTGGCCGGCGCTGGTCAGGCTTGCCACCACCGGTGCCGGTTGGCCGAGACCACCGGGCGGGACCTGGGCCAACGATCCGGCTGGGCTTGCCGGGACCGACCAGGACCTAGCTGACGTGCTCGACCGGGTGCCCACCAGGCGGCTGGTGGTCCTGGGGGAGCCGGGCGCTGGCAAGACAATCTTGCTTGTCCGCCTGGTGCTGAATCTGTTGTCACGTCGCCGCCCTGGTGAGGCGGTACCGGTCTTGCTCCCACTGGCCTCCTGGAACTCTGAGGAGAAGGACCTGCGCAGCTGGATCGGCGAACGGCTGATCACTGACCATTCCGCGCTGGCCGAGCCAGCCCCAGGCGGGAAGGGTGTGACCCGCGCGCAGGCGCTTCTCGATGCTGGTCTGATCATGCCGGTGCTGGACGGTCTGGATGAGATCCCCAAAGGGGTCAGAGGTTCTGCGCTGGCTCGGATCAACGACGCGATGCGGCCTGGTGAGTCGCTGGTGCTGGCTGCTCGCACAGACGAGTATCGCGACGCGGTGTGCCTACGCGACGGAGTCGAGGTGCTGCTCACCGGTGCTGCGGGAATCACCCTGCGCCCGTTGGACGTCAGCGTCGTGTCCGACTACTTGCGGGGCTCAGCCGGTGGACGGATCGCAGTCGCTCGATGGGACAAGGTTCTCTCGACCTTCACGGCAGATTGTCCACCCCCCGTCGCGCAGGCCTTGACCACCCCGCTCCTGGTCGCGCTCGCGCGGGCCATCTACAACCCACGGCCTGGGGAGACCCTGACCGCTATTGCTCATCAACCGGCCGAACTGCTTGACCCCGCGCTCTTTCCGACCGCCAAAGACATCCAGCGACACCTGTTTGACATCTTCATCCCGGCCGCCTACCGGCCGCACCCAGACCCGTCACGACGCTGCCGGTGGACCGCCGACCAAGCCAGGCGGTGGCTGGTGTTCCTCGCCCGCGACTTAGAGCATCGCCAAAACGGCAAGTCTAACCTCGCCTGGTGGGAGTTGTCGGGCGCGGCACCACGACCGCTCGCTGGGATCAGCGTCGGACTTGTCGCGGGACTCGTCGGCGCACTCGGATTCCCTTCCTCAATGCAAATCGGATGTGGACTCATATCGGCACTCGTAGCTGGACTCCTCTTCCGCACGTGGGTCCGGCGTGACCGAACGGGTCTGACGAAGGGAGTTCTGGGCGGACTCTGTGGCGGCCTACTCGGCGGCCTCGGAGCCTTGGTCGTATTCGGGGCCGGTGCTGGGAACACGCTTGCCGGCACCTTTCTAGCGGGGGGTATCACGTTCGGCATCGCAGTCGCCCCTTTTTCCAGATTCTTCACTGCATTCGTAGGGGGGTTCGTAGGCGAGTCTGTCGCAGCGTTCTCGCGCCATGCTAGTTTTGTGCACAAGATTGGGGCGACCGTTGGCCCCGTGGCGTGGCTCATCAATGGGCTCGGGTTTTGGCTCGCAGTCGGGCTGGCAGTCGGGCTGGCGGACCGCAGCGCCCCGGCACGGGAACTGCGCTGGTCGCCGTCCGGGTTCGGGTATGGTCTGGCTGGCGGCCTGGTGATTGGATTTGTGGCATGGATTCAGGTTGGATCCACTGGCGGTCTCGTTATCGGGCTTGCTTCCACGATCGAGGGCGGGTACGTAGGCGGCCTCTTCACAGTCATGTCAGCGGATCTGACGAAGGCTGCGACCCCAAGAGTCGTGCTGGTACGCGACCGAGCCATCTTTCGTTCGACCTCTCTCGGGCTCGGGTTTTCACTTGGACTCATTGCCATGCTTGTGAGAACATTTAATTCCAGCTTTAGCGATGTGGTTCCCAACGGGTTCCGAGCCGGGCTAGGCGTTGGGCTCACGGACTTCATCGCGGTGGGGATTTCTTTTGGATTTTTGCAGGCATGCTGGGGGTTGTTCACCCTAGCTCACTGGTGGCTGGCGGCGTCACGCCACCTACCGTGGCGATTGATGACGTTCCTCGATGACGCCCACGCGCGAGGTGTCCTCCGACAAGTCGGAGCGGTTTACCAGTTCCGCCACGTCGAACTGCAACGCCGCCTCGCCAGCGATCAGCGATCTTCACCACTTCGGAATCCGAGCGGCCGTGTCCACGGCGGTGGTCTACAACGAGTTTCTACAAGGGGGCGGCCGTGACTGACAGTGGTGGGTTTACAGCGGACCTGATCGATACTCGGCGAGCGCCACCGCTCGTACCCGCCGACCCTGGTCGCAGCTCCTTCAGGTGCTGCAACCCCGAGCCCTTGATCCGGTCGACGATCGGCCGACCGAGCGTGGGACCCTCGATCGCCAGCAAGTCCAGGGCTTCGACGACCTGCCGCAACGTGTCCCGGTCGGTATAGCTACTGGCGACATCCGAACACACCGCCGAGTTGAGGCAGACTGACAGGCAATGGACGAAGGGATCAGCGGCATGAGCGCCCAGCTGAGTGTGATCGTTGTGGTCAGCCGTGAGGACGACCGTTTCGTCGCCCAGTGCCTCGAGGTCGACGTCTCCAGCTTCGGTGATACGCAGGCAGAGGCACTGGCGATGGTGACCGAGGCGCTGGAACTGTGGTTCGAGGACACCCCGGTACCCGATCACTTCAGCCGGCCGGTGGTCACCACGGTCGATCTACACCTCTCTGTATGAGCCAGTCGCCTAGCGAAACGCCTCGGGGGTTCACACCACCTACCGCTTGCGCTTGCGCTGAGATTTGCTGAGTTTGCGTCTGGACTGGCGGCGCTGGCCGCTGGGCTGGCCGCGCTCGTCCTGGGACTTGCCACGACCGATCTTCCTGAGCCGGTGGATTGCGTCGTATCGGGCTTCGAAGTCGTCGGCTTGTTCGGCCATGCTCAGGGCGGTGCCGAAATGTTCCTGCGCCCCGTCGAGATCGCCGAGCGCGGCCAGCGCGTCACTGACATGGACCCGGATCCAGAAATCGTCAGGCCAACGGGTCAGGCTCGCCTCGATCCGGGCCCGAGCCTCCTCGGCGAGGCCCGCCTCGGCCAGTGCGACCACGATATCTCCGTCGTAGCAGGCCCGGCTGTCGGGATCGACCCGAGCGAGCGCGTCGCCCACCATGACGGCCTCAGCGCCCAGACCGGCGCGGCCGAGGTCGAGGACGAGGTTGACCAGCCAGTCGGGAAGCTGACCCGCCGGTTCGGGCTCCTGTCCCAGTGCTATGGCCAGCTGGTCGGGGCGGCCGGGGAACCAGCTAGCCGCCTCGACGACCAGTTCGGCACGAATGAGTAGTTCCCCCGGCTCGGGGACGACGTACCTGGCCTCGCCGGCACCGGCGAGCTTGGTGGCCACACCGTTGGGCAGATGCGGCCGCTCGAGCCGGCGGGACGCGTCGATGAGTGCTGCCCACCCGTCCGGGTTGCTGGCATTCGCCCGGGCGAGGCGTGTGCTGATAACTCTCCCCGCCTCGCGTCGATGGACCGGGCACATCCCGTCTCGTGCCTCGGCCAGTTCGGCCGGGAAAGGGAACCAGCGACCCGCACAGGCCGGGCAACCAGGGTGTGATTCGGCGGTAGCAGCGAGCTCAACCGGCGAGCGGTCGAGGTCAACCGGGCCGAAAGCGTGCGCGACGACATCGGTGATGGCACCGAGCCCAATATCCTCCCACCCGGCTGACACGAGCCGCATATCGACCGGACCGAGCGCGGAGCCGGCCGCGAGATCGGAGAGCAAGTCCGGTATTGCTTGCCGGGTGCCGAGGTCGGGGTAGCGACCTGCGGTTACGGACTGCTCATGCGCGGCAGCGGTCACCACCGCAGAGCCAGCCATCATCCGAGCCTGGCTGGGCGACATGCCAGGCCACGCAACGCTCAACTCGAGCAACTTCTTCTCGGTGACCGGCGGTGTGGCCAGCAGTTGCCGAACCTCGTCGGGCAGGCCCGACGACAGAGCATCGCTTACCCCGGCCACGGCCTGAATGTACACGGTGACCCCCGGGCTCAGCCGAGTCCGATGCGATGACGCGGGCGCGTGGTAGCAGACACCGCTCGCCTACGATCGGCGCATGCCGCCGGTGAACAACGCAAGCTGGAGTCCCATCGGAAGGGACGACACCCACCAGTACTCTGCAACAACGCTGTCGGTCTTCTGGTCGGAGGTCGAGCACGGGAAGCTGATCGCCCGGTGGCCGCGCCTGGCCGCCGAGGTGGGAGCGACCTGGGACGCGCACCGACAACAGATCGAGCGACACTGCGCGCTCGTAGCGCGAGCCGGATACACGGTCAACCAAGTGTCCGGCGACGTCTCCGGCCTTGAGGCGTTCCTGAAGAACAGACGCGTCACCACACCTTCCTCGCAGGATTTGTTCGCCTACCCGGATGTGCGGACCCAACCCGCCATGGTCCACTGGCCACCGGCACGTACCGCTGCGTGCTGGTGCGGCTCGGGGCGCAAGTACAAGCAGTGCTGCCGCCCACATAGCCTAGGCACTCTGGACTAACA
Source organism: Pseudonocardiaceae bacterium (assembly GCA_050699715.1). GTDB lineage: Bacteria > Actinomycetota > Actinomycetes > Mycobacteriales > Pseudonocardiaceae. The sequence goes on from JBOHFR010000001.1 coordinate 151,073, forward strand.
GCAACGTGACAGGCGGAACCCGAAGGAGCATCCGCGCATGGGGGCATGAGCCCGTCGTACGCTGGCGACCGTGACCCCGGCGGAGCTGCGCGAAAGGCTGTCGAGGGATCTCGCAGCAATGGGTCCAGTTCTCCGAGACGGGCGCCAGCGTCGATGTACTTAGCGGGGGACGCCGGAGCCGTGCAGAATGGTGAATCCGGGCTCGGTGCTGGGGCCGGGTACCCAGCTGATGATGCGGCTGTTGCCATGAAGTCGTACGGCCCGGGTTGCCCAGTCCTGGGCTTCGGTTTCGTCGGTCGGGCCGTGGCCGTCGATACGGGCGAGGACTTTGATCAGTTTCCACGCGTCGGTGTAGCGACGAAGGAAATAGTGCTGAAGGCTGATGGGATCGAGGACGTACCAGGCGTTGAGGTCACCGGATGGCTGGTCCCAGGGCAGCAGCCTGTCCTCGGGCAGGTTGATCTGCGCGAGTGCCCAGGCTTGGGCTTGCTCGACTGACAGTGACCTATCGGTGTTGGCCAGCAATTCGCCCACGGTGGCGTGGTGGGTGCCCCAGTGGAGCAGGTAGGTGACCAACGAGCTCGGCGCGGTGGTCTCGTGGAGCGGGCGCAGGGTTTCGGTGCCGGCCAGGGCGACCCAACCCATCGCCACCTGACCTGACTGCATCAGGGCCACAAACTGTTCCACCGTCTGCACCTGGTGGGGATCGGCTGCGGTGGAGACAGCCAGGGTGATCCCGCCCAGTTCTCGCACCCGCTGGCCGGTCGGACCCGCGCACTGGACCGCCCACGTTTCGCCAGTGTCGTCGAGGGTCACGGTCAACTAGTCGCCTTCAAGGGCGGCCACGATGTCGGGGATCGGAGCGTCTATCACGAAGTCTTGAAAGGGGCTGCGCAGTCCCACCCGCCGATAGTAGGACACGGTGTTGACGGTCCAGCGGCCATTGTCGGAGGACAGGAGCACCTGCTCCAGCGATGGGTTGACCAGGATGACCGGCCGGTCATCACGGTGCCCGTCAGCTTCGGCCGGGAGAAGGTAGGGACTGCGTGGTGTAGGAGAGCAGTGGCTGGGGAGAGGAGACGAGGACGGGTCCGGTTGACCACTCCGCCGGCTGACAGCGAGCGTGGTGCAGGTTCGCCGAGATAAAGGCGATGAAATCACGGACCTGCACGGTCGGCTGCATCTGTCCGAGATCCCAGCCGCAGGTCTGGCAATCCTTGGGCCACAGGTTCAGCGCCAGCTCGGCCAGCCCCTCGCGTCCCAGATTGGTGGCAGTCTGCTCGTCAACGACGAAGGGATAGTCAGCGTCAAGCGCGGGCTGACGTCGGTTCCGTAGGCGTTTCCCCTTGCCCATCCCGCGATCGCCTCCTACGACGAGTTCAGTTACCAAGAGTGACAGTCTTCATACTCTGGGTGACTGTGACGAATCACCCTGTACAGGCTCGTCAGCATATCCTACTGTTAGATTTTCGTCCGTTGGGAGGTCATGCGTCCTGGGCGAGTCGATCGTGGGTAGCTAAAAGGGAGTTGAAGTGGGATGGATGGCAGGCCGGACCACCACAGTGTCGAGGTAGTGAGCCGGGCCCAGCTGAGGAAGAAGAGCCAGGTCACCCTGCCCCAGGACGTACGGGATGCGCTGCATCTGACCGAGGGTGACGAGGTGGAGTTCACCGTGCACGCCGACGGCGAGGTCACCTTGCGGGGGATGACAGTTATTCCGGCTGAGCAGCGGTGGTTCTGGGCCGAGGAGTGGCAGGCCGGGGAGCGCGAGGCCAGCGAGGAGATCGCGGCTGGTCACACGACCGTGTACGACTCAGCTGAGGAGTTCCTGGGTCACCTAGACGGACTCGACGCGAGTACCTGATGCCGACGTTCGAGACCACTCAGCGGTTCGACCGTGATCTGCACAAGCTCACCCGTGAGCAGCGACATCAGTTCCGCACTGCGCTCGCGGCCGACTTCATTCCTGGGCTGAAGGTTCAGCAGTTTCGTCCTTGGCTGCGAGTCAAGCGGGTCCGATCGACCGCCAGGGTGTGGGAGCTGAGCTGGGCACCGGATGGCCGTGCAACCTTCGAGTATGGCGCCGAGCGGCGACCCGGCGAGCCGCACGTGATCTGGCGTCGCATCGGTACGCACGACATCTTCGGTTGTCCCTGACGCCGGGTCAGTCCTGACCGCGTAGCCGAAGTACCTGGTAAAGCTGTTCCTGGTTGAAGATCACGGTGTTCTCTTTGCTCAGCGCGAGCAGCAGATCACGGTGACCGGCAAAGTCCTCCACGTCGACCGACATCGTCGAGACGACGATGCCCACGCCCTCCCTCGGGCCGTTGATCGCGATATGCGCGGCCAACGACGCTGCGTCCGGGTCACGCAGCACTTCGTGGGCGTCGTCGATGGCCAGCAGCATGCCCGGATACTCCGGGCTCGGGTTGCGGTAGCGCTCCCCATGCGGTGTCCGAGTGTCGACCTCGCGGGCGAACGCGGCCAGAAGATCGCCAGCCTGGGACCGGGTGGTGGCGACACGAATGGTCCCCTCCACGAACAGCTCTGGCAGCCCATTGCGATTCAGCGGATCGACTATCCCGCAGTGAAACACCGTCGAGGACAGCGCTTCCAGGATCACAACAGTGAGAAAAGTGGTTTTGCCGATGTCAGCAGGTCCGGTGATCAGGCCGTTCTCCACGCCGACGCCCGGGGATGGCGGCTAGCCAGATCCGGCGGAGGTTCCGTCGTGCACAGCGTCGCGAAGACCAGGGCGACGTCGCCGGCCTTAAGGATGCGTTTGAGTGGCTCGGGGTTCTTTAGCTGGGAGGGATTGACCGCAGTGGACACGCCCAGGACGACCCCGCCGTGGCGGCGGATCTTCTCAGCGATCGCGCTGTGCTCGGCATCGAGGGGAAATACCCAGTACGGCTGACTGCACCGCACGATTAGCCGATCATCGGTCAGCCACGAGGTCACCGTGTCGGAGTTGCTACGAGCCAGTTCAGACGACGGTGGCACCAGCCCAAGTGGCCGGTAGGAATCGACCGTGGCGGCCCTGTAGCGGCCTGATCCGGTGAGCGTAAGGGTAACTTCTTCCAGTCCGGGATTAACGATCAGTGTCGGTAGGAACGTGTCGAAGCCCGGATCGCCGAACGGCATGCCAACCAGTGCGATGGTGGTAGTCAAATAATGGCGGGGCAGACCGGGCTCCGTGCGTGACCAGCGAGGGTGCTGGCATCTTGAGTGGTGCAACGTCGCCGTGATCGACAGTCCATCGTCCACGATGACGACAGCCGGAACGTCTGTGCCAAGACCAGCCCCGCACGACTGGCACCTGCCCAGCCAGAGGTTTCGAGACAGCTCTTCCATCCCGCGAGGACCAAGTTCCGAGCGAGTGAAGGGATCTGCTCGCAAAGTCTTCAGCGCCATGGAAGGCGATGATCTCCTGTGAACCACGGGAAGCATCCGTGACCTACCACCTCCGGCGGGATCGGCGTTTGCTCAGTCTGATCCGGAGCGCAGGTGGTGCCTTGGGCCGAGCAGTGTGTCGATTCGGCTACAGCCGAAGTGAGAAGCCCCAATGCGGCGACCGGCTGCCAGGTCGGTTGTTCGTCCAGACAAGCACCGGATCGTCGGGATGTCGTTGCTATGCCCGTCATCCTGCAGTCCCCGCCGCTGACGCGTCCAGCCGACCCGTGGGGAAGGCGACCGCCAGCGCCGGTGAGCGCGACCTGCTGATGTGCCGGTGGCAGTAAGCCGCAGGGGTCGAAGTCGTCGTTCTTGACCCCGGCCGACGAACGTTGCCCAGGTGGTGGCGCAGGCGCCGCGTCGTCGAGTTGTCGTCAGACCAGCAGGCTAGTCTGCGCGCATGACTGACCTGGTTCCTACCGCATCCGTACCCCGATTGGACAAGAGTGGGCCGGCTGTCTGGAGGGCTCTTGACGGGGAGCACCGTGCCGCGTTCGAGGCCGAGTTCCGGGCTGTTCTTGTTGAGGTTGCCGAGACGTTCGATGTTGACCGCCTCACCCAGGTGGTGCGCCGTTGGTGGCCTCGTGCGGTGCTTGACGCCCACCCCGACCCGATCGCCGAGCACATTGGACAGCGCCTCATCGACGGCGACCAGTCCGTGCTCACCAAGACCGCAGCCGAGCTGCGTGCAGAGATGGTGAGTCAGGGCGAATGCGCTACGAGGTGATCTTTGCCTCCTATGCGGAGGAACTCCGTGACAGCCTGCCCCTGGCAGGAAAGCAGGCGTTGGCAGGCAAGGTTCGGCGCCTCGCGCAGGATCCCACCGAGGACGCGACCTACAGTCCTAAGATTTTGATGCCTCTGGCGTGGCGCTCGCGGGTCGTTGAAACTGGGGGTGCGTCGCCCGCTGACGTCGTTCGTGCTTGGTGCGGGTTGAGCCCGTTCCTCAGATTGACGCTGGAGCCCGTCCCGGTGGGGTACTCCGGGTTGCCGCCGTTTCGAGCGCGGGTCTCAGACTCTATGATGTTTATGCGGGTTCCGTGGGCGACGCGCCGTGGCGACGGTTCGGGGAAGGAGCCCAACGTGGAGATCGTGTATGAACGGGTGGCCACGATCGATGTCGGCAAGAAGATCATTGCGGTGGCGGTGCGCACCCCGGGTGAGCGAGCGGGCAAGCGCCGCCAGCAGGTGCGCAAGTACGACACCTTTCATCAGACGCTGCCCAGATGGTGGCGTGGCTGGTGTCGGAGGGGGTCACGCACGTGACGATGGAAGCGACGGGGGTCTATTGGAAGCCGATCTTTCATGCCCTGTGTGAGGCCGAGGGCCCGATGGAGGTGATGTTGGTCAACGCCCGGCATGTCAAGAACGTCCCGGGTCGCAAGAGCGACGCGCTGGATGCGGTGTGGCTGGCGGAGTTGACCGAGTGCGGGCTGCTGCGGGGCAGCTTCATTCCACCGCCGCAGATCGCCGCGATCCGGGAGTTGACCCGCTACCGCAAAAAGCTCATCGAGCAGCGCACCAGCGAGTTGCAGCGCCTGGCGAAGGTCCTCGAGGACAGCGGAATAAAGATTGACTCCGTGGCGTCGAAGCTGACCACCCTGTCGGCCCGGGACATGATCGAGGCGCTGATCGCCGGGCAACGCGACCCCGCTGTGCTGGCGGATCTGGCTCGTGGGGTGATGCGCAAAAAGATCCCCGAGCTGACCATGGCCTGCGCGGGGCGTTTCGGTGATCGGCACGCGTTGATGTGCACGCTGCACTTAGAACACATCGACCATCTCGCGGACATGATCGCCCGCCTGGACACCCGGATCGGCGAGGCCACCCTCCCTTTTGCCCAGCAGAGGGCGCTGCTGGCGACGATCCCGGGGATCGGTGAGCGTGCCGCCCAGGTCATCATCTCCGAGATCGGTGTCGAGATGTCTCGGTTCCCCACCGCGGCACACCTGGCGTCATGGGCCGGTTTGTGCCCGGGCAACAACGAGTCCGCCGGTCGGCACCGCTCGGGCAAGACCCGCAAGGGCAACACCGAGCTCTGCCAGATCCTCACCGAATGCGCCTGGGCCGCGGGGCGCACCAGCACCTACGTCGGCGCCCAGTTCCGACGCTTCCACCGCCGCTTCGGCAAGAAAGGCGGCCAGAAGGCCGCCACCGCCACCGCACACACCCTCATTGTGATCATCTGGCATGTGCTGGCCGAGACCACCGCCTACCGAGACCTCGGCTCGGACTACTTCACCCGCCGCCTCGACAACCCCGACGCCCGCAAACGTCAGCTCATCCGCGAACTCGAAGCACTCGGCCACAAGGTCACCATCGAACCGGCCGCCGCATAGCTGGTCACCAATATCGGTCACCGACCAACTCGGCACCCAGCCGGGTCACCGACCTCTACCTTCAGAACGTGCCTGGTCACCATAGTTTCGTCTCAGGAACCTAGGGCCCCGCTGCGCGGGGCCGCTGTGGAGGCGGGAAAATGGGGTCGCGCCCGTCCGGGACGCCGATTGTACTGTGATGCTTTTAAGCTCGTGTCTCAGGATGGTGCTGGGGACCACCGACAGGAAC
>JBOHFR010000002.1:0-60514 GCA_050699715.1 Pseudonocardiaceae bacterium
CGAGATGCAGGCTAACGGCCTCGTCCCTGTATTCCTGGGTGAAACTTCGGCGTGTCGCCACGCGATCTCCTCCGCTGGCACTCAGCGGCAGTCACGACCGGGTGTCTACAAGATCGGGTACGGTCCAGAGGAACTCGCCGAGCTGGAGCCGGGCAACACGACCTACCGCCGAGACCTGTCCATCTCCTACGAACGCCTCGCTGACCTCGCCCGGGAAGCCGGGCGCTCCGGAGACGCCGAAACGCTCTACCGTCAATCCTTGACAGTGCGCGAGGAACTCGCCGAGCTGGAGCCGGGCAACACGACCTACCGCCGAGACCTGTCCATCTCCTATAACAAACTCGCTGACCTCGCCCGGGAAGCCGGGCAACTTGAGATTGCTCGGGATCTTGTTCACCGTGCGGTCGGTATTCTGCGTGCCCTTCACCGACTGGAACCACGCCGGGTAGATGTCGCAGTCGAGTTCGCCTACGCGCTGTATTTATCAGCCATGATCGCGGTTCTCGAAGAGCAAGAAAACGCCGGGCTGACCGAGCGGCAGGAGATTGTGGACGTGCTCGTCCCGTTCGAACCCGCTGGCTTACTAACCGCCCGGGGCCATTCGCTGCTTGCGTGGGTACGGGAAGGAGACAGCGACTGAGCTGGTCAACGGGATTCGTCGGCGACGAGGCAGCGCTGCGCCTAAAAAGATCATAATCTTTACGTCCACGGGAACGGCCATAACAGGGTTTATGCAGGTCGTAGGACTTTTTGGTCATGATTAACAGAACTGGATAAATCGGACACATAAAGAGATGGTAGATGCCCGCGGCCTACGCTGCTTGCGTGGCTGACGAGCGCGGCGCAGGCGGATGGCGAAGGTTTGGGGAGAAGACGGTGTATGACAACCGGTGGGTGCGGTTGGGGTTGGTGGATGTGGGGGCGCCGAACGGGGAGCGGTGGGATTACCACGTGGTGCATCTGGGTCGGATCGCGGTGGCGCTGATCGTGGATGGCCAGGATCGGGTGTTGATGTTGTGGCGGTATCGGTTCGTCACGGAGCAGTGGGGGTATGAGCTGCTCGGGGGCTTGGTGGATGAGGGCGAGGATGCCGCGATCACGGCGGCGCGGGAGGCGGAGGAGGAGAGCGGGTGGCGTCCGCTCGGTGAGCCGCAGTGTCTGGTGAGTTTTGAGCCGTTGCCGGGGCAGGTGACGGCGCCGGTTGAGGTGTTTTTGTGGCGGGGGGCGGAGCTGATCGGGGAGCCGACTGATACCGAGGAGGTCGGCCGGGTGGAGTGGGTGCCGTTGTCGCGGGTGCCGGAGTTGGCGGCGCGACAGGAGCTGCTCGGGTCGGGAACGCTGGTGGCGCTGCTGTACTACCTGGCCTCACGGGGGGGTGCCGGGTAGGACAAGTTGGTTGAGGCGCCGTTGGTGCCGGTCGGATTTGATCTGTGCCGTGAGGCGTCGGGCCTGGCGGGTGTGGGTGAGGGCGGCGTCACGGTCGCCGGCAGCCGCATAGGCGTAGGCGAGGTCGACGAGCAGGCCGGTGCGGGCGCGGACGAAGTCCGCCGGGAGACGTGCGAGGGCTGCGGCGAGTTGGTCAATCGCGTCCGGCGCGCCGACACGCGCGAGTGCGTTGCCACGCCAGCGGTCGAGGTGGGAGTCGCCGAGGATCAGGAAGGGCAGCGCGGGGTCGATGGGGTCGGCCGGAAGCAGGCTGGAAGCGGTGTCGAAGGCTCGTCGTGCGTCGTTGGCGTGGCCGGCGGCGGCGAGCGTTTCGCCGTGTGCTGCGGTGAGCCAGGCCTGGAGTAGGGGTGTGGCGGTGCCGTTGGCGATGGTGCGGGCGTGGGCGAGTTGGTCGATGGCGGCGGTGGTGTCGTCGAGGTCGAGGAGGACGAAGGCTTGCTCGGCGGTGGCGTGGGCGAGTAGCGCGGGGGAGTCGGCTTCTCGGGCGGCGGCTTTGGCGCGTTCGTAGTGATTCCACGCTTGGCTGAGGGCGGCGCGGTCGAGTGCTTGCCACCCAGCGAGGGTGGATGCCTCGACCAGGACCCCGGCTAGCGCGGATCGCTGCGGTCCGGCGCGGTAGCTGAGCAGTTGCTGTATTTGGTCAATTTGAGTGCGAAGTTGGTCAAGTTGGGTGAGGGCACCGAAGCGGCGGTCGAGGTGGCGGGAGTGGTCGATCTGGTGGCGGAAGACCTCGACGGTCTGGTGGTCGACGGTGCGGGCTATGGCGAGTCGGGATCGTAGTTCGGTGGCTTCGGGGTCTTCTTCGGGTTCGTCGGGGAAGCCGAGTTCAGCGTTGGTCCGGCCGTAGATCTCGCGAAACAACCGCTGGTAGATCTCGCTGGGTTGTTCTTTCCCGTTCTCCCACCGGGACAGCTTGGTCTTCAGGCTCGCCGGGTTCGCGATCGGCAGGTTCAGCGTGTGGGCGCGGCGGGTGAGGAGGTCGATCACCTGGGTACCGGTGTAGCCCAGGTGCCGGCGCACAGTCTGTAGCGATGTCAGCATGGCTGACTCCGGAGCCGAATAAACCGGTCCTGAGCTGCGCGGTTAATGGTGGTTAATGGCTCCGCTGTTAACCGGTGACAATTACGAAGCGGCACCTGGTGGGCGTTTCCTAGTGCCATGCAAGAAATCACCGGCACCACCAGCGGCCGGTTACCGACTGGCCTACTCATCGCGGGCCGCCAGCTCATCCAGTCGTCGCTCAATGGCGGCCAGGCGCCGGTCGATCGAGGTCAACCGGGCCGTGACGGGGTCTACTGGCGTGGTTTCTGGCTGGCTGCGATCGGGTGGGGTGTGGCCGCGCAGCAGGGCGTCGAGGTGCTCGGGGTGCCACCCCAGCGCCAGCGAGAGCGCTTCGAGCGTGCGGGCATTGCGGCGGCGCTGGGTGGTGTTGCGATGCAACTCGCGCACGATCGCCACCGATACCTGAGCCCGCTGCGCCAACTCCCGTTGCCGCCAATTGAGCTCAGCGAGCCTCGCATCGATCGCTCGCGCGACCGCCGCCCAGTTCTGCTGCACCTATTCCTCCGCGCTCCGCCCTTGAGCGCCGAAGAGTAGCCCGCCCGCCGTTTCGGCAATTCCGCACACCATCGAGCACTGAAATCAGTGCAATCGACAGATGACATCAAGCTTTCGATGGGGAGTTCAATGATGGACAGCACCGACAAGAGCGCCAGGAGCCCGGTGTTCTACACCGTCCCGGAGGCCGCCCACGTGCTGCGGGTGACCCCAGCGACGATCTACCGCGCCATCCGGGACGACGCCTTCCCGGCCGTGCGGATCCGCACCCGCTATGTCATCCCAGCTGCGGCTGCGGACCGGTTGGCGGTCGAGGCGGCGGAGTCCGGTGGGTGCGTTGATGTGGCTGCGATGGCCGCGCAGCGGCGCGCCGCTCGCGAGGTGGCCCGCGTGAGCGGGGGTGCGTCGTGGTGACTCACGAGGACGACACCCCCGATTACGACGCCTTGGCCGCCCAACTCGATCGGTGGCAGCAGGTCCCCACCGATGTGCTCAGTGCCCTGGTGATGCGCCGTGGGCTGTGCCTGTGGGGCCTGTGGCCAGCCCACGAGCCCGACTGGGACGCACCCAGCGACCGGGACTTAGCCGCCCAGCTGTGCGCTGGGTGCCCGGTCATCGACCAGTGCCGGGAGCTGGATTTGCGCACCGCCGGTGCGTGCACCACCGGTGTGTGGGGCGCACTAGCTGAGGATGACCGGCGCGCGCTGCACCCGATCTGGCAGCGGCGCCGCCAGCACCAGCTGACCAGCGATGATCAGGAAGGAGGGCCGACGCCATGACCATCAATCTGAGCCCGACGCAGGTGGTTGCCGTCTTGGGTGTGGGGCGGGCGCTGCTGATGATGTGGCGCTCGGGCACCCGGCGGGGTCGACGAGCGGGCGAGGCTGCCCACACGGGCTCCCGGGTCACGTCGCTGGCCGGGCACCTGTTGGGCACCGCTGGGGTGATCGTTGGGGTGCAGTGGGTGGCTATCACCTACACGCCGGGGAGCACGTTGTTCTGGGTCGTGCTCGCCCTCCCGGCGCTGATCACCGCGCATGCGCTCACCAGATCAGTGGCCTCGATGGACACCTCCTGGCGAGGTGACCGCCGATGAGCACGCCACAGCAATCAGCGGTGGTCCCGGCGGATCCGGTGCTCGACGGCGAGCTGATCGATAACGACGAGCGCCCCCATGGCCAGCACAAGCAGGACGGGCGGGCGACGTCGTGGTGGCAGCGCTCACCGCGCGTCCCCGCCGCGTTCACAAGCCACGCCCACGCCACGCAGGCCGGCAAGGACGCCGTCGTGGCCGTGGTGCGTACACCGTGGCGGTTCGTGGGCGCGACCGGTCGGGGCACGGTGCTGGCCGTGCGGGCGTGGCGGCGATGGGTGACCGTGCGCGACTATCGGGAGGCGGCTGAGCAGTCGGAGAAGCTCGCGGATAAGTACGTCGAGATCCGTGAGCTGACCCTGGTGCGGTGGCGGGTCACCGGCGCCGTGGCCGGGGTCGGCATGGCCGGTGTCGCGGTGAGCGACATGGTCTACGGTTCCCGGGCACCATGGATCACGGCCACAGTCGGTGCAGCTGTCTTGGCGATCACGGGTCGGCGTAAAGATGGCAGCCCCGGTCGGCGGGCCGTGCTCGCCGGACCCCGGTCGCTGACCTGGACCATGGACCCGCAAATCCTGGTTGACGCCTTCCGCGACGCCAAACTCATCGGCAAAGACGAGACCCTGCGGCTGGTCGAGCGCGCCCACCGGGTCGGCGCCGGGTGGGCAATCACCGTCGATCTTCCGGCCACCCGCAAGGCCACTGACGTGGTCAAAAACCGTGAAGCGCTCGCGTCCGCGCTCGCGGTGGATGAGGTGCAACTGCTCGTCGAGCGGGTCCGGGGCAACGGTGGGCACGCCGGGCGGGTCGCGATGTGGGTCGCCGACGCCGACCCCTACGCCACCCCACCCCTGCGCACCCCGCTACTCGACGTCCCCCGCTGGGACGCCTGGCGCCCGGTGCCCTTCGGCCGCGATGCCCGGGACCGCCGCATCAGCCTCCCGCTGGTGTGGACCTCGCTGCTCGTCGGAGCGATCCCCCGCCAAGGCAAGACCTTCGCCGCCCGCCTGGCCACCGCTGGTCTGATCCTCGACCCGCACACCCGGCTCTACGTGGCTGACTTCAAAGCCGGGAAAGACTGGGACGCCGCCGCGCACGTCGCGCACCGGTTCCTCTCCGGTGACGAACCCGCCCACGTCCTCACCCTCGCTGCGTGGCTGGTCGAGCTCGTCACCGAAGTCCAAGGCCGGTACCGGCGCATGCGCGAACTCGACAACACCACCTGCCCCGAATCGAAAATCACCCCCGCCATGTCCCGTGACCCATCACTGAACATGCCGATCACCGGCATCGTCATCGACGAAGTCCAAATCCCCCTCGAAGAACGCACCCCCATCGACATGCACGGTAAAACCATTCCCGCTGGTCAGTACATCGGTGAACTGCTCACCTGGCTGGCCAAGAAAGGACCCGCCGCCGGAATCGTCCTCATCCTGGCCACCCAACACCCAGACACGAAAACAATCCCCTCCGCACTGCGCGCGGTGCTCGGGTCCCGGTTCGCGCTGCGGGTGATGGACTGGCGCGACAGCAACATCATCCTCGGCGAGCAGATGAACACCCGAGGATGGGACAGCAGCCGACTACTCCCCTCACACAAAGGCGTCGGCATTCTCCGCCCCGACGGCGACATCGCAGCCGGCGCGGATGTGCTGGCGGTGATGGTCCGCACCGACTACATGCCCAACAACGACTGGACCACCCTCTGCGAACGCGGCCGGGCGCTGCGCGAAGCGGCCGGCACACTGACCGGCCACGCCATCGGCGCCAGATCCACCCCCGCGCTCGACCCTGCCACCGTGGCCCACGTCATCACCGGGAACATCCCCACCAAGGACACCCCGCCCGCTCGGGAGTTGCCCGAGCCCCTCAACTCGGTCGTCGCCTACCTAGGCACCGATCTCGACGAAGGCGGGCGCGAGTTCGTGCCCACCGCCGAACTCGCCGACGCCTTCGAGGTCGAACCGACCGCGTTCGGCCGGCAGATGGGCGACCTCGGCTGCCGACCCCGCCCCGGTCGGGTTATCGGTGAGGACGGCATCAGCCGGCAAGTACGCGGCTACCTCCTCACCGACATCCGCACCGCCATCGAAAAGGTCCTGCGGGAGGACCTGGAGCCCGATGACGATCCAGTCTGAACCCGTCACAGCGTTGGGTAACCCGTCACGGGGGTGTGACGGGTTACCCAACGCCGCTAGCAGCGCAAACGCTCCGTGTGACGGGTTGAGCCGATCCCAGGCAACCCGTCACACCCGTCACAGAACAGTCCGAAACGACCGAACGAGGCGACGCAGGCACAGCGGGTCGATCACCGCACGCTCGCCCGCTGGGCCGTGATCAGCAACTCGCGGAGCTGACTCACCTCAGCATCGACCATGGACACGGTGGTTTTCCGCGCCCCGCCCACGGTGAGCCACACCCGCGCATCACCGCCCAAGCTCTGGACTCGCACGGTTCCGCGGAACATCTCCTCAGCAGAATGCATCTGCCCCCCTCACGATGGATAAAACCACGGCCCAAGAACCGATGGGTGGTGTTCTCCGGCGACCGGCTCCCGGGCCGTGGCACGGAGTCCCGGCAGTGGCGGAGTGCGGTGCCGGACCTCCTGCTCGCGCGTCCTGTGCGACGAGCTGGAAATAATTCTGTCAACAGCGTGACATCAGCGGAATGCCCACCGACTGCCACCACAGCGCCACGCACACGCCAGAGTTACCTCCGATGAGAGGGTGGGTGCAGGCCCAGCAATCGTCGCCAGGCGCTGGGCCGAGCGTGCCGTTGCCGGCGTCGTCGAGTGGGCTGCCTCAGCGCGAGGATCTGTACGCAGCGCCAGCACCGGCGTCCCGGTGGCTCGACGAGGGCGGCCGGTAGGAGGTGCTCGCCGCATACCGCCACTGGCTGCGGTCGCCCGGTGGCGTGCGCTGACTCCAGTACTTCTGAGGTGACCGCGTGGTCCAGCCAATCGGTGACCGAGGTGACCCAAGCCGGCCGGGACTCGCCCACGTCTGCACCTCGTGTCCGGGGTCGCTGGAGTCACGGCCGGGAGCCGGGGCTCATCGGGGGCTCCCGGGCTCCCGGCCGTGACGGGGTGCCCCGGCGGCATTGTCAGACGGGCGCGGCACCGGGGCACCCTGCTCGTCCGCCCTCTGCGGCGAGCTGAAATAATCTTGTCCCCAGCGCGGTATCAGCGACAAGGACCCGAGACCGCCCACACGACGCCACCGCAACGCCCTACCGAGGAGGTGAGCAGAATTGGCCGAACGGCCACCACGCACACTGCTCGAACAACGCATCCGCCAGCTCTGCATGACCTACGAAGAGTTCGTCCACCACGCCGAGACCTTCGCCCGGGACCATCGGGAACCCGGCACGCTCAGCCTGCGCCACCTTCAGCGACTCGTCAGCGGCCAACCCCTCGGCCCGCTCCGACCAGCCACCGCACGACTGCTCGAACGACTCCTCGGCGAACCCATCGCCACTCTCCTCGCACCACCGAGAACCGTCACCGACACGAGCGAGGATCCCGCCAACGAACTGCGTCAGCTACTCGACGCCGCCCGCCGCGTCGACCGCTCGATCATCACACTTCTGCACCAACAACTTGACACCATCCGCCGGCTCGACCGGCAACTTGGTGCGATCATCGTCCGCGACGAACTCAACACCAAAATCCACCAAGTTCACCGGCTCACCGTGCACAGCCTCGCCCCGGGCGCCCGGGAACAGCTCGCCGCGCTGCTCTCCGACATGCACACCCTCGCCGGATGGCAAGCACTCGACCTCGGCGACATCACCCAAGCCTGGCAACACTACGAACACTCCAGGGCCGCCGCCACCCAGTCCAATTCCATCCCGCACGAAACGCACGCGGTTGCCGAACAAGCATTCGTCCTCATCGACGCCACAGCGACCGGCAACGCGGTCGACCTGCTCGACGGCGCCCGGCGCCGCGCCGACACCACCGCACCCCGCATCCTGCGATCCTGGCTCGCCGCCGCCCACGGCGAAGCCCTCGCAGCCCACGGCGACCCCACCGCCAGCCTGCACGCCTTCGACCAAGCAGCCGAACTGCTACCCAGCGACACGGCCGACGATCGACCCTACGTCGCGCTCGACGCCGTGCACCTCGCCCGCTGGCGCGGCCACGCCCTCGCCCGATTCGGCCACCCCGACGCCATCACCGTCCTCACCAACGCCCTCAACCACCTTGACCCGTCGTTTGTCCGCGCCGAAACCGCACTCCGCGTCGACCTCGCCACCGCCCACGCAGCCAATGGCGAACGGGACGAAGCCCGCATCCATGCCGACCAGGCGACCCAGCTTGCCGTGCAGATCGGCTCAACACGCCAGCGCCGACGCATCACAACCCTCCTGATCGCTCTCTGCTAGGCGCGACACTCAGCTTTCATTCTTCTGCCAGCGTAGGACGAGCTTTGGCTCGTGTTCGGCGGGCTCGGCGACCTCAAGCTCGTAATCACCGATCCAGCTGTCGCTATCATCGGTGTCCGTCGGCATCTCGATTCTGGCGATCGCGAGCAGATGCGCTCGGAACGATTCGGGCTGGGCAATATTCGCACGCACATGCCGGCGCGGGTAGCGGCGGCCATCGGGTCCGCGCAGAGTGATTGCCCACAGCTGCGGCACCGTCGTCGCTGCGTTTTCGCTTGATGTGTGCGGCTGAACCGACTCTGCCGCCAAAGGTTCGCTGACTCGCACAATGGCGCGCTGGCCACGGCTTACGTTGACCAGTTCCCAGGCCGCGAGTAAAGATACTGCCCGATGGGCCGTTCCGGTTGCCACCTGGTACGTCTCCGTGAGCTGCTTGATCGTAGGCAGCGGCTCGCCGCCGGCATATCTGCCGTCGAGAATTGCGCTGCGCAGGTCGACCGCGATCCGCTCGTACGGAGAGCGCGGCCCCGCCAGTACCCGCTCCACCCCGTCGAGTTCGGGCGCTGGCCGGCTCGGCAGCCGGGAAGCTAAGCCAACTGCGGCACGCTGATCGGCCTCGGCAACCCATGCCGCGTACACCCGCAGCGTCGTAGTACCGCCACCGCTGTGGCCAAGCCGGCCGGCGACGGTGCGTACGTCCACTCCGGCGGCGATGAGTTCGGTCGCCGAGTAATGCCGCAGGTTATGCAGGTGCGTGTCGATTCCGGCGCGTTCCGCCATCCGCCGATATCGCTGAGTGACCGACGAGGGTACGAGGTGAGTGCTGCTGTCCGGAGTGTTCGAGAAGACGAAAGCCTCCTGACCGAGTGCCACGTCGAGTTCGACCGCGCGACCTTTAGACAGGCTCCAGTGATCGGTGAGCACACTGACGGTCTCCGGATCCAGAGTCACATGTCGGCGCTGGTGGGTTTTGGTGTCTTTCTCTTCGGTCGCGGTACCATTCTGGGCGATGCTGCGGCGCAAGGTGAGCATGCCGTTGACCAAGTCGACGTGCTTCCATCGCAGGGCGCACAGCTCACCGCGACGAGCGCCGGTCGTCATGGCGAGCCAGACCAGGGCGCCCCAGTCCGGGTCCTTCCACGCCTCCCGCAGCAGTTGTGCCGCCTCCTCGGGGCTTGGCGGCTCTGGATCCGGGCTCGGGGAGGCTGGCGGGTCGGCCTGGCTGATGGGGTTGCGCGATACCCAGCGCCACTTGACCGCCCGGTTGTAGGCACCGCTGAGCAGGAAGTGAATCTGTCGAATCGTCGCGTCCGCCAGTGGCCTGCATTGGTGTGGGCCGCAGCGCTGGTTGCAGTCGTGCTCGCCCTGGGTGTGGTGCTCAACGAACGGACGACCGTTGCAGTGTTCGCGGCAGCGCCGAAGCTCCGCGTAGAGGGAGTCGACCACGTCGGCCTCAAGTGCGCTGACCTTGACGTGGCCGACGAAGGGGCGGACGTGCTTGTCGGCGTACAAGCGGTAGGTGTTCAGGGTCGTCTTGCCCCCGTTGTGCAGGGCGAGGTATTTATCCAGCAGTTGATCGACGGTCGCACTGGTCCGCGGGTTGCGACGCTCCTGGATCTCGGCCAAGAGCCGGACCCGTGCCTCTTCAGCCCGCCGCTCAGCACCTGGCCCGGCCGGAATGATCTCGATCAGGTCGTGCCGACGCCCCGTGACAGGGTCGACACCGGCATAGACACGGACGCGCAGAGCGCCGCTGAGAAGCTCGTCGATGCTTCCGCGCTGCCGTCTCTGCTGGCCAGCCGCACGCGCCATGACTCCAGCATAGCCTGCTTTGCGTCATGAACAGTGTCACGAGCCTACCGGCTACTGAGATCTCCTCGGCATTTTCGCTGTTCAGTGGTGGTGCCCCCGGCAGGATTCGAACCTGCGACACACGGTTTAGGAATGGTTCGTCAGTAACAGGCTGTGTGTAGCGTGTGACGTGCTGTTTTGCTTGGTTCGTTGGAGGCCGGACTCCTGCCCATTTCGCATCCGTTTCGCGTTGCGCGCTGCTGGCATCTCTCAGGGTTGTTCGTCGCGGGTCGTGTTCTACTCGGCGAACGCATCCTCAGCCACTTTATTGATCTTCACTCGGTCGCCCTCGATGCACTTTGCGTAAACCTTGAGTAGCACGTCCACCGAGTGGCCGGCCCGCTGGGCAACCTCGGGCGCCGGGACACCCCGGTTCAGCCACAGCGACACCACCGCATGCCGCAGGTCGTACGGTCGCCCCGCAAGAGGGGACGCCACCTGGGCGGGCGTGAGCGCGTATGTCCGTGCTTGCGTCCATACCCGGTAGTACGTGGACGATCCGACCACACCACCGTTGGGGGAGCGGAACAGCCGGCCATCCGGCCCCGTGCCGTAGGTGTCCAGGTGATGGCGCAGGATGTCCACCAGCACAGGGGGAATCGGCACCATGCGCACGTCTTTGACGCCCCGGTGTTTCAGGCCCCGCCGGTCGTGTACTTCCCCGGAGTCCGTCCACCGTTTCCCCGCCGCTGGTCGGGACTCACCGAGTGCTAGTTCTCCCCAGCCTTGCGTGGGGAGCGTGCAGTCCTGCTCCCGAAGCGCTAATCCTTCGGCTGGTCGTGCCGCAGCGTAGTAGCCCACCGTGAAGAAGGCGGCCAGATGCGCGCCTCGGTCTTGGTTGCGCTGGCCGACGTAAGTTACTGCCGTCAACAACTGCCTGACCTGGGCGGGGTTGGCCACTACGCGCGGGTCCACTGCATCGACGATCTTGGGAGCGGTCCTTTTGACCTTGGTCATCGGGTTGTCCGGCAGCAGTTCCCGCTCGACGGCGTAGGACAGCATGTTGAACAGGACCGCTCGCTTGCGCCGGTACACCGTGGCTGCTGCGCTCTTGCCATCCAGCTTCGTCGCCAGGGCGTCCAGTATGTCCCGCATCGCCACCATGTCGGTGAGGTCGTACATTGGACGCGAGTGCCGAACGATCCAGGCCACGGTCTCTCGATCTTCCGGTGACAAGTCATCGTTTCGCGTCGTTGGTGGCAGCAGCGTGGAGGTCAGCACTCGGCGAAGGTCGGTCGCTTCCGGCTTGCCACCAGCGTCGCGAACGAACGCGGTGCCGGCTGTAGCCAGTGCGTCCACGGTGCTGGTACGTGTCTTTGCTGCCGCGTCCGGCCATTTCATGTCCATGTAGGACTGGGCGAATTCGACGAAGGACAGCGAGTTTCGCCGTTTCACCTCGGTCACGGGCAAACCGGACTCGACATCGAACGGTTCGCCATCACGCGCTGCTTGCATCAGCTCCGCTCGCCGGCTGTTCGCGAGTGCCTTGGTGGAGTACCACTCCGAGTGCGGCTTGTGTTCCGTCACCCATCGGACGCCGTAGGGACGACCCTTCTTTTTCTTCTTGTCTTTCGACTTCGTCCAGTCCGCGATCTCCCAGAACCGTACCTTGAACGTTGTGGTCATGCTGCCGCTCCTTGTAGTCCATCAAGCCATTTAGTGAAGTCGGTTACTGTGCATCGGAGTTCGCCGTTGGGGAGGGTGAAGCAGTGGGGTCCTTTCCCGGTTTGTCGCCATTTGTAGAAGGTGTCGCGTGACACGGACCCGCCCAGCGCCGCCAGGATCTCCGGAACACTCATCAGCGGGGCCAGCTCCCGAACTTTCTCCGGTGGCTTGCTGCTCATGGGTTCGCCTTCCCCCTGTGGTTACGCTGCTTGTGGAGTTGCCGAAACAGTGGCGACGTCAGATGGTGGGCCGGGCGCGACGACATCCCCCAGGTGTGCCAGCAGCTCAGGCCGGATCACTGCCGGCACCGTGATCATCCGCGCGCCCAGCTCCCATCAGGCGCCACGTCGCACCGGTGTAGTGCGGTGACCTCACCCCATCCTGTCTCAGGCGGCTTGATCGCTGGTTGCCGAACAGTTTTGGTCGGGTGGTGGGCTGCTGGTGGCGTGTTGGGCGGCGGTGTATTCGGCTTTCCATCGCTGTCGTTCCGCGATGGCGTGGAGCAGTAGGACGGGTCGGGGTGGGACGTCGGGGTCGGTGGGTGCGGTGCGTTCCCACAGGTACGGACTGTCCTGGGGGCCGTTCGCGGGGTGGATGCCGGCTTGTTCGAGGAGTTGCCGAACGAATTCGCTTCGCTCGGCTCGGTGGTCGTCGAGGGTTTTGTTGGACCATTTGCGGGAGACGAGGACGCGGCGTCCGGCGATGCCGAGGTGTTCGGGTTTGTGGGCTTTGCCTTTGCAGTGTCCGGGGGTCATGGTGTGTCGGGCGCCGTGGGGTTGGATGCCGTAGAGCAGCCAGACCGCACATCGCGGCGAGCACGGCGTGATGCTCAGTTCGGCGTGCAACCGGTGAGCGTGGTCGCGCTGCCGATCGGTGGCGGTCTCGTCGAGGCCGGCGGCGTGGCCGATGCTTTTGGTCAAATATTTGGTGAGGTAGCCGATGTGGCGGCCGGCTTCTTCGGTGCCGCCGAGGATTCCTTTGACGTGCACCTGTTCGCCGAAGCGGACGACGTGCGCGGGTTCGGTGAGTTCCTCACAGGCCTGCTCCCAGGTCGGCAGGGGGTGGCCGGTGTCGGGGTCGGTGAAGGCCTTGGCCCGGGTATCCCACACTGGTAACCGCTCATTGGTGTAGACGATCCGGTCATGAGCGGGCCACCACACCTGGTGATACGTCGCCGCAGCGATGGCCCGCAGCGCGGCGCGGGGGATCGCCCCCCGGATGGCGGCGTGGAAGTGCGGGGCGCCGCGTTTTTGGGGTTCGACGGTGCCGAAGTACTGCACCTCCCACCCCACGCAGCGTCGGGTGTTCTGCCAGAACCGGTCCAGCAACGCCGGGAAATGAATCGCGTCCCGAGCGGCCCGCCGGTAGTCGTAGCGATCCGGGTCCACCGCCGCGCCGTCACCATCAACCCGGCCGTAGGAGTCCAGGGTCAGCGTCAAGAAGGTCGAGGGCCGGTAGCGCCCGGCGAACACCCGTCCCAGGGTGCGGTGTTCGACGGGTCGGCGGGGCAGGTCCGGGGCGTCTTGGCGGCGCCGGGTCGAGCGCTTGACCGGATGGGGTGGTGGGTCCAACGGGGTGAGCCGGCCGCGTACGCCCAGAGCGCGCAATTCGGTGTCGAGTTCGGCCACGGACTCGGCGATCTGCTCACACGAGGCCTCGTCACCGGTGTCTCGGCATTCGGCGTAGGCCGCGACGAGATCGGCCCGAGTGGCCATCAGCGCCGTGTGGTCCTCGGTCGGGGCGGCCCGCTCGGTGATCGGTTCCGCTTCCAGGTGCCAGCCTTCGCGGCATTGGGCCATCCGCAATCGCCGTGCCTTCTCCGAGCAGGGGTGACACTGGTCTTCCCGGGTGGATCCGCAGGGGACCGGGACGACCTCGATGCGGCCGGTGGTGGTGTCGATCCGGCGCATCGCCAGCGGTCGGGTGCAGACGCCGTGTTGTTCGGCCAGGGCTTGAGCGACATCGGTGCTCAGCGGGAGCGCGGCCCGCTGTGCCCGGGTCATCCGGGCGATGTCCAGGCTGATGGGTTGGGTGGTGCTCATCAGCGAGTGCCCTCCGTATCGGTGGCCAGGTGGCGCAGTGCCGCGAGGGGGATGGTGGCGGCGGCATCGGGTGCCAGATCGGCGCCGAGCCCGTGTTCGGTGCATGGCACGGCGCCATAGATTCGGAGGGACACCCCGTCGGGTAGGTGTCCGGTGACGGAGAGGTGCACGGAGCCGCCGGTGGGTACTCGCCAGGCTTCAGCGGTGATGCCGGTGAGGGTGTCCGCCCAGGCCAGCAACCCGGCGGCGGTCTCGCGTGAGGCGCGGCAGGCGATCTGCGCGCTGACACTCGGTCCACCAGAGAACGTCGTGACGTTCACCGCACACGGCGCGGGTAGATCACAGCTGCTCAGATGGGCCCGGAGGGAGTCCAGCAGATCGATCACGGTGATGGTGAGCACGCGATTCCTCCTCTGGTGAGCGGTTGCGGGGTCGGTGATGGGGGTGGTGGTCATGCTGCGGTTGCCGGGGAAAGGGGCAGCACCGCAGTGCCCTGGGTCAACGGACTGGTGACGAACGCTTCGAGGTGTTTGATCGTCTCGTCGGGGACCCAGCCGGCCCGGATGCGTAGGGGTTCGCGGATGCCTTCACCGAACACGTACCCGACACCGGCCTCACCTTCCCCGATCCGGTTGGCCCACGCCCCCCGCTCGTAAGCCTGATCACCAAGGACCATGGCGACGTGGGATTTGGCGGTAACCCGCAGGCAAATCCGGCGGGGAAACAAATCCCGGACGGGCACGGTGTCTTTGGTGGGTTCCTGCACATAGCCGCGTACGGTGAATCCCAACGCCCGGCCTTGGGTGGTCAGCAGGGCGACGCGTTCGGTGATGGCGTCGCGGGTTTTGCGGTCGGTGTATTTGGTCAGCGCCCCGATCTCATCGAACTCCAGCAGCTCCAACGGGTGCTCGGGGCTGATGGGCACGGTGCGGACCCGGCCAGCGAATTCTGTTTTCCGGGTTTGCATCACGTCGAGCAGGTCATCGAGCACGGTGAGTGCTTCGGTGCCGGTGACGGCGTAGCGGTGGAAGATGCCCCGCCCGTAGGCCAGTTCCATGCCCTTGGGGTCAATCCCCGACACCCGCACCAGCCTGTCACGGATCACGGGGGCGATGGAGACCAGTGGGCACCACATCACTGAGTTCTTGCCCGCCCCGGTGGCGCCAGCAATCAGGGTGTGGCTGGCCGAACCCGTCAAGGGCAGGTGCCAGTCCTGGCCGTACTCGGTGCGACCAGCCCAGACCCGGTGTAAATCCACCGCCTCACCCCCCAGGATGGCCAGGGTCGTCAGGTCGGGGCAGGCCACGGGGGCGGTGAGCAGGTCGCGGCGCTGGAAATCGATCGAGACGACATTCGCGGTCAGCTCCCGGATCTGGCAGCGGGCTACCCCCCGGGCGCAGGCCAACGCCCGGGTCGCCCTGTCGAAGTCTTCCGGTTTCTGCCCCGGTACCAACCGGACCCGGACCTCATCCCAGGAGGCACCGGAGCGCACTCCCAGGACCTTGGGCACCCGACTGTTTGGCTGGTGCTGGTCACGGCGGGTCCTGGTGCGTCCCACCAGGGTGATCGTCACCAGGACGGGGGTGGTGGCGTCGGTGACGCTCAGGCCGCAGGCGTGCAGCCACCCGGGCAGCTTCGGGGTGTAGATCGTCCAGCGTTGCCACCAGGCCCGCATCCACCGACCCACCCACGTGTCGAAGGACCAGACATCAATCCACCACCACAGCGCGAGCGCCAGGGTGGTCGCGGTGAGGGTGAGGGCCAGGGATAGCCAGCCCCACCCGTGCCACCACGCGGCCAGGGTGAGGACGGTCAGGCTGGTTCGCCAGCGGGTCACGGTCTGGGTGAGCAGCCATACCAGGGCTTTGAGTAGCCACCACAGTGCGACGAACACCACCGCTACGGCGGCCAGTGTTTCGACCATGGCGAGGAGGGCTGTGCCGATCTTGTGCAACACCCACACCGTCACGCCCCAGCCCGCCCCAGCCAGCAGCAGCACTCCGATCGTGTGCGCGTCCATCACCGCTCACCCCCGGCTGCGGGGAGGGTGACTGTGATGGTCACGGTAAGGATCGAGGGCCGTGCGTTGGTGCACCGGTCGCACACGATCGAATCCGGCGTGAAGGCGCCGATGCGGTGGCAGCGCGGGCACCATCCGCTGGTGTGGGTGTTTTTTCGGGTGACCCTGCTTGGCGTGGGGGGTGTGGGTGTGTTTAGAGTTGTCATTGTTCACTCCTGAGTGGACAGCGCAGGAGCGGCGAGGTTGGCAGCCATTCCGCTTCTGCGCCTGGTTCCGGTATCGGCTGGTGAGCACAGGTGTGCTCGCCACGGGACCCCTGGTGGCCCGTGGACGGTCTCTCAATGAAATTTTTCTTACTTCGGTGGTGTCATTGTGTGCGCGTTGACGTCACACTCCTTTCGCGTTGCGTGGACGGGTGGGGGTTTTCTCGATGGGTCACGCTGGTGGGGTGGCTTTGTTCGCGTAGTCGCTGAGCATGCGGACCAGTCGTGCCGCCCCGGGGGGGTCGACAATCAGGTGGACGGGCAGCAGTCCGTTGGGGATGCTGATTGTCAGCAGTGTCCCTGTGTCCTGGATGATTTCCGCTCGTGCTCCGTCGGTCACTTTGGCTGCTACCAGCATCAGGTCACACCTCGCCTCGTGAGTGGTTGAGTTAGAGTTGTGGGAGGTCTTGGGGTGGGGGTTGTGGGCAAGGTCGGCGCCTTTCATCGTGGGGTGGGTGGTTGTTCGGGTGTCCGGCAGCGACCGCAGAGCGGGCGTTCCTGGTTGACCGGGAGCAGCGCGGAGCCTTTGCATTTGCGGCATTTCTGGAAGGTCAGGCGGACTCGCGCTCGTCGTTTCTTTTGCAGCTCACGGAACTCAACCCACCGCTCACGCCAGCGCATCACCCCAGCCATTCCGTCAAGATGTTGCGCAGTGTCTTGCCACCGTCCTCATCGAGGGCGATCACGCATTCACCGGTGACGTGCGGGTCGAGCACAATCATCCCGCCGTGCATGCTCACCAACAAATTCGCGAAACCGATCGGACCCCGGTGCATCCCACACGTCGCCGGTATCGCCCTACGACGGTGCTTGTTCGGGCCGTTGGTGTAATAACTATCCCAGTTCATCATGATTCCCTTTCCTTGATTGCGTGAGACACTTATTCCGGTCTTCCACCGCAACCCTCGGTTCCCTCCGGTTTTCTGGGCTGGTGGTGTGATGACTCATCACCAGTGGTGATGGCCATGCCGCAGTCGGATGCGGTGGCGAGGTCGCGTGCTGTCTGGGCGAGGAGCCGGCAGAACTGGGCTAGGGCGATCTCACCCTCGGGCAAGGGCGGCATGGCCACGGCGAGGCTGATGGGATTGAGGAACAGCACCAGGGTCTTCTCCCCGGGACGCAGCTCCCGCCAGCCGGCACCGGCGTTAAGTCCCGGCCAGCACCAGCCCTCACCCCCGGCTTGCGCTGGGTCACTCACGCCGCCGCCTTCACACCCGCGCCAGCCCCACCGCTGCCCCGACCGGCCGACGTGCTGGTCGTGGTGCCGATGGCCGGGGCGGTCATGCCGGTGGCCCGGATTACCCAGGTGAGCCACTTGGCCTGACCGGACGCCTCCGCGCGGGGTTGGACGGTCATGCCTTCCAACACCACCGGCCGAAACGGCACCCCCGTCACCGCAGACGGTGGCACCGGCTGATGCGCGCACGCGAACTCCACCGTGACCGACTTCTCCCGGTCCTTCTCCGCCGCAGGATCCGCGAACGTCCCCCGGAACAGCGGACGCCCCGTCACCTCGTCGGTCCGAGGCCGCACCGGGCGGTTGCGCGCCCGATCCTCCTGCGACTGGTACTCACTCACCGCCTGGATCTCACCGACCAGGTACAGCCCCAGTGGAAACCACTCCTCGAAGTCCACCGAGAACCGCACATACTTCGGCGCTCCCATGCTCAACCCTCCTGTTCGTGATCTTCTGTCTCGACACCAGCCAAGACAATTAATACGTCTTTGTCATGTTAGCTACTAAACTTGGCCTGCGCCATCTCCTGCTTGCCCCGATCGGGTGATCTATGGCTTTGCTAGCTCAGGCGGTACGGTTGCGCTATGGAGATGGACCAGGCTGACCCACGGCCCGCATACCAGCGCGTCGCCGACGATCTGCGACACGCGATCGCCACCGGCACATACGAGCCGGGTGCCCAGCTCCCGACCTTGGCGGAACTGACCAACCGGTACGGCATCGCTGTCATGACCGCCCGGGACGCGATCCGCCAACTCGTGTCCGACGGCCTTGTCGTGTCTCGACAGGGCAAGGGCGCGTACGTGCTCCGCCAACCCAGCACCGAGGAATCCCTCTCCCCATCCCAGCTCCTCGACCTGCTGAACCAGGTCAGCAGGTCAGTGGACGACCTCACCGCGCGGATGACCGTTGTGGAGCGGACGCTTGCCAACCGCGCGAGCTCACCTGCTGCTCCATCGCCGCCATCCGACGACTGAGCCCAGAGACCTTCTCCGCCATGTCCCGCACAGCCCTCACCAACGCTTGCCACTCCGCGTCACTCACTCCCGGACTGTGGCTTCCCTGGGGTTGCGTGCTCATGTCGGTTGCCCCCTCTCCTCCCCACGGTCGAATCAGGTCACGCGCCGTTGCTGGCCCCGCCATCCCCCAGTGCCGCCGGCACAACAACAACCGGACCCGGCATCAATTCCGCGCATCGCTGCGCGAACCGCAACGCGGCGGTGGCAAGCTCACGGGCGAACTGCGCCGCAAGCTCGACGCCGCCCAGCTCGTCATCGACCTGCACCGACAACGTGCCACCGGCACCAATATCCGCCACAAGCTGTGGGCGGCCGGTCGCTTCGGTCGTGACCCGGGCCGTATCGCCAAACCTCGGCTGAACTACCACGTGCAACGCCATGATGTGCTCCTTGTCTTTTGCCTCGTTGGTGGGTGACTACCCGCCGGATGTAGCTTGCGGGCTAGGCTGGCCAGCGCGCCACCAGATGCGGGATGCGCGCATGACATGCGCATATTCGGGAGGGGACCAGGCCCGTGCGGACCTTTGGTGACACGCTGCACCAGCTGCGCGCCAAGGCCGGTCTCACCCAAGCTGACCTGGCGAAACAGTCAAATTGGAGTCAAAGCCAGATCAGCCGCACCGAAAAGAACCTGTTCCTCCCCGACGAGGCGACCATCCAACGCCTGGACCAGGCACTGGGCGCCAACGGCCAACTCCTCACGGCCTACGCCAGCGCGCGAACATCCAGCGCTGAACTGGTCCACCCGGGACGTGATCCACTGGCCTTCAGTGATCTCGTGCGGAAGATCCACCGCACCGACGTCGGCCGCGACACCATCGATCACCTCACCGTCATCACCGAGCAGTTGTGTTGCGAATACGTCTCCCGCCGCCCCGAGGACCTCCGCGCAGACGCCCACCACCAGCTCGAAGACGTCCAGAGCCTGCTGGAGGGACGGACCCGGCTCAGCGAGCATCGGGAACTGCTGGTCATCGCCGGGTGGCTCTCGCTGCTGATCGGCTGCGTGAACTACGATCTGGGCCTGGCCCGGCACGCCGAGACCGCCCGCACCACCGCCGCCCAACTCGGCAGGGAAGCCGGCCACGGCGACATCATCGCCTGGTCATTGGAGATGAGCGCCTGGTTCGCCCTCACCCAAGGCCGCCTCCGATCCGTCCTCGACTACGCCGACGCCGGCATCACAGCCGCACCCCACGCCTCGGTGGCCGTGCAACTCGCCGCCCAAACCGCCAAAGCCCACGCCCGCATGGGCAACCGCAGCGAGGTCCGTCACGCCCTCGACCAGGGTTTCCGCTTGCTGGACGGCCACGAGCACCCCACTCGGCCAGAAAACCACTTCATCATCGACCCCGCCAAATGGGACTTCTACGCCATGGACTGCTACCGCATCGAGGGCGACAACACCCGCGCCGCCGAGCACGCCCACGAAGTCCTCCGCTTATCCGAACGGCCAGACGGCAGCGACCGCAGCCCCATGCGCGCCACCGAAGCCCGCCTCACCCTCGCGATCGTGTCCCTGCGAGACGGCGACATCGACTGTGCCACTGACTGGGCACGCAAGGCATTCGAGACCGACCGGAAATCCATCAAGAGCCTGACCATGATCACCGACGAGCTATACCACGAAGCCCGCACACAATTCGGTCACGACCCAGCGATCAACGCCCTCAACGACATCATTACGTCCTTCTACACGTCGATCTCCGACCGATAACCCGACACCCCACCTCCACGTCCACCACAAACAAGGTTCGTGCGCTGCCGAATTCGCCTCTATGGGATCAAGGCGCCGCCTGTGGCGGCGCACCTGACTCGTGTCGTGGTTCACTGGGCCGTCCGGCCCGAACCACGACACTGCGCGCGGCCCTGGCGGGCCGTGCTCGGTCGCGGCCCGGCCGGACGGTCCAGTACCAACCGGGCGCCGCCGCACACGTCCCGATCAGCCCGAGGAACCACACGCGGCACCTCGGTGCCCAGCCCCAGGGGACAATCGTCAGCAGCCGTCACGCCCAACCATGCCGGGGTGGCTCCGCTTCCGATGACGCACCGATCATCATCTGCCCCGCGCGCCGACGAATGGCAGAGACCTCGCGCACGAGCGGAGGGGACGCCCGATAGGCGGGTCCTCTCCCACACCGGAACTTGATTCACTCTTCTCTCCGACGGGCCTGGTCGTGCTCACCCAGATTTGCCAGCGCGGCGAGACTGTGGGCCGCGCGCAGGGTTTCGGGGTGGTCCTCGCCCAGGACCCGGCGCAAGCCGGTGAAGGCGTCCTCACCAAGCTCGCGAGCCCGGTCATACTGCCCCACCTCCCGCAGGGTGGCGGCAAGGACGAGGGCCGCGCGCAGGGTTTCGGGGTGATCCTCACCCAGGACCCGCCGACAGCGAGCCAGGGTGGCCACACCGAGCTCACAAGCCTGCTCATACCGCCCCAACTCCCGCAGGGTGGCGGCGAGGAGGTAGGCCGCGCGCAGGGTGGTGGAGTGGTCCTCGCCCAGGACCCGGCGGCAGCGGGCCAGGGTGTCCTCACCAAGCTCACGAGCCCGCTCATACCGCCCCAACTCCGCCAGGGCGGCGGCGAGGATGTAAGCCGAGTGCAGGGTGTCGGGGTGGTCCTCGCCCAGGACCCGGCGGCAGCGGGCCAGGGTGTCCTCACCAAGCTCACGAGCCCGCTCATACCGCCCCAACGCCCACAGGGCGGCGGCGAGGATGTAAGCCGCACGCAGGGTGGTGAGGTGGTCCTCGCCCAGGACCCGGCGGCAGCGGGCCAGGGTGTCCTCACCAAGCTCACGAGCCCGCTCATACCGCCCCAACGCCCACAGGGCGAGGGCAAGGATGAAAGCTGAGCGCAGGGTGTCGGGGTGATCCTCACCCAGGACCCGCCGACAGCGGGCCAAGGCGTCCTCACCGAACTCGCAAGCCCGCTCATACCGCCCTGACTCCCACAGGTAGAGGGCGAGGATGTAGGCCGCGCGCAGGGTGTCGGGGTGGTCCTCGCCCAGGACCCGCCGGCAGCGGGCCAGGGTGTCCTCACCGAGCTCACGAGCCCGCTCATACTGCCCCAAATCCCACAGAGCGAGGGCGAGGATGTAGGCCGCGCGCAGGGTGTCGGGGTGATCCTCGCCCAAGACTCGGCGGCAGCGGGCCAGGGTGTCCTCACCGAGCTGACGAGCCTGCTCATAGCGCCCCAACTCCGACAAGTTGAAGGAGAGACGGTTGGCCGTTTGCAGGGTGTCGGGATGGTCCTCGCCAAGCAAGGAGCAGCGCAGGTCCCGGGCACGTTCAAACAACGGCCGAGCAGGGGCGAGCTCCCCCCGGGTCTGCAGATACCCAGCGGCGCGGTCAAGCAGCCAGGCCACGTCCTCCTCGACCCCGGTAAGGGTACGGTGAGAGTCGGTGGCGATCAAGACGTGCGGCAGAAGCTGACGCCACACCGGCCAGACCGGCGGGTTCTCCTGCGGATCCTCAGCCGGGACCGCACCACGCAGCAACCGAACCACCAGGGTAGGCAGGTCGGGTTGCTGGTGGGGCTGGGCGCGCAGGATCGCGGCGAGCAACCGATGCACCACCAGGGTCGCCGACTCGACCCGGGCCAGCCCATACCGGCGCAACAACCGGATCAGCGCGGTGAACGCCAACGGATCCCCGGCCACGATCCCCAGCGACTCGGGCAGCTGGGCGGGGCGGGTGGTGAACAAGCTCCCCGGGATCGGCTCCGGCGCCAGGTAAGCGGCCAAACAAAGAAGCTGCAACGCAGCCGGAGACTCGGCCGACAGCCGGTCCAGAGCGATCTGGACACTGGCGGCCAGCGATACCGGATACGTGGCAGACGCCCTGTGAGCCAGCAACTCCGTGGTCTGCTCCGCCAGCAGGATGAGGTAGTCCTGCACACCGGTGGCGGTGTCGGCCAGGTACGCCCCAGCCTGGACCAGCGCCAGCGGCAAATCCCCCAAGGCCTCCGCGACCCGCCCCGCCTCACCCTCGGTCAACCGCGAGGCCCGGTGGCGCAGCAGCGTGATTGACTCATCCCGGTCGAAAACATCCACTCCCACCGGACTAGCCAGCTCATCCCAGCCGGGGTTCCGGGAGGTGATCACCACATGTCCACCACCCCCCGACACATAAGGAGCCAACGCCGCCGGATCCTCAGCGTTGTCAAAGACCAGCAGCCACCGGTCCCGCTCCCGCAACACCCCCAGCAACCGCCCCACCGCCACCGTCACCGGGTCGGTGACAGCCGCCACACCCAGGGCGTGGGCCAGCTCAGCCAGCCGGTCAGCCACCAGCGCTGGTTCCTCCGAAGGGACCCACCACACCACCTCGTACTCGGCCCCATGACGGTGGGCGTACTCGATGGCCAGCGCGGTCTTCCCGATCCCGCCCATCCCGTGCAAAGCCTGCACCACCGCCGTCGGGCGCCCCTCTTCTAGAGCGGTATGCAGCGCGGTGAGCAGCTCCTCCCGCCCAGTGAACACCGGGCTGCGAGCGGGCACGTTCCACACCCGCCCCGCCAGCGCATCCTCCGACCGCGAATGCGGCAGATCCCGCAACGCCGCAAAAAGCACTTCGCTGAGCCCCTCCGGGGTCGTGACCGTTGCCGTGGTCACCCCACTCTCGCTCAGCAGCGCCCGGAATGCCTCCTGCCGAGCCCCATAGTGCTGATCGACGAACAGATCCCTCGGGCCCTCAGCCTCCTCACCCAGCAGCACCACCAGGCGTGGTAACCCAGCATCGCTGGCCGCCTGGAACTCCCACTCCGTGTAGGACAACTCCGGGCGATCAGCCACCGGCGAGCCGTAGCGAAACCCCACCACCGCCACATACACATCCGCGCCCAACACCGCATCCCAACACACCTGCGCCGGCCGCTGCTCCCTCGGCCCGAAATACGCCATCTCAACAACAGCGTCGCCGGCCCGAGACACCGCCCGCTGCGCCGCCGCCACAAACGACCGCCCCACCGGAAACCGCGCCAACTCCGAGGTATGACTCACAAACACCCGCCGCGGCCGAGACATGACACCCAGCATCCCACCCCCTCACTCGCGACCACGAGCAGCACAACCACACCGGACACGTGATCATCGCCAGTGAACCGTCAGCGGAAGCGACAGGGCGAGGCCACACGGGCCGATCCATACCGGCACGTCGCCCAGTTCAGCGGCACGCAACGACACTTCTCAATCAAGCGGACGCACGGCCAATCAGCATTCACACAGAAGAATACAACCGAATTCGAGATCAACAATCCGGCGCCTCCGGCGGCCCTCGCTCCGGGATGGCCCCAGGACTGGACGCGAGAGTAATGGGTCACCAAGGGCGCGGATATCCCGTCCCGTCGGCGCCGAAGGTGTAGCAGGCCAGGCGCAGGGGTCGAGGTCGTTCAGCGTCGGGTGCTCCACGTCGACCCCTGCGCCTGGCCTGCTTCAGGACGAGCCCGCCGACGCGACGGGATACCCGCTTCGGCCCCCCCTTTCATCCGAGCAGAACAACCATCGTCGTGCTGTCCGCGTGCTGTAAGGAGCGGTCAATAACGGTCACCTACGGCGCACCGAGGCACAGGCCAGGCGCAGGTCAGCGGCCATCACCTAGGACGGTAGCGAGATTCCCAAGCTCCCAACCAAACGCAGGCGCCTCCGGCGGGCCTCGCTCCGGGATGGCTCCACGACCGGCCCCGGATAATGGTGGGTCACCAGGGGAGCGGGTATCCCGTCACGTCGGCGCCGGAGGCGTAGCAGGCCTGGGGTAGAGGGTCCAGCTCGTTCAGCGCGTCGGGTGCTCCAGCTGGACCCTCTACCCCAGGCCTGCTACGAGACAAGCTCGCCAACGCGACGGGATACCCGCTCCCCGCCTCCGTCCTGCGGCAAGTCAATACCCCGCGTGTGCCATTAGCGTGCCATTAACACCGGTCAACCACGGTCACCAGCGGGGCACTGTGACCGGACCTGACCACCGATCGAGGCCACTGAGGGCGCAGTGGGCGCAGCCTTCCAAACTGGGCCTCACAGGTGATCATTTTCAGCCAGCCGTCAGCGGAAGTGACGTGACGGGGTCGTACGGGTTGATCCACAGGGGTCCCCAGGGCTGTTCTCCGTTTCGTGATGGTTTCGCGAACAGTGGCAGACGGGGCCTGATGACAGCAGACAGTGGCAGAACGCAAGATCCGCCTTGACCGGCGTTTGTGCTGTTCAAGGCTGGTTTCTCCTGGTGAGTGGTGGTGCCCCCGGCAGGATTCGAACCTGCGACACACGGTTTAGGAAACCGATGCTCTATCCCCTGAGCTACGAGGGCTGACCTGCGGCTTCGCCGCGTCCGGAGCCTACCGTTCTGGCTCTGGTCCGCGTCTGGTCCGCGAGGTTGGCTGGGCCGTGTGCTGCACGGCTGGTGCCGCAGGCAGTGTCTCATGGTCGTGATCGGTCGTGAGAGCGGCCGTGATCTGGTCATTGATCGTGTCCTCCTGTCCGTCGATGCAGTTGGCGTAGATCTTGAGTAGCACCGCCACGTCGTGACCGAGTCGCCGGGCGACCTCGGTGGCGGAGACACCGTTGTTGAGCCAGAGCGAGGCCGCGGCGTGCCGCAAGTCATAAGGTCGGCGCGCCAGCGGTGAGTGGACCTGTTCCTCGGTGAGCACCGAGAGTCGTGCTCTGGCCCAGGCTCGTCGGGCGCTGGCCTCGTTGAATGGTCCGCCGCGTTCGTTGCGGAACGCTGCTCCGGCTTCTCCGGTTCCGAAGGTGTCCAGGTGTGTGCGGAGCAGGCTGACTAGCTCGGTGGGGATGGGCACGGTCCTGATGGTGTTGGGTGCTCGGCGTTTGAGCGCGCGATGGTCGCGGGCTTGGCCGTTGTTGGTCCATTCCTGCCCGGCCCAGGGTTGCGAGCGGGCGAGTTGGAGTCGTCCCCAGCCCGAGGCGGGCAGTTCGCAGTCGCCTGCTCGCAGGGCCACGACTTCGGCTGGTCGCATGCCCGCGTAGTACAGGCACCCGAAGAAAGCCACCAGGTACTCCCCCCGGCGAGGCTATCGCCGCACTGCATCGAGCAGCGCGCGGACCTGTGCCGGGCTGGCTACGACCCGGCGGTCCACCGATTCCGCTACGTCGGGTGCGGTCCATTGCACCAGGTCCACCGGGTTACTCGGTAACAACCGTCGCTCGACCGCGAGCCCGAGCGCGTTGTAGAACACCGCGCGCTTGCGGTAGCCGCTGGTCGCTGCGGCGGGCTTGCCATCCAGACGCACGGTGAGCGCATCGAGCACACTGCGGATCACGGCCAGATCGCGCAGCGAGGACACCGGCCGGGACGCGTGGGATACCCAGGCGAGCGCGTCAGCGACCTCGGTGGGTGGTGTGCCGGTGGTTCGGCGCCCGGTGTTGAATGCCCATCCGAACAACGCGCGACGGATTAGGGCATCGTCGGGTCGGCCACGCCGGGGCAGTAGCAGGGCCATGGTCACCGTCGTTAACGCTTCAGCGATGGACTTCCGTGACTTTGCTGCCGCTCTTGGCCACTTGGTATCTACGTAGGAGACCGCATGGTCGAACCACGACACATCCCGCGCCCTGGATTCCGGCAACCCAGTGACCTCGTCGAATGCTTCCCCGGCGCGGGCGGCCGCCATGAGTTCAGCGCGGAATGACTCGACTAGCGCGCGAGTCATAAAGGTTTCCGCGTGTGAGCGGCCGGCGACTAACCATCTGACTTGATATGGTTTCTGCCGGTCGCGTTTCCGGATGCCCCACATCCGAAATTCGTAGCTACTCATTTCACACACTCCTCCAAGTTAGATAACCAGGAATCCAGGTCACGGCGCCGAATGCGGACATCGCCGTTGGGTAGCTTGAGCGCTTTTGGTCCACGTCCGAGCTGGCGCCAGTAGTAGAAAGTTGATCGAGGTACGCGCAGCTCGGCAACGACCTCAGGAATGGTCAGGTACTCCTCCGCCACCGTCGCTCCCGTCCCGTCCTCATGTGTTGGGTCCTATGCCACTTCTCGTGCCGCGTGTCGTTGTTCGCGGGCTCGGGCGGCTGCGGAGAGGGCGGTGTCTCCGGTGGTGAGGTAGCCGACTCCAACGAACTCCCACCGCGCGACGACGAGCGTGGTGTCCTGCTCATCGGGCAGAAGTTCGCGGATGTGTTCGGCGGCTTGGCGTTGTCGGTAGGCGCGGCGTTCACCACGGATCGCACCGAGGGTGGTGGAATATCGGCGGCTTTTCGACGCGAAGTGTCCGCGAAAGCCAAGCATATGTACCCACCGGCGTAACCCGTCATATGTCTCGTGTTCGCCGAGCTGCCACGCGATGCGGACCAGCCGGTCCACGTGGTCAGTGACGTCGAGCAGTGGGAGTGTTTCTGGGCTGATGCGGCGGTCACCGAGACCGAAGTCTTCAGCACTTTTGGTGGCGTATTTGGCGATGTAGCGGGCGGCGTGCTCCGGGGTCAGTTCGCCGGTCGGGCCAGCGTTGACGGTTTGGGTGTCGATATGCTCACCGAACCGCAGCACCAGCCCAGACCCGTCCGGCATCCCGACCGTCAGCCGCACGTGGGCGACGGCCTGCCGGATCGCTTCGGCCAGCCCGGCCGTATCGATGTCGATCCGTGGTGGGTCGAACTCGCCGGGACCATCCAGCCGGATCAACCCGTGGAAGTGGACGACGCCACGGCGCTGGAACTCCGCGACCTTCACAAACGACACCCGGCACCGCCGGCCAAACTCGGCCGCCGTCAGGCCCGCGATCTGGGCCAGGGCGCGGCGCAGGGCGATGGTGAAGCGGCGCCAGAGTTCGGGGGCGTGCCAGTTGAACGCGATATGTGCGGGGTAGTCGTAGCAGTCTGGACAGATCGGTTGTCCGAGTCGCGAGTCATCCTCACTATGGATAGTGGTGTGACAGCGGACACGTCATTCTCCTTGTAGGCGGACACCGCATCTCCCGTTCTGCGGACAGCTGATCTCCCTGGGGGCGGTCTGGGCTGGCGGTGTGTCGGTCTGTTCTGGGTGGTCCCCTCAGCGGTGTGCTCCGGGTTGTTGTTGGACCCGAGGCTGCTGGGGGGACCGTGAAGGAGGGTGACAGGGAGATCATGGAGATTCTTGAGGCGTATGACCTGACGGGGTGTGCGCACTCGGCGGCGGGGTTGGCGGGGTGTGACCCGAAGACGGTGCGCCGCCTTGTGGAGCTGCGGGATCGGGGGTTGCCGGTGGCTGGGCCGGGGCGGCGGGTGCGGTTGATCGATCCGTTCGCGGACAAGGTTGAGGAGTGGGTGGAGCGCTCGCGGGGAAAGGTGCGGGCGGATGTGGTGCATGAGCGGCTGGTCGCGGTGGGGTTCGCGGGGGATGAGCGGATGACCCGGCGGGCGGTGGCGCAGGCGAAGGCGCGCTGGCGGTCGGGGCACCGACGGACGTACCGGCCGTGGATCACTGAGCCGGGGATGTGGTGCCAGTTCGACTGGGGGGTGGGCCCGATGGTGCCGTGGGCGGGCGGGCCGGCGCGGGCGACGCTGCTGTTTTGCCTGTGGCTGGCCTGGTCCCGGTTCCAGGTGGTGATCCCGGCCTGGGACCGCACCCTGCCCACGCTGCTGGCCTGCCTGGATACCGCGCTGCGCCGGCTGGGCGGGGCACCCACCTACGCGCTGACCGACAACGAGAAGACCGTGACTGTGGAGCACATCGCCCGTATCCCGGTGCGCCACCCGGAGATCGTGGCCGCCGGGGCGCATTACGGGATGCAAGTGGCGACCTGTGTCCCGTTCGACCCGGAGTCCAAGGGCGGCTCGGAAGCCAGCGTGCGGATCGCGAAGGCCGATCTGGTGCCCACCGAGGTCAACCTGCTGGAGGCCTACCCGGACATGGGGTCACTGCAGACCGCCTGCGACGCGTTCTGTGCTGGGGTGAACGGCCGCCGGCACCGGGAGACCGGCGCCATCCCGGCCGAGCGGCTGATCGTCGAGCGGGAGCGGCTGCATGTGCTGCCCTCCGCACCGTATGCCGCCGCGCTGGGCGAGACCCGGCTGGTGAACACCGACCAGAGGAGTGCGGTTCGGGTCGGTGCGCTACTCCACCCCGCCCGGGCTGGTCGGCACCGAGGTGTGGGTCCGCGCGGCCGGGGACGAGCTGGTCATCGTCGCCGACCTGGGCGCGCTACCGCTGCGCCCGGACTGGGCACCCGCACCACCGGCCGGGCTGGTCGAGGTGGCCCGGCACGCCCTGTCCACCCCGGGACGGCCGCGGATCGAACTATCCCACTACCCTGGCCACCCGCAAGACCCCTCCGGGGCGCCCCGCCCACCGGCCCCGAAACCCACCAGCCCGGCGGAGACCGCGTTCCTCGCGCTCGGGCCCGGTGCCGAGGCCTGGCTGATCGAGGCCGCCGCCGTGGGCGCGGTCCGGGTGCGGGCGAAGATGGCCGCCGCCGTGGAGCTGGCCGGGCGGGGTGAGGTCGATGCCGCGCTGGGAGTCGCCGCTGCGGCGGGCCGCTTCGCCGAGGAGGACCTGCTGGCCATCGTGCGCCACCGCGCCACCGGTGCCCCCTCGGCCGAGTTCGTCGTCGCCGATGAGGCTCACTCCGCCCAGCCCAGCACCGCCGCTTGGGAAGGGTTCGGCCAGTGAGCGCCCACCCGCCCGGCGCCCAGCGGCCCTCGCTGCCGCCCGCGCCGTGGGTCCTGGTGGACACCACCACCATCGAGCAGGCCGCCGCCGCGCTGGCCCTCCTCGAAACCTGGCTACTCAGCGGCGACTCGGCCGCGACCACCGCGGCAGCACATGCCCTCTCCGGCGGCGAGGACGACCCCACCGGCGCCGCCCGCTGGGTCGGCACGCTGGCTGAGCTGTTGCGTCATCGTATCGGGGAGGCCAGCACATGGTCGTGACCACTCCGCCGGCACCGCCGCTGCCCGGAGAGCTCACCGCGCTGCTGCGCCGGATGCGGCTGCCCTACCTGCGCGCCGCCGCCCCCGACGTGCTGGCCACCGCCCGCGCGCAACGCTGGGACCCCGTCGAGACCCTCCGGGTGCTACTCGCCGAGGAAGTCCGCGGCCGCGATGCGGCCACCCGCCAGCAACGACGGCGCACCGCCGGACTGCCCGCCGGGAAGACCTTCGCGTCCTGGCGCGAAGCGGACAGCTCTATCCCCCCGGCCACCCAGCACGCCCTGGCCACCTTAGAGTGGATCACCCGGGCAGAGAACCTCGCCATCACCGGCCCGTCCGGCACCGGCAAGACCCACCTCGCCGAAGCCCTCGCGCACGCCGCGATCGACACCGGCCGCCGGGTCGCCTGGTTCACCCTGGAATCGCTCACCGCCACCTTCGGCAGGGCTGGTGCGGATGGCTCCGCCACTCGCGCCATCACCAAGATCACCCGAGCCGATCTGATCGTGGTCGATGACATCGGCATGCTGCCCGCCGGGCAGGCCGCCGCCGAAGCGCTCTACCGGCTCGTCGATGCCGCCTACGAACGCCGCTCGGTCACGGTCACCAGCAACCTGCACCCCTCCAGCTTCGACACGATCATGCCCGAGATCCTGGCCACCGCCACCGTCGACCGGCTACTCCATCACGCCCACATCGTGATCACCGAAGGCACCAGCCACCGGCTCACCGAAGCCACCGCCGGCAAAGGGGTGATCCCCTTGACTTAGATCAACAGGAGATCAGCCGACCACGAACAGGGACATAAACTGACCGCCAGCAGGGAGATCAACTGTCCGCCCACAGGGAAGTCAAACTGTCCCTTGACAGGTATCCCATCACGTCGGCGCCGGAGGCGTAGCGGGCCGGGGGGCGGGGGTCCAGATCGTTCAGCCGTGGGGTGCTCCATCTAATGGGGGTGCACCACTTCAGTCGGGGATGCGGCAGGGTGGTGCATCCCAGCCGCCGGTGGGTGAGCACTCGCTCCACAGGGTCCGAGTGAGACCTAGGCGCTTGGGATCCTCCGATCGACAAAAAGTTGTCGATGTCGCGCCCGTATGCCACGCTCGGAGGCGACCCCCTCCGTAGCTGAGGGAGAACAGCCGGCTCGCCGGTACAACCCCATATCGCCGGCTGTCGCAGATCCGGCCAAAAGGGACGCAGAGACCTCGTCTCCAGCGGAGACCATAGGGCGACCCATCGGATAAGCGACCGTTAGACCTGATCGGCCCGCGTCGTCTACCTGCGTAAACGCAACAATGGCGCGGGTGGGGTGAGGGCTGTGCGTCTGCCTGGCCGGTAACGCCAGGTGGTGCCACGCGCCCGCTACCAGAACTGCTCCGTCAGGGGCCATCCCTTCCGAGCGCAGTCTCGGACGGGACGTAGGGCTCCTTGGTCCCTAGCACGTTGACACTTGAGCCAAGTTCCCCGGAGGGCGTAGTGTCCTTCTCGTCCGCTCCCACACAGGCGTTTCGACCGCCTGACCAGCCACGATGGGTGGCACAACGACGGCGACTGAGGTTTAGATCGCCCGATTCGGCGCAGCGGATGGCGACGGTCGGCCACCCCGGACCGGGAGTCCCTGCGGGTGCTTGCGCTCAGGAAGCCACAGGGACCACGTGGCGTGCCCACAGCCTTGGCGGTCCGAGGCGCAGCCTCGCTAGCCGATCGTCGACTCCATCTAGCCAACCGCACACAGTTCCGCGACAACAACCGAAGCGATCCCTGTGACCATCGTATCCATGGCCATCTCCTCTCCACAGGACATATAGACACGACAGACACTAGCCACGAACCAGCGGATCATTAAGCCGAAGAATCAGCCAGCGAACCCCACCAACACAGGCCACCCCACACTTCCCCGGCTTAACACAAGGCTCGGCATAATCAGAATTAAACCGAATTCGGTTTAACAGCGACCACGGCACCCACTACACCAGCGCGGCCTTCGCGACCGCGACCGATCACCTGAACATCCGGCGATCCGTCGGCGCCACCGGAGTGCGCTTCGACAACGCCCTCACCGAACCCTTCAACGCTACCGTGAAAGTCGAACGCGCTAACCACACCGTCTACCCCACCCACGAACACACCCGAACAGACGTCGCCCGCCACATCGAATTCCACTACAACACTCAACGTCTCCACTCAACACTCGGCCACCAAACCCCACAAGAAGTCTACGACAAATACCCAAACCGACAGCTCGCAGCATGAAAAAGCCCACTAAACAGCTGTCCGGAAAAAACGAGGCCGCCCATCGTGGGTCGCTACTCCTTCGATGTAGAGCGTTCTCATCTCCTTCTCCATGCCGGTTTATCCCGGCGCTCTGTCCATTCACGGGTCCGGTTGAGCTGGGCCGTCATGGAGGGTCAATCTTGGGGTGACGGAACGTCGATGATCGGTGACGGCGTGTCGGACTTGGTGGTGTGGCTGTGATCGTCAATCATCTGGGTTGTGTCCGGGCCCGAGCCGGTTGAGCCTTCGTATGCTGGCCGCGCCCTTGGCTGAGCCAAATTTCGCCGGTGGATCCAGGCGGAGAGGTCCGTCGGACCGGCAGTCTCATCGTGCGTGGTACTGGTATTCCTCCCAGCGCGATGCACCGACGGCTGCGCCGCGAGATGCTGCAAGCTGAACGCGTTGTCTTCGTGCAATACCGCGACGAGCGGTGTATCGATGACGAAGTGTTCCGCCGAACTGGACCTTGAGGAATTGATGCTCCTGCGGGACTGACGCAGGATCACGAGGCAGTTGACTCTCGACGACGTGTTGGCTCAATGAGAGGAAGGCGTACCTGAAACCGGGTGTCGCCCGGTTCGGAGATCACCCGCATACTGCCGCCGTGCCGATTGACCACGATGCGCCAGGACACGTCCAATCCGAGGCCGGTGCCTTCCCCGACTGGTTTGGTGGTGAAGAAGGGTTCGAAGATCTGCTGGTGTAGGTCGTCCGGAATCCCGGGGCCGGTGTCACCGATCTCGACGAGCAGTTGCTCCCCGTCGCGCGCCGTGTGCAGGGTGAGGGTTCCTGAGCGGCGCATGGCGTCGACGGCGTTGTCGATGAGGTTGGTCCACACCTGGTTCAGCTCGGCGGCATAGGCCGGCACCTTTGGCAAGCTGGAGTCGTAGTTCTTCACCACCTTGACCTGGCCACCGATTTTTCGGCTCAGCATGATGAGAGTCGAGTTGAGGCCGTCATGAACGTCGATGGACTGGTGTGGCGAGCGGTCCATCTGGGAGTACTGCTTGGCGGCGCCGACCAATGCGGAGATGCGGCCGGTGGCGTTCTCGATCTCGCCCAGCAGCGTCTGGGTCTCGACTGTGTAAGCCAGCCACCGCACGGCACCGTCGAGGTAGGCGGCGTCCAGCGCGTCTGCGACGCGCTGAAGGTCCTCAACGCCGACACCGCCGGCGACCAGCGTCGGCGCGATCTCCCACCCGGAAGTGACGCCGTTGTCGTCGAGCCATCCGATCAGCGTGTCCTCCTGGTCGCTGGTCTGCAGCGGGGACAGTTCCGGCACGGTGGGCATCCGCTCGATGATCTCTTCCTGGATGTCCGTGAGGTACTTGAGCTCGTCGGCTCCCAGCTCGGATCCGGCGAGTACAGCGAGTTTGTGTCGCATCCCGGCGACCCGTTCCCGCAGCGCCACGGTCGCCCGGCCTGCGGCCGCCGCCGGGTTGTTCAGTTCGTGGGTCAAGCCCGCAGTCAGTTTGCCGAGTGCAAGGAGTCGCTCACGCTGCCCGACGAGCTCATCGGTGTTGCGGATTCCGACGAACATCCCCTGCAGCAGATGCGTAGCCATCGGGTACCACTGGCGGAACACCACGGCGAACTCAGCAGCCGGCAACGCCAGCACAGCGCTGTCGACGGTGGTGCGCACGGAGGTCGTGTACACCTGCGAGACCTGGTTGCCGAGGTAGAACTGGGTGGCTCCGGCATACCCACCGGGCTGATCACTGCGGGTGATCTCAACATCATCGCCTCGAACCAGCTGGGACAGCGTGATTCCGCCGGACAGCAGGATGTAGAACCACTCTGCGGGCTCTCGCTCGGTGGCGATCTCCGCGCCTGCGCCGTAACGTTCGACATGGCCATGCTCGGCCACCCACTCCAGCCGGTCGTCCTCGAGATCCTCGAAGAGGAACAGCGTGCGCAACATCGCGGGGCTGAGGCGCTCGGGTGTGCTCACCGGTCCTCCAGGTAACGATGCACCAGGGTGACGGCCATCGCGCCCTCCCCCACCGCGGAGGCGACCCGCTTGACCGACTCCGCCCGAGCGTCTCCTGCCACCAGCACTCCGGGCAGGCTGGACTCCAGGTAGTAGGGGTCGCGCTCAGCCGGCCACCCTGGGGGTCGGCGTCCATCGATGAGCAGATCAGGACCGGTGAGCAGGAAGCCCCGGGAATCCCGACGCACGGCGTCGCCGAGCCACTCGGTGCGAGGTACGGCGCCGATGAAGATGAACAGCGATCCGGTGGGCACCGTTTCTCCCTGGCCGCTACTGCGGTCACACAACGTCAGCTGCTCCAGATGTTCGGTCCCGTGCACCGCTCCCACCTCAGTGCCGGTACGAACCCCGATGTTGTCGATCCCGTCGAGTTGCTTGATCAGGTAGTGCGACATCGAGTCGTGCAGTGACGCACCGCGCACCAGCACTGTGACCGTGCGCGCGTAGCGCGAGAAGAAGACCGCGGCCTGCCCGGCCGAGTTCGCGCCTCCGACAATGTAAACGTCTTCGCCTGCACACGAAGGTCCCTGGGTCATCGCAGACCCGTAGTACACACCGCGGCCGGTGAACTCGGCGATACCTGGTGCATCCAGTGTCCGGTACGACACCCCGGTCGCGAGGATGATCGCGTGCGCCGCGAGTTCGGTGCCATCGCCGAAGCGCACGACGCGGGCGGAACCTCGGGCCTGTAGCCCGACGACCTCGCGGGTCGACAGCACCTCCGCGCCGAACTTCTGTGCCTGCCGGCGGGCGCGGTCGGTGAGCTGGGCGCCGGACACGCCGTCGGGGAAGCCGAGGTAGTTCTCGATCCGTGAACTCTGTCCGGCTTGCCCACCGGTGGCCTGCCGTTCGACCAGCACGGTGCGCAGGCCCTCCGAAGCGCCGTAGACCGCTGCGCCGAGCCCCGCCGGGCCGGCTCCCACGACGATCAGATCGTAGAAGTCGGTGGCCGGTTCGGTCGATAACCCGACCGCGGCAGCGATTCCGGCGTCCGAGGGGTTTCGCAGCACCGCACCGTCCGGGGTGATCAGCAGGGGGACATCCTCGGCGGCTGCGCCGGCGGCGTCCAGCAGCCGTCGCCCTTCCGGCTCGTCGACGCTATACCACCGGTAGGGAACAGAATTGCGGGCGAGGAAGTCCCGCGCCCGGTAGGACCCGGTGGACCACCGGTGCCCGACCAACTTGATGTCCTCTACCGACCGATCTCCGAGCGCCCGCCAGGTCTCGATGAGCGCGTCGACGACCGGGTACAGCTTCTCCTCTGGCGGTTCCCAGGGCTTGAGCAGGTAATAGTCCACGTCCACCACGTTGATCGCCTGGATCGCAGCGTCAGTGTCCGCGTAGGCGGTGAGCAACGCCCGGCGCGCCAGCGGAAAGAGGTCCATCGCCTCTTCGAGGAACTCGATACCGTTCATCTGCGGCATCCGGTAATCAGCGAGCATCGCCGTCACCGGCTCACCACGAAGCTTCAGTTCACGCAGCACCTCTAATGCCTGGGCCGCCGAGTCGGCCCGCACCACGCGATACTCCTCGCCGTAGCGGCGGCGCAGATCACGAGCCACCGCCCGCGACACCCCGGGGTCGTCGTCGACCGTGAGCAACACCGGTTTGATCATGTCGAAGAAACCTGCCGAGCCAGTTCCGGAGCTTCCTCTGCCGGGCGGAACACGTTCACCACATCGACTGGTTCGTCGATGTCGATCACACTGCGGTACGGGCGCTCGCCCAGGATTTCGACGGCACTGGGGTGCACCGGAAACCCGACCGCCTGCAGGAACGCCGGCACCGCGTGAGCTGCCTTGGTATCGTTGGTGCTCAACCCTACGACCGCGATGGTCGCCGCCTTCTCCAAGATCGTTCTAATATGATCGGTCACCGACCCTCCCCACCGTCAGACTCTGGCTCAACGACTTCTCATACCACCCAGTACCACCATGCGCCCACCGCGCAACGAGCCGGGCCGTAACGACAACGCTAGCCGGACCGGCCCCATCGGCGGAAGAATTCGCGCTGCGGATTCGTGGCCAGGCCGAGACGTGGCTGATCTGCCCTGTAGGTGCCGAAAACCTTATCTGTGCTGGTCAGGCAGCATAGTGGTACTTGTGGAGGATTGTGATGCCGCTGTCGGCAAGAACGGCATCGAAAGCGACGGTGTCCCCGCTGTCACGGTCCCGGATCAGGTGCTTCACGGTGGCGCTGACCTCCTGCAGGTCCATGACCAGATTTCTGGCCATCTGGGTGGTCCAGGCTGCGGTGGGGTGTGTGGTTGCGCCGAGGATGCGGATGCGGCGGGTGGCGTGCTCGATGATGG
Organism: Pseudonocardiaceae bacterium; assembly: GCA_050699715.1. Taxonomy (GTDB): domain Bacteria; phylum Actinomycetota; class Actinomycetes; order Mycobacteriales; family Pseudonocardiaceae. The sequence continues at coordinate 36,014 of JBOHFR010000002.1, forward strand.
CGAGGACGCAGAGCTGCGCTCCGGTCAAGGTATTGGTTTTGAAGAAGTCGGCGACGCAGAAGGTCGCGGTGCCAACGCGGGACGGTGTCGGGGGAAACGATCAGGTGGAGCCGTCGCGGCGTTGGTCGGGGGATCATGTGGAGCAGGGCGGCGAGAAACGCCCGGTCCGGTGTCGACCACCACAGGAACCCACCCGGACTGTGGAACCGGCGCCCACCCGACACGACAGCCGGGCACCACACCCTGCCTACCACCCAACAACAAGATCGACAATAGGATAGGTTGAGGCTTCCAACCAGATGATCAAAACTGTGAATAGGCGAGGCTAGTGGCACTGACGCCTCGGCGGTGCTCGTGAAGGGAGCGCGGTTCACCCACATGGAAAGGATCAGCTTGGGTCTGCGCAGCCGGGACATCGGTTGTGGCCTGGAGAACTGCCGGCTGTATATCACCTGTTCCAGCTGCCCTCAGCTGGAACTCGGTAGTGACAGACTCAATGGGTGTTGGCAGACGCCCGACGAGTGCGAGGACCACCGGCGGATGACCGCGGCCAACGACAACCTGCCCCACCTACCCTTTGCGCGGCCCGACGTTCTGGACACGGACAACGCCGCCACCGAGACCGTCGACCATACCCAGATGCGTCAGCTGCTCACCCCGGCCTTCTCCGCCCGCCGCATGCAAGCCCTGCGGCCTCGTATCGGGGAGCTGGTCGACACGCTGCTGGACCAGCTCGCCGACCAGACGCCACCGGCGGACCTGCACGAGGCGCTGTCGTTCCCGCTACCAGCCCTGGTGATCTGCGAGCTCCTCGGCGTGCCCTACGCCGACCGTGACCAGTTCCGGGCGTGGTCGGCTGGCATCGTCACCTTCACCGACCGGCAGGCCTCCACCGTCGCGCTGGGGCAGCTCGTCTCCTACCTGCGCCAGCTGGTGGCCCGCAAACGCGCCCACCCCGGCCAGGACGTGATCTCTGATCTGCTCGCCGCCCACGAGGGAGGGCACTCCGAGGACGACCGGATCGCTAGGCTGGCCGCCGTGCTGCTGCTCACTCACCCCGACCAGCGCGCCGGTGACGCGGTGCTGCGCAACGGTGTCGCCGCCAACCGCGACCCCACCGTGTTCGCTGATCCCGACCGTTTCGACATCACCCGGCCTTCCAACTCCCACCTGTCCTTCGGTTACGGTCCCCACTTTTGTGTTGGAGCCAGCCTCGCTCGCCTTGAACTGCGTGCGGTTTTCACCGCGCTACTCCGACGATTCCCCACCCTTGAGCTGGCCGTCCCCGTGGAAGAACTCCACCTCCGCGACGACCTGGTGACCGGAGGCTTCACCGCCCTACCCGTCACGTGGTGAGGGCCCGCAAACCATGAAAGGAGATAGTCCACATGCTTGTCGATGATGCCCGCGAGATCGCCACCGCGATCGGGGAACGCCTCAACTCCAGCGCCTGCCAGGGAGTCAAGGCCACGGTCAAGTCCGAACAGATGAGTCCCAAGACGGTTCCCGCTGGCGCGGGACGCCCCGTCCTGACCAACTACTTCATCCAGATCGATGACGGTACGCGGCTAGCGATCCTTACCCTGGGTCAAGCGGCCGGATTGCTCGACGATGTGGAGCTGGATTGGGATTCTGATCAACTCTTTGACGCGATCCGTGCCCTGGAGGTGCCTGTTGAGAACATGACCTGAGCATTACGGGGTCCCCTCGTCAGGGAATGAGCACGGCCGCACCGTGTACCCGGTCGGCGGCGAGGTCGGTGAGCGCGGTGTCGGCGTGGTCCAGCGGGTAGGGGGTGGTCACCACGTGCAGCCGGTGCTCGGCGGCGAAGCGCAGGAACTCGTGGCCGTCGCGCCGGGTGTTGGCGGTGACGCTGCGGAGTTGCCTTTCCTGGAACAGGTGCCGCTGGTAGTGCAGGGCCGGGATGTCGGTGAGGTGGATGCCAGCCAGCGCCAGGGTGCCGCCCCGGTCGAGTCCGGCCAGCGCCAAAGACACCAGCTCTCCGGCGGGGGCGAACAGGATCGCGGAGTCGACCGGCTCCGGGGGCGCGTCGGCGGCCCCACTCGCGGAGGTGGCACCCAGAGCCAGAGCGAGTTCTCGGGCTTGCGGGCTGCGGGTCAACACATGCACAGTGGCGCCCTGGGCCAGAGCGATCTGGGCGGTGAGGTGCGCGCTGGCCCCGAATCCGTAGAGCGCAAGGCGACCGCCCGGCGGCAGCTCCGCCCTGGCCAGCGCCCGCCATCCGATGATGCCCGCGCACAGCAGCGGCGCGAGCTCAGTGTCGGAATAGCCCTCGGGTAGCGGATAAGCGTAGTCGGTGGGCACCGTGGTGTAATCGGCGTAGCCACCGTCGGCGTCCCAACCGGTGTACTCCGAGCGCGGGCATAGGTTCTCCGATCCGCGCTTGCAGTACCGGCACCGCTCGCAGGCGCGGCGCAGCCAAGCGATGCCCACCCGCTGTCCGAGGTGGAACGGGCCGCTCCCGCCTCCCCCGTTCCCCCACCCGATGACTTCACCGACCACTTCGTGGCCGGGAACAACACCAGGCCGATGGACGGGAAGGTCGCCCTCAGCGACATGCAGGTCGGTGCGGCACACTCCGCAGGCCAGCACGCGCACCACCAGCTCGTCCGCAGCCGGCCGGGGCGGCGACTCCTGGACGTGGTCCAGCGGGTGGGTACTCATCGGCCCCGGCCGCCGCACCCGCCAGGCCCGAGCCAGCACCGCACTCATGACACGGTGTCAAGCCGCGAGGGACTGCTCATGCTTCAGCATGGCACGAGACGGCGCTTGCGCATGGCTTGCGCTGCCCTCCTAGTTTGTGGCGAGTGGTCCGTCAGCCGCGCCCACAGCGCCGCACCTCTTACTGCTCTGGAATGAGAATGAGTAGAATGCCGCGAAGCCATGAGCCGGGGACGATGCGCCGGGTGGCTGCATTGTTTCGGTCGTATTGGGGCCAGCTCGCCCTGTTAGGGCTGGTGGTCATTCTGACGGCGGGACTCAACGTGGGGAATATGCTGCTCATCCGACCAGTGTTCGACCGGGCGCTGTTCTGTCCGGCCTGCCCGAACTTTCCGCTGCTGTTCTGGCTAGTGGGCGCGATGACCGCGATTCCGTTGGTGACCGCGGCCCTGGGATTCTGGCGGCCCTACTTGGCGAGCGTGCTCGGCCAGCGGGTGATGCGCGCTCTACGTGACTCGCTGTACGCTCATTTGCAGCGAATGCCGCTGAGGTTTTTCACCGAGCCCTGATCAGCACGATCGGCGCCATGTTGCTGCTGTCCCGACAGCTCACCATGCTCTCGCTGGCGTTTATACCACTGTTTGCCTGGCTCACTGAACGGGTCGGGCGGGCGTGGCGGGCGGTGAGATTCTCATCCCAGCAGATGATCGGCCAGGGCTTCTTCGTGTCCATGCAGGTCTTCTTCGCGGTGATGCCGGTGCGCGCCTATCTCGCCGCCGGCTTCGTGTTGCCCAACGGTGCGACCGGGGTCCACCTGACCGCTGGTACGCTCGCCGCTTTCACTACCTTGCAGATGTAGCATGTTATCTCCGATCGTCTCGCTGCTTCGTACGGCCGTGGAGGTGCAATCCTCGCTCGCGCTGTTTGAACGGATCTTCACGTATCTCGATTTACCTCACGACATCATCGACGCCCCAGACGCGATGGAACTTCCACCCCAACGAGCGCTCGGAGCGATCAGCTTTCGCGACGTGTCCTTCCGTTATCCATCCAGCAACGGATCGGTGTCCGGCCGGTGGGTGCTCAAAGACCTCGCCTTCCATGTCGAGCCCGGTCAGTTCGCGGCGGTTGTCGGCCCCACCGGTTGAGGTAAGACGACCTTGTCATACTTGCTGGCCCGCCTGTATGACGTGGCCCAGGGTGCAATGCCGTTAAGTTAAGCACGAGACTTTGAAGATGTGAATCTTGGGTGGTCCGTTGTGGAGTTGACCGTGGTCGGTGGCGCGTTTGATGCGGTGGCTGTGCGCACGGTATCTTTTGATAACTCTCGGGTAGGTGCGGTGTCGTCGTGGGGGATTGAGTCGTTCGGTGATTTCGTGGGTGGTTTCGGTGAGCGTGGTGGAGATTTTTTCGGCTCTACTGACGACAAAACCCGGCACCGACACACACGTCCTCCCTCAGAAGAATTACATGACCGTCCCAGTAGGAAAATTACGTGATCACCAACCCCTCACACCGGGGGAATTTCACAATCACTGACACACAGAAGAAGATCGCCCACCCATCGGTAACTCGTTCACGAGCCGACCTGGCACCAGTACAGGCGCACGCTCATGGCGACGGTGCCCCTGGCAAGCAACGCATGTCACCACATGTGGATGGCAGGGTAGCGTAGGCTCAACCGGCGAAGATCGTCGTTCGTGCAAGGATTCGTGCAATGAACCACACGAGGCCACAGCCACTCATGACACGCTGAGCAGGGAAAACGGAATGGGAAGGCGCCAGAGACAGGCATGATCGTGGTTTTACCGGCCTCCGGAGGCGGGAGCACAGGTTCGAATCCTGCCGGGGGCACCAGGTCAGAGCCTTGATCGACTCGCCGAGTGGAGGCGGCACTACCTCCTGCCGACCGGGCGAGGTGAGGTCCAGGTAGGCGCAGGTGCCGAGCTGGACGTTCCCCTCTCGGGCGTAGCTGGAGGAGGTGGCGAACACTTCCGAGCCGTCCCAAAGGAAGACGTCGGGCAGCTTGGTCATGAGCCCCATCCGAACACACCGCCGAGTTGAGGCAGACTGACTGGACAATGGACGAAGGGATCAGCGGCATGAGCGCCCAGCTGAGTGTGATCGTTGTGGTCAGCCGTGAGGACGACCGTTTCGTCGCCCAGTGCCTCGAGGTCAACGTCTCCAGCTTCGGTGATACGCAGGCAGAGGCACTGGCGATGGTGACCGAGGCGCTGGAACTGTGGTTCGAGGACACCCCGGTACCCGATCACTTCAGCCGGCCGGTGGTCACCACGGCCGATCTGCACCTCTCCAGAGCAGAGCTTAAGGCGCGGCCACTCATATCGTGAGCGCACGTCAGACACCAGAGGTCGGCCCAATCGCGATCACGGGTATTGAGATCGCCGAGCGCCATCATGGTGCCGAACTTCTCGGCCACGACCGCCTCGACCGGATATCCCCACATCGGGAAAGTGCCCTCATAACGCGGCTGTGGAAAATCGGCGCGGATAGCACCGGGCGTCACCGGATCACCGAATTTCACGTCCAGAACCAGGTTGAGACGAGCCTTACCGATGGCCGCAGGAACAGTGATCCGCACCCCTGGATAGAGATTACCCTCGCGGATCTGCTGCGAACGCAGACGGTCCACGACAAAGACAATGCCATCGTCGATATCGGCCGACGCGATCTCACGCACCCATACCCCGACGCGCGGCTCGTCGCTGTCCAGCTCCAACGCTAACAGGTCCGCGAGGGGCCCACAGCCCCCGCCCCGCTACCTCCCACAACTCCGACCCCAACCAATCCACGAAACGAGATATGAACTGATGCTGGTAGGAGCCACAGTAACAGCCATAGCAAGAGTGGAGATCGCCAAAGGCACCAAGAAACCACTGACCGGGTACGCGGAAAAAGCCACACCACCGGCTTAACGCGTCGAAAAACCCCAGCCGTCCACGAAACATGAAGGGAGTGTGACGTCAGCGCGCACGATATGTCGGCTGGACGCTTACCGGAGTTGATCTACTGGAGTCTTGTCAGTTGACGATGACGACCCGGCTTGTCGTGGCGTCGGGAGCGCCGAGACACAGGGCTGATTGACCGGTGTAAACAAGTTCGGTCGAGCAACCCTCGTCATCGGTGACGGTCAGCCGAGCCCGGTAATGTCCCACCGCACGGTACTGGTGCTGGGGTGTCGGTCCGCCGTCCGGCAGGGTGGCCCCGTCCCCGAAGTCCCAGTCGTAGCGGACTACGCGTCCATCGGGATCGGATGAGGTCGATGCGTCGAATCGGATCGGATGGTCGACCGAGCCTGTCGGTGCGGAAAAGGACGCGATCGGATGCCGGTTGGGTAGCACATTCACCGAGTGGAACGCCGGTTGCTGGCCTCCGCTGGGCAGTGTCTGCGTGGGGATCAGCCCGCCGGCCCTGTCGACGGTGAAGGTGGTGACTGTGTTCTCAGTAAGGTTGCTGACATAGAGATGCTGTCCATTCGGTGCGAAGGTAGCACCAACTGGCTCACCCTTCATCTCCACCGGGCTGCCAGCCTGGGTGAGCGTGCCGTCATCGCCGATCGCATAAGTCAGCACCTGGCCTGGTGACTTACCGGACACGCCGAGTGCGATCACTGCAAGCAGGCGTCCGTCCGGGCTCATTGCGACCCCCTCCCCGAAGTCGGCTGTGTTCAAGGGAGTCCCCGGCACGGGCGTGAGGCTGCCGTCACTGCCGATGCGGAACCCGAACACCTGGTCGGACCTGCGACACACGACATAGAGGAAGCGGCCGTCTGGTGTGACCGCGCTGGCTATGCCGACCGCTCCGATCGGTGTCGGTGCGCCCTGGCGTTGTAGCGTGCCGTCCGGTTGGATAGCGAAACCGGTAATCATATCTGGCATGGTGCCCTCGGCCCCACCATGGCTGACGTACAGGAAGTGACCATTGGGAGTCACGGTCAAACCCTGGGGGCCCGTGGCTCCGGAGAGCACGGCGCCACGGGGTGTGAGTCCACCGTCGGCCCTGACGGTGAAGGTCGCGACCGTGCTGTCGGTTATGTTGGCCACGTAGACCGTGCGCCCGTTCGGGGTGATCGCGATCCCGAACGGTTCGTTGCCGGTAGCGGCCTCTCCGAACCCGGATAACCTGCCGTTCGGGCCGATCCGGTACATCCGGATCCGGTTCGCCACCATGTCAACGGCATAGGCGTTGCGCAGGTCGGGAGTGAAGACCATGCCGCGCAATCCACCGTCGGTTTGCACGGGATCGCCAAGTGGCGTCAGGTTACCTGCGGCATTGATCGTGAAGGCACCGATGGTAGGTGCACCGCCGTCCATCGCGCTGTTGGTCACGTACAAGGGCCGGCCTGTAGCTGGCAGATCACCGGATGCCGACCCTGCGTATCCGGATGGGGCTATCGCTGTGGCAGGACTAGACTCGAGGAGGAGGCCGGCGGCCGCGACCAACGGAACGTAGTGCACCCGCCAACTAGTCTTGATCACCGGTAGATCGTACCGGCGTTCGGGCTCGCGAAACAATTGATTTTACTCGTCCGGGCGTGTCGTGTGTTGGCTGATGCTGGCCGTAAACGTGTAACCCAGCTCAGTCGGGCACGCGCAGCAGGTAGTCGCCGCCGTCGTCGTCCCACTCCATGGCGATCAGGTCACGCGCGCGGGCCGCCTACATACCAGCGATTAGCAGTTCCTTTCACCGCGATCCAGAGCCGACCACACTGGCATCGGAGCTCCCATTCGTCCGGGAACATGTAGTAGGGCACGGCGCCCGCAGCAAGCTCGGCGCGCCAGAGCTCGCTCCAGGTGGTGGCGTCGTCGTTGACGCGGAAGGGCTGCCCACTCCACCTCCTCGCGGATCAACAAGAAGAACAAAAGCGGACGCGCACGGCCGACATCATACTAACGACACGGCGCCGAACGGGTGGTGACACTCGCCAGAACTCAACCGGACAAATTCCTGTGCACTGCCCGTCTGGCCGCACGCTCCTGTTCAACGCTGTCACTCTCGACCGCCAACTGAGGACAGGTGGAACAGTTCGTGTACAGCCGACAGTTACCGAGCCCACAGCCAATGTCCATACCGCGGAGGCCCAAACTCACCCTTTCCATGTGCGTGAACCGAGCCCCCTTCACGAGGACCGCCGAAGCATCAGTTGTGCCGGCAAGTATCCGCCGTATCAGATGCAGCGCGTCTCTGGCGGAAGGAACGCTCCACGCATTGCGCACACCTAATCCCCTGTTGAGAGCAGCGGCTATCATCAACTCGCCATCCGGGCCGACCGTTAATAGATGGGACACTACGGTGGCAGCCCTCGCACCAACCAGGGCATACAACTCTGCCGTTTTCTCTCCCAACTCTCGCATGTCACCCAGTACCGCTATTTTTACTTTCCCCGGCAGCTCCTCCAGCAGGCTTAACGCAGCGAGCACCGCGTCTGGGCTCGCGTTGTGACTATCGTCGAGGATCACTAAATCCGGTCGCAATCGAATCAACGTCGACCGACCTAAAGGTGGAACAAAAGACCTCAAGGCTTCGGAGCCACTTTCCAAATCGATTCCGTTTTCAAGACCTACCGCTAGTGCAAACAGAGCGGAATACACAAGATGGCGACCAGGAGCGCTCACAAAGAAACCCGCAGACATCCCTGCGTGCCTGACTATACCCGACATGCCATTCTCATGTAGCTCGACTGATTCTGCCCAGACGTCGTTGCGGGCATCAAAACCCACAGAAAGGCGCCGCTTCCCAGATCCATTGATGAATCGTTCGGTCATGACACCGAGAAGTGCATCATCCCCATTGATGATACATGCACCGCCGGCGGGCACATGGTTAAACAGGCTTACCTTTTCTTCCGCAATTTCTTCTTGACTACCAAAATTGCCAATGTGGGCATATCCAACATTGGTGATAACACCAACATCTGGGGCGACAAGTGTGGCGAGCTTATCGATCTCACCTTTATTATTGGTGCCAATTTCAATAACGGCACGGGAATGCGCGCGGTCTAAGGACGAGAGAGTCAACGGCACGCCTAGATGATTATTGTGGCTTCCCAGGCTTCTTAGCACTTCAAATTTCAACCGCAGGACATGGGCGACCATGTCTTTCGTCGTAGTCTTCCCAGCGCTGCCAGTAATGGCGACAATCTGAGGGTTATATTTTCTCCGTAACGCACCCGCAAGGTCTTGGAGCGCTTGCAACGTGTCGGGCACCTCGATCACAGTAACACCAAGTGGAACGTCCACTTCCCGGTCGACGAGAACACCTGCAGCTCCACCGTTAATGGCATCACGAACATAGTCGTGTCCATCCGCTGCCGCACCGCGAAGAGCAACAAAAAGGGAACCTTCGTCGGCGCTCTTGCTGCTGATTGCAGCCCGGGTGAACCTGTTGGGTCCATGTTGCCTCACCCGAGCGCGAGTAGCCTGAAATACGTCTCTCAACTCAAACAACTGCTACCCTTTCTGGTGCGGCACCGGCTGGCCGGACCGGGACCTTGGCCGGACCGGGACCTGCTGGCGCCCGGGGCGCAACGCACCGACGCAGCAGGCCTTGACAGCGGCCGCAGCGCGATCCGTGGCGGGACTACGGTAGCGAGAGCCCCGACACAGGGTCGGGGGGCCTGCGTCGGGGCTCTCGCTACGTACCGTCGCTATCGGACTTCGAAGCGTTACACCAAGCGCGAAGGCGACCTGGTCGCTGTCTCGCCGCAAGGGATTTCCCGCAGAGCTGCCCACACGGTGCGCTGGAACGGGTTACCGACGGTGCTGACCAGCGCACTGTCCACGGCGCTGGCCCGGTCCGGGTTCTGGCCGGTGCAGGATCGGGGTCGGGTGTTGACCGATCTTGCGGTGGCCATCGCTGATGGCGCCACAACGATCAGCGAGGACGATCAGTGAGATCGACACCCTGCGCCACCAGGGCGAGCTGTTGGGATCGGTGGCCTGGGACACCACCGTGTGGCGGGCACTGGAGGAGATCACCCCAGCCCGGCTAGGGAAGACCGCGGCGGCGCGGGTACGAGAGCACGTGTGGAAACGGATCGAGGCCCGGCATGGCGCCATCCCACCCGCTCGAGTCGCCGGCCGGGACTTGGATGGGATGACCGTGATCCAGCTCGACACCTCGATCGTGCTCGCCCACAGCAACAAACAACAGGCCGGGCCCACGTTCACAAAAGACGTTCAGGTTTCACCCTTTGACCACCTGGTGCCACACCACCGGCGAATCACTGGTGATCACGCTACGCCCGGAACGGGCCGGGTCCCACACCGCCACCAACCCTATCGAGATACTGACCAAGGCGATCACCCAGATCCCCACACTACACCGACACCGGATACTGATCCCCTGCGACAGGACTGGGTCCACCCACACCCTGATAGAGCACACCAACACACTCAACAGCAAACCGGACGTCCAGATGCACTACTCAGTCGAGTTCGACTCCGACGCCCCCATCCGCGCCATGATCGACCACGTTCCCGACACCGCCTGAACACCCACGCTCGACACAGCAGGCAACCCCCACGACAACACCCCAGTCGCCGAACTCACCAGGCTGCTCCACCCACAGCACCAGCGGTAACCGCCTCACCGACTAACCCACCGACACGCGAATCATCACCCCACCAGGAAAACCCGCACCCCGACGCGCAACTGTCCCCGTTCGAACAACACACCAGCAAGCGCTACCACCTCATCACCACCAACACCCCCAGCACAGACACCCAGCTCCACAAAACCACTCACCACACCCACACCCAAATCAAAGACCGCACCCACTACGACACAAACACCGACCTAACGCCCCCACCCTCCCACGACTACACCACCAACCAAACCTGATGCGCCACGGTATCACTGACCTACGACCTACTCGCCTGACCACGACTACTCACCCTCACCAACAACCTCACCACAACCCAACCCACAACCCCGCACTACCAACTACTCCACACCACCGAGCGCATCACACCCGGCCACCGACACCAACACCTCAAAATCCCCAACACCTAGCCCCGGACCACCCACCCCCACCACCCCTTCACCACCATCCACGCCCAACCACCACCCCGACCAACCACCACCCAACCCAACAACCCCCACGAACCCACCCCCACCCCTAGAACCAACGCCCACCCAACACCACAGCCGGACACCACACCCCACCCACCACCCAACAACAAGACCCACAAAAGGACAGAACAAGACTCCCAACCAGATAATCACACCCGTGAATAGGCGAGGCTAACGGGGCTGTCCACCCCGGGTATGTACTCGATGATCCACGGGTGGTCATTTCTGCTGACAGCACGCATCGCGATTGTGTATTCAGATCTCTTTGAGGGTGCTACTCAGAAACCTGATCGCCTCAGCGGGGGGTTTAGCCTGGACACACAAGCGATCCATGACCACCTGGTAGTACTGGACATCCTGGATTTTGTCCAGGTATAGGGCACTAGTCAGCTGTTCTAGATAAACAATATCCGGTAAGTCGGGTTCGGAAAACCGTAGGATCGTGAAAGGGCCACCTACCGCCGCGTGCGCACCGGAATAGAGCGGTATCACCTGAAGTGTGATATTGGTGAGCTCGGCCATCTCTATCAGATGCCGGATCTGCTCCCGCATCGCCGAACGCCCATCAAGCCGCCATAGCGCAGCCTCATCGATCACTACCCAATAGCTGGGCGCTTCAGGTTGGGTGAGAACTTTCTGACGTTTCATCCGCAGTGCGACCCGGCGCTCGATATCTTCGGCGGATGCGCTTAAGTCGCAGAGCCGGATAACAGCACGAGCACCTTCCTCAGTCTGCAGCAGGCCCGGTACAAGCTGTGGTTCATAGGTGCGGATGACAGAGCTAGCCTGCTCCAAGCCCAGATACATCTCAAACCAGCTCGGCAGGATGTCACTGTAGTGATGCCACCAACCAGGCACGTTGGACCGCCGGGCCAGCGCTAAGAACACTCCGCGCTCTTGTTCGTCGGTAATGCCGTAGAGGGTGAGCAAATCTGCCACGTCACGCTCCTTGAAGCCGACCCGTCCGAGTTCCATGCGGCTGATCTTGGCATGGGACGCCCGGATCGCATGGCCGGCCGCTCCGGTAGTAACTCCGCTAGCTTCACGGAGCTGACGTAACTGATTGCCCAACACGATGCGCAGCGCGGTCGGTCCCTGCGGTGGTACCTGAGCGTGACCGCCGGCTAAGTCATGGCCCAACCGAGCCGCTCTCACCATTCCTCCTACACGTGACGCACTACGGACGGTCTCACCATAGACGGCAGCCAGGCCGCCCGAAACCTCGGCGTGCCGTTCCACATCCTAGGCAGAGGGGTCACCCGGCCATCTCGTCGAACTCGCCCTCCTTGACAGCCTAAACGAACGCGGCCATCGCGGCACGGGGAGAGATCAGGGCCGGGCCGCCCGGGTGCCAGGAGTTGCGCACGGCGATCTTTCCACCGGCCAGCTCCGCCACCTCCACAGCTCCCGTAGGGGTTGCTGTGACTACTCTTTGTCCACCTGATCTCCCACAGCAGCGTAGCTGGCATACCGTCTGTGACCTGCGGCATCTCCCACCTCATCCATGGCTCCGGCTGGCCAGCGGCCCGCAAGAGCGGTCAAAACCCCCGAACAATGTAGCGCGAGCATAGTAGATTGCATCAGTTCGTGCATCGGTACACGACGTTTGACGTCACTCACCCTTACGGCATTCCGGTGAATCACTCCCAGTGCCTATTTGCACACAAGATGCGTCCAGCAAAAACCACAGAAAGTAGTCGAAGGTACACGTTCCGCATCTCCGTCGGCGCGGAGTTCGGCGTTGGATAAATGATCTAGATCACAAGGTCACGGCCAGCGGCAACGATTCTTCTTGATCATGGTAGGCAAGAAGCTGGGCTGCTAGCCGCCGCCAAGGCCTTGGGATCGGATATCCACCCGGTGGCCATGTAGCAGACCTGCTGTGCGATGGCCACCGCATGGTCACCGAAGCGCTCGTAATAGCGGCCGATAAGAGCGGCATCTACGGCCTGTTCAACGCCGTGTGACCAGTCCCCAGCGAACAGGATGTCGAAAAGGTGACGGAGCAGCGAGTCCACCTCGTCATCCGCTACGGCCAGCCGGCAACCGGACAACGGGTCCTGGTGCTCGATCGCGGTCGCGGCGTCTTCCGCGAGCTGACTGGCGAGCAAGCCCATCCGAGCAAGCACCGGACGGACCTTCCCGGAGATCATCGGGTTCGGGTGCTTGAGCCGAGCAACGGTGGCAACGTGCCAAGCAAGGTTGCCCATTCGTTTCACGTGACCCACCGCGCGCAAGGCCGCGACCACCACCCGAAGGTCCCCGGCCACCGGGGCCTGCAACGCAAGCAGGGAAATGCAGCGCCGCTCTGTTTCATCGTGCATCGCGTTCATCTGGTCACGGTCAGCGATAACCAATCCAGCACGCGCAAGATCGATCTGATGCAGCGCGATCGACGCATTGATCATCATCTGCCCGGCCAACCGGGCCATCCTCGCGAGGTCGGTCATCAGCTCATCGAGCTCGGCGTGGAACGTGGTCCGCATGACACTCACCTTCTCCGACCCACCTGTCCCATATCAGTACACCTGTCACTCACGCTCCGCAAGCAGTCATTATCTTGAACTGCCGAAAATGTTACGTTCGCTCTGGCGCGGCGGCGTCCGTGCCGTAGCTGACTGTGATGTTCTCGGTACTACTCCCTTGCTGAGTCCGAGCATGTAGTAAAGGTCGCGCGGGTCAGCGTCAAGTTCCCGCCCGTCGGCGCTGGCGCGGAAATACCCACTGTGGAGTGAACTGTAGCAACAAGGCCTTAGCCACCCGGAAATAGCTGCGGATGTTGACGTCGAAGGTACGCAGCCACTATTCGTCCGAGAGCTCCTCGCACCCGTTCACTGGCTGGCGCCTGGAGCATGCCGCCTGCGTTGCTGGGGGAGGCCGTCGATATCGGCGTCAGCCACGGTGTTGTCGCCAGGCCAGCTGCCCTCGCCTCGCGCCACCCCGCGGCTCAACCGACCCGCCTGGGCTGCGGTCGCGCGCGACCGTACTCGCTGGCCCCATACCTGCTCACCGAGCCGCTCCGGGAGTGCGGCCGCGACCAGTCCGGCCACGCTGTCCGGCAATTGCTCACCGAGGATCGCCAACGTGGCCCGGGTGGCACGTTCAGCGTCACCTCGAGCGCTCAACCCAGCGCGGAACTGGACTTCACTGATGAACTCCTTGTCGCGCACTACCTTCCTCCTGACTTAGCTCAAGGGTGAGCACCGGCCGGCGCGTAGGGCCGCAGGCCGGCCGGTGCTCTTCCGATTCCGCGAGCTGCACCTAGCTCAGCCACGGAGTGTCTTCGGCCGGTCGCTGTCCGGCCGCAGCCGGACAGCGCGTCGGTGCGGTGGAAGTACTCATGAGTTGGGAGTACCCAGGGGGTGCGCGGCGAAACCACAGAGCGGGCTCACATCCAGGGGAATCAATCTGAACTGGCCATCCGCTCCTGCAAGGATGCCAGCGTCTGGCGGAGCACTCGGGAGACGTGCATTTGTGAGATACCGACCTGTTCGGCGATTTGGGTCTGGGTGAGTTGGCGGAAGAACCGCAGCATAAGGATTGTCCGTTCCCGGGGCGCGAGCTCCGCCAACAGCGGGCGCAGCGCCTCACGGTCGTCGATCAGGGCCAGCTCGGTGTCCAGGCCGCCAATGAACTCGCCCAGGGTGGCTTTGCCCTCCCCCGAGCCGAGCATCTCGTCCAAGGACGAGCTCCGGTACGCTTCCCCGGCTTGCAACCCTTCAATCACCTCTGAGATCGGCAAACCCAATCGGTCAGCGATCTCGGTGGGGCGGGGAGCGCGGCCGAGCTGCTGGGATAGCTCCGCCAGTGTGCCCCTGATGGCAAGGTGCAGGTCTTTCAGCCGACGCGGCACTCGCGTCGACCAACCGTGGTCGCGAAAGTACCGGCGGACCTCGCCGGTGATCGTCGGTACCGCGAAGGAAAAGAAATCCGAGCCGCGGCCAGGTTCGAAACGATCCACGGCATTGATCAGTCCCACGGTGGCGACCTGGACCAGGTCATCGAAGGGCTCACCGCGGCCGGTAAACCGGCGCGCGATGTGTTCGGCCACCGGTAGATAGCCGCTGATCAGCTGCTCACGCAACCGCTGCCGCTGCGGGTCGTCGGGAGCCAACTCGACGTAGCGGCGCTGTAGCGCAACCAGATGCGCGTACTCGCCGTGTTCACTTCCGACCGAAGACACCGAAGACACGGACGGGGTCACAGCTGTTGTGCCCTCGCCGCATCCTTGACCAAGGTGACGCCGACCCGGCCGCGCCGGCCAGGCTCGGCGGGCAGGGACACGGCGGCGACCTGGTCTGCGAGACACTCCAGGACCCGCCAGCTAAACGACCCGGTGGGAAGCGGATCCGCCCCGTCGTCGACGTCGACGTCGGCGGTGACCTCAATTCGCTCGGGTCGGAGAGTAAACCTGCAGTTCAGCGTCGCCGTGTCGGCGGCAATCCGGACCAGCATGCCGCAGAGATCGTCAGCCGCCATCCGGAGGTCGTCAATCGAGTCGAGATCGAAGTCGGCGCGAGCGGCGAGATCGGCGGCGATCGTCCGGATCGTGGGGATCATCATGCTGCTGGCCGCAGTGCGCAGCTCAAAAAACCGCACCGGCTCCTCGCCGGAAGGATCTGCCGGCCAGGCACCGCCGTTGGAGGCCGGGTTGTCTCGGTCCACGTACGTCATAGTGAGTTCTTCAAGGCATCGGGCACAGTGTCGGCGAACGTGAAATACTCCCGCAATTCGGTGGCCTCCAAGGCTCGGTTGACGATTCGGGAGTGGCACACCAGCCGCAGGGCGCGGTGTTCACGGGTGGCACGCTCTTGTGCCTCGAACAGTGCGGACAGCCCGGCAGACCCCAGGAAATCCACACCATCAAGGTCCACCACCACCAGGCGGGTGACGGACAGTTGCTTGTCCAGGAAGCTGGCCAGTCTCGGCGCGGTGATCGTGTCGACCTCCCCTGTCACAGTGACCACACACGCGTCAGGACCATGCTCGGCAACCTGCAAGCCGATGATGTCGGTGGGGAACTCATTGTCCACCCTTGCCACGATATCGGCCAGGTCTGGGCAGGCCTAACATGGGTGCAGTTAGGTCATCCGATCAGTGCGATCTGCTACTCGCCGCGTTCGACGGCGCGGACCGCGAGCACGGCAAGGTCGTCGCCGTCGTCGCTGCCCAGCCAGGCGGTGACGGTGCGCTCCACGCGGGTTGCCACCGCCTGCGCGGTCATCCCAACGCAATCGCGCAGGCAGGCGGCCAGCCGGTCCGGCCCGAACTGCTCCTGGAGCTCTGCGGTGCGGCGGCCGGCCTCGGTGACGCCGTCGCTGTAGAGCAGACAAGTCTCCCCCGGCGCCAGCGTGACTGTGGTCCGGCCGAAGCGGGCGTCGGGCAGGATGCCCACCACCGTTCCGGGCACCTCGACCTCTTCGACATGGCCGCTGCGGCGCAGCACCATCGGTGCGGGGTGACCACCGGTGGCGAGCGTGAGCCGGCACCCCACACCAGCAGGGGCCAGCGCGCCAAGCACTAGCGTGGTGAAGACGGTCCGCCCAGCGGCCAGCAGTGCCCGGTTGAGCAGGTACAGCAACCGGGTCGGGTCCTGCTCGACAATCATCAGGGCAGCCAGCGAGTGCTGCACCCGGCTACTCTCCGCGAGAGCTTCAGCACCCTTGCCACACACGTCGCCGAGTCCGAACAGGGCGCCCCCGTCACGAGTGGAACGGGCCAGATAAAAATCACCGCCCACCGTCAGCTCACCGGCTGCCCGGTAGGCCACGCCGAGCTGCACCCCGGACAGCTCGGGCAGCTCATCCGGACGCGGTGGCAGCAGTGGAGCCTGCAGCTGGGCGAGCGCTCTGGCCTGCTCACGCCGCCGGCGGCTGGCGCCGATCATCGGCCCGGCCAGCGCCGCCAGTTGGGTGAGCAACGGGGCCGCGATGGGCCGGACCACGATCAGCAGTCCCTCGGTCCGGTCCGGTCCCCGCAGCGATGCCGCGACAACCGGGGTCCGCTGCGCAACGTCGGGCCCGAGCACCACAACCAGCGCGGCCAGCTCGCCGGGTGGCACCGTGGTGATGTCCGCGCCTGCTCCACGCAGCGCGCGGGCCAGTACCGGGGCCGTTCGCGGGGCCGGCGCCCGGGCCACACCATGAGTCAGCGGGGCCGCACCACCGGCAAAACGCCACCAGGACACTCGGGCCTGCGGTGCCGGCAGGAGCACTGCGGCCTGCTCTCCCACGACCGGGACGGCCAGCTGGACCAGGGCGGCCACTGCCGCATCGTGACCCATCCCCACCGCGAGCTCTCGGCTTGCCTGCTGCAGGAAGCCCTGCTGGCTAACCGGCTCGCCGGTGGTGTCATGACCCAGCACCCACGCTTGCCAGCCATCGGCTAGCCGCCGCAGCCGTCCGCTGACCTGACGCCCGCCGGCTCCGGCGACGAAGGACTCGCCATTGCGCCCCCACTCATCGCCGAGGTCCAGGTCCGGAAACAACCGGCGGGCCGCCACGTTGAGCAGCTGGATCCGGCCCGAGGCGTCTTGCACGATCACGGCTTGGTCGATGTCGTCAAGTAGTTCGGGCAGCCCCGATACCCACAGATCGGCCACGGGGTCCGCGTCAGATGCCATCGCATCTCCTCACCCGATACCCGATCCGATTGCGTCGCGACGAGGGTAGACCGCGCCACCGGTGTGCTCCCGCTCGCAGCCCAAGGCCAATCGTGGCACGCTGCGCGCAGTAAACACCGCGATGTTCTTGGGAGGCTCACCGTGAGCGCGCAGCCCGTATCAACCGCTGAATCGCAGCGGTGCAACCCGCTCGACCCCGCCGCGCTGGAACGAATCATGCTGGCCCTGGAGGAGCTTCGCGACGGCAACTTCCGCCGCCGGCTGGTGGTCACCGACACCAGCCTGGCCGGCCGGATCGCGACAGTCATCAACCAGATCGCGCAGCGCAACCAGTCGCTGGTCGGCGAGCTGGTTGCGGTCCGCGAGGCGGTTGGCCAGCAGGGTCGGACGAGCGAGCGGCTCACCGATGAGGGCGGCGGTGGGTGGTCGCTGGCCGCCGCCGCGATCAACGACCTGATCGCTGACCTGACCCGGCCGACCACCGAGCTGGCGAGGGTACTGGCCGCGGTGTCCGAGGGTGACCTGTCCCCACGGGTATCTGACCAGCCACTGCGGGGCGACTTCGCCCGGTTGGGGCATACCGTCAACAGATTGCTCGATCAGTTGTCGCTGTTCGCCTCCGAGGTGACCCGGGTAGCCCGCGAGGTCGGCACCGAGGGCAGGCTGGGCGGCCAGGCGCACGTTCCTGGCGTGGCCGGGACGTGGCGAGACCTCACCGATTCGGTCAACGTAATGGCCGGCAACCTCACCGACCAGGTGCGCAGCATCGCCCAAGTAGCCACCGCGGTGGCTCGGGGTGACCTCAGCCGCAAGATCACTGTTGACGCCCGGGGCGAGATCCTGGAGCTCAAGACCACGCTGAACACCATGGTCGACCAGCTCTCCGCCTTCGCCGACGAGGTCACCCGGGTGGCGCACGAGGTGGGCAGCGAGGGCAAGCTCGGCGGCCAGGCCCGGGTGCGCGGGGTGGCCGGCACCTGGAAAGCGCTGACCGACAACGTCAACGGCATGGCGGAGAACCTGACCAGCCAGGTACGCAGCATCGCCACCGTGGCGACCGCGGTGGCCGGCGGGGACCTGTCGAAGAAGATCACCGTCGAGGCTCGTGGCGAGGTCGCCGCACTAGCCGAGACGATCAACCGGATGGTCGACACCTTGGGGGCGTTCGCCGACGAGGTCACCCGGGTGGCCCGCGAGGTGGGTACCGAGGGCACCTTGGGCGGCCAGGCCCGGGTACCCAACGTCGCTGGCACCTGGAAAGACCTCACCGACAACGTCAACTTCATGGCCCATAACCTGACGAGTCAGGTGCGCAACATCGCCCAGGTGACCACCGCAGTGGCGAGCGGTGACCTGTCCAAGAAGATCGATGTGGACGCTCGCGGCGAGATTCTGGAGCTCAAGACCACGATCAACACCATGGTGGACCGGCTGTCCGCGTTCGCCTCCGAGGTCACCCGGGTGGCCCGCGAGGTCGGTACCGAGGGCAAGCTCGGCGGCCAAGCCGAGGTGATCGGCGTGTCCGGCACGTGGCAGCGGCTGACCGAGAACGTCAACCGCTTGGCCGGCAACCTCACCACCCAGGTACGCGCGATCGCCGCAGTGGCCACCGCGGTGACCGCTGGCGACCTGACCCGCCAGATCACCGTCGACGCGTCCGGCGAGGTTGCCGAGCTCAAGAACAACATCAACCAGATGGTCGCCAACCTCAAGGAGGCCACCCGGACCAACCAGGACCAGGACTGGCTCAAGACCAACCTGGCGCGGCTGTCCAGTCTCATGCAGGGCCACCGTGACCTGGCCACCGTCGCCTCGCTGGTGCTCAGCGAGCTCGCCCCCCTGGTGTCAGCCCAGCAAGGGGCCTTCTTCCTGGTCCGCACGGGCGGCGAAGGGCCGACCTTCCTGGAGTTCACCGCCGGCTACGGAATCCACGATCCAGCGGCGATCCGTCGCTTCGCCCTCGGCGAGTCACTAGTCGGGCAGGCGGCGCTGGACAAGCGGACGATCCTGGTCACCAAGGCGCCACCGGACTATGCCGCGATCAGTTCCGGTCTCGGCTACGCCGCACCGACCAACCTGCTCGTGTTGCCGTTGCTATTCGAGGACCAGGTGCTGGGAGTGATCGAGCTGGCCTCGGTCAACGAGTTCACCACGGTGCACCGGGACCTGCTCGAACTGCTTCGCGAGACGATCGGGGCGAACGTCAACACCATCCTGGCCAACTCCCGCACCGAGGCACTGCTGGCCGAGTCACAACGGCTGGCCCAGGAGCTGACCTCAGGTTCGCAGCGGCTGCAGGCCCAGCAGCACGAGCTGCAGAAGTCCAACACGGAGCTGGCCGAGAAGGCCGCCCTGCTGGCGACCCAGAACCACGCCATCGAGATCAAAAATGTCGAGATCGAGCTCGCCCGCCAGGAGATCGAGGACCGGGCCGCCCAGCTGGCCGCCGCATCGCGTTACAAGTCGGACTTCATGGCGAACATGTCCCATGAGCTGCGTACTCCACTCAACAGTGCGCTGGTGCTGGCCAGGCTGCTGGCTGACAACCTGGATGGCAACCTGTCGGACAAGCAGGTGGAATTCGCCAGAACCATCCACTCCGCCGGCAGCGACCTGCTGCAACTGATCAACGACATCCTGGATCTGACCAAGGTCGAAGCCGGGCGGATGGAGCCGTCGCTGTCCGACGTGGCGATGACCGACGTGGTGAGCTACGTCAAGACCCTGTGCGAGCCACTGGCCTCCGAGAAGGCACTGCACTTCACCGTGGAGCTCGATCCCGCGCTGCCAGAGATCCTGCACACCGACGAACAGCGCCTACAGCAGGTGTTGCGCAACCTGATGTCCAACGCGGTGAAGTTCACCGACGAGGGCGAGGTGGCGCTGCGGATCCGACCGGCGGCCGCAGCGGAGATGGCGGGCACCGCCCCCGCCCAGGTGGCGTTCGAGGTGGCGGACACCGGCATCGGCATCGCCACCGACAAGCTGTCTGTGATCTTCGAAGCGTTCCAGCAGGCCGACGGAACGACCAGCCGGCGTTACGGCGGCACCGGGCTCGGGCTGTCGATCAGCCGCCAGCTGACCCAGCTGCTCGGCGGCGAGCTGACAGTACGCAGCGAACCCGGAGTAGGCAGCGTATTCACCCTCTACCTACCCGAAATCGCCGAGCCCTGCGCACCGGCGGTTCCTGACGGCACGACGCGGGACACGCTCACCCCACCGGAACTGGTGTCGGCGGCCCGGTCGCTGCCGCAGCTGGAGCGGCACTCGGCTCACGACGAGACGCCACCGGGCTTCCACGGGGAGAAAATCCTGATCGTCGACGACGACCTTCGTAACGTCTTCGCGTTGAGCAGCATGCTCGAGGCCCACGACCTGCACGTCGTCTTCGCCGACAACGGAGTGGCCGGAGTCCGCACGCTGGAGCGCAACGAGGACATCACCCTGGTCCTGATGGACGTGATGATGCCCGAGCTGGACGGTAATGCGACGATCGCCGCGATCCGCAACCTGAGCCGCTACGCGGACCTGCCCATCATCGCGGTGACCGCGAAAGCGATGCAGGAGGACCGAGCGAAGAGCCTGGCCTCCGGGGCAAACGACTACGTCACCAAACCAGTGGACACCGACCTGCTCCTGCGGCTGATCCACACCCACCTCTACACCCCCTCGGGCCCCGGATGATCCATCTGGGGGGTGGGCTCGGTCGCGGTGTGTGGAGATCTAGACACAGGTCGTACCCTAGTGCTGTGGTCACACACGGCGATCCGGATCAGCGCCCCGTAGCGGCGCTCGGTGCCGCGCGCCAGACCGACAAACACAGGTGCCCGGCCCTCGCCCAGGCCTCGACCGCGCACCGCGCCTGTGAGATGGTTCCCACTGAGCTCAGTATCCGATCACACCGCCCGCGCAGGAGGAAATTCGATGGTAAAGGCAATAGAGAAAGTGTGCACTTTCTTCATCGTTATCGTTTTGATCCTCCTTCTCATGGACTTGCTGGGAGGTTTCATCGCGAGCTCAGTTCCCGAGGCCACTGACAGGTTTAGCGACATTCTCCGCAACATCTGGTACGGGTTTGAGAATCTCGTTCACTACCACCATTACCATTGATGCCGGTGGCGCTGGCCGTCGGCGGTAACAACCTTGGCCGAGGACGCTGTGGCACCCCTTTAAGCGCGCCTGGCGGTATGTCCTGGCTGTATGAGTACCGGCGAGGGTCGGTGCGGGGCCACCCACCGGCGCTGGGTGCCTGGCGCCGCTTCGACCCAGGGTGCCCCTCGTGGATGCCTGCCGCTGGACGCCACAGCGATGCGGCCAGTGGCACCGTGCGCTGCGGCCTGTTGCGCGCCAGCTCAAGAGCAGCGAGGACCGTAAGAGAAATTCGGTATCTAGGACGGCCTCAGCGGCATCTACCCTGTGGAGGGGACCATCCGGATGTAGACGCGCGGAGGCCGAAATGCCTACCCGGGTACGGCACGCGGCTCTTGTTTGCTCAGTGCTGCTAGGCGCACTCGTGATCTCTTGCGGAGGCCCGCCGGGATACGCGATCGGCCCCGCATCGCCACCGGCCGCCGAGCGCGCTCCGGAAGCCGCACCAGCCCCGGTCGCTCCGGCGGCCCCACCAGCACCGGTGTTCCCACGGGGGCGGCCGGGGGGCGCACCGCCCGGGGCCGAACTGGTCGAACTGCCCGGGGGAGACAGATCCCCGCTAGAACGCTGGCTGAGCAACATGCACATTAAATGTGAAGCCGCGCACTACGGGCAGAATTGCTTAAATCTCCACATCCACCATACCACAAAGGGGACCCACAAAAACTGCATAGTCGAACATCAAAATCCGAGTATGGGTACGAGAGTGAGAACTAGCACCCCGGTGACATTATCTGTGACCTGCGAACCATCATCTGAACCGATGAAATCGGGCGGATCAAGCAGCACGGAAACGGGGACTAAAAAGGGCCACCCGGGCACATGAGCACCGTCGCGACGGCCCTCGAGGACGGTTCCGCCGAGCCACCCGTGTCCGCCGAGCCACCCATGTCCGAAGCCGCCGCCCTGCCCCAGGCCCTGAAGATCGTCGGGGCGGTGGTCTCCCCCGCAACACTTGTGCTGGCGCTGATGTACTACTTCGGGCGACTGGAGACTGCCGAGTTTTTGCGGTATGTAGGCGCGCAGGACAGCGTCCTGGACCTGACGGTCCAGGACTATCTGAACACCAGCGTGGAAGGCTTGATCCCTCCACTGGTTGCCGTCGCGGGAGCTGCGCTACTGGCTCTCTGGGGCCACCAGCTCCTGCTCGGAGGCCTGCCAGTCAGAACCCGCCGGATCGTGTTGCGAGTGCTGATGCCGGCTGCGGCCATTGTCGGGTTCGTCCTGGTGAGTCTGGCCATGGCGGACTTCCTCCTAGGTGGCGTGTTCCCCGCTTCTTTCCTGGAAGGCCGTGGACTCAGTCTCTCGATCGGCGTCGCACTGATGATCTACGCTACCCGGCTGTTGCGGCTGCTCATCGCGGAGCGACGACCAGAGCAGGCACCGTGGCGCGCGCCGGGAGTCGTGGTCGTGGCCGAGTGGGGCGCTGTCTTCATCCTGGTGATTGTCGGACTGTTCTGGGCAGTCGGGAGCTACGCGATCAACGTGGGAATCGTGCGTGGTCAACAATTCGAGGCCTCGCTGCGCAGCTTTTCAGATGTGGCGGTGTACAGCGACAAGAGACTGAGCCTGCAAGCACCGGGCGTCCGGGAAGTGACCTGTCAACACCCTGACGCGGCCTACCGGTTCCGCTACGAGGGGCTCAAGCTCGTGCAGCAGGCGGGGAACCAGTACCTCCTCCTTCCCACCGGTTGGACACACACGAACGGCGCGGCGATATTACTGCCCCGCAGCCAATCGCTGCGACTGGAGTTCAGCTCACCGGGCCAGGTACGGCCTGCCACCTGTTGACGTTCCACGAGGCACTCAGCCCTTCCGACGGGCGGGGACGCAGGCCAGGCCGGTGAGGGTGGCCTTCAGCCGCTGCACCAGGAAGCCGAACAGGTTCTTCGCCGCAGCCGGGTCCGGGGAAGGAGCACGGATGGTGAGCGGCCGATCGAGGCGCAACCGTGCTGGGGCGATAGTGGCCAAGTCGCGGCAGTAGTTCTTCGCGGTATCGACTGCGGGGTTCAACGGCGGCTGGTCCACCCCGGCCCGGTACAGATTGATCTTGGCCATATTCGGCTTGCCCTTGACCTTCACCATCGGATCATTGGGCGGGACAAGCGCCATCGGCGGCGCCTGCGCGGCCGCGGCCTGCAGCTCGTTCAGTGCCAACGATGGTGCGGGGGTGCCGCCCGCAGTAAGGTCAGGCGCTCTGAAGGGGGTACAGCCCAGCGCAGGGTTGATGAACCCGGTCAACAACCCGTTGTCACTGGCGTTTTTGAGGACGGTGCGCACGGGCAACGCCGCAATGTTCGCCGCGTTGTCCTGCGCGGTACGCCCGTTGGGCAGCGCCAGGTAGCTGGTCGTGAGGTTGTCGCTCTGGTCCTGATCGACCACCGCGAAGTCGCGGGTGGTTGGGCAGGGTTGACCGTCACGAGCCATGCCGACGGGCGGCACCTTCAGCTTGCCAGCGCCGATCGCGGCGTTGGCCGCGCGGAAGAACTCTGCAGCGCCACAGTAGGCGAACTGCCCGAACGGTGAGCCCGGCACACCATTGACGCAACCGTCCGTGGCGCCACGCAAGGTCAAGGTGTTGCCCTGGAAGCCGAACCACAGCCCGACCACGGAACCCTCGCGCAGCTTCGGAAAGACCGGCGGGACCGCCGGTCGGGTCCCCTGATCGACGACCAGCGGCCGGTAGATCGCCAATGCGCCCGTTGCCGGATCGATGATCGTGGCTTCGACGAACGCCGACTGGTTGGCGTTGGTCTCATGGCAGGCGCCGTTGCGGGGATTTCTCGCCACCAATTGGTAAGGCGTGGCCAGGCCCTGCGCGGTGAGCGGCGCCGCCGGGACGATCAGCGTGCAGCTCGGGTTGGGCGCCTTGCCTCCGCCACCACCCGGCGCGGCTTGCAGCTTGCGGTGGCGCTCATTGTTCCGCCCCTTAGCGGCCGGGTCCGGGTCCGGGT
>JBOHFR010000002.1:60614-128675 GCA_050699715.1 Pseudonocardiaceae bacterium
CCGGGTCCGGGTCCGGGTCGCCGACGGCCAGGGCCAGGGCTTCGTCACCCGTCTCCGGCTGAGTCTCGCCCTCCGTTTGAGTCCCCAAAGCGCCGCTCGCCGACGCTGCGGCGCTGGCCGGCGCAACCGGCTCGGGGCCGGCCTGGGCCTGCCAGGGCGCGATCATCGCGATCGGCAGCACGGCTGCGACGGCAGGCACGCTCCATCGGACGAAGCGTGGTGTGCGGGGTGTCACCAGCGCGACCTCATCTCGGATCAGTCAGTGAGCGGGGCAGTGGCCACTACTAGCCACCAACTTCCGGCAGTGACCAGCCCGTCGCCGCGGCGGACACTACGACGCGCGGTCGCCGGCCGGTCCAGACCTGAGAGCCCTGCGCACTCGACGGCGCCCACAGGTGCGTTCACGGCGACGAAGAGTCGTGCTTTACTCCGAACGCCGCAGCAGTGCGGCCATTTGCCGGGCACTGTCCTCAGCTCAACCGTCTCGTCTCCGGCCAGCCGACCACCGCACCGCCCGGATCGCCGGTCAGCAAGACCACCAGCCCGACCGACCGAACCGATCGTGAGCCGCATACGTACGGTAGGTGGAAGACTGCGGACCGAGGGTCGCGCTGGCCCCGTAAACGCCGGCTGGGATTATCTTGTCGGGCCGCCGTCGGCGAACATTTCTCCATCCGCCGACGGCGATCACCCAGTCGGCTTTCGCGGGGTCACGCGATGCGTTCCCGCACCAATTCTCCGTGTACGATGGGCAACGACGGACCACCGAAGTTCCCAGTTCAGGAAGAGCCTATGAGCGCCTACCACCTTCCCGACCTGCCGTATGGTGCCAACGCGCTCGAGCCTTACTTCGACGCGCGAACCATGGAGTTGCACCACACCCAGCACCACCGCCGCTACATCGATCAGCTGAACACGGCGCTGAGCGCTACCACCAGCTTGCGCTCAGCGGGCGAGCAATCCATCGATGACGTGCTGTGGAACATTGGCAAGATCGCCGAGGAGTCCCGCAATGCGGTGCGCAACTACGGCGGCGGACACGCGAACCACACCCTCTTCTGGGCGATCTTAAGCAAGGATGGTGGCGGAAAACCCGCTGGCCGCCTCGCCGAGGCCATCACGGAGGAGTTCGGTTCGTTCACAGCGTTCCGTGAGCGGTTCTCCGGGGTCGCGACCGCTCACGTCGGCAGCGGTTGGGCGTGGCTGGTGCGGGTACGCAACCGATTGGTGGTCTACAGCCTTCCCAACGAGGACTCCCCGCTCACCGCGGAGGAGACCCCGATCCTCGGGCTCGACCTGTGGGAGCACGCCTACTACCTGCGGTACCCGGCCGCCCGTGCCGACTACGTCGAGGCCTTCTGGAACGTCGTGAACTGGGAAGAGGTAAGCCGTCGGTTCGAGGAGGCGCCGCGGTAGCCCCGCTGGATCGCTGCCAATGCGTGCCAGGCGTTCCCTTAAGCGGCCCGAGACAGGTACGGTTTCCCTAATCTATCCTCACCGGAGAGGGCCCGCGGACATGAGCCACGAGCACGAGAACGCAAAACCGACAAATAGCCTAGCCGACGAGGGCACCCAGGCGCTCTCCGCGCTGCGGGGTATCTGGCAAGCACAAGGTCAGACGAGCGCTGACCTCGATGAGGCATGTGGCAACACGAAGTCCTGCAGGAGCATGGAAACCGTCGGCTTCCAGGGACTGGCCGACGACATCGAGACACCGACAGCCAACCCGTCGGTGGGCAACAGCCTCCGCGCCGCGTGGAAGACAAAGCTCGAGCGCGAGGGCAAGCTGAGCTCCCAGGCCGGCAGCGTGCGGGATCTCGTCTTCGGCTCGTCAGACCAGAAAGAATAGAAAAATAGTCGAGCCCCATTCGTTCGAGTCGGGGCCGGATGCATAGAGAGGACACAGCTCATGTTTGGACGCAAGCGGCCAACGGTTGAAGAGAAACCCGTGACGAAGACTAACGAGTCAGACCGCACCACCTCATACCGAATCGATCAGGACGCCGCACCGACGACCACCGGCGCACCCAAAACGACGTCCTATGTCAACGCCATGCAACGGAACACTCGCGGGTACGAAACGATCAACTGAGGCTCTTGGGGATCTTGCCGAGAGGGGCGGATCCCCAAGGGGGTAGCTATCGATCTTGCCGCTCAGCGGCCGCCAGCGTCGCCAAGGAGACCGCTCGATGAACTATCCGAATACCGTCAAAGAACTGACCGACACGTTGCGCCGGGGCGATTACTTGGCGGACCGGGGATTGGCGACGGCGGTGTTCGTGGCGATGTCCCTGCAGCGACCCATTCTCCTCGAAGGCGAGGTGGGCGTCGGCAAGACCGAGATCGCCAAGGTGCTAGCCTCAGTATTCGGGCGCACGCTGATCCGGCTGCAGTGCTACGAGGGCATCGACACTAACCAAGCCCTTTATGAGTGGGACTACGCCCGTCAGCTCCTCTACATTCGGGCATTGTCGGATCGGGATATCGGCGGCGAGGAAGCTGTGGAGAAGCTGTTCGGGCCACGGTTCTTGCTTGAGCGTCCACTGATGCAGGCTATCCAAGCTGGCGACCAGGCCGTCCTCTTGATCGACGAAGTAGACCGCGCCGATGACGAGTTCGAGGCCTTCCTGCTGGAGGTGTTGTCCGACTTCCAGATCAGCATCCCCGAAGTGGGCACCATCAAGGCAGAACGCCCACCACTGGTGATCTTGACCTCGAACCGTACCAGGGATCTGCACGACGCTTTAAAGCGACGCTGCATGTACCACTGGATCGGCTACCCGGACCCCGACCGTGAGATCGAGATCGTCACCGTTCAAGCGCCCGAGGTGTCCGAAGCTCTCGCCCGCAAGGTGGTGGCGGCGGTCAACCGGCTACGCGACATGGATCTCGCGAAGCCCCCCGGGGTCGCCGAGACCATCGACTGGGCACGCACCCTCTCCTTCCTCGGCGAGACTAGCCTGAGCGTGAGCGCCGCCGATGTCACCCTCGGTTCGATCATCAAGGATCGGGACGACCTCGAGCTGGTGCGGGACAACCTCAAGGAAGTGACGTCCAATGCCTGAGACACCTCACGGATCCGCCTAACACCCATGTCGCGCAACAACAATGGCTTCGTTACCGTACTCGTCGAGTTCGGGCGCACGCTGCGGTCGAAGGGACTAGCCGTCGGCTCGGGTGACATCCTGACCTACTGCGCGGCAATGGCCCCACTGGATCCGACGGACCTCGTCGACCTGTACTGGGCCGGCCGGACCACCATGATCGTGCGCCGTGAAGACCTGGTCGTCTACGATGAGGTGTTCAGATCGTTTTTCCTCGCGTCGGACAGCCCCGTCCAAAAGATGCTGAAGGTCAAAGCGCAGTCCGCTGCCGAAGCAGAGGCACCTTTCGAGATTCCGGCCACGGAACCGTCGGGTAAGGAGCAAGAGGAGGAAGCCCTCCTCGGGCTGATGGCGTCGAACGTCGAGACTCTCAAGCATCGGTCCTTCGGCGAGTGCACCGATGAAGAGCTCGCTGCGATACGTCGCATCATGGCACGCATCAAATTTACCCCGCCCAAACGTCGCACCCGCCGTACCAAGACGGCATCTGACGGGCGAAAACCAGACATGCGTCGGACGATCCGCGAATCACTGCGCACAAACGGCGAGATGGTCGATCTGTACTGGCGGCGGCGGCGCGTGCGGCTGCGTCCGCTTATTCTCATCCTCGACGTGTCCGGATCAATGTCGGACTACTCTCGAGCCTTGCTGCAATTCGCCTACTCCGCGAAGCGCGCCTCGCAGAAGGTCGAGGTGTTCTGCTTCGGAACCCGGCTGACCCAGGTGACCAAGCCACTTCAGACCCGCAAGCCGGACGAGGCGCTTGAGCGTGCCGCAAAGCTTGTGGTCGACTGGGAAGGCGGCACGCGGATCGGTGACTCGATCGACCACTTCGTGCGCCAGTGGGCTCGCCGAGGCATGTGCCGTGGCGGCGTCGTGGTGATCTGCTCCGATGGACTCGACCGGGGTGATCCTGAACTGCTCTCCGACTCCATGGAGCGGCTCTCCCGGCTGTGTCACAACATCGTGTGGATGAACCCACACAAGGGCAACAACGCGGACTACAAGCCGCAAACCGTCGGCATGATGGCTGCGGAGCCGCACATCGACGTGCTCCTGTCCGGCCACGACCTCAGCAGCCTTGAAGAACTCGCCACGCTGCTTCCCAAGCTCGGCTAGGAGGCCAGAAGCTATGTTGATGAGATGGAGCGTCGGTATCGTGGCCGAGGGCGACCGCATCATGAAGCTCGAGGAAGTCGTCGAGCTGGCCGACGCAGTAGCGCCAATCAGTGGCATTGCAACTGGGATTGGCACCAATCGTTACGGTGCGCAAGTCGTCGTGTTCGCAGACAATCGCGAGGACGCGATCGCTAAGGGTACGGAGCATTTCGCTAGCGCAGTACAGAAAGCGGGGTTGCCAGTGTACCCGATCGTGCGCGTCGAGGCAACCAGCGAGGACGAAGATGCAGCAGAAGCCGATATGTGAAACGAAACGGGCACATCAGATGAACACGCAGGTCATGACATGATCCGCCTCGGATCACTCGCTGGCTACTCGTTCGAGGGGCCGCGGATTCTCGGCGGCTGGACACCTCCGAAAAGACCAGCTGTTTTCGCTATCATGTACAAGCCCGATCCCGAGACCAAGCCCGACCGCTATGCGGTCATCTATGTCGGCCATGCCGACAACATGGCGGAAGCCGGTCTCCCCTTCAAGCACCCGAGATCTAACTGCTGGATCGCGCGGGCCGGATCCCGATGGAAGCTACATATCTGCACCTACGAGGTCGACGGGTGGGCTCGACCTCACCGTGAGATGATCTCTCAGGAGCTCACCGCCGTCTACAACCCGCACTGCAACGAGCAAAAGTACGATAAGGCCTGGAAGGATGAGTGGATCGGAGCGTATCAGTCCGAGCTGACCGGCCCGCTCGCCCAACGAGGGCCCGATGAGGCCCCCTTGTAACCATTCATGTCCGAACCATGTCCGAACGGACTAGTGGGCAGCGACCACATGTAGTGGTCGCTGCCCACTAGTGCTATCAACCTCCAGCTGCTACCGACCCAACTGCTACCGACAGAGGACTCAAGACCGCGTTGGCCTTGATCTAATGCTGGCGACCCTGGAAACCCACTGTGTCCATCAGACGAGAGCGCCGCCGACCAGAGGCCGGAACGTTGGTGTGCCCGTTGACAGGAACTGGTGGCGGAGGAGCCAACTTGGCGGCGATATGCTCAGCACCCCCGTACAGCAGCGGTAGTGCGCCTGCCACCACCCCACCCGTTCGGTTGATGTGCTCGACACCAGGAATGATGACCTCGGCGTGCGTGACGATCGTCTTCACGTTTGCCAAGCAGTCGTCGAGATTGTCCGCGATGCGGTTCAGGAGAAACCCCACCACGAAAAGATAGATCGCGAGAACCGCGACCAACAACGCGATGAGGACTACCGTCAGGAAAACAAGACTCATGTCTAGCCCTTTCCAGACGGTGTCCCAGAACCAGTCAGGACTCTGGTCAGGAACAGGTGATGCTGCAGGCCCTCCGCTAGTACCGAATCAACCCTGTCCGCCGTGATAGGAATAAGGGCAGCATTGACGGTATTCTCTGGAATAGCCCGGAGGGTATCCCGGACCCCCACCACGCTTCGGTCGATCGACTTCACCATCGACAGCAGAGAGGTCAGCAGCAGGATCACGACAAGGACAACGCCGAAGCCGACGCCTATCGCGACCCACCAAAAAGTGATCTCTTCAGGGGCGTATCCATCAGGACCACCCGCATACCCTAATAGAAATGCCATGGCTAACCTCCAAGCCGAGCACGTCCGCGTTCCAGACCTCCGACGATGACCTCAGCGTGGTCGATCGTCTGTCGTAGGTCCGCCAACGGGAGCGTGTTCCGATATGCCTGCTGCAGACCCGCATTGATCTGTGGCGCCTGACGGGCGATCCGCGCGGCGAGCACCAGGATTGGGGCTACCAGCGCGACCACCACCGCGATCACCACAACAGCGATCGCGAAACCCAGGAACCAGCCAAACAGATGTGCCTCACCGGGCTCGGGTGCCTGTTCCGCAAGCAACATCATCCCGCAGCCCTCCTTTCGGTAGCAGTAGTTACTCTGGAATCACCAGACCTAACGGTCCGGTATAGTCGTCACACAAGTGGTCTCCAGGTAACCCATGAGCGTCTGGGTCGCCGTCTGGACGTCGTGCACTTTCTTGAGGTGATCGGCCACCTGGCTCATCAAAACGCTCTTGTCAGACGAGGTGAACTGCGAGCCACACTCCTCATGACCGCACATGAACTCATGCATCTGTCATACTCCTTCGATTCGATTCCAACACGAACCCCCATCGTCGGCGACTCGACAACGTTGGCCGTTAAACCTGTTCCGCCATCGACCGTACCGGGGCGAGATTGGCGTTGACCGAAGGCAAAACCTCCGGAACCGTCCTCGTCTGATAAGCGATGGCGTTGACTCCTACCACGACCGCGCCCAGCGTCCAGGCAACGTGCTTCAGCTGAAAAATTACCTTCAACAGCGAGATGCCGACAACGGCCACGATCAGCGCGACAGCCAGCAGTGTGACCCACGCGGCTGCAGGCATGGCTTCCTCCTCTTCCTCGATCGTTCATCCGGCTCATTCGCTCACTAGACGCCCAACCAGCTAGACACCCAGTGCGCCCAGCAGAT
This sequence comes from Pseudonocardiaceae bacterium, assembly GCA_050699715.1. Taxonomy (GTDB): domain Bacteria; phylum Actinomycetota; class Actinomycetes; order Mycobacteriales; family Pseudonocardiaceae. The sequence goes on from JBOHFR010000002.1 coordinate 67,358, forward strand.
GACCGACGCGTTTCACGTAGCGGGTCGCGCCGATGGCGATTTCATTAACCGCACTGTCTGTTACAGCCAACAACTCAGGGACATTGTCAAGCTTTCCGGTCAAAATCACACCGTTGTATAAAATGTCATCAACTGTCACGCGGATGCGATCCACTGGCTTGACGATGCGTCTCATCAAGACCACAACAATGGGCAATACCACGAACAGCAGGACGAGGTCCCCAATCCACCACAAGATCATGCCCGGCCTCTCTTTCCTCCACGGATCGTTATCACGATTTTCCCCGACCGAAGAGCCGGCCGAAGAACCGCTTCAGCGCAGTCATAGTCGCCTGCATGGCGATGCTGAAACCCTTCACCGGAACAGCATCACGCTGTACACGTGCCTCACCCCGGGCTTCGCGTCCAATGTCGTCCGCGATGCACTTAGCGAAACTCTTCATGATCACACTAGTGACATCCGCAACCATGCCTCTGCCGAACTGGGCCGCTGCCCCGGAAAGCTGGAGATCCTGGGCCACCTTGACCCGCGTTCCCGTTCCAGAGCGAACCATCGTCGAGGTCACCGACATGGTGGCCTGACCCTTGCCTTTCTCCTCCGACCCGGACGCATTCATCACAATCCGCTTGGCGGCCTCGTCACGCAACACGATCTGGGCCGTACCGGAGAACTTGAGGGACACCGGCCCCATCTTGGTCGTCACTCGGCCCTTATACACGTCGCCATTGACATCGGTGAGCTCGGCACCTGGCAGGCACGGGGCGATCCGCGGCACGTCTTGCATGTGCCTCCACACCTGCTCGAGCGGCGCAGCAACCTCGAACTCGTTCTCGATCAGCATCGACTACTCGCTCTCCTTACCACCGCTGGTCCCGATGAATGCGGCCGGGTCTCCCGAGAATACCTTAAGACATCCCGCACAACAGAAGTAGTACGTGTTTCCGCCATGATCAATTTTATGGCGAGCGGACCCTACCTCCACTGTCATGTTGCACACTGGGTCGACCGCTTCAGCGACCTCGGGCAGCTCCGGTCGCACACCCTTGATGAACTCACCAGCAGCTCTCAGTTGCACCAACTCAGCGAGCACCCCCACCGCAATCTCGCGGTGCGAGACTCTCCCTAAGTCAAGACCTGCTGGCACCTTCACCCGGCCCAGAGTCTCCTTGGACAACCCCCGGCCTTCCAAGTAATCGAACACCGACTTGGCCCGTGGCCGAGAGCCCACCAAGCCAACATAGGCCGGACCTGCAAGCAGTGCCTGCTCTACAGCTTCCTCATCGTGATGACCTTGCGTGGCAACCACAACAAGCGAGCGCACATCGACGCCAGCCACCTTGAAGTCGAGTTCACTGACGACACACTGCGCGGAGGGATAATTTTCCGCGGAACCACCGTCGGGGTCAACGAGCACCGTCCGCCAGCCAATCGCCTGTCCCATCTGCACAAGAGCTTCAACCATCGGCGACCGCCCGACCACAACAAGGTGAGTCTTGGGCTCTACGGGTTCAATGAAGATCTCCAAGGCCCCCTCGCTCTGGCAGGACATGGGTACGTAGCTGATGCCCTCCCGCACTGCCACCGATTCGAGTTCGTCCGGGGTGCCGAGAAACACGAGGCGCGGCACACCCTCAGCAAGGATGCGCCGCGCCTCGCGAACAACCACAGGTTCCGCACAGGCACCACCGATGAAACCAAACACCTGCCCTGAGGTTGTGATGACAGCCCGGTAACCTTCCTTACCCGACGACGGGCCACGCCGCCACACAACAGTGGCTAGCGCAAACGCCTCACCCCGCATCGATAACTCGCGGGCACGCTCAAGGACGTCCCACCCGTCCATGGCCATCGGCCTATCCATCCCGTCTAGATCAAATTATCAGTCGGATTTGACCGGGGGCATCCCGGATATGTCACGCCGGTACTTCAGTGCCTCCCACACGCGGTCCGGAAGCAGCGGCATGTCAATGTTACGAACCCCGGTGTCGTCGATGGCGTTCATGACCGCGTTCACGAATGCCGCCGGCCCGCCGACAGCGGCGCACTCACCAACTCCCTTAGCGCCGATCGGGTGATGGGGACACGGTGTGACGACCTCATGAAGCTCGAAACCTGGAGTTTCCCACGCCGTCGGCAGCAGGTAATCCATGTAGTTGGAGCCTACGCAGTTGCCATCGGCATCGTAGGTGATGAACTGCATGTTAGCCATCGCATAGGCCTCGGTCATGCCACCCATGATCTGACCCTCGACGATCATCGGATTGATACGCACACCGCAGTCATCGACCGCGACCATCCGCAACACATCCCACACGCCGGTCTCCGGATCGACCTCGACCGTCACGATGTACGCCGCGAACGGCCACGTCATGTTCGGCGGGTCGTAGTACGCGTTGTTCTCCAGCCCGGGTTCCATGCCATCGGGCATGTTGCCGTAGGCCGCCATCGCGCACTCCTGGATGCTCACACCATTGTTAGGAGCGCCCCGCACGTAAAAGCGGCCGAGCTCCCACTCGACGTCCTCCTCGGAGACCTCAAGGAGGTGCGCCGCCAGCTTCCGCGCCTTGGCCCGGACCTTGCGGGCCACCATGGCGGTCGCCGCACCGGCCACCGGTGTGCTGCGGGAGGCGTAGGTCCCCATGCCGAATGGGGTGTTGTCGGTGTCGCCGTGCTGAACGAGGATGTCGGCCGCAGGGATGCCGAGCTCGTGCGTGACGATCTGCGCGAACGTCGTCTCGTGGCCCTGGCCCTGGGTCTGCGATCCGATCTTCAGGATCGCCTTCCCGCTCGGGTGCACCCGCAGCTCCGCAGCGTCGAACATCTTGATGCCGAGAATGTCGTACTCACGGCTGTTACCGGCCCCGAGTGGCTCGGTCATGGTGGAGATACCGATCCCCAGCCGACGACCCTGCGCGCGCGCCTCCTCCTTCTCGCGCAAGAAATCGTCGTAGCCGATAGCATTGAGACCCACTTCGAGACACTTCTCGTATTGCCCCGAGTCCAACAAGAAACCGTAGGGCGTGCGGAACGGGAACTGATGGTCCTTTACCAGGTTGAGCTTCCTAAACGCCGCCTGATCCATTCCCAGATCGTCGGCAGCAGCTTGGATCGCCCGCTCCTGGAAGAACATCGCCTCGGTCACGCGGAAGGAGCACCGATATGCGACGCCGCCGGGCGCCTTGTTCGTATACGTGCCCTGCGCGGTCATATACCCGTACGGAATGTCGTAGGCAGCAAACGCGGAATGAATCAGTCCGATTTTGAACTTCGTGGGCTGGGCGTCCGAGAAGAAGGCTCCATTGTCGCTGTCACAATGGAAGCGCACGCCGAGGATCTTGCCATCCTTGCGAAGGGCGAGCTCACCCTTGTAATAAATATCGCGCGCGTAGTGGGTGGAGATGAGGTTACCGGTCTTGTCCTCGATCCACTTGACCGGCCGGGTGAGCAGGATCGAGCAGAGGATCGAGCAGACATACCCCGGATAGACCGGCACCTTGTTGCCGAACCCGCCACCGATGTCAGGAGAGATGATCCGGATCATGTGCTCGGGAAGTTCCGCGACGATCGCCACCGCTGCCCGGATGATGTGCGGGGCCTGGGTCGTCATATAGACGGTGAGCTTCGTGGTCGCCGAGTTGTAGTCCGCGATCGATCCGCAGCACTCGATGGGCGAAGGGTGCGACCTCGGGTAATGCAGCTCCAGCCTCGAGACCAGGTCGGCCTGGGCGAAAGCGCGTTCGGTGCCTTCCCGGTCACCGACCTCCCAGCGGTAGCAGATGTTATCCATCTGCCCTTCCTTGTCGTCCCGAATGATCGGGGCGCCCTCCGCGACGGCCTGGTAAGGGTTGACGATCGGTGGCAGCGGCTCGTATTCGACGACGATCAGCTCACAGCCGTCCTTGGCGATATAGGGGTCGTCAGCGACCACGCACGCGATCTCCTGGCCCTGGAACCGCACCTTGTCGGTGGCGAGCACCGCCTGAGTGTCGTAGGACAGCGTCGGCATCCAGGCTAGGTTGTGCTGAGCGGCCATCTCGCCGGTGAGCACCATGTGCACACCGGGAAGCTGCCAAGCCTTACTCGTGTCGATCGACTTGATTCGCGCATGGGCCAGTGGGCTACGGAGGATCTCCATGTGGACCATGCCGGGCAACTTGAAGTCATCGGTGTAGTTGCCCTTACCCCGCAGGAAGCGGTCGTCCTCCACCCTCTTGCGGCTTGAGCCCAAGCCACCGATCTTGATCTCGTCCAATGCCTGCGCCACGTCACATCTCCCTTTGTCGTCTACTCTAGCCCGTCAGCGACTAATCGCGCCTGCCTCGGACCGTAACTTCTCCGCGGCCCAGAGCACCGACTTCACGATGTTCTGGTAACCAGTGCAGCGACAGAGGTTGCCGGCCAGCGCCCAGCGTATGTCTTCCTCCGTCGGGTTGGGGTTCTCATCGAGAAGTGCTTTCGATGCCATCATCATCCCGGGAGTGCAGTAACCGCACTGCAGCCCGTGCTCCTCCCGGAACCCTTCCTGAATGGGGTGGAGCTCACTGGGCAGGCCGAGTCCCTCAACAGTCATGAGCTCGTGCCCGTCCGCCATGACAGCGAACATCGTGCACGACTTCACGGGCAAGCCATCACACAGCACCGTGCACACACCACAGTTCGTTGTATCGCAGCCGATGTGCGTTCCGGTCAGCCCTAGCACTTCGCGGAGGAAATGGACCAGCAGTAAGCGAGGCTCGACATCGACAGATTTCGGCTCCCCGTTCACCACGACGTTTATCCGTCGCTCTTCCACGCCGCCTCCTTGACGTCACCAATGCTCTGAACGTATCGAATCTTCACTGTCGGGCGCTTCAGGCCGCTCGGGCCATCTGTTGGTTGCTCAACGCACGCGTGACGAAGGTGTACACAACGTGCCGCTTGTACTCCGCGCTACCGCGAACATCGGTCTTGGGCTGGGCCGCCTCCGCCGCCAACCGAGCTGCCTGATCTATTGTTCTGGCGTTCAGCGTCTGACCAGCCAGCGACTGCTCGGCCGCGGTGCACTGAATGTTGTTCGACCCCACACCGGTCAGCGCAAGACCTGCCCGGTTGATCGTGCCGCCGGACGTCTCCAGGGACACTGCGAGACCAACGGTCGCGAAGTCCCCCACCCGCCGCTCGAGCTTGAGGTAGGTTCCCGAACGCGTTCCTCTCGGCGCCGGCACTCGAGCCCGGACCGCGATCTCGCCCTTCCGGAGGGTGTTCTGGAACGGCCCGATCACAAACTGGGAGACCGGGATGACCCGCTCACCCTCAGCGCTGCGGGCGATGATCTCCCCGCCCAGCGCCAGCATCACCGACGCCCAGTCACCCTGCGGATCCGCGTGACATATCGAGCCGACCAGGGTGCCGCGGGTGCGGACCATGGGGTCGGAGATGAGCGGCGCGGTGGCGTACATAACGGGGTGCTTGCTCCGGAGCAGGGGGGACCGTTCCAGAGTTCTGTGCCGGCACAGCGCGCCGATGTGCAGCGACCCGTCGGAGTCCTCTTCGTGGTATTCCAGCCCCGGGATATTGTTAATATCAATAATTACCGCTGGCGCAGCGAAGCGCAGCTTGATGAGCGGGATGAGGCTTTGCCCTCCGGCGAGGATCTTCGCCTCGTCACCGTACACCCGCAAAATGTCGAACGCTTCGTCAAGCGAACGTGGAGCCTCGTAGTGAAAACGAGACGGATACATCCAGATCCTCCTAAGCCCTGTCACAGTCCACGGAAAAGCTGCACGACACATTGGCCCGCCCGTGGGTATCCTATTCGGATGCCACGAACGACGATTACTTATCGCCGACTAATAAACCAATGAGGCAAGCAATGACCAAGCCGCTGAGAAACGGTTAAGAGTCCATCAGCCCAATTCCGTGACGCGCGGAAGGCTCGTCGTCCGACCCATATCGCCATTTCTGGGCGGGAGCGTTTTCCGACTCATATGTTTGAGGCGGGACGGGGGCTTGCGGCGGGGCGGGAGTGTCTTGGGAGACAGATCCTCGACGCGAGGCGGGCGGGGCGGCCGGCCGCTTCGGTTCGACAATCGCCACCGGAAGGCTCTCTTCCTCGGGGTTGGGTCGAGGCTGCTGGTGCGGAGGCCACGGCCCGGGCACTGGCTGACCGGCGACTCGAAGCCAGTCCATGACTTCTGGCCAGGCCCAGATGGTTGGACTCTTTCCGGTCTTCGGCGCGTTCTCCAGCAACTCGTAGATTCGGGGGTTACCTCGACTGTGTCCGTCAGACTCGATCGCCATCGCCTATCCCCTCCCTTGCTCCCGTGCCGGCGTTTTGTGAGCTCGCCTGCGCTCCACGTCCGTTTGACTGTGACGTAGGGCACTAGTCCACACGGATGAGCGTGGGCATGTCAAGAGCATCTACGCGCCCCAAACGTGGGGCCAGCCAGCCCAGACGTCCCAGGCAGTGCCCTGTGTTGATAGTTGTTTTACGGTCGCCAGTTGCGGGAGGATGGGGCATGGCTATCGCAGCTCCGTTGACCCTGCACGAGGGCGACCGTGGCCGCTTGGAGGCATTGGTGCGCTCGGCGTCGGCGCGGCCAAGCCTCGCGCAGCGAGCACGGATAGTGCTGATGTCAGCGGAGGGCCTGCCGAACACGGAGATCGCTCGGGTGACCGGGACGACTCGCCCGACGGTGATCAGCTGGCGCAACCGCTATGCCAGCGGGGGGATCAACGCTCTCGGCGACTTGCCCCGGTCTGGCCGGCCGGCCGTCGTGGATGAGCTTGAGGTGGTGGCCACCACGCTCGCTGACGGCGGTCGCCCACCAGCGCATTTGGGAGTGAGCCACTGGTCGTCCCGACTACTGGGCCAGCAACTGGGTATCTCCTTCGCCACGGTCGCTCGAATCTGGCGCAAGTGGGGCATCCAGCCGGATCACGTCGAGACGTTCACCTTCAGCTCCGACCTCACGCGCCAAGCCCAGACTCGTGACCTCAACGGCCTCTACCGCAACCTATCCCAGCGCGCTGCGGCGTTGCATCGGCCCGCGCTGGACGGCGCCGCGCAAGGACAACCCGCAGATGCGCCCGACCCCTGGCTCAAGCTCGTCGAAGTCTCCCTGGGCATCATCACTCAGCAGGCCATCCGCCGAGGAACCTTCGCCTCGGTGCGCAACCTCATCGACGCCCTGGGCGCCCTTACCGGCGGCTGGCAGGACCACCACGAACCGTCCGGCCGGACTAGCACCCCCCAGAAAGCCGCCGGGGGGGCCGCCGAGACCATCGTCGAGAACCCCAGCCGTCAAACTACTTCTGACACGTATCATGACCTGCATAAAGGATCTTCACGATTGGTTGAAAATGGCCTACCTCGGGATGTGGATCGGTCAGCGGGCCGGACCCGGGACTCGAAGTCGGTGCGGGCGGAGCTCCATGGGACGCGAGGCCGGCGGTCTGGACCAACAAGCCGGCCTGGCAGCTAGCCCGCCGCTGCCCGGACGCGTGGACCCGCTGCAAGCAGTGATATTCGATGTGGACGGGACGCTCGCCGACACCGAACGAGACGGTCATCGGGTGGCATTCAATGAGGCCTTCGAGGCGGCCGGGATGAGTGACCGGTGGAGCGTCGAGGAGTACGGTGCGCTTCTCGCCATAACCGGTGGTCGTCGGCGCATCGAACGCTACCTCCAATCCAGTGGGCACGGCGCTACCGAGGCCGCTGCCCTGGCGGCGCACCTGCACCGGGACAAGACCCGCCGGTTTGTGGCGCTGGTCCGCACGGGCGCGATCCAGGCCCGGCCAGGCGCGGCAGGGGTGATCTCGGCACTGCGGGCCGAGGGCGTGGCCACCGCGGTCGCGACCACTGGCACCGGCGATTGGGTGCTGCCGTTGCTCGACATGCTTTTCGGGCTTGATGCATTTGACGTCGTCGTCACCGGGTCAGACGTTACTGACCTCAAGCCCGATCCGGCCGTCTACCTGGAGACGCTGGCTCGCTTGGACCTGACTCCCGCTGCCGCGGTAGCCGTGGAAGACTCGGCGAACGGCGTGCAAGCCGCCGTCTCCGCAGGGCTGCGGTGTGTGGCGGTGGTCAACGGATACACCCGTGACCAGGACCTGTCTGGCGCGGTGGCGGTACTCGACGACCTGGCCCGCCCAGCTGGGGTCTCGGTGCTCCGTGGCGACCCGTGGTGGGCGCAGGGCCTGACCGTCGCGGCGTTGCGGCGCCTGGCCGGCGGTGGGGGGTAACGTCGAGCGGGGGATGTCGAGCGGGGGATAAAGCCCGTGTTCTGCGTGCAGGAGGTGCATCAGGCGTGTCCGGATCGGTTCGGGTGGCGGTGATCGGGTCCGGTCCTTCCGGACTGTACGCGGCCGATGAGCTGAGCAAGCACGACGTGGTGTCAGTCGATGTCGTGGACCGGCTGCCCTGCCCATACGGACTGTTGCGCTATGGCGTGGCGCCGGATCACCTGAAGATGAAATCGCTGGAGATCACTCTGCGCAAGATCCTGGAGCGGCCCCGCGTGCGGTTTCTTGGCGGAGTTGAGCTGGGCGCCGGTATCAGCGTGGACGAGCTGCGTGAACACTACGACGCGGTAGTCTACGCGACCGGGTCGCCGGTGGATCGCCGGCTGTCCATTCCTGGCGAAAACCTGTCCGGCAGCTTCTCGGCAACCGAATTCGTGGCCTGGTACTGCGGCCATCCTGACGCCGAGGTGGACGCGTTCACCTTGGATGCGCGCAGCGCGGTGGTGATCGGGGTGGGCAACGTCGCGGTGGACGTCGCTCGCGTTCTGGCAAAGACGGCGCACGAGCTGGGCGTCACCGACATGCCCGATCACGTGCTGAAGGTACTCGATATGAGCACGGTCAGCGATATCCATATCGTTGGCAGGCGCGGCCCGGCGCAGGCCAAATTCACCACCAAGGAGCTGCGCGAGCTGGGCGAGTTAGCCAATGCCGACGTGGTGGTCAACCCCGCAGAGCTGGTGCTTGATGAAGCCGGAAAGGAGCTGGTGGAGACCAGCAAGACAGTGCGGCGCAACCTCGAGACGCTGCAGGAGTGGTCTACCCGGCCGCACCGTGGCCGAGCACGGCGGATCCACCTGCGGTTCCTGCTCACTCCGGTGGCCGTGCTCGGCACCGCAGCGGTGGAGGCGGTGCAGTGTGAGCGCAACGAGCTGGACGGCTCCGGCGGCGTCGCCGGCACCGGTGAGACGGTGACCCTGCCGGCTCAGCTACTGCTGCGCTCGGTGGGGTACTGCGGACTGCCGTTGCCCGGCGTCCCGTTCGACGAGCGGTCCGGGGTGATCCCGCACGTGGCCGGTCGGGTTCAGCGCAACGGTTGCACCGCAGCCGGCGAGTACGTGGTCGGCTGGATCAAGCGTGGCCCCACTGGGGTGATCGGCACCAACAAGGGCGACGCTAAGGAGACCGTCGAGCGCCTACTGCAGGACCTCGACGCACTGCCCCGCGCTCCGCACCGCGAACCCGACATGATCATCGACAGGCTCACCCGGAAGGGCGCGGGGGTGGTCACCTGGGCCGGCTGGGAGGCGATCGACGCTGCCGAGCAGGCGCTCGGGGCTGCGGCGGGACGTACCCGCATCAAGATCGCCAGCCGGGAGGCGCTGCTCATCGCCGCCGGGCAGCGGGGAGTGTATCGAACCTAGTGGTCAACACACACTTGTGCCCCAGATGGGTGGCTTCGCACTCATGGCGGCGCAGGAGGGCTACGGTGCGAAAGCGAACACCTCAGAGAGGAGCCGCTGTGTTGCTACGCCGCGTTGCCCGCCCGTTGATTGCCGCCGTATCCATCGCCAACGGCGTGGAAACCCTGATCAACCCGAAACCGAAGATCGAGGCAGCCACGCCGCTGCTGGCAAAGACCCAGGGGGTGTTGCCCGGGCCAGTCAGTCCGACGCTGGTCGTGCAAGCGGGCGCTGCCGTGAAGATTACCGCCGGGCTGATGATGGCCCTCGGATGGGCGCCCCGGATTGCCGCGACGGTGCTCGCCGCAGACCTGATCCCGAGCACGGTGGCCGAGCACCCGTTCTGGTCCCCCGGCCCCCCCGACACCCGCAAGACCCACCAGCAGCACTTCTTGTCCAACTGCGGCCTACTCGGTGGGTTGCTGCTGACAATCAACACTCCCGGCGGCAAGCGGTCCAAGAAAAGCGCGAAGCGCCGAGCTCGCAAGAAGGCGCGGTAAGCGCACGGCGCGCTGACCGAGCCTGCACGGCAGTTTCGCGCCTTCACGGCAGTTTAGGGCAGTCTAGGAAGCCCCGAGCAGCCGCATGGCGGGGACGGTCAGCGCGCGCGCCACACCCGTCGGCTCGGCCACCCGGGAGGGCTCGATCACCCGAGACTCGGTGACGATGGCGGTAACCAGGTCAGCAGGGGTCACGTCGAAGGCGGGGTTCAGCGCGGCGGACTCGGCTGGCGCCATCCGCCAGCCACCTACCAGGAGCACCTCGTCGGGGTCGCGGTACTCGATGGTCACCGCTGCTCCGGTGGGCGTGTCCGGGTCCAGCGTGGCGGTCGGGGCGGCCACCACGAACGGGATACTGGCCCTGGCTGCGGCCAGGGCCAGCGGGTAGGTGCCCACCTTGTGCACCACGTCGTAGTTGGCGGCGATCCGGTCCGCTCCGACGATCACCGCATCGATCTGCCCGCTGGCGATGAGCCCCGGACCCGCGGCGTCGACCACCACCTGATGCGGCACACCCAGCTGGGCGAGCTCCACTGCGGTGATCCGGGAGCCCTGCAGCAGCGGGCGAGTCTCCCCGACCACCACCATGTGGATCAGCGAGTCGGCGTGCAGCGCCCGGACCACGCCAAGCGCGGTGCCCCACTCCACGCAGGCCAGCGCGCCCGCGTTGCCGTGCGTGTGCAGCACCATCGGCCGGTCACCCACGTAGCTGCGCAGCAGGGCGGCGCCGAGCCGGGACAGCGTCGCGCACGCCCGCACGTCGGCCTCCACCAGAGCCTGCGCGGCATCCAGCACCGCAGCGGGTCCCCGGGACACCGCAGGCAGCACGTGGCGCACCGCCCAGCTCAGATTCGCCGCAGTGGGGCGGGCTCCGGCGATGTGACGGGCATCGGCCCGCACGGCTTCCGGGTCGTAGCCCCGCTGCGCCGACCGCGCCGCGGCAAGCGCAACGCCGAGCGCGCCCATCGCACCCAGCGCGGGCGCGCCACGCACCACTAACCGGTGGATCGCGTCCACCACCTCACTGACGGTATGCAGGGCCACCCGCCGCTGTTGCGGCAGGGCCGTCTGGTCGATCACATCGACGTGTCCGTCGACCCACTCGATGGTGCGCATGGATATTTGCTCCCCAGGACGATTGACACAGTTCGGCCTGCGGGCAACCTACGCGTCGCGCGGCGGATCGCGCACCGCCGGGCGGATGACCCCGTCCGGCGAGAGGTCAGCGCTGAGTAATCGCGGTGTACTCCCGTTGGGAATAGCCCGTGTAGACCTGGAGCGGCCTGCCGAGCTTGGTTCCCGGGTCACTGATCATCTCGCGCCAGTGCGCGATCCAACCCGGTAGCCGCCCCAGGGCGAAGAGCACCGTGAACATCTTGGTCGGAAAACCCATCGCCCGGTAGATCAGACCGGTGTAGAAGTCGACGTTGGGGTAGAGCTTGCGCTCGACGAAGTAGTCCTCCGCCAGTGCCTTGGCCTCCAGCGCCAGGGCAATATCGAGCAACGGGTCGTTGATTCCCAGCTTGTGCAGGATCTCGTCCGCAGTCTTTTTGACGATCTTCGCGCGTGGGTCGTAGTGCTTGTAGACCCGATGCCCAAAACCCATCAGTCGCACGCCGCCAGTGTGATTTTTCACCTTCGTGACGAAGGCGTCCACATCACCTCCTTCGACGCGGATGCGCTCGAGCATCTCGAGCACTGACTGGTTCGCCCCACCGTGCAGCGGGCCAAACAGCGCATTGATCCCCGCCGAGATCGAGGCGAACAGATTGGCATGCGCGGAGCCCACCATCCGCACGGTGGACGTCGAGCAGTTCTGCTCGTGGTCGGCGTGCAGCATGAACAACAGGTCCAGCGCGTCAGCCACCAGCGGATCGACCTCGTAGGGTGCCGCAGGCAGCCCGAAGGTCATCCGCAGGAAGTTGTGCACCAAGCCCAGCGAGTTGTCCGGGTAGAGGAACGGCTGGCCGATCGACTTCTTGTAGGCGTAAGCGGCGATGGTGGGCAGCTTGGCCAGCAGCCGCACGGTAGAGATCTCCACCTGGTCGTGGTCGAATGGGTTGAGGCTGTCCTGGTAGAAGGTGGATAACGCGGATACCGCGCTGGACAGCACCGGCATCGGATGGGCGTCGCGCGGGAAGCCGTCGAAAAAACGCTTGAGGTCCTCGTGCAGCAGGGTGTGTATGCGGATCAGGTCGGTGAAGTTCTCCAGCTGCCCGCTGGTGGGCAGATTCCCGTAGATCAGCAGGTAGCTGGTCTCCAGGAAGGTCGAGCGTTCAGCCAGGACCTCGATCGGGTAGCCGCGGTAGCGCAGCACGCCCGCGTCGCCGTCGATGTAGGTGACCTCTGACGCGCACCCGGCGGTGTTCATGAATCCCGGGTCGAGAGTGACCATCCCGGTGTCGGTCAGCAACCTGCCCAGGCTGATCCCGGACGCCCCCTGGGTAGCCCTGACGAGCGGCATCAGGTGCTCACCCCCCGAGTACCCCAACCTCACAGCTTGTTCACCAGCTTGCTCGCTAGACACACCCACACGGTAGCTCGCCACGCGTTCTGGCGACAGAACGCAGTTATCACACCGCGAATTGGCGTAATTGTGATTCCCAGAATGGGATGAGGCTGGTATAATTACGGAGCGAGTCGCTCGACAGCCCAGGTGCCATCGTTGGTAAGGTGGTAACGCAGCCGGTCATGCATCCGGTCGGGCCTGCCTTGCCAGAACTCCACGCTCACCGGTCGGATCCGCACCCCGCCCCAGTGCGGCGGCAACGGGACCGGCTCGGCGTCGGCGAACCGGGTGGCGGCGTACTCCAGCGCAACGTCCAGCGCGCGCCGGTCGGGCACCACGGCGGACTGCGCTGAGGCCCACGCCCCCAGCTGGGCACCCCGAGGGCGGGTCTTCCAGTAACCCGTAGCCTCCTCCGGCGGAAGCACCTCGATCGGCCCGCGTAGCTGCACCTGGCGGTGCAGCGCAATCCAGGGAAACGTCGCTGCGGCGAAGGCGGTGGCGTTGAGGTCGTGCATCTTGGCAGAGGTGAAGTTGGTGTAGAACACCACACCTCGCGGGTCGAGGCCCTTGGCCAGCACGGTCCGGGAGCTGGGCAGCCCGTCGGCACCCGCGGTGGCCAGCACCATGGCGTTGGGCTCGGGAAGGCCCGCGGTGAGGGCGTCGTCGAGCCAACTCGCGAACTGCTCGTACCACGTGTCGGCGAGGTCGGCCTCGTTCAGCGCGCCGGCGGGGTAGGCAACCCGCATCCGCGCCAGCTCAGCGGTCCAATCCCCCCGTTGAGTCCACCCAGCCGCCACGTCGCACGCTCCCGAATTCATCGTCAACTTGCGTAAAAACCCGTAAAAACCATGGTCCATATTGCCTTAGGACGGCTATTGGGTGCACTGTTAGATGTCACGCGCGGCGCCGCACTGTGGCGTACGCCTACACTCGCTGGCCGGTCAGCGACCCGCGCGCGCCCCAGTTGCGGGACCCAACGCGCGAGGAGGACGGCGTGACTGTGTTGAACGAGTTGAACGGGCTGGCGGCTACCACAGGTTTCAAACCGGGGCTAGAGGGTGTGGTCGCTTTCCACACCGAGATCGCCGAACCAGATCGGGATGGCGGGGCGTTGCGCTATCGTGGCGTGGACATTGAGGATCTGGCCGGTCACGTGACTTTCGGCGACGTGTGGGCGTTGCTGACCGATGGCCGCTTCGGACACGGCCTGCCGCCCGCCGAACCGTTTCCGCTGCCGGTGCACACCGGTGACGTCCGGGTCGACGTGCAAGCCGCGCTGGCGATGCTGGCCCCGATCTGGGGCTACCGTCCGCTGCTGGATGGCTCTGACGCGCAGGCCCGCGCGGATCTGGCCAGAGCTTCGGTGATGGCGCTGTCCTACATGGCGCAGTCCGCTCGGGGAATCCACCAGCCGGCCGTCCCGCAGTACCGGATCGACCAGTGCTCCACCATCACCGAACGCTTCATGACCCGGTGGCGCGGCGACCCGGACCCGGCACACGTCAAGGCCGTCGACGCCTACTGGGTCACGGCCGCTGAGCATGGGCTCAATGCCTCGACCTTCACCGCTCGGGTGATCGCCTCCACCGGCGCTGACGTCGCCGCCTGCCTGTCCGGGGCGATCGGCGCGATGTCCGGCCCCCTGCATGGTGGCGCGCCGGCGCGGGTGCTGCCGATGATCGAGGAGGTGGAGCGCACCGGCAACGCCACCGAGGTGGTCCGCAGGGTGCTGGATCGCGGTGCGCGGCTGATGGGATTCGGCCACCGGGTGTACCGGGCCAAGGACCCACGAGCCCGGGTGCTGGGCCGGTTCTGCGAGGAGCTCGGTGCGCCGCGCTACGAGGTGGCGGTGGCGCTGGAGCAGGCCGCGCTAGCCGAGCTGGCCGACCGGCGGCCGGACCGGGTGATCGAGACCAATGTCGAGTTCTGGGCCGCGGTGATCCTGGACTTTGCGCAGGTCCCGCCGCACATGATGCCGGGGATGTTCATCTGCGCCCGGACCGCGGGCTGGTGCGCGCACATCATGGAGCAGAAACGCACCGGCAGGCTGGTCCGTCCGGTGGCGCAGTACGTCGGGCCGCCGCCCCGGCGCCGGCAGGACGTGTCGGGCTGGGACGAGATCGGACACCCCTGAGCGAGCCGGGTCACTGCCGCAGCGCGTACCGGGCGAATAGCTGGCTCTGCGACTCCAGCAGCCACACCAGCTCCAGGCCGACCGGCTCGACCAGTGGCGCCCGGTCGACGATGGAGCGCGCGCCCGCGCTGCCGGCGAGTGCGGGAGCGATGGACAGAAACAGCTCATCGACCAGACCGGCAGGCAGCAGTGCGGTGTTGAGGTTCGGGCCGCCCTCGCACAGCACCGAGCGCACGCCGTGCTCGGTGCGCAACTGGGCGAGCATCGCGGAGAGGTCCACCTCTTCGCCCGGTGCGCAGCGCAGGTAGCTGACCTGCGCTGCGCACTCCTCGAGCTCGGCGGCACTGGCGGTGAGCACGACCACCCGGGAATGCGGGTCGGCCAGCAGCGGCAGGTCCGGGGTCAGGGTGAGCCGGCGGCTCGCGACGATGGCCAGCGGGTCGGGCGCCAGCCCACGGGCGACCCGGCGCTGTCGGTGCGCTGGGTCACGAACCAGGCGCCCGTACCGCTCAGTGCGTACCGTCCCCGCGCCGACCAGGACCGCATCGACGTGCGCCCGCAGCTCCTGGAACAGCTGCCGGTCCGCGGGGTTGCTGATCGGGGCACTGTGGTGCGCCACCGTGGCCGCGCCGTCGGCGGTGGCCACCATGTTGAGCACCACATACGGTCGGTGATCTGGGGCCAGATCGGCCAGCCCGAGACCGTCCAGGGCCTCCACGGCGGTGACGATTCCGGGCTTGGGCAGCAGCCGCCGCAGCACCACGGGGAGCGCGTCCACAGCGGTCAACCTACCGGCCCAGACTAGCGCAGGCTGGCACAAACTGACACTGACGTGCCTGAGCAGTCGACACCTCGCTTGCGGCAGGAGAAACGGAGCGCCTACTCTGCGGCGAGCAACGGTGCGAGGAAGCCGGTGAGAATCCGGCGCGGTCGCGCCACTGTGATCGGGCGGTCCCGCCCGGGAGTCAGACCTTCTGCCGTTGCCCCGCTCAGCCCCAACTCAACACTGTCAGGGACGCGTCATCCCGAAGGAGTTGCTCTTGTGAGCACGTCTGTCTTGCCTCCGTTCGCCGATGTCGATGTCACGGCGGGCGAGGTGCGCCGTGCACGTCCCTGACGGTTTCGTCTCCCCCGCGGTTGCGGTCCTCGGCGCCGCGGTGGCCGTCGCCGGGCTTGGGCTGTGCGTGCGCCGGGCAGGGGGAGAAGCCACCGAGCGGCAGCTGCCGCTGGCTGGGCTGACCGCAGCGTTCTTTCTGGTGCTGGGGGCCCCGATCATCCCCGTCGCGGTGGGCACCGAGGGGCACCTACTCGGCGGCACCCTGGCCGTGGCGCTGCTGGGACCGTGGCTGGGACCGGTGGTGGTCACTGTGGTCACCGTGGTGCAAGCGTTGTTCCTGGGTGATGGCGGGTTGTCCACGCTCGGGGTCAACGTGGTGAACCTGGCTCTAGTGCCGGCCGCGGTCGGCTACCCGGTGCTGCTCGGGCTGCAAAAGGTGCTGCCCCGGCGCCCCACCGGCACCGCGGTGGCCGCCGGAGTCGCCGCTGCGGTGTCGGTATTGTCCGCAGCGGTGCTGTTCACTGCGGAGTACGCCCTAGGCGGTGCTGCTGGGGTGCCGCTGCGCACTGTCGCGGTCTCGACCATCGGGGTCTACGCGCTGGTAGCGGTCTTAGAGGGATTGGTCACTGCGCTGGTGGTGCGGGGGTTGCTGGTGCTGCGCGCCGACCTCGTGCACGTGGGGATGACCCATGGCTAGCCCGCTATCGTCCGCCGATAGCGCACCCACGAGCACTCGTCTTTTTCCGGGCGGGAACTAACCCTGCCCTGGCGGACGACTATTGCGTCAGGAGTCAGCGCGCTGGGCGATTATGGTCGCGCCGGACTGCGATGGCAGCGGACCTGGTGAAGGGAGCGGACGCGGGTGTGGCCGAGTGGTCGGGTGCCGCAGTGGGCGGGCGTGGACGCCGTCGTCCTGGTTGGTGTCGTTCTCCTGAGCGGTGCCCTCAGTGGGTGCGCAGGTACCAGTGCACTGTCGTCGTCAACCGGGCCGGCGGTGATCGGCGCAGCCGCAGTCGCCACCGCGGTGAGCGCAGCGCAACAGCCGGTGGCCTGGCAACTGTCCTCGGCACCCTCGATCACCGTCGGCACCGGTGAGCAGGGCAAGCGCGTCGCGGTCATCACCAAGGACATCAACGGGTTCATCCAGTCGATCAAGGACGGGATCAGCGCGGCGGCCGGCAAGGCCGGGATGACCACGCTGGGCTCGAACCCGGCTGGTAGCGCGGCGGACGTGGCTCGCCAGATCTCCCAGGCGATCGCCCAGCACGCCAGCGCGATCATCACGGTCGGCTTCACCAGCGCGGAGATCGCCGCCCCGCTCCAGCAGGCGCACTCCGCCGGTATCCCGGTGGTCCAGCTGTTCGTCACCGACCCGGGCGCGCCCCCAGCCAGCTCCGGTGTGTTCGGCTACGTCAGCCCGTGCTACACGTGCATCGGCGCGGCCATGGCCGACATCGTCATCCACGACTCCGGCGGCCGGGCGAACACTGTTGTCGTCAACGCACCCGATGTCGGCATCGCCACCCTGGAATCGAACGGTTTCACCGCGGAGATGAGCCAACACTGTCCCAGCTGCACGACCACAGTAGCCGACGCGCCCATCGCGCAGTGGGGCACGCAGATCCCCAGTATTGCCACCGCCGCAGCGGCCGATCCGAAGGTGAACTACGTCGTGCCGGTGTTCGACACCGCCTCCCCGCTGATCGTGCCCGCGCTGGTCGCCGCGAACGCGACCGCACGGGTCAAGCTGGTCAGCTCCAACGGTGACCAGGCGCAGCTTGCGGACATGAAGAACGCCAGCACGCCCCGGTGGGTCGGCAATATCGGTGTCAGCGGTGCGTGGATCGGCTGGGCAAGCATGGACGAGGTGCTCCGCGCCCTGACCAACCATCCACCACTCGCCGACGAAAAGATCGGCTTCCGCGCGTTCACCCCCACGAACATCGGTTCAATCGACCTCAGTCAGAACCCGTCAACCTGGTATGGCGGCACGGACTTCGCCGCCCACTACCTGACGCTGTGGGGCCTGTCCTGACCAGCACGCCCGCGTTGCGGGCGCGCGCCATCAGCAAGCAGTTCGCCGGACGCACCGTGCTGCACCAGCTGGACCTGGACGTGCGCCGGGGCGAGGTCCGCGGCCTGCTTGGGCACAATGGATCCGGAAAATCGACCTTTGTCAAGATCCTGTCCGGTTATCACCAGCCCGAACCCGGCGCGGTGCTGACCGTGTGTGGGCAGCCGGTGCGGCTCACCCGAGCTGGTCACGATCCGGCTCGGCGGCTGATGAGCTTCGTCCATCAGGATCTCGGCCTGGTCGCCACCGCCACGGTCGTGGAGACCTTCGGTGTCGGCCGCTATCTCACCGGGTTCAGCGGGAGGATCTCCTGGCGCCGGGAGCGGGCCCGACTCACCGCCGCCCTGGCTCGCTTCGGCGTCCAGCTGCCCCCGGATCGCACGATCGCGGAGATCCCCGTCACCGACCGGGCGATACTCGCCATCGCCAGGGCCTTCGATCAGCTGGCGGGCCAGCGGCAGGGGGTGCTCGTCCTGGACGAGCCCACCGCGTTCCTGCCCAGGGACGGGGTCGAGCGGGTGTGCGCGGCCATCCGAACCGTCGCCCACCACGGTGTCGGGGTGCTGCTGGTCACCCACAACATCCCCCAGGCCCTGGCCATCACCGAGCGGATCACGGTGCTGCGCGACGGTCACCGGGTGCTCGAGGAGCCCACCAGCACGCTCACCACCCAGCGGCTGGTCGCCGCGATGGTGCCCGACACGGCACGGCAGCGGAGGCCCTCGCGGAGGCAGGCTCTCACCACAGCCTCGCCGGGGCGGGCACACAGCCCGCTGTCGGGCCCCCGCGAGGTCGTGCTGGGGGTTCGCGACCTGTGCGGCGAGGCGATCCTCGGGGTGTCCTTTAACGTGCGGGCCGGCGAGATCGTCGGTCTCACCGGATTGATGGGCAGCGGCTTTCACCACATTCCCTATCTCCTGTTCGGTGCCACCCCCGCTCGGTCGGGATCAGCGAGCGTGCTTGGCACCCCGCTGCCGCTGGCCCGCCTGACCCCTGCCCGCGCGATCCGGGCTGGGCTATGCCTAGTACCCGGCGACCGGGCCCGGCACGCCGCCGTCCTGGACGCCCCAGCCGCCGACAACATCACCCTGGGTAACCTCACTCGCCACGTCCGACGCGGCCTGCTGCGCCAGGACAGCATCGTGGCGCACGCGAGTGCCCTGATGGACGACGTCGGCGTGCAGCCGCCCACGCCCCGTCTCGATCTGCGCACGTTCAGCGGCGGCAACCAGCAGAAAGCCGTGCTGGCTAAATGGCTCGACCGCGCGCCC
This sequence comes from Pseudonocardiaceae bacterium, assembly GCA_050699715.1. Lineage (GTDB taxonomy): Bacteria > Actinomycetota > Actinomycetes > Mycobacteriales > Pseudonocardiaceae. The sequence goes on from JBOHFR010000002.1 coordinate 86,596, forward strand.
ACCGTGCTGCTCCTCGACGAACCGGTCCACGGTGTCGACGTGGCGTCCCGAGCGCAGATCCTCACCCGTCTCGCCGCGCTGGCTGACACCGGCACCGCCGTCGTGCTGGCCAGCATCGACCACGACGACCTCATCGCGACCTGTGACACAGTGCTCGTTCTCGCGGCCGGGCGGATCACCGCCCGGCTCCACGGCGACACCCTGACCGCGGCGCGGATGCTCAGTGCCTGCTACCAGCACAGTGCCTGCTACCAGCACAGTGCCTGCTACCAGCAGTGACATCTCACCTCACAGGCTGGGCCCGGCGGTTCGGCCTGCTCGCCATCTGGGCAGTCATGATCGCCGTGTTCGGCGTCCTGCGGCCCGAGGAGTTCCTCACCACCGGCACCGCCAGCGCGATCCTCAGCTCCCAGGCCGCATTGCTCATCCTCGCCCTCGGACTGCTACCGGCACTGACCGCCGACATCCTGGACCTCTCCGCCCCGGCCACGCTCGGCATCGCCGACACCCTCCTCGGTGAGCTCAACGCCATGCAGCACTGGCCGCTGTGGTCCACCATCGTCGCTGTGCTCGCGTGCGGGGTACTCATCGGCGGCCTCAACGCCGTGTTCATCGTCGGCTTCGGCGTCGACCCCATCGTGGTCACCCTCGGCACCGGCACCCTGCTCGGCGGCACCGCGCTCGGCATCAACATCGTGCCCACCGCCGGCATCAGCGCCACCCTGACCACCCTCACCCGTCACCCGGTAGTCGGGCTGCAACTGATCTTCTACCTCGGTCTCGGGCTCGCGCTGGCCACCTGGTATTTCGCCACCTACACCCCCACCGGGCGCCACCTGTTCTTCGTCGGCGCCGGTCCCGACGTCGCCCGCCTCACCGGCATCAACGTCGCGCGATACCGTGCCGCCGCCCTCATCTACAGCAGCGTGATCGCCTCGATCGCCGGTATCCTGCTCACCGGCACGCTCGGCTCATCAGACCCCACTATCGGCCCAACCTACCTGCTGCCGGTGTTCGCCAGTATCTTTCTCGGTGCCACCACGATCACCCCCGGCCGGTTCAACGCCTGGGGCACCGTGGTCGCGGTGTATTTCCTCGTCACCGGCGTGACCGGCCTGGAACTTCTCGGGCTGTCCGGATGGGTCAACCAGGTCTTCTACGGGGCCGCGCTCGTCCTGGCCGCCACCTTCTCGCGCATCGCCACCCGTCGCCGGTAGCATGCCGACCAGCCCGACCAGGCTCAGATCGCCAAGACCCACCGCGACCTCACCGGGCTGCCCTACGCCGACGGCATCCACCGCCGATGGAACTCTTCCCGGTGATGCGGCGACTATTTCATCGTGGAGGGTGAGGCCGCGCACACCATCATGGAACGGGTACCGGGCCGCCGCGCCGCCGAGACGAGCCTGGTACCTGAGCGTCGGGTGCCCGTACGGATCTTGCACGGGCACCTCGCCGACGCCGGGGTTCTCGCTGAGGTTGCCTGCTCCGGTGACAGCTTGGCGCTGACCGGGCCAGGACTGCCGGGCGGACCGCTGGTGTGCCGGCTGGACCGCCGGGGTCCGGGCGGCACCACGCTTGACGAGCCACTGGCCCAGGCGGCGTGCGGGCTGATGGCGGTGCACGGCCGGGGTCGCGGTCGCCACGCCGCCCGGCTCGGGGTGGACTACGTGACCACCGCCGCTGGGGTGGTCCTGGCGCAGGGTGTGCTGGCCAGCCCGCTCGCCCGAATGCGCGGCCACCCAGCGCGCGACGTCATCGTGTCGATGGCAGGGACCGCGCTGCTCACCGTCTCCCAGTACCTCCCAGTCGACACCGCCGATGAGCCCGATCTGCAGGCCCGCTCAGGACTTGGTCACCCACCACCGTTTCGCTCCGCGGACGAGGTGACCTTCGAGCCGGGGGACCCTTCGGTGTTCTCCAACCTCACGCGGGCAGCCTGAGGGCTGCTGGGAACTCTGGGGATACGGTGGGCGACTACTGTTACATGGCTTGTGCGCAGTGTCGGGCAGAGTTGATCCTCCGAAGGGGATCCGGCCCGGGGTTGCGTGCCGGGCAGCCGCAGGACAGCGACGTCCGCGCCGTTGTGGCGGCGGCTCGGTGGTGCGGCTGCCCGTGCTGCCGTCGGTTAACTGAATCGCTCAGGCCCTCGCTCTGACTCCGTCCAGCGGGTCGGTGAAGTCGAAAACGATGGCGTCGTCATAGCTGGCCAGGATCCGCTGGGCGGTCGTGGTGATGTGGATCTCGTCGGGTCCGTCGTAGATGCGCGTTGCCCGTGCCATGCGGTAGGCCACGGAGAGGTACGGGTGCAGCAGTCCCTCGGCGCCGAACACTTGCACCGCCCGGTCGAGCACATCGTTGACCATCTGTGCGGCCGCGACCTTCGCCGCGCTCACATCCGATGTCGTGGGCAGGTCGGCGTCGAATATCGCGGCGGCCCGGCGCAGCAGGCCGCGCGCCGCGCAGATCTCGGTGTAGGCCACGAACACGTGCTGGTGCATGAGCTGCTTGTCGGCGAGCACCCCGCCCAGGGTCCGGCGCTGGCGCATCCGTAGGCACATCAGGTCGAATGCGCGCTGCGCCTGGCCCAACCAGTGCATCGCCCGCAGCAGCCGCCCGAGGTTCAACCGCCGCCCGATCACGGCACTGCCCCGGCCCCGTTGGCCCACCAGGTGGTCCTCGGGCACCCGCGCGCCCGCGAACTCGAGCTCCCACTGGTCGGTCTCCAGGCCCAGCGTGGACAGTGGCCGGAGCACCCGGAAGCCGGGTGTGCCCGCGGGCACCACGATCAGCGACAGGGCGCTGCGGATCGGCCTACCCAGTGCCTCGGTCCGGGCCACGACGGTGGTGAAGGTGGCTCGGCTGCCGCGGCAGGTGAACCACTTGCGCCCGTGCACCGTCCACATTCCCTGGGCGAGCTGTGCCTCGGTGCGCAGTAAGCTGGCGTCGGACCCGCTGACCCCGGGCTCAGTCATGCCGTAGCTGGCTACGGCGGTTCCCGCCGCGAGGGGGGCCAGGTACTCCTGGCGGACGCGCTCGGAGCCCGACTCGTGCAGCATCCGCACGTCGAGCGTGGTGTCGGCGCCAAACACGGCGGGTCCGGGCAGCGTGCGGCCCTCCTGCTCGGCGATCGCCAGGTACTCGGGCAGCGTGAGTCCAGCGCCCCCGAGCTCCGGTGGGTAGTACAGCCCCCAGAGACTGGCCGACCGCGCCCGCCGCTGCAGATCGGCCAGTACCCCGGCGCCGTCAGGTCCCGCGAGCAGCGACTCGCGGGGCAGGATCTCCTCCTCGGTGAACCGGCGCACGGCCGCGCACACGGACGCCGGGTCCCGCGGCGCCGTCCCGATGGCCAGCGTGAACAGGGCCCGCTTGTCGACCTTGCCCGCCGGGGTGACCGGCAGCTCATCGAGCACCACCAGCTGCTCCGGAAACTTGCGCCGCTCGAGGCCGCAGGAGTCGAGGAACGCGCCGAGGCCAGTCATGTCCAGCGGCGGCGCCCCCGCCCGCAGCGCCACGCACGCGCACACCCGCTGCCCGAGGTCTGCGTCAGGGACCCCGATGCACGCGACACTGACCACGTCCGCATGCGCGGCCACCGCCGCCTCAACCTGCGCGGGGCTGATGTTGGCGCCGCCGCGGATGACGATCTCCTTGCTGCGGCCGACGAGGCGCAGCCTGCCCTCGTCGTCCAGAAAACCCCGATCGCCGGTGCGCACCCAGCCCTCAGGAGTCCGGTAGCGCTCATCGAGCTCCGCGGCGTGGACGTAGCACAGCGGGGACATCGGCCCGCGAGCGAGGATCTCGCCGACCTCGCCGTGGCGAACTGGACGGTCAGCGGTATCAGCGATGCGGATGTCGCAGATCGTGGCGTTGGGCTTGCCGACCGTGTGCTGGGCCACCGGGAGGGGATCATCGAGCAAGGTGTGACAGTTCACGCCATCGGCCGAGCCGTAGAGACTCACGACGGCGCAACCCAGGTGCGCGGCGCACTTTGCTGCGGTCGGCGGGTCGATGACAGCGCCGCCACTGACCACGGCCACCAGCGATGACAGGTCGGTTCTGGGCAGGTCCGGGTGGCCGAGCAGGCGCTGGAACATGGTAGGCACCCCGAACACGTGGGTCGGCCGGTGTGTAGCGATGGCCTCGAGCGCCTCCCCCGGGTCGAATCTGGGAAGCAGCACCAGGGATCCACCCAGCGTCACGAGCACCCCGACAGTCGCGCACGAGCCGAATGACGAGCCGAGCGGGACACCGAACAGGCCGCGCATGGGGGAGCCGTCCGGCGGCGCCAGCCGAGCCAGAAACCGGCCCCGCCCACCGACCAGCGCGTTGTGCGAGTACGCCACGATCTTCGGCTCCGCCTCGGTGCCCGAGGACACCAACATCCGCACCGCCGAGTCCGGGTCGATCGGCCCGACGGTGGCGCAGTCCAGGGCGGGGCCGGCCAGCAGGTCCTCCAGGGCCGTGGTGCCCGGTGCCGCTGGGCCCTCTTCTGGGCCCTCGACTGGGCCTTCAACGACGATATGCGCGAGGTCGGGAACCTCAGGGCGCAAGCCCCGGTAGAGCTCCGCGATGTCGACGTCGCCGTAGCTCCGGCAGGTAACCGCGACGCTGGCCCGGGACCTGCGCAGCAGCGCCCGCACGTCGTGGTGGCCGCGCCCGGCGGGGAAGGGCAGCACAACGCCACCCAGTGCCGCGACGGCGAGGTCGACCACGACGGAACGCCACGAGTTCGCCAGCTGGCAGGAGACGACCGATCCCGGCCCAGTCCCCAGCTCGCGCAGGCCGTGCGCGAGCCGCAACGCGGCGTCATACAGCTCACCTCGGCTGTGCACACCGGAGGCGTCGAGCACCGCGACCTGGTCCGGATCTTTCGTCACCAGATCCGTGAACAGACCGAACACGTCCCGGTCGGGGTAGTAGCCGGCCCGGGACCACTCGCGGCGCAGCGCCGCCGGCATGAGGTCGGGCAGTGCGGTGGGGCTCACGAGAACCTCCAGGGTGAGATGACGACGGCGCACCCGTAGTGGGCGATGTGCTCGGCCAGGCGCGGGTCGGCGGGTAGTGCGGTGAGGTCGGTTCGGGCTACCGCCGCCGGTATCCCGGCGGTGTGCAGGCGTTCCAACCAGCAACGGGCGTCCAGCGTGCGCAGCGGTGGCTCCAACTGGGCGCCCAGCCCGGCGGTCTCCCTCGGGTGCGTGGGTGCGGCAATGCCGACCACGCGGCACAGCGCGTCGATGCTGGTCGCTGACCGGGCGGCCAGGGCCAGTGGCTCGTCGGCGGTGTCGAACACCCCGGTGACCGGCTGGGGTGGCGCGCCGCAGCCGCTGCGCGACCGAAGGCGGCCCACATCGGGGCGCAGTTGGTCAGCGAGGAGCACGTCGGCCGCGCCCAACAGGGACGACTCGACCCGTCGGCCCCGGCCGTCGAGGTAGCGCAGCGCCAGACCGGCAAGCACACCCTCGATGCACACCTGCGCGCCGAGCAGGTCGAGTAGCGTCATCAACGACGGTCGTGGGGAGCCGGGCTCGCCGAGCACCTCGGCGAGCCCGGAGTGGGCCTGCACCATGAAATCGGTCCCGAGCGGCGGGGCGGTGCTTCCCGAGGGGTCACCCCATGCCGAGGCCTGCGCGTACACCAGTTCCGGGCGGATCTGCTGCAGGTGCTCGGCGGCAAGCCGGTAGCGCTGCGCTGCGCCCGGCGCCCAGTTCTGCACAAAGACATCCGCGTCGCGCACCAGCTCGCGGATCTCCGCCTGGCCCGCTGGCGTGCGGATGTTCACCTCCACCACCTGCTTGCCATGGTTCAACGCCACGAACCTCGCGGAGCAGTCACCGGCCATCGGGGGCATCCCGCGCAGCGGGTCCCCACCCGGTGGCTCGATGCGCACCACGTCGGCGCCGAGCAGGACGAGTAGCCGGCCCGCCAACGGCCCCTGCACCCGACGGCAGGACTCGACCACCCGCAAGCCCGCCAGCGGCAACTCACCCGATCCGGCACTGCCTTCGCCGGAGGCGGTGCCGGCCGCACCGGGCCAGTCGATGGTCGCGCTGGAGCAGGTGCTCAGCCGCCATGGCGCGGGCGGACCGGCTGCGGCCAGGACGTCGGAGTCGCGGCGCCGCTGCGCCACGCTGCGCACCGGGCACAGGCTCATCCCGGTCTGCGCGGCGACGGCCACAAGGTCGGCGAAGGCCCACCCGGCGAGCGCCTGGTGCAGCTGCGGCCACAGGGCAGCGGTGGCGCTCGGGTAGCGCAGCACGAAAGGCCGCCAGCTGCCACTGATCGCCGCCGCGTCGGCGCCGAGCCGCGCCCAGAACGCCTGCCAGGGCGCGGCGTCGAGGGTCTCCAACTCCAACAGCACGCCGTCAGCGGACCGGAAAGGTGGGCGGGTGGTCCCCCGGGGCTGGCGCGGCTGGCCAGCCTCTGGATCCTCGGCGGCCGTCGCGGCCGCGAGGTACTGACTCACCGTGAGAGCGGCCGCTACCGGGAGGGAAACCGCCGCGTGCTGCACGACCGACCCGCGCAACCGCCCCACCACCACGGCCAGCGCGCCTTGCAACGCCAGGCTCGCCACCGTGGCGCAGACGTACGGCACGCCTATCGGCGCCACTTCACCAGCCGCGCGGCCATGCACCGCCATGAGCCCGAACGCGGCCTGCGCGCACAACTCGTCATACGGGCCGTCCCGCTCGACTCGCCACCCCCACACCGAGCTGGTGGCACTGCCGTGCGCGCCGAGGACCTGCAGGCCAGTGCCCGAGGGAGCGTCCACCAGCGGCCCGGCCGGCCAGCCACCCGTCGCTGCCAGCAGCCGCCGGCCCGCGGCGCGCAGACACCCGTCCAGTCCCGTTCGGGTTGGTCGCACTGATACCCGGTAGGGCACACCGACGCCACGTTCGTGTCTGACGGGCAGCGGTAGTCGAGAATTGTCACTGAAAGTCAACAGAATCACCACTCAAGCCATATCTGGCCACTCGAATAGTCCTAGTGTCTAACACTAGAGGGTGACTACAGTCAATGCTAGTTCGACAGCTCACGAGGACGGTCATGACACGCTCGCAGGAAGACGGGGCGGTGCCGGGCACACCGTGGGGGCTCGTGGTTGTGCTCACCCTCGCGATGGCGCTGCCGATGCTTGTGCTGTACGCCATCGGGGCGCTCGGGCCGCAGCTGGTGAGCGGCTTGGGAGTGGACCGGACCGAGCTCGGCGTGCTGCCCGCAGCCGGGTTCGCGGTCGCGGCGGTGCTCTCGCTGTGGGCCGGACGCATCGTCGATCGGGTGGGCACCCGGGGTGCCGGCGCGACGCTGTTCGTCGTGGTGGCCGTCTCGTTTGCCATGATGGCGCTGGCTGGCGGCCTGGGGCTGCTCGTCGTCGCGGTCGCGACGTGCGGGATCGCCCAAGCCCTGGCCAACCCAGTCACGAACCGGATCATCGCCGAGCGGGTACCGGCCCAGGCCCGGGGCACGGTCGTCGGGATCAAGCAGTCCGGCGTGCAACTCGCCGCCCTGGCCGCTGGCGTCGGGCTGCCACCCATCGCCGCGGTCTGGGGGTGGCAGGCTGCCCTCGCGTGCGTGCCGCCGGTCGCCCTGGCCTGCCTGATCCCCACCCTCCGATTACCCCATGCGACCCCCAATGCGGTCCCTAGACCGGGGACAGGCCGCGCCCGGCGGCTGCCCGCTGCACCTGGGTGGGCGCTGGGCACCTTGCTCGCCTTGCAGCTGTGCCTTGGCGCGGGGCTCGCCGCCGTGACGACCTTCGTCGCGCTCTACACGCACCAGGACCTGGACGTGAGCGCGCCGCACGCGGCACTCGTGCTCGCCGGCTTCGGCGTCTCGGGGGTGCTCTCGCGGGTGCTGTGGACGTGGGTGGCCGGCCGCCGGGACGATCCGTTGGGCCTGCAGTTCATGCTGGCGCTGCTCTCCACGATCGCCGCGGGTGCCCTGTGGCTCAGCAGCGTGGTCCCGGCGGGGGGCCTCGCGCTGGTGTGGGTTGGCGCGATCGGCGTCGGGGCCACCGCCGTGGCCGCCAACGCCGTCTCGATGCTGAGCGTGATCAATGACCGCCGCTTCGGCCCGGTGGGGCACGCCTCGGCGCTGGCCTCCAGCGGGTTCTTCGCGGGCTTCGTGGTCAGCCCGCCGCTGGCCGGGCTGCTCGCCGACACCACCGGCTTCGGCGGCACCTGGGTGCTGGTCATCGGGGCGTTCCTGCTGGCTACCACCTGCGCGGCAGGCCTGCGGCGGCTCGATCACCCAAGCGTCGCTGCGGCGGCCTCATGACGGCGTACGGCGACGTCGTCGTCGTTGGTGGCGGCCCGACCGGGCTGACGACGGCGCTGCTGCTGGCCCACCACGGCGTGGCGTGCACGGTGGTGGAACGGCGCCGTGATGTCCCGGCAGCAGCGCCGTCCCGGACTCCCCGGGCTCGGGCGGTCACCCTGCGCACCATGGAGGTCCTGCGGGGCCTGGGCCTGGCCGAGGAGGTCACTGCGGCGGCGATAGCCAGCGAACGGACCGGGCTGCCGTTCACCTTCGCCCGCACCCTCGCCGAGGCCGCGCCCGCGCGGACCACCACCATGTTCCGCAGCGGCACGCGCGCCGAGCAGAGCCCGTGCACCACAGTGATGTGCCCGCAGGACGTGGTGGAGCGCATTCTGCTGGCCCGAATCGCCACGACCCGCTCGATCCGGCTGCGGTGCGGGGTGGAAGTGCGCGGGGTGGACGTGCACGGCGACGAGGTGCTGATCCACACCGCCGACGACACCCCCCTGCCCGCGCGCTACGTGGTGGGCGCCGACGGCGCCGCAAGCCTCCTCCGCCGGGCCTGCGGCCCACCCGAGGAGCGCGACGACAAGTCCGGTGCGGCGTCAGGACCCGCCGTCGCCAACACCCTGGTGCTGTTCGAGGCCGACCTCACCGAGCTCGTCGCGGAATGTGGCAGCACCATCTACTTCCTCGACCACGAGGGCGTGCGGGGCTACCTGCAGCCGACCGCGCAGCCGCACCGGTGGACGTTCAACCAAGTGCACGAGGACCAAGAACCGCTCGCCCGGACCGATCCCACGGCCGCGGTCCGCCAGGTGCTGGGTGTTGACCTCGCGGTGCGGATCCTGGAGACGACCGAGTGGACGATGCGCAGCGTGGTGGCGCCGTGGTTCCGGCACGGCCCGGTGCTCCTCGCGGGCGATGCCGCGCACGTGGTGTCGCCGTTCAGCGGGTCCGGGATGAACCTGGGGGTGCAGGACGCGGCGAACCTCGCGTGGAAGCTCGCCGCGGTGCTACGGGGACGCGCGGGCCTGGGGCTGCTGGCCACCTACGAGCAGGAGCGACGCCCGGTGGCGCTGTGGAACGTCGAGGAGGACCGCCGCAACGTGTCGACCGTCCGAGACGACCGGGAGTGGCGCCGCTGGAGCGTGGAGCTACCCCAGCGGCGGGCGAAGGACGGGATCTTGCTCGGGTACCGCTACCGCTCCGCAGCAGTGCTCCCCGACGATGACCCGCGCCCCCCCGAACCGGACTACACCCATTACGTGCCCTGCGCCCGACCGGGAGACCGCGCCCCACACTGCTGGCTCGACGACCACGAGACGTCCACCGTGGATCTCCACCGCGACGGGTTCGCCCTGGTGGGGCCCGACCCAATCTGGGCGGAGCACGCCGCTGCACTCGACCTACCGGTGAGGGCGCTGCCCCCGACGACTGAGGCCGCGGCCCGGGCACACCTGGCTGAGGTCTATGACCTGAGCCGAGGTGCCGTGCTCGTCCGGCCGGACGGTCACATCGGCTGGCGCTGCACCGACCCGCCGCCGAATCCCGCAGCGGCGATCGCCACCGCCCTCCGCACGATCCTGGACGCAACCGGATAAAAACGGTGGTGCCGGTACCGCATCGGGTCCGAGCGCAACCCGAGTCCGGCCTTCTCTATACTAGCCCGCACCACGGCGAACATCGCTCCCCAGCGGCCCATGCCTAACATCCCGCTCCCAGTTCGGGGGCGAGCGGCCGGAAGACCGGTACGCCGGTAGCGACCGGCCCAGGAGCACTCAATGGCCCCCGCAGGCAGCCGGAAAGACCCAGGTCCGAGCGCCAGCGACAAGATTCTCGACGCCGCGATGAGCCTCTTCGTCACGCGGGGTTACCCGTCCACGACGGTGGAGATGATCGCGCATGAGGCGGGGGTCGCCGTGCAGACCGTCTACTTCAGCTTCCACGCCAAGGCGAACATCCTCAAGCAACTCGTCGACCTCAACGTGGCCGGGGACACTGCGCCCAGCGCGGCACTGCAGCGGGCGTGGGTCGCGGAAGCGCTCGCCGAGCCCGACCCCGCCCGCCAGCTCGAGATCCAGGTCAAAGGGACAGCCGCCCTGCACCGTCGGGTCGCCCCCTTGCTGGGCGTGCTGCGCCGGGCCAGTGACACCGACCCCGCGGTCGCCGAGCTGTGGCAAGCCAACCAAGAGCAGCGACGCGCCGTGGCGCGCCAGCTCGTGACCACCCTGCGCCGCAAGGGGAGCCTCCCTTCGGGGATGCGACTCGGCCAGGCCGTCGACATCAGCTACGCCGTGCTCGGGCCCGAGCTGTTCCATGTGCTGGTCACTGAACGCGGCTGGTCGATCGCCGAGTGGGAACGCTGGACCCTCGGTGTCCTGCGCCGTGAGCTCCTCTGCACGACAACTCCGGAGACCGCATGACCACCCCGACGCCGCCGCAACCGAGTGCCACGAACGAGCGGGTGACCGGGGTGGCGACGCTGGTGGGGGTGGTCGCCACACTGGTGATCGCGCTGGGTCTCGCGGCATGGTTTCGTGGCGAAGCCAACCAGCTGCTCGGGTCCGCGGCGGCCAGCAATGACGCGCTGGTCGATGTCGCTACCACCGGGCAGGTCTCCGGGCAGGTGCGCGATGCGGTGCAACGCGTCTTCTCCTACGACTTCGCCCGGCTGGATGCCAACGAGCGGGCCGCTGCCGACGTCATCACCGGCCCGTTCGCCCGGGACTATCATCAACAGTTCGCCCGGGTGCGGGAGCTGGCGCCGCCACAGCAGGCCGTGGTAATGGCGACCGTGCCCGCTCTGGCCGTCAAGATGCTCGACGGTAACCGGGCGATCGTGGTGGTGTTCATCGACCAGCGGGCTAACCGGAGCGGCCAAGCACAGCCGTTGCTGGCCGCCGGTAGGCTCACCGTCGCTGCGCAGCGGGTCAACGGCAGCTGGAAGATCGCTGATGTGGAGCCGTTCTGACCACCCCAAGCGATCGTCACGTGACGCAGGGGACGGTCCATGAGCGTAGGCGTCGAGGTGGTGGTGGAGGGGCTGACGAAGTCTTTCGACCAGTCCACCATCTGGTCTGACGTGACGCTGACGCTGCCGCCGGGTGAGATCAGTGTCTTGATGGGTCCCTCGGGCACAGGTAAGTCGGTGTTTCTCAAAAGCTTGGTTGGGCTGCTCAAACCTGAACGCGGCTCGATCGTCATTCACGACACCGATCTGGTGCGCTGCAGCGAGCGCAGGCTGTATGAGATCCGCAAGCTGTTCGGGGTGCTGTTCCAGGATGGCGCATTGTTCGGCTCGATGAGCCTGTATGACAACATCGCTTTCCCGTTACGCGAGCACACCCGCAAGTCCGAGATCGAAATCCGTTCCATCGTGGGTGCGAAGATGGAGATGGTCGGGCTGACCGGCGACGAGCACAAGCTGCCCGGACAGATCTCCGGGGGGATGCGCAAGCGCGCTGGCCTGGCCCGGGCTCTGGTGCTCGATCCGGAGATCGTGTTGTTCGACGAGCCGGACTCGGGGCTGGACCCGGTTCGCACGGCGTACCTGAACCAGTTGATCGTGGATCTCAACGCGCAGACCGACTCCACGTTTCTGATCGTCACCCACGACGTCAACACTGCCCAGACCCTGCCGGACAACATCGGCATGCTCTACCGCAAGAAGCTGACCATGTTCGGGCCCCGCGAAGTGCTGCTGACCAGTACGCAACCGGCGGTCGCGCAGTTCCTCAACGGCCGGCGGCAAGGCCCGATCGGGATGTCGGAGGAGAAGGATTCCGGTCAGGCCGAACGCGAGCTAGCCGAGATTGACGGTGAGTTGGCCGGGCCACCCGATCTCAAACCCCAGCTGACGCCCTCGCCGGGACTGCCCGAACGCAAGGCCGTGTCCCGCCGCAGGGACCGTGTCATGGGTATGCTGTCCACCCTGCCTAGCAACGCCCAGGACGCCATCCGCGCCAACCTCACCAACGCCGACCATGGGGAGATCGAGACTCGGTGATCAGCAGGTTCCCGGGTCGTGGTGCGCTGGTCCAGACCGGCCGGCTGTTCACGCTCGGCCTGGAGGTCGCGCGCAGGCTGTTCCAGCGCCCGTTCCAGGTACGGGAGTTCATCGAGCAAGCGTGGTTCATCACGAGGGTCTCCGCGCTGCCCACCGCCCTGTTCACCATCCCCTTCGGCGCGACCATCGCGCTGCTGCTCGCTGAGCTGGCCCGACAGTTCGGCGCCCAGTCTCAGACCGGTGCCGGCAGCGTGCTCGCGATCGTCGAGCAGGCAGCGCCGATCGTCACCGCGCTGCTGATCGCCAGCGCCGGCGGTGCGGCGATCTGCGCGGACCTCGGGGCGCGCACGATCCGCGAGGAGATCGCCGCGCTGGAGGTGCTCGGCGTCTCGCCGATCCAGCGCCTGGTCGCGCCCCGGGTGCTCGCGATGATCGTGGTTGCGGTCGTGCTCAATGGGCTGGCCACGGTCGTGGGCGTGGCGGGCGGCTACTCCTTCAACGTCGTGGTCCAGGGCGGCACGCCCGGGGCCTACATCGCCAGTTTCAACACCATCGCGCGAGTCTCCGACATCGGGGTCAGCGAGATCAAGGCGGCGCTGTTCGGGCTGACCGTGGGGATCGTCGCCGCGTACCGAGGGCTCAACCCACCGCCGGGACCCAAAGGGGTGGGGCAGGCCGTCAACCAGTCCGTGGTGATCTCCTTCGTGCTGGTGTTCCTGATCAACCTCGTGGTCACCACGATCTATCTGCAGATCGTGCCGCCGAAGGGAGGGTGAGACGGTGACCACGATGACCCAATGGATCCGGGGGGTCGCGCAGGCCCTGCTGGAGAAGCTGGACGACTTCGGTGACCAACTCTCGCTCTACGGTCGAGCGATCGGGTGGATTCCGCGGGCCCTGCGGCGGCACGGGAAGGAGATCGCCCGGCTGCTGGCCGAGGTGAGCTTCGGCTCGGGTGCCCTGATCGTCATTCTCGGCACCGCCGGCGTGATGACCGCGTTGTCACTGCTCGTCGGAAGCCTGGTGGGCCTGCAGGGCTTCCGGGCGCTGGACAGCCTGGGCACCCAGGCGCTGACCGGGTTCATCACCGCATACTTCAACACCCGCGACATCGCCCCGCTGGTCGCGGCGCAAGCCCTGATCTCCACGCTCGGCGCGGGCTACACCGCGGAGCTTGGCGCGATGCGGATCTCCGAGGAGATCGACGCGCTCGAGGTGATGAGCGTGCCCAGCGTGCCGTACCTCATCACCACCCGGGTGGTCGCCGGCTTCATCGCGATCATCCCGATATACACCATTGGGCTGATCATGTCCTACGCCGGGTCCCGGCTGAACGTCACAGTGATCGACGGGCTGCCCGGCGGAACCTACGACCACTACTTCACCCTGTTCCTCCCGGTCAGCGATGTCCTGTGGTCCTACGCCAAGGTCCTGACCTTCGCTTTCGTGATCATTCTGATCTGCTGTCACTACGGCTACCGGGCCAGCGGCGGGCCTGCCGGGGTGGGCATCGCGGTGGGACGCGCGGTGCGCGCCTGCATCGTGATCGTTGCGATCATCGACTTCTTCCTCAACTTGGCGATCTTCGGCACGACCACCTCGGTGCGGGTGGCCGGATGACCACCGCAGTGATCCGGCGCAGGCTGAACGGTGTCCTGTTCCTGGTCGTGGTCATCTCGCTGATCGCGCTGTCCATCGCGACGTATTCCGGCGCCTTCTCCCTCGGCGTCCCGGTGACGCTGCAGACCGAGCGCACGGGCCTGCAGCTGGACAAACGTTCCGATGTCAAGGTCCGCGGGCTGACCATCGGTGAGGTGACCGACGTGAGCTCCTCAGGTGACGTTGCCATGGTGCACATGATGCTGAAACCCGAGCTGGTGCACCTGATCCCGGACAACGTCAGCGCCCGGCTGCTGCCCAAGACGCTGTTCGGGGAGAAGTACGTCTCGCTGGTCCTGCCGGACCGCCCGTCCGGACGGCCGCTGTCAGCGGGTGACGTCATCCCGCCGGACCGCAGCCAGCCGGCCCGGGAGCTGGAGTCGGCGTTGGACAGCCTGCTGCCACTGCTGCAGGACGTGGCGCCGCAGGAGCTAGCGAGCACGCTCGGCGCGTTGTCTGGGGCCTTGCGCGGTCGTGGGCACCAGCTTGGCGACACTCTGGTCAGGCTGCAGGAGCTGGTCAGCGGGCTGGACACCGCGCTGCCGCAACTGCAGGAGGACATCACCCGGACGGCGGAGCTGGCCGACACCTACTCCCGGGCCTCCCCCGACCTGATCGCGGCGCTGGCCGATCTCAGCATCACCAGCCAGACCGTGTTCGAGCAGCGCCGGAACCTGGCCGAGCTGTTCTCCTCGGTCACCCAGGTGTCTGGTGACCTGCGCGGTTTCCTGCGCGACAATCGCGAGAACCTCATCGCGCTGGCCTCCGACAGCGAGCCCACCTTGGAGTCGCTGGCCAGGTATGCCCCGGAGTACCCCTGCCTGCTGCACCAGATCGCCGGGCTGGCTCCCCAGCTCGACCGGGTATTCGGGGTGGGCACCAAGGCACCGGGCGTGCACGTCTCTCTGACAGTCACCAACAGTCGCGGGAAGTACCTGCCCGGGGTGGACGAGCCACGCTACGACGAGGACCGCGGCCCGCGCTGCTATCCCGTGATCAAGGGGACGAAATTCCCGCAGTACCCGGGCGGCCCGATCCAGGACGGTTCGACGGCGCCACCGCCCGGGCGCTCAGACCCGTCCCCGGGCTGGACCAGCTTCCTGGTCGGCCCACTGCTGGGTGGAACGGAGATGACGCCGCGGTGAGGGGGGTGCTCGCGCCACTGACCAAACTGATCGTGTTCACCGTCGTCACCGCACTGGCGACCGGCCTGCTCGCGCTGACGATCGCCAACACCACGCTGACCAGCAGGTCCGGCTACCTGGCGCGGTTCACCGACGTCAGTGGTCTGCTAGTGGGTGATGACGTGCGCATCGCGGGGGTCCGGGTGGGCTCGGTGGACGCCATTGAGCTCGTCGACCGGCGCGTCGCGCAGGTGAGCTTCAGCGTGGACTCCGGCCAGCGGTTGCCCGCGTCGGTGACCGCGTCGGTGCTCTACCGCAACCTCATCGGGCAGCGCTACCTCGCCCTGGAACGGGGAGCCGGCCCCGTGGGCAAAACCCTCGAGCCGGGCGGGCTCATCCCGCTGGGGCGCACCACGCCGCCGCTGAACCTCACTGTGCTGTTCAACGGCTTCAAGCCGCTGCTCGTTGGGTTGGATCCGGCGCAGATCAACCGGCTGTCCTTCGAGATCGTGCAGGTGCTGCAGGGTCAGAGCGGCACCGTGGAAAGCCTGCTCGCCAGCACGTCCTCGCTGACCAGGGACGTCGCTGACCGCGACCGGGTGATCGGCGAGGTGATCGCGAACCTGAACGCGGTCCTGGACACCGTCAACGCCCGGGATCAGCAGCTTTCTGCGCTGATAGTGCAACTGCAGCGGTTGGTCTCCGGGCTGGCCGCAGACCGCAAGCCGATCGGCGAGGCGATCGTCTCGATCGGCCAGCTCGCCGATGTCACAGCCAGTCTGGTGAGTGACGCTCGGCCCGCGCTGCGCGACAACATCGCCGCGCTGGGCACTCTGGCCACCAACCTGGCCGGCAGCGAGCAGGTCATTGATGGCGTGCTGCGGTTTTTGCCGGAGAAACTCAACACGCTCAGCCGCGCCGGCAGCTACGGTTCGTGGTTCAACTTCTACCTCTGTGGCCTCGAGGGCACAGTCACGGTCCCGGTGGCCAACGCTCCCCTGGTGGTACCCCTAACCACACCGCCGCCGGCCGCACGGTGCTCGCCATGACACGGTGCTCGCCATGACGTCGCTGCGCCGGCGCGACCCGATCGCGATCGCGATCATCGGCCTGGTTGCCCTCGCGCTGCTCACCACCGCCGCGTACAACGCCGACAGCTTGCCGATCATCGGCGGGGGCACCAGCTACACCGCTGAGTTCAGCGAGGCGGCTGGGTTGCATG
The DNA here is from genome assembly GCA_050699715.1 of Pseudonocardiaceae bacterium. Classification (GTDB taxonomy): domain Bacteria; phylum Actinomycetota; class Actinomycetes; order Mycobacteriales; family Pseudonocardiaceae. The sequence continues at coordinate 102,869 of JBOHFR010000002.1, forward strand.
CCAGTGACCCGGTGTACATCGCCGGGGTCGAGGTCGGCCGGGTCACCGCGGTCACACTCGCCGGCGACCGGGTGCGGGTGTCGATGCGGATCAGGGATGCCTGGATCGGGGATCAGACCACCGCTTCGATCGAGGTCAAGAGCCTGCTCGGCGCGAAATCGGTGAGTCTGGACCCGCGCGGGCAGCGGGCGCTGGATCCGCACCGGCCCATCCCGCTGCAGCGCACCGCCGCGCCCTACAACGTCGTCGAGGCACTCAACGGCCTGTCCGGGACACTCCAGGAGACCGACACCGGTCAGCTCGAGGCAAGCCTGCAGACACTCGCGGACACCTTCCGCGGCACGCCCGCCACGGTCCGGGGGACCCTGGACGGGCTGTCCCGGCTGTCCCGGACGGTGGCCAGCCGGGACCAGGAGATTCACCACCTGCTGGCGAACACCGATGCCGTGTCCGGGGTACTGGCCGGTCGCAACGCCGAGTTCGCACGGCTGCTCGCCGACGGCAACCTGGTGCTGGCCGAGATCCGGCACCGCCGTGCGGCGATCAGCGCCCTGCTTACCGGCACCGAGGCGCTGTCGATCCAGTTGCGCGGCCTGGTCGCCGACAATCGCCAGCAGCTGCGTCCCGCGCTGGAACAGCTCGACCGGGTGGCCGCAGTGCTCCAGCGAAACCAGCAGAACCTGGATCGGGCACTGCAGCTGGAACCGGTGTTCATCCGGTTGTTCACCAACACACTGGGCAACGGGCGGTGGGTCGACACCTACGTGTGCGGGCTGTTGCCGCCGCCGACCGCGCTGGGCCCGCTGGTCATCAACGAGGCGGGGTGCTGAGCATGGCGGGATTCGCGCGGACCGGTGGCCCGGTGGCCAAGGTGATCGCGGTCGGCTGCGTGCTCGGCCTCCTCGCGGCCACCGCCGTGTGGTCGCTGACCCGCGGCACCGGGCGCACCATCACGGGCTACTTCACCTCGGCAGTCGGGGTGTTCCCGGACAACGAGGTTCTGATCCTCGGCGTGCCGGTCGGCAGGATCACCACGGTGACGCCGCAGGGCCGCCTCGTCAAGGTCGTGATGACGATCGACGACTCGGTGGCCGTGCCGGCCAACGCCTCGGCCGTGGTCGTGTCGCCCAGCCTGATCGCCGGCCGCAGCATCCAGCTGACCCCGGCGTACACCACAGGCCCCACCATGGCCGACGGGGCGGTGATCCCGCTCGAGCGCACAGCAGTGCCGCTCGGGGTGGACGACCTCGCCCGCACGGTCAACAACCTGGCCACCATGCTCGGGCCCCACGGGGTCAACCGCAACGGCGCCCTGTCTGACCTGCTCGACGTCGGGGCGAGCAACCTGCGGGGCAACGGCCAGGCGCTGCACGACACGATCGGCAACCTCGCACAGCTGTCCGGCACGCTGGCCGGCTCCCGCAAGGAACTGTTCGGCACCATCACCCAGTTGCAGTCCTTCGTGTCCACACTGGCCGCTAACGACGAGCAGGTGCGGCAGTTCACCGCCCAGCTCGCCGACGTGTCGAGCTTCCTCGCCGACGAGCGCGGCGACCTCGCTGCCACGCTGGCGCAGTTGTCACTCGCGCTGGGCGACGTAGCCGCCTTCGTGCAGGACAACCGTGCCGTGCTGACGTCGGACGTGGACCGGCTCATCGAGGTGACGGCGGTCCTGGTGCGCCAGCGCGCCGCGCTGGCCGACATCCTCGACACCGCCCCCACCGGGCTGGGCAACCTGAACGGTGCCTACAACGCCTCCTCCGGCACGCTGGACACCCGCCTGAACCTCGAGGAGCTGCGGTCCCCGCCGATCCTGCTGGTCTGCGAGCTGCTTCGGCGCGCTACCCCGCGTCCGATACCGGGAACGCTGGCCGACACCTGCCGGGCGCTGGAGCCCCCACTCACCGGCGCCGTGCCGCTGCCCTCAGTAGCAACGGTGATCGCTGCGCTGCAGGCTGGGCAGCCGCCGCCGCTGCCGCTGCTCGCGCTGCCGACCGTGCCACGGACAAGTCAGTGATAGGCCGGCTTCCCGCAGCGGCGGCGCTGCTCACTGTGTCTCTCACGGCGGGCTGCAGTGTGCTCCACGGGGGGTTGCAGAGCGTGCCGCTACCCGGCGGACCGGACACTGGCGAGCACCCCTACCGGGTCACCGCAGAGTTCTCCGACGTCCTGGATCTGGTGCCGCAGTCCCTGGTGAAGGTCAACGACGTGTCGGTCGGTACGGTCCGGGACATCACGCTTACCCCGGACACCTGGCACGCGATGGTCACCCTGGAGCTGCCCCGCACCGTCGAGCTGCCCGCCAACGCCGTCGCGCGGGTGCGCACCACCAGCCTGCTGGGGGAGAAGTTCGTGGATCTCGCGGCACCCACCGCCGAGCCACCGCGGGGCAAGCTGGCCGACGGCGACCGGATCCCGCTGGCGCGCACCAGCCGAGCCACCGACGTCGAGGAGGTGCTGGGAGCGCTATCGTTGCTGCTCAACGGGGGTGGAATCGACCAGATCCGGACGATCGCGACCGAGCTGAACGCCGGCCTTTCGGGCAACGAGCCGCAACTCCGTGCCTTGCTGTCCGACCTGAACACGCTGGTATCGGGTCTGGACGCGCGCAAGGCCGAGATCAACCGGGCGCTGGACGCGCTGAACCGGCTCTCCGCCACCCTCGCCGCGCGGCGCGGGCAGATCACCACCGCGCTGGACGGGCTGGCCCCGGGCCTGAAGGTGCTCGCTGACCAGCGCACCCAGCTCACCAGCACACTGCAGGCGCTGGACCGGCTGTCGGTGGTCGCCACCGACACGATCAACCGCAGCCGCGAGGACCTGCTCGCCGACCTGCAACTGCTGCGTCCCACCCTGCAACAACTGGCCAACGCTGGCCAAGACCTACCCAACGCGCTGCAACTCATCGCCACCTACCCGTTCACCGACGGCGCCGTCCGCGAGGCGTTCACTGGCGACTACGCCAACCTGTATGTCAGGGCCGACCTGAACCTCGGCACGGTGCTGGACAACTTCGCCGCGTCCGGGCAGCCGCTGATGGGGGTGCCCCCGCTGCTCGGTCAGCCGCTGGCCCCCGGCGGCCCGCTGCTCGGGCCGCCGCTCGCCGGGTTGTCCGACGTGGTGCCGCCACCACCGTCCGCCTCCGGGGCGCCGCCGAGGCCACCAGCGTGATCAACAAAACAATCCGGCTCCAGCTGCTGGCGTTCGTCGTGGTCTCCGTGCTCGGGGTGGGCTATGTCAGCGTCCGCTACCTGGATGCGGGCGCGCTGCTCGGCGCAGGCCCCTACCCGGTGACCCTGCAGCTCACCGATTCCGGCGGGATCTTCACCGGGGCGGACGTCAGCTATCGTGGCGTCAGCGTCGGCCGGGTCGGCCCGCTGCGGCTGACCAGCCAGGGCGTCGATGCCCAACTGGAGATCAAGCCCGACGCCCCGCCCATCCCGGCCGACCTGGACGCCGCAGTCACCAACCTGTCCGCGATCGGTGAGCAGTTTGTCGATCTACGACCCCGGCGAGCGGACGGCCCAACACTGACGGCCGGGTCGGTGATCCCGGCCTCCCGGGTCAGCACGCCGGTCCCGGTGGGGGACCTCATCGCACACCTAGACACCTTCCTCCGCTCGGTGCCACTGAACTCGCTGCACACCGTCGTGGACGAGCTGGGCACCGGGTTCACCGGCACCGGAGGGCAGCTACAGACCCTGTTGGACACCAGCGACGCGTTCACGCACGACGCCATCGCCGCGCTGCCACAGACTCTGGCCCTGATCAGAGACGGGCGGGTGGTGTTGCAGACGCAGAACGAGCAGTCCAGCGCGATCATCTCGTTCAGCCAGGACCTCGCGCTACTCGCCGCGCAGCTACGGTCCTCGGATCCCGACATCCGCAGGCTGATCATGACAGCGCCGCAGGTCTCGGCGCAGATCAGCGAGCTGCTCCAGGACAGTGGCAGCCAGATCGGCCAGCTGCTCGCCGACCTGCTCACGGTGTCCCGAGTCGCGCTGCCCCGCCAGGCCGCACTGCGCCAGCTGCTGGCCACCTACCCGCTGGTCATCGCCGCAACCGCCTCATCGGTGGTGCCCGACGATGGTTTCGCGCACCTCGGGCTGGTACTCGACCTCTTCGACCCGTACTCCTGCGTGCGTGGCTACCAGAGCACCATCAGGCGGGCCGGGACGGACACCACGCCGATCCCGGCGAACCGCAACGCCTCCTGTGCCGAGCCGCCGGGCAGCCCGACCGACGTCCGCGGCGCCCAGAACGTCCCCCGCGCCGGGGTGCCGGTTCCGGTCGCTCCTGGCGGTTCCGGGCAGCCACCGGCACCTCTCTACCCTGGAGGACCATGACCAGCACCGCCGCCATCCGGGCCTTCCTGGGCGGGCCGCTACGGACGGTCACCATCGCGGTTGCGGTGCTCACCGCAGCCGCTCTCCTCACCGCCGGCTGGTTCGGTCTGTCCTGGTACCGGGCCGCCCACGATGAGTCCCTCGCGCTGGGCATGGCCCGGGACACCGTGCTGCAGGACGCCCAGCAGGCCACGGTCAACCTCAACACCCTCGACTACCGGCGGGTGCAGGACGGGTTGACACTGTGGGAGCAGTCGGCAACCGGCGCGCTGCTGGATGAGGTGCGGGCCAACCGGGACACCTACGCCCGCGCCATCACCGACTCACAAACGACCACGACCGCAAGGACCCTCGACGGCGCGGTCGCCGAGCTCGACAATCGCGCGGGTACCGCCCGAGTGCTCATCGGCGTAGACGTCACGTCGCACCGTGAGCACGGCGACGCGAGCTGCGTACGCAGGCGCATGCAGCTTGAGATGCGTCGTAGCGGCACTGGTCGTGACGGCACTGCCTGGAAGGTCGACAAGCTGGCCCCGGTCGAGGCCGCGAACCCGGTCCCCGGAGCCTGTCCCGCAGCCCAGCTCTCACCACCGAAATAGCAGCGAGTCACCTCACGCCAACCCATGAGACAAACACACCCTGTCACCCGTGCTGCCTGCGTGTAGTCTTCCCGGCCTGTAGGCCGTCCCAGGGACTTCTCAACCAGTGTTGAGGCCTCCCACTCCTGATGAGGGCGTGTGACATGTGGGCATGGGGGAAGACCAGGAAGACCGGACAGTCCTGGGGCAGCGTCGAGGAGATCGACGGCTACCGTGACCTCGTCCAGGTAGGCCAAGGTGGCTTCGGTGTCGTCTACCGGGCTCGGCAGGAGCACCTTGACCGCGAGGTCGCGGTCAAGGTGCTCGCAGTCCCGGCCCTCGACGAGGCAGCCCTGAGCCGGTTCGAGCGGGAATGCCAGCTGACCAGCCGGCTCACTGGCCATCCCAACGTCGTGACCGTGCTCGACACCGGGACGGCCCGGTCCGGTCGCCCCTACGTCGCGACCGAATACTTCGAACACGGCTCGCTCAAGCAGCGTCTCGACCGGGACGGCCCACTGCCGCTGAAGGAAGCGCTGCGAGTCGGTGTGAAGGTTGCCAGCGCACTAGCCGCCGCGCACGATGCCGGGATCCTGCATCGCGACATCAAACCAGAAAACATCCTTGTTTCTGGCTACGGGGAGCCAGCGCTGGCTGATTTCGGTGTCGCACGCCTGCTCGACACAAGCGATCTCTCAACCCGGACCGACGCGTTAACGATCCACCACATCGCGCCGGAAATCCTGGAGGACACACCGCCAAGCCCAGCCTCCGACGTCTACGCGCTGGGCTCAACGCTGTACCAGTTGCTGTCCGGCTATCCCCCTCATCGTCGGAGCTCCGATGAGAGCATCGCATCGGAGCTCCGATGCATTCTCAGCGAGGACCCTCCCGACATCGCGCGCCCGGACGTGCCTGAGCAGGTGATGGCCATCGTGCGCAAGGCCATGGCCAGACAGCAACAGAACCGCTTCGCCGATCCGTTGGCGTTAGCGGCCGCCCTGCAACATCTCCAAGCCGAGTACGGCTTCACCGTGACTGAGCTGTCCCCCATCAGGGACCAGACCCAGTCCCGCTCACCAAACTCACCCGATACAGTTTTGTTTCCACAAAGCGCCGGTGCCGAGAGTTCCAGATCGCAACCGGACTCAGGTGTTTCCAGCGCAGTTCGCAGACCCCGCCGCGCCCCGCACCACAAGGCGCCATCGAAGCATCATCGCTGGGGCTTAGCCTTGGTGTCGCTGTTGGCTATCGTCACGACGGTCGGCGGCTTCGTCACGTGGAGAACGAGAATATCCGCTGATTCTACTCCTCAGGGGTCAGTACCCGCGAGATCTGCCCCCGGCTACCACCCGCTCACCACCACCCCACTGCCGCTCACCCCCATCTCAATGTCGCCATCCACCCAGTCAGGGCCACCTGAGCCGGCAACATCGTCCCCACAAGGCCCGCCCCAACCGTTGCGACCAGGAAGACCACCTACCCCACAGTCAACCCCCGCCGCAACGCCGGTATCTGGGCCACAAGCGACACCACTGCAACAGCCCCCAGCGTCAAATCCAGTTACCGGGTTCCACATTCGAAACCAATACTCCGGCAAGTGCCTGGTTGCCCCATCCGACTCCGGAGACTCTCTGGTCCGCCAGGTTGAATGCGACCTGAACGACCCCAGCCAGCGCTGGCAGCTCCCAGACCCGCGCGACGACAACCCAAATGTCTTCCAGATCCGCAATGTGAAATATCGAAACTGTATCACTAGCGACCCAAACGCCCTCGCCACGGTGATCACGTGCGAGTACTCGATCTACAGTTGGGAATTCTTAGCGAAAGGAGGTGTCACTCGTCTTAATTTTAAAAACCCCTATTCCAAGCTATGTCTAATCGCGGAAAACAAAGACGTAGGGGGCCGCGCGCGCCTATCAACCTGCCAAGGCTCTTCAGGTGAACTATGGGATATCTACTGAATTTTCCGCGAGTTGCTGATCATTCATAAAGCGTGAACCGGGTCTTGGTCGGGGTTTTGGTGGTCACTCATACGGTAATCACGCCAGCGAAAACGGAGCCCGACGGGCGAGGTGGCGCGCGACCGAGGTGTCGGTCATGACCAGCAGCGGGCTTTGATCCACTCTTCCCACTCGAGGGCGCGCTCGTGTTCACCGAGCGCAAGCAGGTCCAGCACGAGGTTGTGGGCTGAGTCCAGGGTGTGCGGGTGGTCGTCACCGAGCACCCGGCGGCGGCGGGCCAGGGTGTCTTCATCAAGCTGGCGGGCCCGCTGGTGCTCACCCAACTCCCGCAGGTCACCGGCGAGGTTGTGGGCAGAACCCAGGGTGTGGGGGTGGTCCTCGCCGAGCACCCGGCGGTAGCGGCCCAGAGTTTCCTCATCCAGTCGGCAAGCCCGCTGGTGCTCACCCAGTTCGCGCAGGTTCAGGGCGAGGTTGTGCGCTGAGTTCAGAGTGTGCGGGTGGTCGTCACCGAGCACCCGACGACGGCGGGCCAGGGTGTCTTCATCAAGCTGGCGGGCCCGCTGGTGCTCACCCAACTCCCGCAGATCGTTAGCAAGGTTACTGGCCGAGTTCAGGGTGCGGGGGTGGTCGTCACCGAGCACCCGACGGCAGCGGGCCAGGGTGTCTTCATCCAACTGGCGGGCCCGCTGGTGCTCACCCAACTCCCGCAGGTCATTAGCGAGGTTACTGGCCGAGTTCAGGGTGTCGGGGTGGTCATCGCCGAGGATGTCCCGGTTGAGCTGGTACACGCGGTCAAACAGCGCCCGAGCGGGCCGGGGCTCGCCCCGGGTCACCAGGTAGGTCGCGGCACGGTCGAGTAGCCAGGGGAGGTCATTGTGGTCCGGGTCGGCGCCGCGGGCGGGGTCGGTGACGGCCAGTACGTGCGGCAGCAGCTGCCGCCAGGCCGGCCAGCTGGCGGGGTTGTTCCACGGGTCAGCCGGCACAGCGTCGCGCAGCAGCCGGCGGGCGACCATGGTCATATCGTCTTCGTTGGGGGTGTTGCTTGGCCTGTCGCGCAGGGCGGCTTGCACGAGCCGGTGGACCTCCAGGCTGTCCGGTCCTACCCGGGCCAGTGCACGGCGCCGCAACAGTCCGGTCATCCCAGTGAAGGCCACTGCGTCACCCGCCGCCACATTCAACGGTGGGGGTAGCCGGTCCGCCCAAGCGGTGAACAGGGTCAAGGGGATCGGCTCGGGCGCCAGCTGCGCGGCCAGCCGCAGCAGCGCCAACGCGGCGGGGTCGTCGGCGGCCAGCTGATCGAACGCCAGGTGCAGGCTCGCGGCCAGTGACGCGTGGTAGGTCGTCGGCACCCCCTGGGCCAGGATCGCGGTGACCTGGCCGGCCAGCTGCTGAAGGTAGGCGTGGGTGGTCAGCCCGGTCTCGTGGAGGTAGGCGGCCGCTTGGGTAAGCGCCAGCGGCAGGTTATCCAGCGCATCCGCGACCCGACCGGCATCATCCTGCGCCAGCCGGGGGAGGCGCTGGCGCAGCAGGCTGACCGACTCGCCGCGGTCGAACACATCCACCGGCACCGGCGCGGCCAGCTCGTGCCAGTCCGGATGCCGAGAGGTGATCACCACATGGCCGGCTCCCCCAGGTAGGAAAGGGGCCACGACACGCGGTGTCGCGACATTGTCATAGATCAGCAACCAACGGTCCCGGTCCCACAACGCGCCTAGCAGGCGCGACACCGCCACCTCTGCCGCGTCGGTCTGTTCCGCCAGGCCCAGGGCCCGGGCCAGTTCGGCCAAACGGTCCGCGATCAGCGCTGGTTGCTCCGAGGGCACCCACCACACCACGTCGTAGTCACCGCCGTGCCGGTGGGCGTACTCGATGGCCAACGCGGTCTTGCCAATCCCACCCATGCCGTGCATCACTGTCGGGTGGCCCGCACACAGCGCGGTACGCAAGCTGACCAGAAGCTGCTGACGGCCGGTGAAGGCGGGGTTGCGCGCCGGGACGTTCCACACCCGCCCCACCGGCGTCAGCGCCGAGCTAGACCTCGGCAGCCTCACCAGGGACTGGAAGAGCACCTCGCTGAGCTGCTCCGGGGTGCTCACCGACGCCGTGGTCAGCCCGCTATCGACCAGTCGGGTCCGGAACGCCTCCTGCCGGTCACCGTAGTCACGGTCGAGGAACAGGTCTCTGGGTCCGTGCGTTCGCTCATCAAGCAGGAACACCAGCTGCGGCTTGCCGCTTTCGCTGGCGGCCTGGAACTCCAGCTCGGTGTAGGACAACTGGGCGTGGTCGCGCACCGGCGAGCCGTAACGAAACCCGATAATCGCCACATACACATCGGCCCCAGCCACCGTCTGCCGGCACACCTGCACTGGCGCCTCGTCTCGGGCACCGAAGTACGCCATGCCCACAATGGCGTCCCCAGCCCGGGTCACCGCCTGCTCCGCAGCGGCCACGAACGACCGACCCTCAGGCAGGCGCCGCAGCTCAGACGTGTGACTCACAAACACCCGCCGCGGCGGTTCAGACATGGCCGACAGCATCCCACCCAACGCCATACCCCAACCAACCCAGGGCCGACCGAGAGTGTCGGTGCCCGAGACTCGTCACCATGTGGTAGTGCCTGACGGCATTGGGTCGGCAGGTAGCTTGTCTCGGAGCTGGGATGGTGGGATTCGTCCCGACCGGTTCGGTGATGCTCGCGCTCGCGGTCCCCGTTTTTGTCGGTGTCGGGTTGTAGCGTCATGTTTGTGAGCGCTCGGCAGCTGATTCCCCAGGACCTGGCGGGTATTGCGCCTGGTCCGGAGTTGGCGCGCGTTCTAGCTGGTCTTGAGCTGTCTCGGTTGTCGGGTTTCGATTGTGTGGAGGTCCTCAAGGCGCAGTACCGACAGGCGAATCACGAGCGGGCCCGGGTGATGGCCGCGATGGCGGAGGTCGGGGTGTGTGGCCCGGTGCTCGCGGGTGCGGAGCTGACCCGGATGGCGGTTCCCGATGAGTTCTCCGCCGATGAGATCCGGGCGGCGCTGGTGCTGACCCGCCGGGCAGCGGAGTCGCAGTTCTGGCTGGCCCATGACCTGGTGACTCGACTGCCCCAGGTGCACGCCGCGATGCACGCGGGAATGCTCGATGAGCCCAGAGCGCGGGTGTTCTCGGAATGGACCACCGAGCTCTCCCGAGAGCAGGCCCGCGCGGTGTGCACCGAGCTCCTGCCCCGGGCGCCGAGACTGACCACCGGGCAACTGATCGAGCAGATCAAGAAGCTGGCCATCGCGGTGGACCCGGATTGGGCCCGACGACGCTACGAGCAGGCCATCGCCAATCGGAAGGTGGTCGGGTATCGCAATGCGGACGGGTCGGCGAATCTGTCCGGGTACAACCTGCCGCTGGATCGGGTGGCTGCGGCCAGCGGACGCATTGACGCGCTTGCGAAAGCCGCCAAACGCGCTGGTGACGCCCGCCCTCTGGACCATGTCCGCGCGGAGTTGTTTCTGGGAATGACCGATGGCACGTACACCGGCCTCGACGACGCTGCCATCATCGAGCTTCTCACTGCCGCTCCTGCCACGGACGCCGACCAACCCGACAATAGCGAAGGCCCCCACGAAGACAACAACAGCAACGACGATGGGCCGGGCGACAGTCGGCCCGACGACGATGGACCCGGCGACGATGGACCCGACGACGATGGGCCGGGCGACAGTGGGCCGGGCGGCGGCGATGCGGTCGGCGAGGCCAGGTCCCCGGCGCTCGGTGACGTGCTCTCCTACCCGACTCGCGCCAAGGCGGGGGTGGAGTTGCGGGTGCGGTTGTCCACCCTGCTGGGCCAGGATCAGTACCCAGCCGAGCTGGCCGGGTGGGGGCCACTCCACGCTGAGCTGGCCCGCGACCTGGCCGCCACCCTCAGCGGCGCCCAGTGGCGTTTCGCGCTCACCGACGAGCACGGACAGCTCATCCACTGCGGAACCACCCGCGCCCGACCCACCAACACCCCCACCCGACCCGGCGCCCGCCAAGCCATCGTGGAACTGCAGGTACCCGTTAAGGCGTTGCGCTCCCTGGCCGCGAACCCGACCGCGCTGGGCCAGTGGGCCAGTGTGGTCGCCGACCTGACCCGCCACCTCGACCACCACAGCCCCGCAGACACCACCAGCAACACTCCCGGCGAGAACTGGTACCGCGCCGATGCCACCCGCCGCGCCCCCGGCGCCGCGCTACGCCGCTACCTGGAAATCCGGGACCGATACTGCACCATGATCGGCTGCCGCGCCCCCGCCCACAACACCGACAAAGACCACACCCACGACCACGCCAAAGGCGGACCAACCACCGCAGCCAACCTCGGCGACGCCTGCCGCCACGACCACCGACTCAAACACCAAGGCGGCTGGACACTGCACCAACCCCACCCCGGCGTCTTCCGCTGGCGCAGCCGACTAGGACACACCTACCACCACCGGCCACCGGCAATCATCGAACCGCTACCGGACCCCATCCCCCGCGACCAACCCGCATACCTCCGCACGACCCCACCCGACGACGGCTGGGAAGACTCCCAGATCTGGGAAGACCCACTACCCGAGCCCGAGCCAGCAGATCCGCCGCCCGAACCCAACCCTCACGATGACATTCCCCCTTTCTGACCCCACCCCATACCGGTTCGCTCCGTGCGATTCGGGTATCCGGGGTCCAGCAAGCCGACGCAGGTTGGCATGAGGGTGTGCTGTGGCGACACCGAGGAGAAGGGTGTCACCACAGCACACCGGTTGTGGCGCAATGTCGGACTCCCCGGCATCGCCCAGACCCTTTCCACGCCCTGGTCCACTGCGGTCTGCGAACTGGTCACCGAGGAGATGGTGGCAAGCACCCTTACCGTGCAGCCGGTCGCGACCGACACCAAGGAGTTCTACGAGTACCTGGGCTGGCAACGGGTAGGCACCACAAAAGCGCCGGCCGGAGCGGTCTCACCGTTCTTCGATGTGTATCTACTACCACTTCATGCCAAACCGTAAGACGCCAAACGGTCGTCGAGGGTGCGGACGGCGGTGGTGTGCTGCCAGAGCTGCAGGTCAGCGCGGGCCTGCGTCAATCGCCCGGTCAGCCGAGCGGAACTGTGGCTCGCCGCGATCTCCCCGGCATCGCCAAGCAGTCGCGCCGCCTCATCGATCTCATTGCACTGTACATACGCCTCACTGAGGTCGATGATGGTCATCGCTACGGTCCGGGCACGTGACCGGTCCAGGCTCTCGAGGGACCGCTGCGCAGAGGAAACAGCGTGGTCAGTCTCACGGAGCTTGAGGAGGCACTCGCCACGAATCGAGAGGTGTGCCGCTTCGTCATAAGTACTGGCGTAGCTCGGGGCTTGATCATCGACCGTCGTAAGTACGGTGTGGGCGGTGTCGAGGGCGCGCAGGCAAGCGTCTCGCTGCCCATCAGCGGCGTAGGCCCGCGCGGCCGTGTCAGCGGTGTAGGCGCGTACCCGCAGATCATCGGTGCGGTTGGCCCACTGCTCGGCCGCGACGGCGTGGTCAATACTGATGCACGGGGTGCCCCGCCAGGTCGCCAGGTGGCTCATCTCGCACAGCACCAAGGCGCCCAGTCCGGGGTTCTCCGCCTCATGGGCCAGCGCGCGGGCATCCTCGTAGTAGTACGTGGCGTGATCGAACTGCTTCAGATCGAACGACAGCCAGCCGGCCTGCCGCGAGGCTTCGCTCAACGCCGAGAGCATCCGAGGCCGCAACACCACGGGGCAGTCGGGCACCAGCGCACGAGCCAGGTCACGCTGGGCAAGAACAGTAGTCAGGACAGCCTGCGGGCCCAGTGCGACATCCTGCCGCTCACAGCGCCACAACACCGCCTCAATGTGCTCGATGGTCTTCGCGTCAACCTGGCTCGACGTGGTGAGCACCGAGGCCACGCGCTGGTGCTCGTCACCGCCGACGGCGGGAAGCAAGGACGCGGTGGCCGCTGCCCAGCTCAGGACACCGAGCGCGTCGCGACGATCCATGGTGTGTGCCCAACTTCGGAGGAACTGGACAAGCTGATGGTACGCGCGGTCGCGGTCACCAGGCGCGCTCAGCACGTCACGACCCGACAGCGCCAGTGACCCGAGGTGTTGCATCAGCGCTATGACAAAGTCCTCGGGCAACGAGGAGCTGATGGCCGTCGCCCACACCGCGGCATCGCTCGGCACGACCAGCGCGGCATCAGCCTCACGCGTCGTCAGCACTGCTTCCGGTGCGCCTGCCGCGGTGTCACGGTGCCGAAAGTCAGGTAAGTCACTGAGCAAGTCGCTGACCGCGCACTCGTACAACTCCGCCAGCTTGCCGAAATTGTCAAACGACGGGGCATTCCCCGTGCGGCTCGGCCACTGCTCCCACGACGAGAACGACTTGAACGTCTTCGCCTCATCCGGCCACCGCCGATTCCACTCCTCAGCGGCCTGGCACTGGCTCCACCCATGAGCGTAACGCAACGCTACTCGAGAATTAAGACGATAACTCCGCCGGAGAGCCTCAGCCACCTCCACCCACGACTTTCCCTGCGCCCGCAGCGAGCCCACCAACCGCTCACGCCGCTGCTTCGAGCTCCGTGGCTCACCCACAACACTTCCTCGACATCGTGGCCCCTCACTCCATAGGCGGCTTTCGGAACGTGGCGAAGAAACGCTACCGGCTGGGCATTACCCCAGCCAACCGGATACGGAAGCTCCGCGTGCAGCCAGGATGCCGGTTACCAGAGATCGCGGCTACTCCAGGTGGGTCATCACCGATGAAACGGGCACAGTGGTGATCAGGCCCCAGGGCCGGGACGACGAGAACACCCCGGTGCGCGGTTGGTGCCCTTGCCAGTAAGTCGTGCGCACTACTCCCAGCGCGGACCACACCACTGGCGAGCACCCATCCCCCGAACCGCGCGCTGCTCGGAAGGTGGACCCGTCCCGGTCCTGGGTGCCGTCCACGCGACGATAAGACAGAGCACTGACGGGCTGGGGCCTTCGTGACAAGCAACCGGGGTAAAGCGAGGCCGAGCACGTCACTGATTGGATGGGTGTTTCTTCATCGGTACCGTACAGAGGGGCTCACCATCCGGTGGCGACGGGGTGATCAGGTGGCGTACGTGCTCAGTGGCCAGCGAGTGGGTGATCACGGGATGGCCAATGTCCTGGGCACTATCCCAGTTCCACCGGCTGGTTGGACTGACCTTGCGGAAATTCGAGGGTTGGGGCAGCGGTGGATGCGAGGGCGAGGCGAAAGTCCGTCGTGACGGCCACGGCGCCGGCCGTGACGGACACCGAGTGGCGGGCCCGCGCTGCGGCGTTAGCCGCAATCGTCGCTGACGAGGAGCTGGCTGAGCCTGGGTGGGCGCAGGCTTTCGCGGCAGTGCCCCGGCACGTGTTCGTTCCGCGTTTCTTCCGCCGTAACACCACCGGAGAGCTGATCGCGATCGACGGCGGCGACCCGGCGCAACGCGATGAGTGACTGGATGCGGTGTATTCCGACACCGCGTTGACGACGCAGCTGGGCCAGATCAATCCGGGTAGCACGCTGCGCCCGCTGACCGTGTCGGCCCGTTCCTCGACCAAGCCAACCTTGATGGCCCGCATGCTCGCCGACCTGCACGCCCATCCCGGTCATCGGGTGTTGGAAATCGGCACCGGCACCGGCTACAACGCCGCCCTACTCTGCCACCAGCTTGACCAACGCAACGTCTGCTCCGTCGACGTCCACCCCGGACTCGTCGACACCGCCCGCGCCAGGCTGGCCAGCCTGGGCATGCTGGTTGGTCTCACCGTCGCTGACGACGGCACCGCGTCGGGACATTTCCTGGACTACCCTGGCCTATTCATGATACTGCGCCGGGCACCTGACCGGATGGGCCGGCCCGCCGAGCTGACCCCAGAACAGTTGCCCGGTGCCCGCCAGGCTGTGACCACGCTCGATCCGGCGGTGCTGGCCGATCCCGCGTTCGCCTTCTTCTGCCAGCTGCATCTCGGCTCCGGCCGCAGCAGCCACCATGTCATCAACAACGCCACCAGGGCTACCGTGGTCACCCACGATGGCTCCTGGGCAGAGACCACCTGCGGTAGCCTCGTGACGTTCAACGGCACCCACAACCCCTGGCAGACCGTCGAGACCGCCCATCAGAGATGGACCCAACTTGGCCAACCCCAGCCGTCCGCGCTCGGCCTCACCGTCACCCCCGACAGGCACTACGTGTGGTGTCAACACCCCGACAGTGACTGGACCCACCCCCTGAGGTGATCGGGAGAAACTGGGTATGGTGGAGAAGGTGAAGCGCGTATCGGGCGGTAAGGTGCGGGCCCTGTATTCGATCGAGGGCGACCTGCTGCTCGTCGCGTCGGACCGGATCTCGATATACGACGTGGTGTTGCCGACGTCCATTCCGGACAAGGGTGCACTGCTCACCCAGCTGTCGGTATGGTGGTGTCACCAACTCAGGACTGTGACGCCCCATCACCTGATCTCCGCCACCGATGTGCCGAGCGAGTTCACGAGAAGGGCGATCCGCGTCACCCCGCTGCGGATGATCCCCGTAGAGTGCATCGCTCGCGGCTACCTTGCCGGCCTAGGGCTGCGCGAGTACGAGAAAAATGGCACCGTGTCGGGTGTGGCGTTGCCTGCCGGGTTGGTCTCCGGCTCTCGATTACCTGAGCCGATCTTCACGCCGACCACCAAATTCTCCGACACCGGGCACGATGAGTTCATCACCTTCGACGACGTGGCACGCGACATCGGAGAAGATACCGCGCGACGCCTCCGTGGCCTGACACTGGAACTCTATGCGAAGGCGGCAGAGCATGCATTAAACAACGGCATCATCATCGCGGACACGAAATTTGAGTTCGGCTGGGACGCCTCCGGGCAATTGACGCTCGGCGACGAAGCGATCACGTCGGATTCATCGCGTTTCTGGCTCGCCGATCGCTGGCGGCCCGGCCAGCCTCAGCACGCCTTGGATAAGCAATTCGTCCGGGACTGGTCGCTGAGCACGGGATGGGACCGCGAGCCACCCGGGCCGGTCATTCCCCCGGCGATCGTGGCGGAAACGCGGCGGCGCTACGTCGAGGCCTACGAACGCATCACAGGAACCTCGTGGTCCCCCTAAGCCATCGTTAAGGTCTGGGATATGACGCAAACCGCGCAGCTGACCATCCCCACCGACCTGAGACCCGCCGACGGGCGGTTTGGGTGCGGACCGTCGAAGATCCGTCCCGCGCAGCTGGTCGCGCTGGCCAGCACCGGTGCCTCGGTGCTGGGCACCTCGCACCGGCGCAAGCCGGTGAAGTCGCTGGTCGGGCGGATCCGCGCCGGGTTGCGCGAGCTGTTCTCGCTGCCCGAGGGCTATGAGGTGGTGCTCGGCAACGGTGGCACCACCGCGTTCTGGGATGCCGCCGCCCTTGGCCTGGTCCGGGAACGCTCGCTGCACCTGAGCTACGGCGAGTTCTCCGCGAAGTTCGCCGCCGTCACCACGCGCGCCCCGTTCCTGGCCGACCCGGTGCTGGTCTGCGCCCCGCCAGGGGACGCGCCGGCGCCGGTCGCGGATCCGTCCTGCGACCTGATCGGCTGGGCGCACAACGAGACCTCGACCGGGGTGATGGTTCCGGTGTGCCGGCCGGCGCTGTCACAGGGCGCGCTGGTGGCGATCGACGCGACCAGCGGCGCCGGTGGCCTGCCAGTCCGGGCCGCCGACGCCGACGTCTACTACTTCGCGCCGCAGAAGTCCTTCGCCTCCGACGGCGGGCTGTGGATCGCGCTGCTCAGCCCGGCCGCGCTGGAGCGGGTCGCGGAGATCGGCTCGTCGCCCCGGTGGGTGCCGGAGTTCCTCTCGCTGAGCATCGCGCTGGACAACAGCCGCTCCGACCAGACCTACAACACCCCGGCGGTCGCGACGCTGCTGCTGCTGGTGGACCAGATCGAGTGGATGCTGGCCGGTGGCGGGCTGGATTGGTGTGTCGCGCGCACCACCGACTCCTCCTCGCGGCTGTACTCCTGGGCTGATTGCTCGCGGTACGCGACGCCGTTCGTCACCGACCCCGCCAAACGCTCGCTGGTCGTCGGCACCGTGGATTTCGCCGACAGCGTCGACGCCCCCGCGCTGGCCGCCGTGTTGCGGGCCAACGGCATCGTGGACACCGAGCCCTACCGTAAGCTCGGCCGCAATCAGCTGCGGATCGGGATGTTCCCGGCCGTCGATCCAGATGACGTCTCCGCGCTCACCCACTGCATCGACTGGGTGGTCGAGCGACTGGATGGTCGCGAGGTGGGGTGAGGCCGGCGGCGCGCCTCCCCCGATGTTGCCACCCACCGGCCTACGGTGACGGGCGTGGAGGTCCTTGGATGCGCGCGCTGCGAGTAGCCGGTCTGGGGATCGATGGCCGCACGGTGATCCTGGAGATGGTCCCGCAGCGGCCCGGCGAGCGGCGGGAGCAGTTCAGCCTGCCGGTGGACGACAACCTGCAGGCAGCGGCACGGGGTGATCTTCCGCGCCTCGGGCTGATCGAGACCGAGCTGGAGAGCCAGATGCGACCCCGTGAGATCCAAGCTCGGATCAGGGCCGGAGCGTCCGTCGAGCAGGTGGCCGCCGCCGCTGGCGCGCCCCACGAACGGATCGAGCGGTTCGCCTACCCGGTGTTACTGGAGCGATCCCGCATTGCCCAGCTGGCCCAGCGCGCCCACCCGGTGCGCGCCGACGGGCCCGATGTGCGCACCCTGGAGGAGGTCGTCACCGAGACTTTCCACCAGCGGGGTCATGACGTCGGCTCAGTGACCTGGGACTCTCGGCGCGGAGAGGACGGCAAATGGGTCGTCGCGCTGCGCTGGCGGGCCGGCCGGTCGGAGAACCAGGCGCAGTGGACGTTTCACCCGGGCGCGCACGGCGGCACCGTCATCGCAGTCGACGACCACGCCACCGACCTGATCGATCCGCCACCCTCCGCGCCACTACGCACAGTACCCCCGGTGCTCCCAGCACCCGAGGAGGAATCCATACCCGACAACGCTGCACCCAAAAACCTCCCCCGCAAAACCCGCCCGATCGTCCCATCCTGGGAAGACGTCCTCCTCGGCGTCCGCTCCTCCCCCCGCACCTAACCCCCCTCCCCTGGGTTAGCCCAGCAGAGACAGCAGCAGGGCGATCCAGGTGAGGACGATGCCCATCGCAGTGCCGTAGGCCACCCACCGCCAGATCGGGGTTGCTCGAGCTAGCCATATCGACGGCGCCATCCCAGCGGCCACCAGCAGGTTCGCCACCACAACGAAGCCGGTGCCGTTCGGCGCCAGCCCCTGGGACAGCCGCAGTAGCGCGATCACGATAATCGCTGCTGCCGCTACACTGACGGTGAGGCCGGTCGCCCACGGCGTCGGCTCGCCAGGCTGCATACCTATGCCACCGCAGTCCACGCGGATTACTGTAAACGCGGCTTGCCGCACATGCCCCAGAGAGCCTGAAGCAGGAAAACCGTCGGGCCCGACCGAGACTTCCCAGGTCGGGCCCGACGTATTCCAACTGCGTTGCCAGGACTCCCACCACGAAGCCGGCGTTGATTAAGTTAGGCTAACCTTCGTTAGTTGTCAAGTGGGGCTCCGCATCGCCAATGAGCGGCGACAGGTTGCACCCACTCGCGGGCCGCCAGCTCCCCAGAGCTCATCGGGCCGCACGCTAGAGTGTCTTGTGCCGCCTCCACTGCCCCGCCGCCTCGCCGACCCGCGGCCGGTGGTCGGCATCGGCACTCTCGTGTGGTTCGCCGCAGCGGTGGTGGTGCTGCTCGCCGGTGGGCCGCCAGCATGGGTGTGGGCGTGCCTGACCGGCGGACTACTCGGCCTGACCGGCTTTGCGATGATCTACTGGCAGCTCAGCGCTACCCGGCGCGGATCCCGAGGCGCCCAGCGAGACTTGTTCTGACCTCTCCGCCGTAACCGTGACATTGCGGTCAGCCTGGCCGACCAGCACGTCAAGATCATCACAGGGTGAGACCTGCCTGACGCGGTCAGCCAGCAGCAGCCAGCTGTGCCCGTCGATACACGAGATGCGCAGCCGCCCGATGGGTTCACCTGTGCCCTGGAGCCGGAACCTGCCCTCGACGATTGCCGCCAAGCCGCACGTCGGGCAGCACACAACACCATTCATGGCCGAGAGGACAGGGGCCACACCGGCGAAGGACATCCCACGCTCTCCCAACTAATGTCATGGCCCAACTAATGTCATGGGTTGTGCGGCCACGCAGTCCACCGGGAGAGGCAGGCGACCGCACAACCCACCCCTCGCGCAGCTCAGCATCGCACGGAGATCGGCATCCGCACAAGCGGAGAAAGTATCTCCTTTACCCCGCATCAGCAGATTTTATCGTCCTCTCCCTCCTCCTTTGAGATCCTCATGGCTGGTCCGGAGGCGATCACTGACCTGCGGAGCGAGGGTGGCGGTGGCTTCGGCAACAAGCGGGCCGGCGGTAGTCGATTCCCCTCGCCGGCGTGCGAAGTAGTGCCGTCGGATGCTGTGGAGCCCGCGCAGGGCCGTGCGTAGGGCGGGGATTTGGGTGGCGAGGTGCATCTGGTACCGCCAGGGTGGTTGGGCACCTTGGCGTGCTGCCATGGCGTAGGCGAAAGCCACGGCGTCTCGGTCGAGGTAGCGCTCAGCGCGCTCGAACCAGGCCATGCTGGTGCGCGCCCCGGCTTGGATGGGGCGCAGCGCTGCGCGACCTCGCCGGTCGTAGGCCCCCAACGCGTCGGAAAGCTGTTCGTGCTCGTACAAGCTCTGGGCGAGCATGACTGCATCGATCATCGCCAACCTGGTGCCGGAGCCGAGGCTGAAGTGGGTGGTGTGGGCGGCGTCACCGACGAGCACCAGGTTGTTGTGGTACCAGGTGGTGTTGGTCACTTGAGTGAAACGCAGCCACCGCGCCGGCTCGCCGCGGGAGTGGCTGATCAGGCCATGGCCGTCAAGGGCGCGCTCGAAGATTTTCTCTAGCAGTCCGACGCTGTCTTCGCTGTTCAGCGAGTCGAATCCGAGTGCCTGCCAGGTCTGCTGGGTGCATTCCACGATGCAGGTGCTGGTCCCGGCGGCCGAGGGGTAGGCGTGGAACCAGATCCACCCGGCTGAGGTCTGCTCGAAGGCAAAGGTGAAGCTGTCGAAGACCTTGTCGGTGCCCAGCCAGATGTAGGGGTTGCCGCCGATGTCGACGCGGGCGCCGAAGTCCTCGCTGTGGCAGCCTCGCGCCCGGCTGTTCGCGCCGTCGCAGACTGCCACGAGGTCGGCGTCGGCCACCGAGGAGAGGGCATCGACCTCGTGGCGGTACTGGACGTCGATCCCGAGTTCGGTGGCACGCTGGGCGAGAATATCGAGCAGCGTCGCGCGGCCCACGCTGAAGCCGTAGCCAGGCAGATACGCCGTCTGCTCGCTGCGCAGGATGACCCGCTGCTGCTGCCACAGGACAGATTCGGCACGCACCGCCCGGGCGCTGTCAGGGTCGTTGCGGAACAAGATGTTCAGCAGGTCGTCCCAATACACCACGCCCCAGCCGTAGGTAGCGCCGGGAGGATCGCGCTCGATGACGGTGATGTCGTGGCCGGCATCGCGCAATTTCGCCGAGATGGCGAAGTACAACCCGGCCGGTCCACCGCCGATGCACACGATTCTCATCTCACTGCCCCCATATTTTTCGTTGGGAGTGGGCGGTGACCCCCACCTTCACGGTTGAGCGGGGTGAAAGCCACCGCCCACGACTATCGTGGCGACTACTTACCTATCAACAACCCCAGCCACCCCAACCGCCGCCACCCCAGCCACCCCAACCGCCGCCACCCCAACCGCCGCCACCCCAGCCGCCGCCACCCCAGCCACCCCAGCCGCCGCCACCCCAGCCACCCCAGCCGCCGTCACCCCAGCCACCCCAACCGCCGCCACCCCGTGCATAGCCCTCCTGACCAACCCGGAAGACATTCGCGATCTTCATGCCCATCCCTGCTTTCTTCCGATGAACTTCTCTTCCAAAGAAGACGCCCAACGCGCCCTCCGCTAGTGGTTTCGCGCGTCGCCGGCAGTCACCGACCCCCCGCAGCCCTACCGGAGAAGTCGCCCTCGGTGTTGGCAACGTTACGTCGGAGTGACGGACCTTTCGGCCACTGCGCATGCGGTAATCACGATGTGGAGCAGAGTCGGGTCAGCCCCGTGCCCACCGCAGCAGGGCGGCGCGCACGGGATCGGCGGCGTGCACGGAGCCCTGCGGGGTGACCCAGAACGGCACCGCGTGCTCGGCACCGCCGTGCCGTACCCGCAGCTGATCGTGCAGCCGCAGGGTCCCGTCCGGGACGGCGAGTCCGGCGGCGGCGCACACCGCGACCACCTCCACCAGCTCGACCCACCGCACAACCCGCCCCCCACCGGCGTCGAGCAGCTCGGGCGCTATTCGCTCGGAGGCCAGCGGCAAGTCCAACAGGTCCGCCAGCGTGCTAGGGTCTCCACCGGACACCAGGTCGCCGGCCGGCAGCACTGCGGCCAGCCACGGGGAGTCAAGCACCATCGCGCGGTCGGCATCGATCACCTCGCCAGTCACCGCCCGTACCCGAGCCGGGGGCGCCACGTCGGCCGGGTCGAGCTCTGCGCTGGCCAATGCGGCATGTGCGGCGTGCACCACCCCGGGGGTGACCGTGCGGGCCGGATCGGCCAGTCGGGCCAGCAGGTCGGCGGCGTCGGCGGGCCCGGTGATGCTCAACCCAGTGCGCACGCCGGCGGCGGCGAGCAACGCCTCGCCGGTGTCACACTGCGACACCACGTCATAGCGGGGCACCACGTCGTAGAGGCCCTCCAGCGCAACGGCACCGGCGAGCCGCCAGTGCGACGGTGGGTGGCCGCCGAGCCGGGCGTGGCGGGCCAGCCACCAGCCGGTGTAGCCGCCGGGCTGGCGCAGCGCGGCAAGGCCAGCGGGATCGGCGGCGATCCGGCGTAGCGCCGCCGGCCAGCACTGATCGTCGACGAGGTCCAGGTCCCGGACGGCGAGCAACCGCGCTGGCGGGTCACCATCGGCGCGCCGCGCCTGGGCCCACCACTGCTCCTCGGCGTCCAGATCGTGGTCCGGGCGCTGCGGGTGGGGGTCCTCGAGCACCGCGAACGAGTCCAGCACCCCAACCGCCCGCAGCGCGGCGGCGCCATGCTCGGCGGCGACGGCGGGATCCAGCACGCCCAGCGGCGCGTCCGGGGCGAGCAGCTCCCGCAGCACCCCACCGGGCAACACCAACTCGTCCGCCCGCCGCGGCGCCCCGGTGTCATCCGGCAGCGCCAGCGCACCCAGCCAGGGCCGGGCAGTACCATCACCGGCTAGTCGCCCGGACAATCGCTCAGCCAATCGCTCAGCCATCGAGAGCACCGCCCGCGCGAGTCTGGTGACGTCCAGGCCGTCCTCGGCGTCATCAACACTGCGCTCAATGGCGGGATGCAACGCATCCAGCAGCTCCTCGGGGTTCACCCGCCGAGCCCCAAGCCGCTCCAGCAGCGGATGCGCGGCGTCCGGGTGCACTAGCCGCAGCTCGGTGGGCACGCCGACGTCACCATCACCCAGCAGCACCCCACGCGGCCCGGTGACAGTGCGCCCGTCGGCCAGTGGGACCGGCAGCGCACCGAGCTCCTCACGGGCCGAGGGGCCGGCGTCAAGCAGGGGAAACAGCGCCGAATAACAGCGCCACCACCAGGACGGTGACCGGTCCAGCCCGGCCAGCAGCTCGGCGATGGCCGCCGGACGCAACCGGGTCACTCCGAGCGCGCTGAGCGCGGCGGTGTGCGCAGGCGCGGCGAGCTCGCTGTCGAGCAGCTCGGGTGTGACCTCAGCGAGCAATTCGGCCAGCGAGGAGCTCGGCACGTCCAGCACCAGGGCCTGCGCTGGCGCGACCTGCCCGCCGGCGGCGCTGGGTAGCCACCGGACGTGACGCAGCGCCTCGAGCACCGCGCCACGCAACGCCGCGTCGACCTCGCTGGCCGGGAAGCCGGGGGCCGGCACCAGCGCGGTGCGCTGATCCGGTGCCAGCGCGGCGGCAAGTTCCGGGTAGGCTCGCGCGGCGGCGTCGAGCAGCGCCTGAAGGGCCGGCCCGGGATGGACGTGGCGCCGTGCGGAGTCGACGGGCACCGTGGCGATCAGCCGCGCGGGCAGGGTGAGCCGCTCCGCAGTGGGGGTGGGCGCATGCAGCACCTCCCCGGCCAGCGGTAGCGGGGCGCCGTCCGAGCCGACCGGCAGTGCCCAGCACAGGCTCCACTCGCCTCGCGCCTCAGGGCCGAGCCCGGCTAGGGCGGCCGCCGGCAGCATCCCGGCACGGCGCACCACCCGCCACCGGCGCAGCCCGGGACCATCGTGCACCAGCACCGGGTCCTCGCCCTCGCGGCGCGCCACCCGGTCACCGATGTCGATGCGGTACAGCCAGGGCAACGCCAGCAGCAGGTCAGCGGCCTCGTCCGCGAATGCCGCGAGCAGTGCCTGCGGGTCGATCCCGGCGCGCAGTGGTAACCGGACCTCGGTGTCGAACCCGGGTGGCGGGTCCCCTCCGGCAGGCCACACCAGCCGCAGCACCGGCGGCCGGCCACCGCGCCGGCTCAGCTCGGCGCACAGCACCGGGTCACCGGCCACCGCGTGGGCGGTGCGCTGCGCGGAGAACTCCACCCCGCCAGTGCGGGAGATCACCTGCGGCGCGTCGGTGACGCCGAGAACCGCCGCGAAGCCGACCCCGAACCGACCGACGCTGTCACCCTCCCGCTTGGCTGACGCGCGCAGTGCGGCCAGCGCGGCCACTCCGGCGGAGTCCAACGGCGCCCCGGTGTTCGCGGCGCGCAGCTCACTATCCTGGACAGTGACCTTGAGGTGCCCCGCGGTACCCGCGCGTTGCGCGGCATCGGCGGCGTTCTGCGCCAGCTCGACGAGCAACCGGTCCGCGTAACCGAGCAGGGCGAGGTCGGACTCGGCGTTGGCGTCCTCCCGGAAGCGCGTCGGGGACCCTTGCCAGGCGGCTAGCACGCCAGCCCGCAGTGCCGCAGTGCCGAACGGATCAGTGGTCGTCGTCACTCTACCGGTGACTCCACCGGTGTCCGGGGCAGCAGCTCCAGCTCGGCGTCGTCGTAGACCAGCTCGAGCACCGCTACATTCGGGCTGGTGTCCACCCGGACCTCGGAATGCGCCCCGCAGCCGAACTCGGCGTGCACCACCTGCCCGTCGGCTGGGGCCAGGTCATTACCGCAGACGCCAAGGGCAGCCGCCAGCATGCCGCCAAGCGGAAGGTAGAAACCGCAGGTGACACACTGGTCGGGAGCGCTGCGGGCCATCTCCGAATCAGGGCCGCGGTCACTATCGCGCCAGCGCTGCACCAGAGCCAGGCGGGCATCACGACCGAGCACTCGGCGTCGTCCCAGCCCGAGCTCCGGGCTGAGCGGCGCCACTGCCGGGTCATCGTCGATGAGGTAGCCGGGCACCAGCCGCTGGTCATCCGGGTCGGTCGGCAACAAGTCCCCGACTCCGAGGTCCCCGGCCCGAAGCCGCTGGGTCCACGGCAGCCAGGGCGGGGCGACCAGCGCGTGCGGGCCGGGTAACAGCACCACCTCGCTGACCGTCACCGGGGTCGCTGGGCCCGCCGAGGCCACCGTGACCGCCCAGCGCCACCCGCGGTAGCCAGGGAGGTTGGCTTCGAACAAGTGTGTGACCGCGCCGCCGTCCTCGGCCTGTGCCTGCACGTGCTCACCGACTGGAGCGTCGCCAACCTCGGCCTGCGCCGCCTGTCGGGCCAGTTCGACGGCCTCATAAAGAGCCCCATTGACGGCCCCATGACGGGCCGAGCCTGGCGCGGTAGTGTCGGCAATCACGACTCTGATTGTGCCGCATCGGCGGTCCGCACCGGTAATCTGGCCAGCGCGGCTGGACGTCCTTGCTGTGGCGCTGACGACTGTGGTCCTGGCGGCAACGATGCTGGCCGGCTGCGCCACGCGGCATTCGACCGCAGAGCAGCTACACGTGCAGGTCCTGGCCACCCTTGCGCACGACCCGACGATGTACACCGAGGGTCTGGAGATCCACGACGGGGTACTGTACGAGAGTAGTGGGCTGGTCGGGCAGTCCCGGGTTAGAGCCACCGCGCTGTCCAGCGCCACCATGGTGCGGCAGGCGTCGGTGCCCGCCCCGCTGTTCGGCGAGGGTCTCACCGTCAGCGGCGATCGGTTGTGGCAGCTGACCTGGACCAACGGGATAGCGATCGAGCGTGATCCGGCGACGCTGGCACAGCGCCGCGCCGTGACCTACCAGGGTGAGGGTTGGGGGCTGTGCCACGACGCGCACCGGCTGGTGATGAGCGACGGCTCTGACCGGCTGACCTTCCGGGACCCGGTGACTTTCGCGCCGTCTGGCCAGCTGGAGGTCCGCCTTGATGGCGAGCCGGTGCGGGCGCTCAACGAGCTGGAGTGCACTGGCGGCGTCATCTGGGCCAATGTCTTCCTGACCGACCGCATCCTGCGCATCAACCCCAGCACCGGTGTGGTGACCGGGGTGGTGGACGCGTCCGGCCTGCTCAGCACGCGGCCGCAGGACACCGGGGACGTGCTCAACGGCATCGCGGCGATCCCGGGCACCGACGAGTTCCTGGTCACCGGCAAGCACTGGCCGTTGCTGTTCCGGGTGCGTTTCGTCCCATCGGCACCGGGGGGTTGATCGTGGGGTCCGGCGATGCAACGCTGGGACGCTACCGGTGGTGCAGGATGGGACGCGTGCAGCGGCCCACATCCCCATCCGGCGCTGAGCACCCCCGCGCCCGGGGGCGCCATCGGCCAGGCCGCCCCCGGCGCTGGGTACCGGAGGACCGCCGCACCAGTGCCGACCCGACCACCAGTACCGACCCGACCACCAGTACCGACCCGACCACCAGTACCGACCCGACCACCAGTACCG
>JBOHFR010000002.1:128775-152731 GCA_050699715.1 Pseudonocardiaceae bacterium
CCGGGTGGCCGCCTGGCGGAGCAGGCAACTGGTCTCCGGCGGCGTGCGACGCTTCCACCGGGCCACCACGGTCGATGGCGCGGGACGGTCCGGGCTTTCCGCGCTGACCTACCCGGCGATGATGGACTACGCGGCCAACGCGGCCATCGCCGTCGCACTGGCCAACACCCTGTTTTTCGCCGCCGCCACCGCGCAGAGCCGGGCCAACGTGGCACTCTACCTACTGATCACGGTGGCGCCGTTCGCGGTGGTCGCCCCGGTGGTCGGTCCGCTGCTGGACCGGCTGCAGCACGGCAGGCGGGTGGCGATGGCGCTGTCGTTCGCCGGCCGAGGCTTCCTGCTGATCGTCATGGCGGCGCACGTCCACGACTGGCTGCTGTACCCCGCGGCGCTGGGCTTCATGGTGGCGGCCAAGTCCTACGGAGTGCTGCAGGCTGCGGTGATCCCTCGGGTGCTCCCGCCGGGGAGCACCCTGGTGCGAACCAACTCGCGACTCACCGCGTTCGGCCTGGTCGCCGCAGGAGTGTCCGGTGCGGTCAGCGCTGGGATAGCGGCGCTGACTGGATCACCGGGAGCACTGCTGTTCACCGCGGTGATCTGCCTGACGGGAGCGGCCCTGTGCCTGCGCATCCCGTCCTGGGTGGAGGTGACCGAGGGTGAGGTGCCGGCCTCGCTGCGGACCGAGGCCACCGCCGCGTTCAGCTCCGGGCGGCGCCGCCAGCCGATGGGTCGCCACGTGGTCGTCGCGCTGTGGGGCAACGGGACCGCGCGGGTACTCACCGGATTCCTCACGCTGTTCGTAGCGTTCGCGGTGAGGTCCCAGACCGAGGGCTCACCAGGATGGCAGCTGGCGCTGCTCGGCGTGGTCGGCGCGGCGGCCGGGGCGGGCAGCTTCCTGGGCAACGCGGTCGGAGCACGGATGCCCTTCGGCAAGCCCGATCAGGCCATCATCGGATGCGTGGCCGCTGGCCTGTCCATGGCGGTGCTCGCCGCGCTGGTGCAGGGCATCGCGATCACGGCGGTCACCGCGCTGGTGGCGGCGACGGGCAGCGCGGTGGCCAAGGTCTGCTTGGACGCGGTGATCCAGCGCGGCGTGCCGGAGACGTCCCGCGCCTCGGCGTTCGGCCGGTCGGAAACCGTGCTCCAGACGGCCTGGGTGCTGGGCGGCGCGCTGGGGGTGCTGGTGCCACCCACCTACTGGGTCGGTTTCGCCTCGGTCTCGGCGCTGCTAGGCCTGGGGCTAGCCCAGACCGTGTTGGCCCGGCGTGGATCGTCGCTGATTCCCGGCTAGGGATCCAACTCCTGGGCGATGGCCCGCATCAGCTCCCCAATCCGTTTCGTGGTGCGACGATCGGGATAGCGGCCGCGGCGCAGGTCAGGCTGGACCCGCGACTCCAGCAACCTGATCATGTCGTCGATCAGGCCGTGCAGCTCCTCAGCCGGACGGCGCCGGGCCTCGGCCACCGACGGCGGCAGCTCCAGCAAGCGCACCGACAAGGCTTGCGGGCCGCGCCGCCCGTCGGCCACCCCGAACTCCACCCGCTGGCCGGTCTTGAGATCGGTCACCCCTGTGGGGAGCGCGTTGGCCCGCACGTAGACGTCGGCACCGCCGTCCTGCGTCACGAAACCGAAACCCTTGCCCGCGTCGTACCACTTGACCTTGCCGGTCGGCACTGACCTCACCGTTCCCTCGTGGAGTACCGCCTGCCGTGGTGCACGACCAGCACGACGAACGCGCCCCGAACGCACCCGGGACGCGTGCGCCCCAGCTTACGACTTCCGGCCGATTTTCGGGCGCCTCCCACCACATGGATATGGCGTTTCAGGCGTACATCGCGGCGGCGACGTCGCCCAGCCCGAGCAGCTCCACCGAGCGTTCCCGCATCTCCACTTTACGGACCTTGCCAGTGACGGTCATCGGGAACTCCTCCACCACGTGCACGTACCGGGGGATCTTGTAATGCGCCAGTTCGCCGGCGGCGAAGTGCCTCAATGCCTCGGGGGTGAGCTCGGGCGCAGCCGGGCGCAGCCGCACCCAGGCACACAGCTCCTCACCGTAGCGCGGGTCAGGCACGCCGATCACCTGCGCATCCACGATATCCGGGTGGGTGTGGAGGAACTCCTCGATCTCCCGCGGGTAGACGTTCTCACCGCCACGGATGACCATGTCCTTGATCCGTCCGGTGATGGTGAGGTAGCCCTCGCAGTCCATCACCGCGACGTCCCCGGTGTGCATCCAGCGGGCCTGGTCGATCACCTCGGCGGTCTTGTCGGGCTGCTCCCAGTAGCCGAGCATGACCGAGTACCCGCGGGTGCACAGCTCGCCCGGAGTCCCCCTCGGCACCGTCAGGCCGGTGTCCGGGTCGATAATCTTCACCTCGAGGTGTGGGTGCACCCGGCCGACCGTGGACACCCGGCGGTCCAGCGTGTCGTCCGCCCTGGTCTGGGTGGACACCGGAGAGGTCTCGGTCATTCCGTAGCAGATACTCACCTCGGTCATGCCCATCCGCTCGACGACCTGCTTCATCACCTCCACCGGGCACGGCGAGCCCGCCATGATCCCGGTCCGCAACGACGACAGGTCATGGGACTCAACACCGGCGTCGGCCAGCATGGCGATGAACATGGTGGGCACCCCGTACACCGAGGTGCACCGCTCCCGGGAGAGCGCCGACAGGCTCGCCGCCGGCTCAAACGACGGCGCCGGGTACACCAGGCAGGCGCCATGTGAGGTGGCGGCCAGGTTGCCCATCACCATCCCGAAGCAGTGGTAGAGCGGCACCGGCAGGCAGATCCGGTCCGCCTCGGTGTAGCCACAGAGCTCACCAACGAAGTAGCCATTGTTGAGGATGTTGTGATGCGACAGCGTGGCGCCCTTGGGGAAACCGGTGGTGCCCGAGGTGTACTGGATGTTGATCGGGTCGTCCGGGGACAGCGTCGCCTGCTTGCCGGCGAGCAGCGCCGCAGCGCTACCCCGTACCAGTAGCGCATCCCACTCCGGGGAACCGATCAGCACCACCCGCTCCAGCGGGGCGCAGCGGGGCCGCACCTGCGAGATCATCGCGGCGTAGTCGGAAGTCTTGAACGACTCCGCCGCGACCAGCAGCCGGATCCCGGCCGCCGTGAGCACGTACTCCAGTTCACTGCTCCGGTATGCCGGGTTGACGGTGACCAGGATCGCGCCGATCTTCGCGGTGGCGTACTGGGTGAACAGCCACTCCGGGCAGTTCGGTGCCCAGATGCCGACCCGGTCACCTGTGCCGATCCCGGCGGCCAGCAGCCCGTGTGCCATCGCGTCTACTTCGGCGCGCAGTTGCGAGTAGGTCCAACGGCGCCCGCTCGGGCAATCGACCAACGCCTCCCGATCGCCGAACCGAGCGACCGTGCGGTCGAAGTTGTCCCCAATCGTCTCCCCCAACAGCGCGACATCCGAAACCCCCGACGCATACGACGCAATCACCATCTCCTCCTCCCGGCCCTAGTGGTCTCATGGATGCTTGTGCACCTTCTCAACCGCCCGCGCAGGGTCTCATGGATGCTTGTGCACCTTCCAGTGGACCCGAAGCTGGGACTCGGGCCGCGATTGCGCCCTAGGATCGGCGAGCTCCAGTGCGCGCCGCGCCGCCACGATGCCGCAGTCGGGTTGTGAGGTGCGCAAGCATCCATGAGACCGTTCGGGGCGGGTGGGGGGTTAGGTGTGCACTGGGTAGATGGCGACTTCGGTGGCTTTGACGACTAGCCACACTCCGGCACCGGTGTGCAGGCCCAGCTCCACGGCGGCGGCCGGCGTGATGTCCGCCGCCAGCCCGCCCACACCGCGTACCCGGACCAGTGTGCCGTTGGGCTCCAGGGCCGCGACTCGGTCGTGCACCACGTTGCGTGGGCTGCCCTTCGGCGGATCCAGATAGACCGCCACTGCGGCAGGGGTGAACACGGCGACCGCCGCAGCGCCCGGAACCGTCAACTCGGTCATGCCGGATAACTCGGTGCCGTCCGGCGCCCGCAACCCGCCGACCGTCGCGGTACCGGATACCAGGTTCAGTCCGGCTAGCCGCGCGGCGAACGTGCTGCGCGGCCGGGTGAGCACCTCGCGCGTCGGACCCTGCTCCACCACCCGGCCACCGTCGAGCACCACCAACCGGTCCGCGAGCACCAGGGCGTCGATCACCTGATGGGTCACGATGAGGGCGAGCCGGTCGGCCAGCACCGTGGCCAGCAGGGACCGCAACGCGGGGGCGAACTCCACGTCCACCGCAGACAACGGCTCGTCCAGCAACAGCAGGTCGGGGTCTGCGGCCAGCGCTCGGGCCAGCGCGATGCGCTGAGCCTGCCCGCCGGACAGGCGCCCGGGGCGGCGCGACGCGAACTGGGTCGCGTCCACCTCGGTGAGGTGCCGCCGCGCTACCTCCCGGGCCGCCCGCCGGCTCCCACCGGCGGCAAGCGGAGCAAACGCGACGTTGTCCAGGACCGACAGGTGCGGGAACAGCAGCGGCTGCTGGGCCAGCAAGCCGATGCGCCGGCGATGAGGTGGCAGTGCCACCCCGGCAGCGGTATCGGTGAGCACCCGGCCATCCAGCACGATCCGTCCGGTGTCCGGGCGCAGCAGGCCGGCAATCGCGGCAAGCAGGGTGGACTTGCCAGACCCGTTGCGTCCCAGCACCGCGACCACCTCGCCCGGAGCCACCTGCACCGTCGCGTCCAGGTCGAAGCCGCCGCGGCGCACGGCGACCTCGACGTGCAGCCCCGCGCTCACCCCAGGCCCTCCGCCGAGCGCGGTCGGGCCACCGCGATCACCACGATCGCCACCACCACGAGCACCAGGGACAGCGCGATTGCCCCGTCGACGTTGTCCTCCCGCAGGTCGTACACGTCCAGCGGCAGCGTCCTGGTCGTCCCCTGAAAGTTGCCCGCGAAGGTGATGGTGGCCCCGAACTCGCCCAGGCAGCGGGCGAAGCTGAGCACCATGCCGGAGCCGAGACCGGGCAGCACCAGCGGGACGGTGATCCGGCGGAACACCGTCCAGGGCGGCGCGCCGAGAGTCGCCGCGATCACCTCGTAACGCTCCCCGCCGGTGCGCAGCGCCCCCTCCAGGCTCACCACCAGGAACGGCATCGCCACGAACGTCTGCGCTAGGATCACCGCCGGGGTGGTGAACGGGACGCGCACGCCGAACGCCACGTCCAGGGCATACCCGGCAAAACCTTTGGGTCCCAGCAGGTACAGCAACGCCAGCCCACCGACCACCGGGGGCAGCACCAGCGGAAGCAGCACCACCGAGCGCAGCAGCCGAAGACCCGGGACCGATCCGCGGGCCAGCACCACCGCCAGCGGCCCGCCGAACAGGACACACAACAAGGTGGACACCGCCGCGGTGCACAGTGACAACCACAGCGCGGCGAGTGCCGATTCGCTGGTGACCAGCTCGACGAACCGGGACCACGGCACCCGCACGACCAGCCCCCCGATCACCGGCAGCACGATCAGCCCGAGAGCCGCCAGCGCAGGCAGCCACAGCACACCGGGAGCTCCGGTGCGAACGGTGTGCGGATCCCTGGTCTGAGTCACGCGGGGGTCGCGGTCCGGTCCGGCCTGGAGTTAACCGGCCTGGAGTGAAGCAGGACCGAAACCGGCAGCAGCGAACTGTTGTCGCGCGGCAGGGCTATGGACGAATGCTACGAACGCCTGGGCCAGCTGGGCGTGCGGAGCGTCGCTGATCGCGGCGATGGGGTAGGTGTTGACGGCGTCCCTGGCCTCCGGGAAGTCGATCTCCTGGACTTTCCCCGCAGCGCCGCGGGCGTCGGTGACGTAGACCAGCCCGGCATCGGCGACCTCGGCCTCAACCTTGGACAGCACCGACAGCACGTCCTCCTCCTCACTGGCCGGACTCAATTTGATCTTGGTGGCCTGCTCGATCTTCAGGGTGGCCGCGCCGCAGGGCACCGGCGGGGCACACACGACCTCGATGACGCCTGGTTTGGCCAGGTCGGCGAACGAGTGGATGTTCTTCGGATTATCCGGGGGCACCACGATGGTGAGCACGTTGGTGACGAACGGCTGCGCTGTGCCGGCCACCTTCCCGGCGTCGGCCACGACTTTCATCTGCTTCTCATCGGCCGAAGCGAAGACGTCGGCGGGCGCGCCATTGACGATCTGCTGGGCCAGATCCGACGAGCCACCGAAGCTGAACCGCAGGTCAGCACCGGGATTGGCGGCCTCGAACTGCGGTTTCAACGTGGTGAACACGCCCCTGAGCGACGCCGCTGCCAGCACCGTGACCGGCACCCGCGCCGGGCTACCTTGCCCGACCTGGGCACCACCGCAACCAGCAAGCGCCAACCCGGCCGCCAGTGCCACCGTCACCAAACGTTTCATTCACGTCCTCCTGGAGTCTCGACCATGACTTGGGTCGACTTCACAACAGCCACCGCAAGTACCCCCGGCACGAGCCCCAGTTCCCGTACTGCCTCGCTGCTCATCAGTGAGACCACCCGATGTGGTCCGCACTGGATCTCCACCTGCGCCATCACCAGGTCGGTGGTCACATCGGTGACCAGCCCCACGAACCGGTTGCGGGCCGATCGGTCCACCAGGGACGGGTCACGCGTGGTGTGCGCCTGTGCCTTGGCGAATGCCGCCAGCTCCACCCCGTCCACAGCCTTGCGACCACCGGCATCCCGGATCGCGGTCAGTTGCCCGGAATCGGCCCAGCGCCGAACGGTGTCATCGCTAACACCGAACAGCTCAGCGACCTCTGACATCCGATAGTGCGGCACATCGCGGAGAATACCTCCGCAACAGCGGTCACGAAACCGGGGGCAAATCCTGCGCTATGCTCCTGCTATGGTGACCGTGCGCTACTTCGCGGCGGCACGCGCCGCCGCCGGCCTGCCCAGCGAGAACGTCGACGTCGGCGAGGGAGCCACGGTGGCCGACGCGCTTGACGCGATCGCTGCCCGGCACGGAGAAACGCTGCGCAGGGTGCTACCAGCCTGCAGCTTCCTGCTCGACTCGGTCGCGGTGCGCGATCGCGCTACGCCGCTGCGACCCGGTGCCGAGTTGGATGTCCTACCGCCGTTCGCTGGCGGCTGAGCTGCTGAGCCAGGTCCCCTGGAGCCTTACGGACAGTTGACCCACTCCTGCGAGCCGTCGGCGAACTCCTGCCGCTTCCAGATCGGCAACTGCAACTTGACCTCGTCGACCAGCGCTGCGCACGCCGCGAAGGCCGCCCCTCGGTGGGCTGCGGAGACCGCGCAGGCCAGTGCGGAGTCGCCGATAGCCAGTGGTCCGATCCGATGGCTGACGGCCAACCCCAGCACCTCTGGGTGGGCCGCAGCGGTCTGGGCCGCCACTCGTGTGATCACGTCGCCAGCGCTGGGATGGCTAGAGTACTCCAGCGCGCGCACTCCTCGGCCGCCGTCATGGTCGCGGACTACGCCGGAGAAGCTCACCACTGCGCCGGCGGCCGAGCGGGCCACCAGGCGGGCGTGTTCCTCGACGTCCAGCGGCTCCTCGGTGACTGCCGCGCGAAGCACGGCGCCCGAGGCAGCGACTGCCGCGTGGCTGTGGGTCTGCTGAGATAGAGCAGGCAAAACAGATAGCGCCGGCTGGCCGGTTCCGCTGCCGAGGTGATCTGCGCCGTGCAACTGCTCGATGGCATGGTCAAGCACCCGGTCCAGGACAGCCAGGCCGTCCTGAACTCCACCAGTGGAGCCCGGCAGGTTGACCACCAGCGTGCGGCCGGCCACTCCAGCCAGCCCGCGGGAGAGGACCGCAGTGGGCACCCGGGGCAGTCCGGCCGAGCGGATCGCGTCCGCCAATCCAGGCAAGCGTCGGTCCAACAGCGGTTCAGTGGCCTCCGGGGTGCGATCGGTGGGGCTAATGCCGGTGCCGCCGGTGGTCAACACAACGTCGACAGCGTCCGCCACCGCCACCGCCACCGCATCACGCACCGGAGAGCCGTCAGGTACCACCACGGGGTCCGGAGTCTGATAGCCACGCTGACACAACCAGTCGACGATAACGGGACCGGTGCGGTCAGGGTACACCCCAGCGGCCGCGCGGTTGGACGCCACCACGACCACGGCGCGACGAGTCACCTCGGTGGTTGCTGCCATCGGTCTTCCCCGATTAATGCGACGGCTGCGCCGTCGGTCGAATCCAGAGGCCGGTCTTCCCGCCCACCTTACGCTCCACCCGCACCGCGTCCAGCACGGCGGCGGGGTCGAGCGCCTTGACCATGTCGTGCAGCGCCAGCCCGGCGACTGCGACCGCAGTGAGCGCCTCCATCTCCACACCGGTGCGGTCAGTGGTGCGGACCGTGGCGGTGATCTGAACCTCAGAACCCGCGGCGTGCAGGTCCACAGTGATCCCGGTCAACGAGAGAGGATGGCACAGCGGGATCAGGTCGGGCGTTCGCTTAGCCGCCATGATGCCCGCGATGCGGGCAGTGGCCAGGGCGTCGCCCTTGGGTAGTCGCTCCCCGCGCAGCAGCTGCACTACCTCCTCAGTGGTGCGCAGCACACCCGAAGCGACCGCCTCCCGTGCGCAAGCCTGCTTATCCGAGACATCGACCATCCGGGCCGCGCCACGATCATCCACATGGGTCAGCCGTGCGTTGGAGCTCACCAGTCGATCCTACGGCCGCGCCCGCCGCAGCGGTGGGCTTATACGCCGCAGGGGCTGGCACGCGCCCCGTGCCAGCCCCTGCCAATGTATTTCGACCAGATTAGTGCGTGACCGGCAGATGTGCCTCGACCGGGTGTGGCGGCGGGGCCTGCTCGCCTTGCTCGTGGCGGTTCTCGTGGTGCTCCTCTTCACGGCAGGTAGCAGAGGAGATCACGATCTTCTCTAGAGCCTCACTGTCACCCTTGGGGGTGATGAGGCCCGGGTTAAGCAATGTGAGCTGACTGAGCAGGTCTCCGGCGGTGACGGGAGTTCCCACCGGTGCCGAGGACTTGGCATGAGCGGCCTGCAGCTGATCCATGGTCGGGACCTTCAGCTGCTTGGATGCCAGACTCCGGAAAAGGTTGAGATCCTTCGCCGAGATCGCCTGCCCGTGCCGGTCGCCGGGCAGCAAGGTAACCACCGCAGCGTCGACCGTGAGCTTGTCGTGGTCCCGATGCTGGCGATTGAACTCCACCTTGACCACCGGCGAGATGTCCAGTGCCTGGCCTGAGTACGGCGACGACTTGCCCTCACCGTCAGTGCCGATAATCGAGGAATCACCGTGGCCGTTCTCACAGGTTGCCTCAATGAGCTTCAGCCGCAGCCCGAGGACGTCCACCTTGGCGGCCGACGCCTTAGCCCGGAAATGCTCGGCCTCGACCTTCAGCACCCCAACATAGATACCATCCCTGCCACCATTCCTGTCTGGCCCAGGAACCTCGAGCAATGCCTTGTGGCCGTCAGATGGCGCCTCGACAAACGGAGTCGGCGAGATGGGCAGCAAACCTTCCGCAGCGAGCCCGAATGCTTTGGCGGTGGGCTCTTCGCCAGCAGAGCCGGACAGAGTCCCCAGCAGCAGGGCCACGACAGCGGTGGTAGCACCGACGCTGGCGGCACTGACGCCGGCGAGCTTCCTACTGTTCACATGCTGTCCTTTCGTTCAGTTCTCATCAGTTCTTCAGTCAGTTCTCGTCGATCAGCACAAGCGTCCCCAGGGGAACTTGAGTCAACTGATGGAGCGCATCCTTTGGCACCCGGATGCAACCATCGCTAGAGCGGGTACCGAAGACATTGGCGGTGGGCCAGGTATGGATCGCGACGGTTCCCGGGCCGCCACCGAAACTGTCCAGAGTCGGGCTGTGGGTGCCCAACGGCAAGATCACCGATGAATACCGCTGCGCGGTGTCACTGAACGAACCGAGCAAGAACGTCCGTCCCGCCGGGGTGGGAGCGGAGTCCTTACCGATGCCGACCGTCCAGTTACCGAGGGGCTCGCCCCCTTTGAACAACTCCATACTGAGGGAACGAAGGTGCACCTGGATCAGATACGGGGTAACCGCCCGATCGAGTGCAGTCTCGGTTACCCAGCCCGCCGAGGCATTGGGACGCGAGGGCAGCAACACCTCCACCCAGCCGGGTTGCTGGGCGATGGCTGGCAGCCAGGTGTCGCCGATCTGTTGGGGTCCAAGCCTGGCGATCGGAGCGCCGCCGGGGGCCGCGTACACCACAATCTCCCGCCGCGGGTGAACCACGACGCCGTCGGTGGCCACCAGGGGACCGAGGTCAAGCGGCGCGGAGTTGACCACGGTATAGGTGGTGCTCTGCGGCAATGTCGCGGGATCCGCCGGGGGCATCGCTGGCGGGATCGTGATGGTTGGGGCCGCAAGAACGGGCGCCGGTGGTGGCGCAGCCTTTCGAGTCTCGCCAGACCCGAAGGGGGCCACGAAGGCCACCACCACCATCGCCAGCGCTACCAGCGCAACCCCGCCGATCGCGCATGCGATCAAGTAGGGACGATCGAGCAGCCGGAACGATCCGGGAGGACGTTGAGCCATGACCTCAAGGTGGTGTCGGACAAGCGGAACTAGTTGGCTCGCCCTCACTCGATCGGGCGATCCCGCTCGGGCCAACGACACTCCAGACATCCATGGGGAGGCCCACTGGCGCCGCGCGGTGACGGAACCCTAACGGACCCGAGACACCCACCCAACGGGACCCCGCTACTCGGTATCGCTCCGGTTGATCTCGGTATGCGGGTGCTGGTAAAGAAGCTGGTCTGGGGGCAAGGGGAAGATCACCTCACCGAACGGGGATAGCGCGCCCTGCACCGGGGCGGCGAGCTCGCTGACCGGGTGGTCCTCCTCCGACCAGCTCGGCCAGGTCGGGTCGATACGGTCGGTGCGCTTGACCACAGCTCCTCCTCTCACTTGGTGCTAGCGCCGGTGCTAGCACCGCACGTACTCACCACTCATCTGGCGCGCAGGCGGCATGAATACACCTAAGTATTCCCGATCCCCATGCGACCAGGCTCCAGCGTGACCAGGGACGTCACGCGGCGCGCCAGGAGGGCTCTCGCTATTCTGGAGCAGATGCCCAGCACCGCACTCGCTGACTGGCTACGCTCCCGGGACGACGACACGCTAGTCCAGTTACTGCGCGCCCGCCCGGACCTCGCTGTACCCGCTCCGGCCGATTCGACAGTGCTGGCCACCCGAGCGGGGGTCCCGGCTTCGGTCGCCCGGGCCTGCGAGGACCTCGACCGATTCACCCTGACGGTGCTGTCAGCGCTGCTGGTAGCCGGTGCCGACGCAGCACCGGTGAGCCGCCAGGCCCTCGAGCGCCTGCTCGGGCGAGACGCCACCGCCGGACGGATCCAGCAGGGTCTGGACGCGCTACGGTGCTGCGCATTGGCCTGGGGCGACGATGCGGCGCTCTCGGTGGTGCCGGCGGCACGCGAGGTTCTCGGGCCACATCCCGGTGGCTTGGGTCGTCCCGCCGCGGATCTCGTCGGCGCCAACCTCAGCGCTGTGCTCCCCAAGCTTGCCGAAGACGAGCTGCGGGTATTGCGGGTCCTGGCCGCTGGGCCGCCGGTGGGTACCAGCCGAGACACCACCGAGGCGCTCTCCATAAGCCGGGCCCGCACGCCGGTGCAACGCCTGCTGGCCCGTGGCCTGCTGCGGCGGATCGACGCTGGCACCGTCGAGTTGCCCGCGCAGGTAGCTCTGGCGATGCGCGGAGACCAGCCGCTGGGACCCCTTGAGCCCGACGAGCCAGCGCTGCCCACCCGGCAGCGTGACCCGGCGCTGGTGGACTCAACAGCCGCAGGCGCGGTGCTTGATCTGCTGCGCCACACCGAGATGCTGCTCGCGCAATGGTCAGCGGAGCCTCCCCCGATGTTGCGCTCTGGTGGCCTGGGCGTCCGGGACATGCGACGAACAGCGCGCCTACTAGACGTCGACGAGGCGAGGATCGCCCTGCTCGCCGAGGTCGCCGTCGCCACTGGACTGATCACCTGGACCGATGACGCAGCGGGCACGCAGCTGTGGTTGCCCACCGTCGCCGCCGATTCGTGGCTCGCCGCACCACCGCAGCGGCGCTGGGCCATGCTCGCGCCCGCGTGGCTTGATCTGCCCCGGCTACCCGGATTGGCCAGGACCCGCGACGACAAAGACCGGCCGCTGGCCGCGCTGTCCGACGAGTTGCGCCAGCCCCGCGCCCCGGCGCAGCGGCGCCGAATCCTTGAGGTGATCGCCGAGCTGCCCGTCGGCCACGGTATCCAGCGACCTGAGGAACTCGCCGCCGTGCTCTCCTGGCGGGCACCGCGCCAGGACGGCCGGCGACGCGACGAGGTGGTCAGCTGGACCGTGCACGAGGCCACCGCGCTGGGCGTGCTCGCGCTCGGGGCGCTGTCCTCGGCCGGACGGGCGCTGCTGCGCGAGGGCGCGCGGGCGGCGGCGACCGTCCTGCATGCCGCGCTGCCCGAGCCGGTGAACCATGTGCTGGCCCAAGCCGACCACACCGTGGTGGCACCGGGACCGTTGGAGCCCGAACTGGCCCGGGAGATCGGGCTGGTGGCGGACGTGGAGTCAGCGGGTGGCGCCACCGTCTACCGGGTCACCCAGGACACGGTACGCCGGGCCCTGGACGCCGGCCGCAGCGCCGCCGACCTGCACGAGCTGTTCCGAACCCGGTCGGCGACCCCGGTGCCGCAGTCGCTGAGCTACCTCATCGACGATGTGGCCCGGCGGCACGGTCGGCTGCGCGGTGGCGCCGCTGCCGCATTCCTCCGTTGCGACGACCCGGTGCTGCTCACTGAGCTACTGGCGCACCCCATCGCCGCGCGCTGCGGGCTGCGCCGGCTTGCTCCTACCGTGCTGGTCAGCCCGTTGTCGCTGGCCGCGCTGCTCGACGAGGTGCGCGGCGCCGGCTTCATCCCGGTCGCTGAGGGACCCGACGGCCAGGTGCTCGACCTGCGCGTCAGGGCTCGTCGGGCCCGGGTCCGGCCCGCGGCGACCCGCCGACCCGCCGGGCCGCCTACCCCTTCAGCGGAGCAGCTTGCCGCGCTGGTAGTAGCGGTGCGCGTCGGCGACGCCGCAGCCGCCACCTGGTGGAGGCCCTCGGTAGTCACCAGTGCGGTGCCCACCGGTAGCACGCTGGAGATGCTGCAGGGCGCCGCCCACGCTGGCAGCAACGTCTGCATCGGCTACGTGGACTCCCATGGTGTGGCCAGCAGGCGGATCGTGCGACCGGTGCGCATCGGTGGCGGCATCCTGGAAGGGTTCGAGTACTCAGCGCAGGAGCTGCGGCGCTTCCCGCTGCACCGAATCACCTCGACAGCAATCATGCCGGAACAGACGCGGTAGATCTGGATAGATTTACGGACGCGCAGAGTTCTGCAGCTGGGCGCGCAACTCGGGGGTCAGCAACTTGCCCGTCCGGTCGACGAGCAAGGTCATCTCATAGCCGATCAGGCCGATGTCGCAGCTCGGCGAGGCCAGCACAGCAAGGCTGGACCCGTCGCTGATGGCCATGGTCAAGACGATGCCGCGCTCCATCTCCACCACGGTCTGCACCACCCCGCCCGCCTCGAAGCAGCGGGCCGCGCCCTGGGTGAGGCTCACCAGGCCCGACGTAACCGCGGCAAGCTGGTCAGCTCGGTCGCGGGGCAATCCTGAGGACGCGACCAGAAGCAGCCCGTCGGCGGAGACAACGACAGCGTGCGCCACCCCCGGTACCGCCTGCACAAAGCTGTCCACCAGCCAGCCAAACTGGCTGGGCTGAACCGGGTACTGGGGCGCTGCTGTCGTCACCGCTGATTCTCCTCACAAAGTCACTGGTCGGCAGGTCGGTACGGGATGTCGGTCCAGGCGAGCTATTCCTCAGGACCGATGCGGGCATGGCGCCCGACGCGCAATCCGCGCTGGTATCTGGCTAACCGGCCGCGCACAGCATCTGGGGTGCGGGGCGGGCCAACAGGCACCGGCGTCGGCACAGCGCGGCCGTCCGCACTGAACACTAGATGCGCCCGGGGCCGGCGCTTGGGCAAGCCGGACCGGGTGAGCTCATGGTCAACCCGGCGGGTACGCAAGGCTTGCGCAGCCTGCCATGCCGCGTCAAACGGGGACTGCCACTCGGGGGCGGTGCTGGCCGGGGTGGTGCTGGCCGGGGTGGTGCTGGCCGGCGCGGTGCTGGCCGGCGCGGTGCTCACCGACGCGGACTGACGCTCACGGAACCAGGCCGAGACCATCTCGAAGATCTCTTCGCGAACCTCCTCAGGCTGCCCAGCCGCCGCGACCCTGCCCGGCGGTATCGGGCTCCCCACCGCATCGGTAGCCCCCGCAACCTGCTCCTGGTCGCCGCCAAGCTGATCGGAGAGCGGCTCGGGCTGGCCGAATAGCTCCAGCCACTCCTGCTCGGCCGTACGCGGATGGCTGGGCTGGGAGGTGACGACTCCGAGCGAGGAAGGGCTGATCGAGGATGGACTGAACAGGTCCGCCGCGATCGCCTCGTCGACCACCGACACCTGTAGCGGCAGCTGTCCCCCGGTCTCACTCCACCCGGTGGCAGGGGGTTCCTCAGGTGCGGGCTCGATCGCCACCACGGAGGGAGGCAGCAGCGCGGTCGCGGTGATCCCGGGCGCACCGAGACGCTGGCGCAGCCGCACCGTGATGCCATGCAGCGCGGCCAGCTGGCGCACCACGAACAGGCCCATGTGACCGCAGACCGGCACCTCGGTCGACGGTGCCGACACGAGCCGTGCGTTGATCACCTGCAACTCGTCATGAGGTAGTCCGGGCCCGGAGTCGGTGATCTCCACCCGCAGGCTTTGGTCTTCGGTGAGCGCGACGCTCAGGGTCACCATGGCGCCCCGCGGGGTAACGCTGGTCGCATTGTCCAGCAACTCCGAGATCAGGTGCACCAGGTCGCCGGCGACCGGACCGGCCACCGTGGCCGCCGGGGACGGGCACACGGTCACCCGTTGGTACTCATCGATCTCCGAGACCGCGTTATTCAGCACGTCGAGCACCGTCACCGGTCCTTGGCCACCACAACGCGCTACCCGACCAGCCACCACCAGCAGGTTCTCGCTGTGCCGGCGTGCCCGGGTAGCAAGGCGATCGAGCTGGAACAAGCTGTTCACCAGATCGGGATCGTTCGTTGCCCCGCGCAACTCCTCAATCAGCTGCAATTGCCGTTCCAGCAGGCGCTCGCTACGCCCGGACAGGTTGAGAAAGACATCGCTCAGGCTGCTGCGCAGCTGGGCCTGCTCAGTCGCTAGCCGGACCGCCTGGATATGCACCGTGTCCAACGCCCTGGCGACTTGACCGACTTCCTCCTGCGAGTGCACCGGCACCGGATCGACAGGCGGCGGCTGGACGGGGATACCGTCGGCGGCCAGTACCTGCTCGAAGGCCTCCGGCAGCCGGCGGTCGGCGACCTCGAACGCTCTGGTGCGCAGCGCACACAGCGGTTGCAGGACCGAGCGCACCACGACAACCAGCAGCACCACGGCAAGCAGCAGCACCACGGCGACCACCGCACCATCTCGGACCGCCTCGCGCCAGGCCTGGGAGCTGCGCGCCTGGGCATCCGTCCGCAACTCGTTCAGTACGGTGCTCAGTCCCTGGTGCATCATCTCGACGGTCCCCACGGCGGCGGAGTTCCAGTCACTACGGACCGTCTCCAGTGGCGCACTCCGCATCGCCCGGTCCAGCGCGGCATCCAGCAACCGCTTGCGATCGCCCACCACCATGGCGTCGAAATAAAGCTGTCGTTGCGCGGGAGACATGGCTTGGCCGAACTCGTCGGCGGCAGCGTCGAACCGGGCCTGCGCAGTGCGCAGCGTGGCCTGCTGCGCTGAAGACAGGACGCCGGACACGATCCCCGTCAGCAACACCGCATGCTGCAGGGAGGCCTGTTCGTTGGCGATCGACAGC
This sequence comes from Pseudonocardiaceae bacterium, assembly GCA_050699715.1. Classification (GTDB taxonomy): domain Bacteria; phylum Actinomycetota; class Actinomycetes; order Mycobacteriales; family Pseudonocardiaceae. The sequence goes on from JBOHFR010000002.1 coordinate 144,657, forward strand.
GCCTTGATGCCCTCGACTTGATGGACTACCGGGCTGGGGGCGCCATCCAGCATTCCGCGGTCAAGATCGAGTATCCGCGCGATGACGTCGGAATAGGCGGTGACGGCGCTGCTCGAGGTGGCGTTGCCCGGGGCGGCGTTGGACCCAAGAGTGGCCTGCCGCAGAGCAGTAAGCCCGGCCAGCTGACGCACTGCGGCCTGGTAGGCCACACCCACAATCGGGTGGGCCTGAGCCGAGACCGGCCAATAAGCCTCGGCGCTGAAGTCCGCAGTGCGCAGCTTGGTCACTGCGGCGTCCACCCGCTGAACCTGAAATTGAGCTTTAGCCAGCAGTGCGGCGCGGTCTGCGGGATCTCCGGTGGCGAGCGCCGCAGCTACCAAGGACCGCTCCCCCTGCAGGTTGCGCACGACCAGACCCAGCTGCTGGGCGAACCCGATTTGGCGGGTCAACGCGGCGTAACCCTGCGCCGTGCGCACCAGATCGGTGACTCGCAGCGTACCGAGCACACCGGCAAGCACCAGGGGCACCATCAGCAGAGCGGTGAGTTTGGTGCGTAATCGCCAGTCCCGCAGCCGCCACCGTTTGCCGCAGCGCCGCAGCACCTCGACAAGCACCCCGAACATGGCGACGGCAAGCACCCAGCCGAAACTCCGCGTAGTAACCCGATCACGCACAGTGATTTTGGTGGATCCGGTGGGGCGACTGGAGGATGGTGTAGCCCTCCCTTTGTGGCCGGCCACGCTGCGCACTCTCCCCACTTCAGATCACGCGCGAGCCGCGACCGACCTCCGCATAGCGTGCTCGACCAAGGCGATGAGGGTGTTCTTGGTCGATTCTCGCTCGCGAGCGTCGCACGGGATGATGGGTACCACGGACTCGATGGCCAGCGCTTCCCGGACGTCCTCAACACTGTGGCTGAGCACGCCGTCAAAACAATTCACTCCAACAACATAGGGCAAACCACGGTCTTCGAAGAAGTCCACCGCCGCAAAACAGTCGGCCAGCCGACGGGTGTCCACGAGCACAACCGCGCCGATCGCACCGCGCACGAGGTCATCCCACATGAACCAGAAGCGGTGCTGCCCAGGGGTGCCGAACAGGTAGAGGATCAGCTCCGCGTCCAGCGAGAGGCGGCCGAAGTCCATCGCGACTGTGGTGGTCGATTTGTCCGGGGTGGCCGCGAGATCATCCACCGAGGTGCTGGCATCAGTGAGCACGGCCTCCGTGGTCAGCGGCGCGATCTCGGACACCGAGCCGACAAACGTCGTCTTGCCGACGCCAAAACCACCACCTACGACGATCTTCGCGGACATCACGCTGGGGCCGCGCGCAGCTTGTCGCACGGCAGGCGGACCGGAACGAGCCGGGCCGGGTTGGACCGCTGCCGCCGCAGGAGCCCCCTGAGGCCGCGTCCGGTCAGAGTCGACGAAGTCCACTCAATACCCTTTCCATCAAGGTTATATCCGGCGTGTCGCCGGAGCGGTTCGCGTCGCGGTGCACCACAACCAAGCCGATGTCCGCCATGTCCGCCAGCAGAACTCGGGCCACGCCCAGCGGCAGAGACAGCAAAGCAGCCACCTCGGCCACCGATCGGGGAGCGCGGCACAGTTCCGCCACCGCCCGGTGTTCCTCGCTGCTCAGCACGGTCATCTCTGGACCGTGCACGCTGGTGGACACCAGGGTCTCCACCGCGAGGTCTAATACCGGCGAGGTGCGGCCCCTGGTCCAGGTGTAAGGCCGCACCACGGACGCTGAGTCCGCAGGCTCGCTCCACTCGTCAGATCCGGCCAGCGCCGACGTCGGCTGTCGCGGCAGAAAAGGAGGCTCTACCGGAACCGGCTGCTGGGTGGCCGAGGACCTGGCTAACTTCTTCTTGCGACGCCCTCCTAAGGTCCAGGGGCCACTGCTGAGGTTGTTCAGCACATCCGCAAACGACTGATCATCACCGTCATCCCCGCTAGATTTGTTCACCGCCGCCTCACCACCACAATCAACGACCTAGTGCACCATGCAGCTCAGTACGCGGGTGCCAGGGTGCGCTCACTTGGTCTCCTCTTTTCGATCCTGCTGCTCTGGCGGCGACCAGGTAACCTGCTGGTCGAGGCTTCGGCGAGCCTGGCGCCCTTCGCGAATGCCCTGCTGGTAGCTGGAGAGCCGGCCACGAATGGACTCCGCGCTACGCACCGGCGCACTAGCGGCGGGCCCGGCCCCACCCACAGCACCGGGCACCAGCAGCGCCCGAGGCTGCCTGCGCGGCAGCCCCATGGCGGTGACCTCCGCGCTGACCGGCATCGCCAGTGCCTGCGCAGCCCGCCAGCCCTCATCCGCCGCACCCCAGTCCTGCGCCGACGAACCGGCTGGAGTCGTGACCTCCAGCGCTGGGACCGGTTGGCCCGACGAGCGTGGCCTGCCAGCATCACCGGTCCGGGAATCACTCGACGGGGAATCACCAGACTGAGATTCGGTCAGTGTCTTGCCTGGCTGCCGACGCGTCAGGCTCGGCGAGCCTGCCGTGGCGGACGCTACCGCCTTCGTCAGCGCCGGATCCGGCAACGGCGCATCCGGCAACGGGGCATCCGGCAAGGGCGGATCCGGCAGCCGGGGTCCCGGCGCGGGAACCTCCCACGTCGCTGGAGCCGGTCCGCGCGCCGATGGCGCAGTCCAGCGAACCGGGACGGCTTCGTGCTCCTTGAACCACGCGGAGGCCACGTCATCGAAGATCGGCGTGGAGTGCTGCAGGGTTGTCCGGTGGCCCAGTCCGAGCGGCCCCCCCACGGTGGTCCGCGCCGGTCGGAACAGATCCACGTCGGATCCAGCGCTAGGGACATCCACCGGAGTCCCTGCTGGGGAGTTGGCCGGCGGTCCGGGCGGAGCCGGTGATGGTTGCGCCGACGTTAACTGCTTGCCGATGTGTTGCGCGCGCTGGGAGTGCTGCGCGCCCTGGGAGTCGTCTTGCGGTTCGTTCGCGGCGGGCTGGTCAGCCGATTGCGCGTCGTGGCCATCGGGCTCGTGGCCGTTGGTCTCGGCCCGCTGGGAGACGGCGGCCGCAGGGGGCTCCACCGTCTCCGATGCCACCCGCACCAGCCTGGGGGGCATGGTGACGCAGGCCCAGACACCGACGTCGCTCTCGCCACGGCGCAGCTGCACCGTGATGCCGTGCCGGCCAGCCAGCCGACCGACCACAAACAGCCCCATCCGGCGGGACACCGAGGCATCCACCACCGGTGGGTCGGCCAACCGCTGGTTGGCCTCGGCGAGCTCCGCGTCGGTCATCCCGACACCGCAGTCGGCGACCTCGATCGCGACCGAGCCGTCGGCGGCGAAGTCGCTGGAGACGATCACCTGGCTATCCGGGGGCGAGAATTGGGTCGCGTTGTCCAGCAACTCTGCCAGCAAGTGCACCAGGTCGCTCGCGGACCGGCCGAGCACCAGGACTGCGGGTGGCTGTTGCAGCACCAGCCGTTGGTACTGCTCCACTTCGGACACCGCGGCGCGCAGCACGTCCACCAGCCGGACCGGACGACCGGACCGGCTAGTCGCATCGGTACCCGCGAGAACCAGCAGGTTCTCACTGTTGCGCCGCATCCGGGTGGCGAGGTGGTCAAGCTGGAACAGGTTGTCCAGCTGTTGCGGGTCCTGCTCACCGCTCTCGAGCCGGTCAATGAGCTTGAGCTGGCGCTCGACCAAGCCCTGCGTGCGGCGAGAGAGGTTGACGAAGATGTCGTTGACGTTCGCACGTAGCTGGGCCTGCTCACTGGCCAGCCGGACCGCTTGGTTGTGCACCTCGTCGAACGCCCTGGCGACCTGACCGATCTCCTCGCGGGTACCGACTGGCACCGGCTCGACTGCGGTCCCGGGCAGCTCACCGTCGCGAATCCGGGCCATCGCCTCGGGCAGCCGCCGATCGGCGACGTCCAGCGCGGTGCGCTTGAGCACTCCGAGCGGCCGCAGTAAAGCCCGGGTCACGAAGATGCCAACCAGAACACCCAGAGCCAAGGCGAAGAAGAGAATGACCGAGTTCAGACCCGCTGTAGCGCGTACGTGCTCCAGCAGCGCGTGCGCGGTTCGCTCGATTCGCTGCCGCAGCTCCTTCTCGACGGTGGCAATGTTGTCGACGGCCACCGCGTTGCGCTGGTCCCAGTCCTTCGGGGAGATGTTCAGCGGATCTCCCACGAGACCGCGGTTGAGGATCAGCTGCAACAGTCGCTGCCGGGACAGTTCCGCGTCCGGGCCGATCCCGGCGATGGCGTTGGCCCGCCCAGCGGGCCCCAAAGCCTCCCGGGCCGCGTCCTGCTCGGCGCTGAGCCGGACGGCCGCCGTGCGCAGGTCCTCGATCTGGCCGGGGCCAAGATGGTTGGCGTACAACGCTGCCGAGACGATCGCGTGTTGGCGACTGACCTGCTCGCGGCCGGCGACCAGGGCGTGCACGGCGGCAGCGTCGTTGGTGACGGCGACGTCGTCGAGCTGGCGGGTCAGCGCGGAATCCAACTCAACCAGGGGGTCGATCGTGTCGCTGTACTCGGTGACCACCACCTCAACAGGGCCGAAGCCAGTGGTGACGCTTGCCCGCAGTGGCCCCAACGCGCCGAGCGCGGCGAGTGGGGGCCGGGTGAAGTCCAGTCCCCTCACCTGGGCGGCGGAAGCTGAGACCACTTGCACGCTGCTGTCAACGGCGCGGAACTGTAGGTCCAACCCTGGCCGGTCCCCGAGACGGCTCTTGGCAACGAACACCGTCGCCATGTCTCGTTCCCGCGCCAGCCCGCCAATGAGGTCGGACAGCTGCTGCTGCACGCGCACAATCTGGGAGATCCGAGCGTAGGCCGGCGCGGCACCCGCCTGATCCACGATCCGCAGCACACCCGCGACGAGGGCGACGATGGTCGGCACCAGCAGGACAGCGGTCAGCTTGACCACCACTGGCCAGTTGCGCCAGTACCACCGGGACCGCATGGCCTCCGGGCCGCTCCCCGCTGCCCCCGGGTCCGCCGCAGGACTGAGTACCGCAGTCATCACACCGCCTTCGCGGGAGCCGGGAGTCGCGAACTACTCGCTGGCACGGTGGAGTCCCTCCCCAGGAGTCGACAGTGGCCGGACATCCGGCTCACCACAGGTCACCGCAGTCGTGAGCCATCAGCACCGCACGCAAGTCAAGTAACGTCTCAGGCACCGAGCCGGATACGCCCCATGTCAAGCACAGACGACACGACGGGCTGGGCTGGGCAGTCCCGGGGCCTGCTTACCGTACTTCACCGTGCTCGCTAGCCGCTGGCAGCGCAAGTGCCTGGGAAAGAAAACACCCGCCAGCTCAGGCCGCTGTACCGCTATGGAGTCGGACTTCGAGCGCCTCGGCGGCGTAGCCGCGGACGCGCCTGGGAGACTGACCCCAGCCGAGCCGATCACCGGCCACGGAGCTTGCCACGTACGGAGGAACTCGAGGAACCCGTTGAGCTCAACGCCTGAGGTCGGACCGCTCATCGTCCAGTCCGACAAGACACTGCTGCTGGAGGTCGACCATCCGGGCGCCGGGATGGCGCGCGCCGCGATCGCCCCCTTCGCCGAGCTTGAGCGGGCGCCCGAGCACGTGCATACCTACCGGGTCACCCCGCTGGCGCTGTGGAACGCGCGCGCCGCGGGGCACGACGCTGAGCAGGTCGTCGACGTCCTAGTGCGCTTCTCCCGGTACGCGGTGCCGCAGCCGCTGCTGGTCGACGTCGTGGAGACCATGAGCCGTTACGGTCGGCTGCAGCTGGCGCAGCACCCGACGCACGGGCTGGTGCTGGCGTCGCTGGACCGTGCCGTGCTCGAAGAGGTACTCCGGCACCGCAAGATCGCCCCGATGCTGGGAGCGCGGGTCGATGACGACACCGTGCTGGTACACCCCAGCGAGCGCGGCCGGCTCAAGCAGGGGCTACTCAAGATCGGTTGGCCGGCTGAGGATCTGGCCGGCTACGTTGACGGCGAGGCGCACCCGATCGAGCTGGCCGAGAACGGCTGGACGCTGCGCGACTACCAGCGCGACGCGGTGACCGGGTTCTGGGCCGGTGGCTCCGGGGTCGTGGTGCTGCCATGCGGAGCGGGAAAGACCCTGGTCGGAATCGCCGCGATGGCCCAAGCCCAAGCGACCACGCTGATCCTGGTCACCAACACGGTCGCCGGCCGGCAGTGGAAGCGCGAAGTGATTGCGCGTACCTCGCTCTCCGATGGGGAGGTCGGCGAGTACTCCGGTGAGCGCAAGGAGATCCGTCCGGTGACGATCGCGACCTACCAGGTCATGACCCGCAAATCACAAGGCGAGTACCGGCATCTGGATCTGTTCGATTCCCGGGACTGGGGATTGATCATCTACGACGAGGTGCATTTGCTGCCCGCACCGGTCTTTCGGATGACAGCCGATCTGCAGTCCCGCCGGCGGCTCGGGCTGACCGCCACCCTGGTGCGCGAGGACGGCCGGGAGGGTGACGTGTTCTCCCTGATCGGACCCAAGCGCTATGACGCGCCGTGGCGCGACATCGAGTCGCAGGGCTGGATCGCGCCGGCGGACTGCGTCGAGGTACGCGTCACCCTGACCGACGCCGAACGGCTGCGCTACGCCACCGCGGAGGCCGACGAGCGCTACCGGGTGGCCTCGACCGCGCGAAGTAAGCTAGGCGTCGTGGCGGCCATCCTGGACCGGCACCCCGGCGAGCCGACGCTGGTGATCGGGGCATACCTGGAGCAACTGGAGGAACTCGGCGAGGCGCTGAACGCACCGGTGGTGCAAGGCTCGACCCGCAACTCCGAGCGGGAAACCCTGTACGACGCGTTCCGCAGCGGCGAGCTGCGCAGGCTAGTCGTGTCCAAAGTAGCCAATTTCTCCATCGACTTGCCGGAGGCCTCGGTGGCGGTGCAGGTCTCCGGCACGTTCGGTTCCCGGCAGGAGGAGGCCCAGCGGCTGGGCCGCCTGCTCCGGCCTAAAAGCGACGGACGCCAGGCGCACTTCTACTCGGTGGTCTCCCGGGACACCCTAGACACTGACTACGCGGCGCACCGCCAGCGTTTTCTCGCCGAGCAAGGCTACGGTTACCGGATCGTCGACGCCGACGACCTGCTCGGCCCGGCCATCCCCCAACTCGACTGACCGGTGTCACCTCAGCGACCCTGATGCTCCCGATGATCCGAGCGAGGGTGCGTGAGGCGGGTGTCGGGTGGCGAAGGCGCTGCGGGCTTGTCGCGACCGGACGGTTGCTGCGGCGATGAGATCTGGGCGGTGGCGAGGGTGTGTCCGCTGTCGTTGACCACTCTGATGCTGGCGAGGGTCTTCCGGTCGATAGCGGCGGGCGCTCCCCACGCCCCGTAGCCCTTAGCCAGGGAGAACGTGCCGAGCCGCAGCGTCGAGCCGTCCCGGCGAACCAGCTCGCAGCGAATGGTGCCGTTGGCCGCATCGCTGTCGGTGTCCAGCGACAGGTAGAACCAGGACGGGCGCCCCAGGTAGACGTAGGCCTGCCCGACCTCGCGGTCCCCATCGGTCAGTGGGGTGAACATCACGGTGCGCACGCCGGCCGGCGCGGCGGTCTCAGGCGGCGGCACATCGTGGTAGGCGCGGCCAACGATCCACCCTCCGGCGGCGAGGGCGATGGCCAGTACGACGGCGGCCACAGGCACCCGCCACCGTCGTGCGCGTGGTGGCGGCGGCGGTACCAACGCGGTGATCACCTGCTTTTCGACTCCGGGCAAAGGCTCCACTCAGCTCGTACCGTTACCACCCGCGGTGGCGGTGACTGCGGTGACTGCGGTGACTGCGGTGACTGCGGTGGCTGCGGTGGCTTTGGCTGCGCCTGTCCCACCCGCAGCGAGCCCGATCGAATGGCTCGAAGTAACCGGTCACTTCATCCCTCCGTTACCCTGATTTCACCCGAGCGAGGGTTTCGCTCCACCCTCTATTACAGGAAACGGGTTCCATGCGATGATTCAACCCCAGTCAATCACCCGAATAGCTTAATTACTTTACGCGACGATCGCCCTCAGCGCAGCGCAGGTGGGTACCAGTCCCAGACCTCCTGGAGTAGCTTCTTGATCAAGCTCTGACCTGGGGCGCC
>JBOHFR010000003.1:0-141535 GCA_050699715.1 Pseudonocardiaceae bacterium
ATGGTACATTCTCGACGGTCCGTTTCTTCGAATTGAGCGTGGAGACCCAATTCTTCCGAGAAACGGACCGTCGTCCAAGTAGGCGCGCCGTGGACGACTCATTTATCGGGGTTCGTGAATAACCCTCACTGTACCAATTCCGCCACGCACGCCCCCGGCAACAGCTAACTGCCGGCCCCGATGAAGCGCGACGCTAGTCCTTCGACCAGCACAAGGTCGGTGCTGGCGCGGACAGCCGCTTGGCGGCGTCCGGATGGCTACATGCTTCCCAGCAGATCCGCCGCACCGACTTGGGGATCTTCTCGATGAACCACCACGGCTGGGGCATCGGCGGGTGCGAAGACCCCATCGGCAACCTCGACGACAGGCACACCCATGACCATGCGCCGCCGCAACCACAGGTGCTCGATGAGGCCCAACCGCCAACCCTCAGGGAACTAGCACAACCCATAAAGTCGAGGGCGTGCTAGCACGACAGTCGCACACTGTGATTTTCGAGGTGGTATCGCGCTGGTCGTGGCATGCTCGATTGCGCGTGTGGTGACATCGTCAGCGGGACCGCAGGCCGCACCTCAGACACCATGATCACTGTTTGGGTGCGTTCAGCGACAATCTTTGTCGTCCCACGCACCCAAACAGTGATCATGCCCTGTCAGCCACTGATCAAGATCACATAGTGTGGTTGCCATACTAGTCACCGCCACGTTCTGTCATCACTGCGATACGCTGGTTCGAGCAGAACCAACTCGATGTTCCCGGCGTGGCGCGCGGCATGTCAGAAGGCCATCTCATGAGCGCAGGACGGCGCCGTGGGCCTCGACGGCGGCGGCGACCGCCGCATCGCGGGCGGCGCTGGCCTCGGCGACGGTGAGGGTGCGATCCGGAGCGCGGAAGCGCAGCGCGAAGGCCAGCGACCGCTTGCCCGCCCCGATCTTCTCGCCGGTGTAGACGTCGAACAGGCGCACGTCCTCCAGCAGCTCCCCGGCGCCACGGCGCAACGTGGCGGTCAGCTCGGCGGCGGGCACGGCCGCGTCCACCACCAGCGCGACGTCCTGGCGCACCGGCGGGTAGGGCGAGACCACGGGTGCGGGCCGGCGGTCGGTCAGCGGCAGCGCGTCGAGATCCAGTTCCATCGCGCAGGTCCGCGGCGGTAGGCCCAGCGCTTCAACCACCGCAGGATGCAACTCGCCAGCATGCCCCACCGGGCAGCCATCCACCCGTAGCTGCGCGCACCGGCCGGGATGCCACGGCGGGGTCTCCGCAGCGCACACCTCAAGCTCGACGCCAGCGGCGTGCCCGACCACTCGTGCGGCCTGCACCGCATCGGCCCAGCTCACCGCCCGGCCGGGGCCCCACCAGCCGGGGCGTTCCCACTGCCCGGCGAGCACGGCACCGACGTGCAACGGCTGTGCGGGTAGCGCACCGACCAGCGCGGCGATCTCAGCGTCGCTGGGGCGACCGAGCACCCCCACCTCCGGCATCGCAGCGGCGCTTGCGGGCGGCTGCACGACCGAGGCCATCCCGTAGAGCGTCACGTCGCGCTGCCCGCGGGAGACGTTGCGGGCCAGGGCCTCGAGGAGGCCGGGCAGCAGCGTGGTGGCCAGCTGGTCGCGGTCGGACTCCAACGGGTTGAGCAGCGTGGTGGTGCGCCGCCGCGGGTCACCCTGGGGCAGGCCGAGGATGTCCCACGTGGTGGCCGAGACGAACGAGCTGGGCAGCACCTCCACATACCCGGCCCCGGCCAGCGCCCGAGAGATCGCTCGCCGACGGCGCTGCTGGGCGGTGAGCCCGTGGCCGGCCGGTGCCGGCGGCAGCTCAGCGGGGATGGTGTCGTAACCCTCCAGCCGCAGGACTTCCTCAACAAGGTCGGCGGGCTGCACCAGGTCGGGGCGCCAGGACGGCGGAGCGACGGTCACCATGGTGGTGCCGTGGGCACCGTCAACCTCCACCGCGCAGCCGATCTGGGTGAGCCGGCGGACCGTGGCGCCCCGCTCGTAGGCTCGCCCCGCCACCCGATCCGGCAGCTCGATCGGCATCACCACGGACACCGGCCCGGCAGGCGTGCCGACGTCGGTGCGGCCCGCCACGATCTCCCCACCGCCGTAGCGGGTCAGCAGCGTCGCGGCGAGCTCGGCGGCTACGGGTGGTAGGGCCGGGTCCACCCCGCGCTCGAAGCGCCGGGCCGCCTCGCTGGGCAGCCGGTGCCGGCGGGCCGCGCGAGCTACCGAGGCCGGGTCCCAGATCGCCGCTTCCAGCAGCAGATTGGTGGTCTGCGGACCGATCTCGGTGCTCTCCCCACCCATCACGGCCGCCAGCGACACCGGGCCGCTGCTGTCGCAGATCACCATGTCGTCGGGATCCAGCTTCCGGCAGATACTGTCGAGCGTGGTGAGCTTCTCGCCCTCGGCGGCCCGGCGGACGACGAGGGCGCCGTCCAGCTTCGTGGCGTCGAAGGCATGCATCGGCTGCCCGAGCTCGAGCATCACGTAGTTGGTGACGTCGACAGCCAGCGAGATCGGCCGCATCCCGGCCAGCTGCAACCTCCGGCACATCCACCAGGGAGATCCGGCGGTCGGGTCCACGCCCGACACCTGGCGGGCCACGAACCGGCGACAGCCCGGCCCGTCCTCGACGCGGACCGGCCAGCCGGCGCTGTCGATGTGCGGAACCTCACGCAGGCCGGGATCACCGTAGGGGACGTCGAAGGCGATGGCCAGTTCACGGGCCAGCCCCCGCACCGATAAGCAGTAGCCGCGATCAGGGGTGATCACCAGCTCGATCACCGCATCATCCAGGCCCAGCACCTCGGCAGCGCTGTCCCCAGGGACGGCGGCGTCGGCCGGCAACACGATGATCCCGGTGTGGTCATCGCCGAGTCCAAGCTCCGCGGCTGAGCAGATCATGCCCTCGGAGCTGCGGCCGTAAGCGGTGCGCGCCGCGATCGCGACGTCGCCTGGTAGCACCGTGCCGGGCCGCGCCAGCACCACCAGATCGCCTGCGACGAAGTTGGTGGCGCCGCAGACGACCCCACGCGGCGCTGGCTCGCCGTCCTCGAGGCGACAGTACCGGATGGGCTTGGCGAAGCCGGTCAGCTCCTCAATCTCCAGTACCCGCGCTATCACGAGCGGCCCGCTGACCGGGCCGAGGTGGTGCGCTACCTCGACTTCCAGCCCGGCCCGCACGAAGGCGTCGGCGATCTGCGCCACGGTCGGGGTGTCACGACCCTCGGGGAGCGCGACGTGATCGCGCAGCCAGGACACGGGAACGCGCACGACGCTCAGGCCTCCATTCCGAAAGCGCGGGTGAACCGGACATCGCCCTCGACCATGTCGCGCATATCGGCGATGCCGTTGCGGAACATCAGGGTGCGCTCGATGCCCATCCCGAAGGCGAATCCCGAGTACACGTCCGGATCGATCCCGCAGGCACGCAGCACATTCGGATTGACCATGCCGCAGCCACCCCACTCGACCCAGCCCGGGCCGCCCTTCTTTTCCGGGAACCACACGTCGGGTTCGGCGGACGGCTCGGTGAAAGGGAAGAACGAGGGCCGCAACCGGATCCGCGAGGTGTCGCCGAACATTGCTCGCGCGAACGCGTCCAGGGTGCCCTTCAGATGTGCCATGGTGATGCCCTTGTCCACCGCGAGGCCCTCGACCTGGTGGAAGACGGGGGTGTGGGTGGCGTCCAGCGCGTCGCTACGGAACGTGCGCCCCGGGCACACCACGTAGACCGGCAGCTCCCGCTCCAGCAGGGCCCGTATCTGCACCGGGGAGGTGTGCGTGCGCAAGACCAGGCCAGATCCCTCGGGTGCGGCGTAGAAGCTGTCCTGCATGGTGCGCGCCGGGTGGTCCTTGGGGAAGTTGAGCGCATCGAAGTTGAACCACTCGGCCTCGAGTTCCGGGCCCTCGGCGAGGTCGTAGCCCATGGCGAGGAACACGTCCGCGATGCGCTCGCAGAGCGTGGTGATCGGGTGCCGGGCGCCGACGGGAACGCGATCCCACGGCAGGGTGACGTCGAAGGCCTCCTCCCGCAGCGTCGTGGAATCCCGTTCGACCACCAGCGCGGCGCGGCGCTGGTCGAAGGCTGCCTGCACGGCCGTGCGGCTGGCGTTGAGCCGCTTGCCGGCCTCGGCGCGGGCCTGTGGTGGGAGTGCGCCGATCTCGCGTCGGGCGCTCAACAGCGGCGACCGCTCACCCAGGTGAGCGGGTTTGACCGCAGCCAATTCCTCGAGGTCAGCGGCCTGGGCGAAGGCATTCTCGGCGTCCTCGACAGCCTGCGCCAGCTTTTCCATCGCCAGCACGGCGACCTGCTTGGGGTCGTAGGGGTCGTTGGTTCCAGACATAGGGTGCGAGCTCCTGGGCTTGGCGCAGCGCCGCGACGTCGGGGCGCCCGCCGGGTCAGTTCTGGCCAGATCTTAGGTGATCGGTCCGGGGCGGGGCGGCCGACGGTGCGCCCGCGCGCTGGCGTACAGGCAGATCGCCGCCGCGGCGGCCAGGTTGAGGCTCTCCGCGTGGCCGTGCAGCGGGACGGCGACGGCGTGGTCAGCGGCCGCGAGCAGCTCGCGGTCCAGCCCGTGCGTCTCATTGCCGAACAGCCACGCGGTCGACGCCGCCAGGGTTCCGGCGTCGACCACGTCGTCGAGGTCCCGGCCGGTGCCGGCATCGGCCGCCAGAACCTGCAGCCCGGCCTGCCGGCACGCCGCGATGGCCCGCTGCGGATCGGGCTCCACCCCCAGGGCGAGGTGGAACAGGCTGCCAGTGGAGGCGCGCACGCATTTGCCGTTGTGCGGGTCAACAGTGTCCCCGGCGAAGAGCACCGCGCCGGCCCCGGCCGCGTCGGCCACCCGGATGACCGTGCCGGCATTGCCCGGATCAGCGACGCCGGCCAGCACCGCAACCAGCCGGGTGCCGCTCGTCACGTCCGCCGCCGGCCGCCCGAGTGCGGCGCAGACCGCCACGATGCCTTGCGGAGTAGCCGTCTCGGACAACCCAGCGGCGGCCCGCTCGGTGATCAGGGATACCCGAGCACCGGGCGCCTCGAGCAGCTCCGGATGCCGGCTAGCGGCACGCTCGGTGACGAACAGCTCGAGCACCGATCCGCAGCTGATGGCCTCGCGCACGGCTTGGGCGCCCTCGACGAGGAACCGCCCGGCGCGCTGGCGGTCCCGCCGCCGGAGCAGCCCACGCGCAGCTGCCACCCGGGTGCTCCGTTCGGTGTACGGAGCGCCAGGCTGGACCATGGGGTTCGAGGCGCGGCCGGCCGCTGCGCTCAGGCGGCGTCACCGTCCTGGGACACCGGAGCGTCCGCCCCCCGGCTACTGGGCAGGCTGGCCTTGGCGATCTCGACCAGCGCGGTGAACGCGGTGGGGTCACAGACAGCAAGCTCAGCGAGGTTCTTGCGGTCCACCTCGATCTCGGCAAGGCGCAGCCCCTGAATGAGCCGGTTGTAGGTCATCCCGTTCTGCCGCGCAGCGGCGTTGATCCGAGTGATCCAAAGCTGCCGGAAGTCGCCCTTGCGCGCTCGCCGGTCGCGGTAGGCGTACTGCATCGAGTGGAGGAGCTGTTCCTTGGCCTTGCGGTAGAGCCGGGAGCGCTGGCCGCGGTAGCCGCTGGCGGCCTCCAGGGTCGTGCGGCGCTTCTTGTGGGCGTTAACCGCTCGCTTGACACGTGCCACTGGTTCGTCCTGTCGGTCTCGGGGGCGGGTAGTCGCCCAGGGTCAGAAACAGGGTCGGGATACGCAGACGGTCAGCGACCGAGCAGCCGGCGGATCCGCTTTTTGTCCTGCGGAGCCACCTCGACCACTCCATCCAGCCGGCGGGTGATCCTGGAAGATTTCTTCTCCAACAGGTGGCGCCGGCCGGCGCGCTGGCGCAGTAATGTGCCAGCAGCGGAAAGCTTCACGCGCTTCGCGATGCCCCGGTGGGTCTTGTTCTTCGGCATGTCCGTCCTCAGTCCTGCCACCCGGGTAGGGCGGCGGTGAATGCGGTTACTCCGCTGGTTGTTCCGCCGGCTCGGTCGCACTCTGATCGGCCTTGACCGCCCGTGGCTTGTTGCGGTGCGGAGCCAGCACCATCGTCATGTTCCGGCCGTCCTGCTTGGCGGAGGTCTCCACGAAGCCAAGCTCCGCGACGTCGTGGGACAGCCGCTGCAGCAACCGGTAACCCAACTCCGGCCGGGACTGCTCGCGGCCCCGGAACATGATGGTGACCTTCACTTTGTGCCCCGCGTCGAGGAACCGCACAACATGCCGCTTCTTCGTCTCGTAGTCGTGGGAGTCAATCTTGGGGCGGAGTTTTTGCTCCTTGATAACCGTCATCTGCTGGTTACGGCGGGACTCACGGGCCTTCTGCGCGGTCTCATACTTGAACTTGCCGAAGTCCATGAGCTTGCAGACCGGTGGACGGGCCTGCGCCGCAACCTCGACCAGGTCAAGGTCGGCTTCCTGAGCTAGTCGCAGCGCGTCCTCGATGCGGACGATGCCGACCTGCTCACCATTCGGACCAACTAACCTGACCTCGGGAACGCGGATGCGTTCGTTAATGCGTGTCTCGACGGTGATGTGGCCTCCTCGGTCGTCATACTCACGGCGCGACCGAGCATGCGGGTGCCCTGCCCAGTAACACACCTCGGACACAACATGGCCCCGGACGCCTTCTGGCGTGCGGGGCCCGCAGATCCGACCGATCGACGCCGCGCCTGTGTCTCGTCAACACACGACATCAACGCCGGAATCCCCCGGGGGATTCCGGGACCGGACCCGGCCGCCTCACGGCGGTTCGGGTGGGAGCGGACTCCACTTGCCACCTCCACCGCAGCGGAGGCTGGTCGCATGGAGAGAGTAGCAGGTCCAGCATTGATAGCACCCGCGACCAGTATCGACGCGGGCTGGTACGTCGGCTCCGCTGGCGGCCTCAGCTGAGGTCGCAGATGACCGACTTGGTCTCGAGGTAGTTCTCCAGGACGGCGTGCCCCATCTCGCGGCCCCAGCCCGACTCCTTGTAGCCGCCGAAAGGCAGCGCGGCGTCGGTGACGTGCCAGGTGTTGACCCACACGGTACCGGCGCGCAGACGCTGCGCGGTGCGCAGCGCCTTGGCGATGTCGCGGCTGAACACCCCAGCCCCGAGGCCGTAGTTGCTCCGGTTCGCCACGGGGAGGATCTGCTCCTCGGAGTCGAACGGAGCGGCGGCCACGACCGGACCGAAGATCTCTTCCTGGACCGCGCGCATGTCGTCGCGGGTGTCGGTGAGGATGGTCGGGCGCACGAAGTAGCCGAGGTCGCCGACCCGGCCGCCGCCGTGGATGGTGGCGCCGTCCGAGCGCCCCGAGTTGATGTAGCCGGTGACCCGGTCGAACTGCTCCTGGCTGACGAGCGGGCCCATGTCGGTGGCCGGGTCGAGCCCGTTGCCGATCCGGATGCTCTCGGCCTCGCGCTGCAACCCCTCGACGACCTCGTCGTACACCGAGCGCTCGACGTAGAGCCGTGAGCCCGCCGTGCAGCACTCACCCTGGTTGAAGAAGATCGCATTCGCGGAGCCCTTGATCGCCTTGGCGATGTCCGCGTCGGCGTAGACGATGTTCGGACTCTTGCCGCCGAGCTCGAGGGTGACCTTCTTGAGGTTGCCCGCAGAGCCACGGACGATCTCGCGGCCGACCTCGGTCGAGCCGGTGAAGGCCACCTTGTCCACGTCCGGGTGCGCCACGAGAGCGGCGCCCGCGTCGCCGAAGCCGGTGATTACCTGCAGCACTCCCGGCGGCAGACCCGCCTCAAGGGCCAGCTCGCCCAGGCGCAGCGCCGAGAGCGGCGTCTGCTCAGCCGGCTTCAGCACGCTCACACACCCGGCAGCCAGCGCCGGGCCGATCTTCCACGCCGCCATCAGCAGTGGGAAGTTCCACGGCACGATCTGCGCCGCGACACCGACCGGCTCGCGCAGCGAGAACGACATGTACAACCCGGGCGAGGTCGCCGACATCGGGATTGTGTTGCCCTCAATCTTACTCGCCCAGCCGGACATGTAATGGAACAGGTCCGCGGCCAGCGGCACGTCGGCCGCCTTCGCGACCGCGAACGGCTTGCCGTTATCCAGCGACTCGAGCAGCGCGAGCTCCTCGAGGTTCTCGAGGAGCAGGTCACCAATCTTATAGATGATCTTGCCGCGCTGCCCTGGCGGCATGCGGCGCCACGGCGCGCCGTCGTCGAACGCGGCACGGGCGGCCCGCACCGCTCGGTTCACGTCCTCCCGCTCGCCGTGGGCGACGTTCGCGATCACCTGCTCGGTAGCTGGGTTGAGAGTCTCGAACGTCCGGCCCGACGCCGCGTCCACCCACTCCCCATTGATCAACAACTTTCGATGCAGCCCACCGACCACTTCCTGGATGCGCGATTCCTCCACAGCCAACGTCATAACGGCGGTTCCTTCCCCCGGCTGTACGATCTGATTGCATTGTCAACAGCGCTGTTTGCGTCACGCGAAACGACGTGCAGGCACCTGCCTACCCGCGAGCGCTCGAGGAGCTGGTACCCGCCGCCTGCCACGTCACCCAGCCATACTCGAACAACCCGCTCAAAGCCAACCACAATCGGGTGAAGTCCCGGCTAGGCCGATGCACGGCCTGACACAGAGACCATCCCTGCGCTCTGACGCGCGACACCACACTGGACACCCAACAACGCCAGCACGAGTCCTGAACAAGGGAGCACAGTGATGTGTGGAATCACCGGCTGGGTCTCGTTCGATCGGGACCTGACTCGGCACCAGGCGGACCTCGACGCGATGACAATGACCATGGCCTGCCGGGGTCCGGACGCCGCAGGCAGCTGGCTTGATCAGCATGTGGCGCTGGGTCACCGCCGACTCGCGGTGATCGACATTGAGGGCGGCACGCAGCCCATGTCGGTGCGCACCGATGACGGCACCGTGACGATCACCTACAGCGGAGAGACCTATAACTTCACCGAGCTCCGCGATGAGCTGCGCCGCCAGGGCCATCGATTCCGGACTCGCAGCGATACCGAGGTGGTGCTGCACGGCTACCTGCAGTGGGGCGCGGCGGTGGCCGAACGACTCAACGGCATGTACGCCTTCGCTATCTGGGACACCAGAGTCGAAAAGCTCGTCATGATCCGCGACCGGATGGGTATCAAGCCGTTTTACCTGTCTCCCACTCCCGACGGGGTGTTGTTCGGCTCCGAGCCCAAGGCGATCCTGGCCAACCCACTAGCGGACCGCGCGGTCGACCTAGACAGCCTGCGTGAGCTGTTCAGCTTCACCAAGACCCCTGGCCATGCGGTGTGGTGCGGGATGCGCGAGGTGCTCCCGGGCACCGTGGTCACCGTCGACCGCACCGGCCTACGGGAGCACAGCTACTGGACTCTGCAGACCCGCACGCACCCAGACGACCAGCAGACCAGCATTGTCACCGTCCGCTCGCTGCTCGACGACATCGTGGCCCGCCAACTGGTCGCCGACGTGCCGCGCTGCGTGCTGCTCTCCGGTGGACTGGACTCCAGCGTGCTCACCGTGCTGGCCGCCGCGCAGCTCGGCGAGCACGGCGAGCAGGTCCGCAGCTTTGCGGTGGACTTCGTCGGGCAGGCTGAAAATTTCACCCCGGACGACCTGCGCGGCACGCTGGATGCCCACTACGTGCACGAGGTGGCCACCCACGTCGGCTCGCGACACCAGGACATCGTCCTCGACCACACCACGCTGGCCGATCCGGCGGTACGGCGCGCGGTGGTCACCGCGCGGGACCTTCCGGGCGGCTTCGGCGACATGGACACCTCACTGTATCTGCTGTTCAAGGCCATCCGCGGGCATTCCACAGTTGCCCTGTCCGGGGAATCCGCCGACGAGATCTTCGGCGGGTACCACTGGTTCCATCAGCCCGAGGTGCAGGCCGCAGACACCTTCCCCTGGATCGCCTCCTATCTGACCGGTCCGCACGCCCAGGCGCCCGGCCCGCTCAACGCCGACCTCACCGCCGCCCTCGACCTGCCCAGCTACATCCGCGATCGCTACGCCAGCGCGGTCGCCGAGGTCCAGCCGGCCGATGGCGAGACCGAGCACGAGCGGCGGATGCGGGTGATCTGCTATCTGCACCTGACCCGGTTCGTTCGGCTGCTGCTGGACCGCAAAGACCGCATCAGCATGGCCGTCGGCCTGGAGGTCCGGGTGCCCTTCTGCGATCACCGACTCGTTGAGTACGTCTACAACACCCCGTGGTCACTCAAGACCTTCGACGGCCGCGAGAAAAGCCTGCTCCGCGCCGCAGCTGCGGACATGTTGCCCCAGGCGGTATCAGAGCGGGTGAAAAGCCCCTACCCGTCCACCCAGGACCCCGACTACGCCGACGCCCTGCAGCAGCAGGCCAAGGAGCTGCTCGCGGCCGACGACCCGGTGTTCAGCCTGGTCGACCGCCGCTGGCTAGAAGCCGCCGCACAGCAAGATCCGGCCACCATGCCCGCCGAGGTCCGCAACGGCATCGACCGGACTCTCGACTTATCCACCTGGCTGGAGATCTATCGCCCGACACTCCGGATCCCCTGACATTGTCTTCACACCGCTCACCCGCACGACCACTAGGGCCGTCCTCACCTACCGGGTAGCGAGGTCACCGCCGACGGTGGCGGGTTGAGGAGTTGTTGCGTGAGTTGACGTTGAGTGGCGACGAGCTGGTCGGCGACCTGGCGCTGAGCCACGAGCAACGTCGCGAACGGGTCGTAGGCGAGGGCGACCACCGCCGCGTCCGCAGGGGTTCGCGCGTGTGGGCCAAGCTTGCGGGCCAGCTCGGCCCACACCTGCAGCGACCGCAGTGAGGCGTCCTGCCCTTGGCGCACGAGCCGGGCCATCGAGTCCCGCGCCCGCTGGGTGGTCATGTCCGAGGCACCGTGGACCGGGGAAGGATCTCGGTAAATCGGGGTAACGGCCAGATTGCCCGCCGAGCGCACCCCGCGCACGGCAGTGTCGTGGTGCGCGGGTTCAGTGGTGAAAAGTCACGTCGGGGTCGGGTGGTTCGCCGCTGACCCGGGTGACGATCTCATAGGCGACGTCGCGGAGTTTGATGTTACGGTGGTGCGAGGCGCGGCGGAGAATTTCGAAGGCGTCGCTGGCGCCGCACCGGTTCTGGCCCATGATGATGCCCATGGCCTGGTCGATGATCATGCGTGAGGCCAGGGCGTTCTCGAGGTGGCCAGCGAGTTCGACGCGGTCGGTCAGGCGCACTGCCAGCTGAAGCGCCATCGATGCTTCCTCGCCGAGGGCTTCGGCTCGGTGTTGCCGGTCGGTGGTGAACACCGCTGGCTGGTGTGCGTAGAAGTTGAGTGCCCCGCGCACGCCCGGGCCGCCGGTCAGCGGGATCGACAGGGCGGAGGCGATCCCGTGGGCGAGGGCATCGAGCCGGTAGGCGCCCCAACGGTCGTCGGTGGCGAGATCGCTGATGGACACGATGGCGCCGGTACGCATGCAGGTCAGACAGGGCCCGTTGTGGTGGCCGTATTGCACCTCATCCAGGCCCAGGGCGTGGGCGTCGCTGCTGGCCACGGTGAGTGGGGCACCCTCACGTTCCATGGTGATCCCGCAGGACAACTCGGGTGCGACGGCGGTGGCGGCGTAGCGGGCCAGCTCGTGGAGGAACCCGGTGACGTGGTCGGTGTCCAGGAGCAGTTGCTGCAGCTCGTGGGCGGCGGTGGCGCGGTCGAGAGGATGGTCCCGCATCGGGTCCGGACCGATCTCGGAGCCTCGACCCCGGGTTAAGCGCTCATCGCAGACGGCGCGTCACTGGCCTGACAGCTCGGAGTACCTTCGACACCGCTTAGTGTGGCATTGCGGTGCGGGACAGTCTACCCGCCCCCGACCTGCTATGTTGTACCATGGTCCAGAAGCGCGGCCAGCCCACAGCGAGTCATCGGGTGGAGCGAGATGCCGCTGGACCGTTGTTCCTGCCGGGTGGGTTGTCACCGAGCACGGGTTGAGACCCCGTCCGAAGCATCACCGACGGACAGCGCCCGCTATGGCCCAGCATGCCAGCTCTCCGCCGAGTGCTCATGACCAGACGAACCCCATCAAGTGGAGCCACGATGAGAAACAACAAGGCTGCCAGCACCACCAGCCTCAAGCATACCATCAGGCAACTCACGTTAGACGATGTGACTGGTGCGGCGCGCGTGCTGGCCGCGGTGTGGTGCCGCTCGGTGGGGACCTCGTGGACACTGGAGCTGCACGAGCTCGACGGTGACACGGCGCGCGGCAGGGTCGTGGACCGGGTCAGCTCGGGTGTGCCCATCTCCCAACCGGTGCCAGAGTGGCTGGCCCGGCAGCTGCTCGCCGACCGCAAGCTGGCGCTGTTCGGCGATTGCGCCGCTGACCCCGATACGCACAGTCGGCACCGCATCGGTTACGTGTGCGGGGACGCCGAGCTGATCACACTGGCACACCTCGTGGCCGAAGATGCCACCAAGGCGGGAGTGCACCCTGTGCTGCTGGCCGCGCGGTGGGTCGCGGCCGGATTCCCCGCCGACGCCGCCGCAGGATGGATACGCCAGGGCGTCCAGTCACCACAAGCAGCCCAGCACCAGACGGTGTCCCCGCAGCTCACCGGGTCGCCCACGATCGACCACCGGGGCATCGCCTGACCGTCACCGAGGGTCGGCGGCGTAACCTTGCCGCCCGGTGAGGCTGATGTGCTGGCCCAGATCTACCGGGCCTGCGCGCAGGGCCTGCCGGTGAGCGGGGCCGCGATCTCGGTGATGCCGGCCGCTGCGGTGGGGGGGCACGGGCTGGGCGAGCAGCGACGTCGGCGTCCGGATCGAGGAGCTGCACCTGACCCTGGGTGAAGGCCCGTACATCGAGGCTTTCACCACCGGGCGCCCGGTGGTGGTGGCGGACCTGGAGGTCGCGACCCGCCAGACCGGCTGGCCGGTGTTCGCCGCCGCCGCAGTGGAGGCCGGGGCGCGGGCGGTGTTCGCGTTCCCGTTGCAGCTCGGCGCGATCCGTATCGGGGTGCTGGCGTTCTACCGGGTGACCCCGGGGCCGCTGAGTGGCAGCGAGCGCTCCGAGGCGCTCATCGCCGCCGAGCGCGCTACGCTGGTGCTGCGCAGGCCACCCGGTGGCCGCAGTTCGCCGATCTGGCCGGCGTCGCCTCGGTGCACGCCGTGCCGATGCGGCTGCGCCAGGAGACGATCGGGGCGTTGAACCTGTTCCACACCCAGGTGGGCTAGCTCGCGGCCGCGGACCTCGAGCTAGCGCAGGCCCTCGCCGACGTCGCGACGATCGGGATCTGCACCGCGCCGAGACCCTCACCGAGCACCTGCAGACGGCGCTGAACAACCGGGTCATCATCGAGCAATCCAAGGGCATGCTTGCCCAACGCGGCCGAGTGGACATGACCGAGGCCTTCACCCGGCTGCGCCGCCACGCCCGCGAGCATAACCTCAAACTCAGCGACCTGGCCCGCCAGGTCGCCACCGGTGCCCTGGACCGGACATCGTGCTCGGGACCAGGGCACGCCGCCAGCGCCACTCCCCAGGACCCGGGTAGCGCCAAGGGAATTTTCCCCGCCGGTCGCTGGCCTATTGAGCTGCGCAAACGGGCGGACGACCGGGGCAAGCTTCCGGTGGATCCAGCCGCTGGGCGCCCGCTCTGTCACCCAGCGTGGACTACGGTTCGCTGCGGGATCGGTGCGGCAGGCAACCTGGTGGGGGGTGGGCGAGGATGCCCAGAAAAGCGGGGAACTCCCCGAAAGCGGAGCGTGACGAGCTGCGTGACCGGATGCGCGGCTACGGGTGCACCGTCAGCCAGATCGCCGCCGAGATGAGCCGCCGGTTCAACCTGCGCCCCCGGGTGGCGTGGCGGCACGCCCTGGGCTGGCCCCAGTGGAAGCTCGCCCAGCGGTACAACACCGACCATCCGGGGGCGAGGCTGTCGGACAATCGGATCAGCGAATTCGAGGCGTGGCCGCACGGCGGGTGCCTACCCAGCCTGCGCTACCTCGCGCAGCTGGCCGTCACGTTCGGGCACGGGTGCACCCGGGAACCCAGCTCACCGTGCTGGGAACCAGCCAGCTCGGCGCTGGTCTGGTGGTGCCCGCGGACCCCGCGGTGTGGGTGGCGGCGCTGGGCCTGCGGCCTCCGGGTGAGCTCGCCTCGCTGCTGCTGACCTGCCTGGGATTCCTGACCGCGGCTGATGGTGCGGCGCTGAGCACGCCGCGCGAGCGGGACCGTGCCTACCATCAGCTTGTCCAGTCCCTGACGAGTTGGGCTCACACCATGAAGCGTCGCAACGCGCTCCGAACCCTGGGCTGGGCGGCCACGGCCGCCTCAGTCGGCCACTTTCCCGACCCGGACGAGCAAGCGCGGGTCGCTGCGGTGCTCAGCAATCCCGGACGGGTCGACGCGCGCACCCTCGAGCACTTCGAAACGGTGCTGTGGGGGTGTAAGCAGCAGGATGACGCGCTCGGTCCGAGGGGTGTACTCGATACCGTGCTCGCGCAGCGCAGCCTGCTTCGTTCGCTGCTGCCGGGCTGCCCGGCCCCGCTTCGGCCCCGGCTGCTCGCCGCGCTGAGTGTCGCCTCCCACCACGCCGGCTGGTGCGCCTTCGACCTGAACGATGTCGACAGCGCGGGGTATTTCTACGAGGACGCCCGAGCGCTGGCCCACGAAGCCGGGAACATGCAGCAGAGCGCCAAAGTGCTTTTCGTCATGGGCCGCTTGGCGGTCTGGCACGGCAAGCCACGCATCGGCATTGACCACGCGGTGGCGGCCAGGCAGTGGGCCGATCGTACCGGCAATAAGCGGTTACAAGCCTGGACCGCTGTCGGTGCCGCAGGGGCGTATGCCACTGATGGGCAACGAGACGCGTGCTTGGCGGCGATTGACGCGGCGGAAACAGCGCTGGCGGGAGCCGGCGAACCAGGGGTGCCCGGCTACAACAGCATCTACTACGACGAAGGCGTGCACACCTCCTTTTGCGGCGAGTGTCACCTGAAGCTGCGTGACGCTGACCGTTCCGCTGATTATTCTCAGCGGTCACTCGCGACCCTGGACCAGTCCTACACCCGCCAGGTGGCGCTTACCACCGTCGATCTGGCGAGGGCGCATGCGCTGTCCGGCGAGATCGACGAGGCGGCCCGCCTGCTCGGTGACGCGGGCGAGATCGCGGCGGGTAACAGCTCAGCAAGGCTGGTCACGGCTTTGCGCCAGGGCCGCGCCGACCTGCGGCCCTGGGCGGACACCGCCACCGTCCGCGCCCTTGACGACCGCTTGGCGTCGTGCGGTGCGGTGTGACGGGCGAACGCCATGCTGCGCCTACTGGACATCCAGCCTGGCATGCGAGTCATGAAGATCGGCACATACTCGGGTTACTCCGGGGAGCTGCTGTCTCGCATCATCGAGCGTGGCGGGCACGGCTCTATGCCTCGCATACCTGGATGGCGCGTGGTTCGCAGCTATCGCCGAACCGAGAGCGCACGACCTGAACGAGACGGCTGGACGCCGTGCCGTCTCCGAACGGTGTAGGGACGTTGGCCAGACGTGAGTTGATCTCCGGGGCGTCCCGCAGCCAGGTTGTCAGGATCTGGAGGATCCCTTCGTCACTGGGAAGCGCCCTGCTGCCGAAAGTTTGTTCGACTTCGGGGCGTTCATTGCTGCGTCGGACCACGAGGATCGGTCGTTTGAGAATCGTGGCTTCTTCCTGGATACCACCTGAGTCCGTGACGAGGCCCGCAGCGTGTTGGATGAGAGAGAGCAGCACGGGGTAGTCCAGCGGTCCGGTCAGCAGGAGGCTGTTGGCGAAGTCGGTGAGCCCGAAAGCTCTGATTTGCCGGTGTGTTCGGGGGTGCAGGGGAAACACAACCGGCACTGGTGATCCGGCCAGTTGGCGCAGGATGGCGGCAAGGTGTATGGGGTTGTCGGCGTTTTCGGGTCGATGGATGGTCGCCAGCACGTAGCCGAAGCGAGTCAGACCGAATCCGTCGAGGATGTGTTCCTGCTCCCGCGCGTTCGGCAGCATGGTGGTGACAGCTTCGACGATAGTGTTGCCGGTGACCTCGATACGTTCCGGGGCGATGCGCTCGGCAAGCAGGTTGTCCCTGGCCAGTGGTGTCGGGGCGCAGCACAGGTCGGCGAGGTGGTCGATGAGGACACGGTGGTGTTCTTCGGGCATCGCTCGGTCGAAGCTGCGCAGACCGGCTTCGAGGTGCACGAGGGGTGTGCTGGTCGCGTTGGCGGCCAGAGCGCCGGCCAGCGCCGAGGTGGTGTCTCCCTGCACGAGGACGGCGTCGGGCTGGTGCGCACCGAAGACGCGGTCGAGGGCGGTTACGAGGTCCCCGAGTTGGTGGCCTCGGGTGATGTCACGGTCGTCATGGGAGTCGAGCACCACGTCTGGCGTGATATGTCCGGACATGCCAGCGCTGAAGTGCTGTCCGGTGTGAATGACGAGGGCCTCTCGGCCGAGGAGCCCAGTGACGGGGGCGAGCTTGATGGCTTCGGGGCGAGTGCCCACGACGACGGCGATTCGCACGAGCCGGTCCCCTAGCCGTTACCAGAACACGTGTGTGCGTTCACCATCGCAGAAACGACGCGCTGCGACGAACAAGCGGAGGTAGAGCTGGTCGAGTGTGAGGTAGTTGGGCACCAGGTCGGACCTTGTCAGGATACCTTCGCTGTGCATAAGGCCAGCGTCGGTGCGAGTGGCGTAGCGGGCGCGGATGGTGTCGGTGTCGCCGTCGGCGAGCGCGAGCGCGTCGTCCAGGTCGATATCCACCAGGCCGGACACTTCGGCGTCGGAGAGAGGGATCTCTTCCAGGGCTACCTCCAGGGGAAGGAGGTACCAGTGTTGGAACTCGCGTTCGACGTAATCGGGGGCAAGGGTTACGGCGGTTTGCCGCAGGCCGATGGGGTGCAGGTCGCTGTAGGCGACGGGGATGCCGAGTTCCTCGTGGACCTCGCGGACACCGTCGGGGATGGTCTCGCCGGCCTGGTAGTGGCCGCCGACGGTGATGTCGGCGTAGTCGGGTCGGTCGAAGGTGTATCGGCCAGGTGCTTTTTTCTGGAGGACCACGCGCTTGGAGGTGGGGTTGATCGCGAGCGCGGAGAAGGTACGGTGCCACAAGCCTTGGGCGTGGGCGGTCTTCTTATCCTCGGTGCCGACGGGCTCGTAACGGTCATTGAAGATGTCGATCAGCTTCACGGTCGTCCTCAGTGGTGGGCGGCAGGTTCGGTCTGGAGTTGCCAGTAGGCATGCAGGGCATCAAGGTATCGGCGTGGCTCTCCGACGGTCACCCAGCGCCCCGTAATCCGGTGGACGCGCACGTCGGCGATCCGGGCGAGTTCGCCGACGGCCACGCCGAGATCGACCTCTCCACGAGCGCGCTTGGTCGGGACGAGCAGGTCAAAGATCGACGGCCGCAGGATCAGCCGGGAGACCACGGCCAGCGGCTCGCCCACTGTGGCGGGGTCGGGCCGCTGCCGGATACCGGCC
This sequence comes from Pseudonocardiaceae bacterium, assembly GCA_050699715.1. Lineage (GTDB taxonomy): Bacteria > Actinomycetota > Actinomycetes > Mycobacteriales > Pseudonocardiaceae. The sequence goes on from JBOHFR010000003.1 coordinate 17,474, forward strand.
ACGCGGCTGGGGTCGTCTGGGTGGGTGTCCACAACGCCGAGGGAGGCGATGTCGGCATGGTCAACGAGCTGGGCGGCAACCACCGCATCGGCCCCATTGCCGGCGATGTCGCGCATAGTCGCGAGATCCTGTCCGCTCAGCAGCACGTCGTCACCGAATGCGACACCGAACGATTCCTGAGAGGAGAGCCGATCTCGGAGAGTGAGCAGTGGGGTGCCGTTGCCATAGCCGTGTCGGAGGTCTTCGACAACGGCCTCGACAGGTACGCCGTCACGCCGCAACAACTTCAGGTAGGCAGGCACGACGAAGTCACCGGGCCGGGTGGCGACGATGACAGTGGTAGCTCCAGCTCCTACGCACTCTGTGGTGACGTGTTCCACGGCGGGCCGGTGGCCGACCGGCAGCATCTCTTTGGGGACGATCGTGCTGAACGGCCGGAACCGCGTCGCGTCCCCTGCCGCGGTGACCACCACCGTCCAGCCCGTCGGCCTCACCGAATACCTCCCATTGCTTCGTCCAGGATGCGTGCCAGGTCATTGACGGGGTTGTGCACTCCGAAACTCACCTCGACGCACGGCACGGTCGCCGCGATGTACCGAATGGCGGCGTTCGCTTGGCGTCCGAGCTGCTCGTCTGGCCTCCGGCGGGGCACGAGCCAGGGCCGGACCCAAAACTCATCGCGGGGGGTGAAGCAGTTCACTGAAACGACCTGGCGGGCCTCAGCCTCGGACAGGCGACGCACTTGAGCAGACTCGCGAGTATCGGTCAACCGGGGAACCAGGACCAGCCGCAACGCCGACGCTGAGACCAGGCCTGCACCAAACGCTTGGGCGAACTGGCGGGTGGTGAAGGCGTGCTTGACTGTCGAACCGAAATTCGCGGGCATGCTGCCCAGCTCGGCATCGTTGGTTGTTGTGCTCCGGATGAGGTGCTCCAATTCGGGGAACGCCTCGGACGCCGCCCGCGTCCTCATAAGTGCGCAGCATGACCTCGCGAATGAGCCGGATCGGGTAGCGGTGGGGGCGCACGGTGCCGTTGTGGGTGAACAGATCGATGCGGTGCCCTTGTGTGGCCACGGCGTATGCGCCCGGTTGGTGCTCCACATTGTCCGTGACGACGACATAACAGCGGCGGCCAGCCGGTTGACGGGACTCCTGTATCACCACTTCCGGAACCGGCTCGATGTCGCTGGTGAAGGGCGAGCGCGCGATCGTCTGGACGATCTGGGCGAACGCTGTGTCGTCGGTGTGCACCTGGACACTGAACGCGCCCAGGTCAAGTTCCCCCGGGGGCGTGGTCAGGAAAGCCGATAGGTACTCGCGCTGGGCAGGCAGCCACGCGGACGGCGCTGTGATCGCGAACGCCACATCTCCCGCATGACAGTCCCACGTGGATCCATCCACTGACGGATCGGCGGATGCTCTCATGTCAGGGCAAGCTCCTTCACGGCCTGGCCGACCTGCCGGACACGGTGAGCCCGATCTGCCTCGGACAGGTCCCGGAACACCCGCACCGAGGTCAAAGCGAAGAACTCATGTACGACCTCAGATGCGACCTCTCCGGCCAGTGCTCGCAAGGCCAGGACAACCCTCGCCCGGAACCACGGCCTGGGGAACGACGACTCGAAAGACTCGGCTCCCTCCGGTGGCGCATGGCGTGCGAGGTCATCACGTTGGCGGGCCGTTACTCCCGCGGGAGATCGCAGCAGAGCACGGGCGGCGTAGCCGATCAGTGCGTCGAGGGTCACCGCGGTGTCGAAGCACAAGGCGGTGAACAGCACCTCGAACAGGTTCGATGGCTCTGGGCGCACGCTCGGGATCAGTGGCGGCAAGACATCCACCAGCACGACGCGTTCGTTAGCGAGACAGAAGTTGGCCAGGTTGGTGTCCAGGCAGGCGTCCGTTCCGACCAGGGCGTGCACCCACCGGGCGATCTCGACGACCGCGTCAGCGAAACGCGGCGGTTCCGCACTCGCGCAGTCGAGCAGCACCGGGCCAGTCACCCAGCGATACCGCACCGTCAGTGGCTGGGCGGACACCACCGACAGGTCAGGTGGCAGAGTGACTCCAACCGCTCGCAGAGTGGACAGATAGGTGTCCATGCCGGTCGTTCCGACGCTCTGCGCTGCCGCCACAAAGCGGGCGCCTGCCGGGTGTTGCCCATCAAGCACCTTGATCACGTGATCGCCGTCGCGGCGATGCGTAGCGAAGTCACCTCGGTCGGTCATCGGGTGGTGTCCCAACTGCGGAGGAACGCTTCGGCGTTGACCACCATGACGCGGAACTCGGCGAGGAGATCCAGCCCGAGGCGATTGGCCAGCGCGTCGGAGACCGCTACCGCGCTGGCACCCGCTGCCTGGATGGACGGCGGTGTGCCGGCAGGCCGGTGACGGAAACCGTCGTGCACCATGGCAGCTTCGGCGAGTTGTCCCACCGAGATCAGCAAGCGTAGGAGTCCCTCGACCTCGCCATCACGGCCAGCCGGGCGGAACTCGAGAAGGGCAGCGGGTTCCACGTCAGCCAGCGTGGTCACACTCAGGGCGGCCAGCAGCACGTCGGCCAACTCGTCACCGACATTGGCGATCGGCCCTCTTCGGATCATCGAGGTCGGTGGTGTCGACTCCCCAGCGGCGGAGCAGGCACAGCGCAAGATGCCCGAGTTGGACGGTCACCTCGGCGGCGGCCGTGGTCGCGGTCCACGGTTGCGGCGCGGTACCCGCGAACCCCGCCCGGAGTCTGCGAACGTCAGCCAGCAGGCTGGCCAAATCCGCCGGCATCATCCGGCATCACCGATGACCAGCGGGAGCGCGCCGGCTGTTCCGCTGCTCCAATAAGGATCGCTGTCCTGCCGCGTAACACGGACTCGAACGCCAAGATCATGCGTTAGTGCAGCGGCGGCGCTGGTGGGGAGGACCGCGTCGATCACCACTTCGCCGCGCACACGGTCAAGGTTGAACGTCGCGTCGATGTGTCCCCGTCGGTCCAGCGCCGCGCGGACAGTCACTTCCGTCAACACGGGTCGGCTCCGAACGTCAGCTTCGCAACGGTGGCGCTGGGCGGGCGGGCAGTGATTGCGCAACTGGCACACGTCGCTGCCGAAGACCCCGAAGCGGTCGGGCTGGCCGAGCACGTAGGCCAAAGCGCAGGAGTTCGTGTGGAACAAAGGATAGTTTGAATGGCGCTGCCGAGTTGTATGGATGAACTCCCAGAACGCTTTCGGGTAGACACTTTCGGCTGTGGTGACGCCCGGCGTGGTGGCCAGTTCAGGCCACAGTTCGGCTAAGCGGGACAGCGCGGCGGGTTCGACCTTCAGCCCGGCGGCCACCGTACACTGCGCATACGCCGCCGCCCAGTCGAGAACTGCTTCCATCGTGCGGGCAGTCGCGGACTCCGGGAACGCTGGCCGCCAGTAATGCACAACCGGCACGCCAGCTTGAGCCAACCGGGGGAAGTTGCTCTTCAGCTCCTCGTGCCGAATACCTCGTTCGATACCACGCCCCAAACCAGAATAGCTCACGTACACGATCGTCCGCAGCCCGGATTTGCGTGCGGTCGTCACCGCGTCGAGCGCGTCGCCTGGGATCAGACACTTGGTGATCAGCACTACCGGATTGGGGATTTTCCAGTCCGCCATCAGAACCAACAGTTCGGCGAGGTGCGCGCGGGAATCGGGTAACGCCATCACGTCCGTCCACGTATACAGCGCGACCGGGCGATCCGGCGCGTAGTACCGCGACGAGATCAACAGTTCGACCGTCTCAGCAGGGCTGGCCAATAGCTCGGGCCGCACAGCCGTCTGGCCTCGTTCGTTGAGGAAGCAATAGGAGCAGCCCTTCGGACAACCCTGGATCGGGTTCACAGCAATCCACGTAGCATGCTGGTCCACGATCGCAGTCCGTGTACGCCGTGGCCGTCGGTGATCGATTCGGCGTTGACTCATTGTGAGGTGGGTACTCATGGTCCCTTGCGCTCCTTACCAGTTGGCGCTCCATCTTCACTCAGACGACCAGATCTTGTACACAGAGCTTAGGCCCTGGGACTGGTCACTCGGCACCGACAAGGCGAAGTCAATCACCCGGTCCGACGACTTGATCACGTCGAGGTTGTGCTCGATGACGATCACGGTGTTGCCCTTGTTGGCCAACTCGGTGATGACTTGTTCGACAAGGTCACCAACATGTACATTCTGCACATGACTGCCGCTCAGCCACATACACCTCCAGAACACGTCGAGGTCACCGTGACCGACGCCCGGGCGAGGCTGCCGGAACTCATCGACACCGAAGTCCGTGACGGCGCGGTGGTGTATCTGACTCGCTATGGCCGACGAGTCGGCGCTGTGGTGCCAGCCGAGGTTGCCGAACAGTTCGAACAGTGGGAGGACGCCTACTGGTCACAGCGGGCGGCCGAGGTGCTGCAACGTCACGAGCCCACCGTGCCCTGGGAGCAGGCCGTCGCCGAGCTCGAGGCTGGCGATGCCGGAACCGGTGCCCGTGACCGATGAGCCGGTACCGAATTGAGATCACCCGCGATGCCCTGAGCGCTCTGGCGAAGCTGGACAAACCGATTCGCCGACGCGTGCAAGCCGCCATTGACCGGCTCGGCGAGCAGCCCCGCCCGCCCGGCGTGATCACACTGCAGGGCCTTCGCGGCGCGTATCGCCTTCGGGTGGGAAACTACCGAGTGGTCTACACAGTGGAGGACCACCAGCTCGTCATCCTGGTGGTCGATCTGGGCCACCGACGTGAGATCTACCGCGATCTCTGACGCCGTTGCCGCTCAGCCAGCGGCAACGGGGGCGCGACGGCGGCGCGGCGGGGTGGCGTGGTGCGCCTCGACGACGGTGCGCAGGAACTGGCCGGTGTAGCTGGTGTCGATGGCGGCAACCTGCTCCGGCGTGCCCTCCGCGATCACCATGCCGCCAGCCGCGCCACCCTCCGGACCCATGTCGATCACCCAGTCCGACGACTTGATCACATCCAGATTGTGCTCAATGACGATCACAGTGTTGCCCTTGTCGGACAACTCGTTGACCACTCCGAGCAGCTTGCGGATGTCCTCGAAGTGCAGGCCAGTGGTGGGCTCGTCCAGCACGTAGACAGTGCGGCCGGTGGAACGCTTCTGCAGCTCACTCGCCAGCTTCACGCGCTGGGCCTCCCCCCAGACAGGGTCGGCGCGGGCTGCCCGAGCCGGACATAACCCAACCCGACATCCACCAGCGTCTTGAGGTGCCGGTGGATCGCCGAGATCGGCTCGAAGAACACCCCCGCCGCCTCAATCGGCATGCCCAGCACCTCAGCGATGGTCTTACCCTTATGATGGTCTTACCCTTATAGTGCATCCAGGGTCTCCCGGTTATACCGAGCTCCCTGGCACACCTCACAGGGCACATACACATCAGGCAGGCGCGGACAGGCCGAGGAGCAGGGCACGCTTCCGGTGGATCCGGGCGCTGGGCGCCCGCTCACGCACCCGGCTGGGCTACCGGTTCGTGGCGGGGTCGCGGTACGGCAGGCGACCTGGTGGGCAAGTGCATAGCATCGGTGTCCCTGGGAGACAGACCACCGAGCAGCCCCTACCCGGCCAGGTGGTGCGCTTGCGCGGCGGACGACCAGGTCAACTACAGGGAGGCGGTCGGATGCGGTTTCCGCTCTCGCGGGCCTGGGGACGGCGTGGTTGGCCTGGTCGAGTGTGGCGAAGCGGCTACCCTAGTTGGATCAGGACCGCCAGTCGTGGACGGGGGTGAAGCGTGATCGAATCCGAGAGTCACCTAGGAAGGCGTGCGTCAACTCTGCTCAAGGCTTTGTTGCGGGCACAACAATGGCAGCAATTCCCAATTTTCGCACGGGAGTATGAGAAAGCCGCACGGGAGATCGACCCAGCACTGGCGGGGTCGCATCCGAATGAACGAACTTATACGCGATGGTTAAGCGGCCGAGTGGAGGGACTACCCCATCCCGAGCATTGCGTGGTACTGGAGGCGATGTTCCCCGGAAAAACCGTAAGGGATTTATTTGCGCCGTACGTGCCAGATGAACGACACTTGGACGAAGTCCCCCCGATTCTACTAAAAAAGCTTGCCATCGAGCGGCATATACAAACTTATTCTGCGTTTTGTCGAGCGTTCGACGCGGCTGCGATCAAGATTGATTCCAAACCAGCGAGGACCTATCCCGCCGAACGGCAATTCTATCGCTGGCTAAATGGCGACCTGCTCGGATTGCCTTATCCTCAGCATTGCATGGTTCTCGAAGCAATGTTTTCCGGTTGCGATGTCCGACAACTGTTCGAGCCAATCAAAAAAGATTTCATCAATGTTGATCCCGCTACTTCAGATACTGATTTCTTGGTCTCAAATAAGCCGCAAGAGCCACCGGCTCCGGTCAGCCTGGGTTCGACTGGATCTCAGCAACCGCGCAGCATGGACGTGATGCTAATGGACGCTGCGGATGAGTCTGCGAAGATCCTGGCGTGGACTGAAACAACCAATGTGGGTGACCTTACGGTCGAACAAATTCATGCCGAAATACTTCGGGCCGCGCACAGTTATTTGAAGGTCCCGACACTGTCATTATTTGAGCGGACACGCCAACTGCGCGACCGCGTCGTAGGGCTGCTCGCCAACGGTCGGCAGAAGCCATCTCAGAGCCGAGAGCTTTACCGTGCCGCTGGTTGGACGCTAACCATGTTGGCATGGATTTCGACAGACCTCGGCGCACCAGGCGCGGCGGAAGAACATCTCCGGACTGCTTGGGCTTTCGCTAATAATGCGGATCAGAATAATTTGAAGTCCTGGATTTGCGCAGCTCAGCATACGGCCGCTTTTTGGCAACAGAAATTTACCAGGGCTGCGCAACATGCCGAGAATGGTCTTCTGTATTCAGGTAGCGGTAGTACGGAGTTGTATCTTTCGAGCGCCTTGGCACTTGACCTGGCGCGATGTGGCGACAAGGAGGGCGCGCTCGCCGCTCTAAATAAGGCACGGAACGCGGCCGAGGGTTCGACCGCCATCCCCGATGCGCTACCTGGGCCCTTCACGTGTTCAATCGGCCGCGCTGGCGGTTTCTGGTCGGATACCCATCTTTCGCTTGGCAGCGCGAGAGAGGCTCTCCAATATGCCGATTCAGCGGTCATTGATTTTGAGTCAGTCCCGATTGATCGGCGAAATCTTGGCTCGGAAAGAATGGTGCGATGCCAGCAAGTAAAAGCGTATTTTTTGTCGGACGAGTTCGACGGAGCCGCCGAAGCCTTGATGCCAATATTGGACACCGCGCCGGAGCACAGAGTGCGACCACTGCTGCAGCGAGTTGAAGAGATTAATCAAATGACAGCTCGCGATAACAAAAACCTCTCTTCGTCAGTTATGCGAATACGAGACGCGACCCGAGAGTTTCAGAATTTCTGAGCGCACAGTTCATCGTTACCCTGGCGGGAAAGGTGCTACAGAGTGAATGTCCCGGTTAACGTAACCCACGACCACTGGTGGTGGCGTCCAGGCTGGCGCGAGGGAAGATCATTTTATACGTGGCACATCACCTTCTCGACAAGTAGCGAAATTCGTGAAATCGTCTCGTTTTATACGCCAATAATCAACAGGATGAGCACGCTTGATCCGGTTGAAATCGGCGGCGTGCACGTCACCCTCCAAGGCGTAGGTTTCACTGACGAAGTGAGTAGCGTCGACATTGAAAGAATTATCGCTTCGACCGCATCCCGTTGTGTCAATTTGGCACCCATAAAGGCGCGGCTAGAAGTCCCCCACGCCGACGAAGAAACAATTCAAATGGAGATTCACCCCGTTGGAGCTGTTGTGCGATTGAAGCTAGAGTTGCGAAATGCGATCGGAGAGGTATGGGGCAGCAAGAATATTCCAGAGACCATGGACGGATTTCGGCCACACGTCACCCTTGCCTACTCTAATGGCGTGGCTCCGATCGAGCGCATTAATATGACCATAAGAGAGAGCCCTCTTCCGGCTGTCGAAGTATTGATCTCGTCGATATCGCTTATCGACTTGAATCGTGATCATAGGCGTTATGAATGGACTGAGATCGCAACAGTGACGCTTGGGCGTGGTCTCCAGTGAGAGCTCGATGCCGTCACCCGGCACAGCTTTGTGATAAACTCGCGCCATTTATGCTTGGGCTCAAACCGTCGTAGCGATGACGATCATGATGTTGCCCTTGCCGGCCAGCTCGGTGATGACTTGTTCGACAGGGCCGCCGACACAGTTCGAACAGTGGGAGGACGCCTACTGGTCACAGCGGGCGGCCGAGGTGCTGGCGCGTCACGAGCCCACCGTGCCCTGGGAGCAGGGCGTCGCCGAGCTCGAGGCTGGCGATGCCGGAACCGGTGCCCGTGGCCGATGAGCCGGTACTGGATTGAGATTCACCGGGCTTGACAACAGCCGCTCAGCCAGCGGCAACGGTGGCCCGGCGCCGCCGCGGCGGCGTGGCATGCTGCACGTCGACGACGGTGCGCAGGAACTGGCCGGTGTAACTGGTGTCGACGGCGGCGACCTGCTCGGGAGTACCCTCAGCGATCACGATACCGCCGGCCGCGCCCCCCTCGGGACCCATGTCGATCACCCAGTCCGACGACTTGATCACATCGAGGTTGTGCTCGATGACGATGACGGTGTTGCCCTTGTCAGCCAGCCCGTTGATGACGCCGAGCAGCTTGGCGATGTCCTCGAAGTGCAGGCCGGTGGTGGGCTCGTCGAGCACGTAGACGGTGCGCCCGGTGGAGCGCTTCTGCAACTCGCTGGCCAGCTTGACGCGCTGGGCCTCCCCGCCGGACAGCGTCGGCGCGGGTTGCCCGAGCCGGACATAGCCCAGCCCGACATCCACCAGCGTCTTGAGATGCCGGTGGATCGCTGAGATCGGCTCGAAGAACGCCGCCGCCTCCTCGATCGGCATGTCGAGCACCTCAGCGATGGTCTTGCCCTTGTAGTGCACCTCGAGGGTCTCCCGGTTGTACCGGGCGCCGTGACACACCTCGCAGGGCACGTACACGTCGGGCAGGAAGTTCATCTCAATCTTGATGGTGCCATCCCCCGCGCAGGCCTCGCACCGCCCGCCCTTGACGTTGAACGAGAACCGCCCAGGCTGGTAACCACGCACCTTCGCCTCGGTGGTGGCGGCGAAGAGCTTGCGGACCCGGTCAAACACGCCGGTGTAGGTGGCCGGGTTGGACCGAGGCGTTCGCCCGATCGGTGACTGATCGACCCTGACCAGCTTGTCGACGTGCTCCAGGCCAGTGACCCGGGTGTGCCGTCCGGGCACCTGCCGGGCACCGTTGAGCCGGTTCGCCAGTACGGTCGCGAGGATGTCATTGACCAGCGTCGACTTACCCGATCCGGACACCCCGGTGACCGAGATCAGGCAGCCGAGCGGGAAGGACACGTCGATGCCACGCAGGTTGTGCTCGCGCGCCCCGACCACCAGCAACCGTCGCGAGCGGTCCACCGGACGCCGGGTGGTCGGGACCGGGATGCTCCGCCGGCCCGACAAGTAGGCGCCGGTAATCGAGGTGTCGTGCCGCTCCAGCTCGTGGAACGGTCCGCTATGCACCACCTGGCCGCCGTGCTCCCCCGCTCCGGGGCCGATGTCCACCACCCAGTCGGAGGCGCGGATGGTGTCCTCATCGTGCTCCACCACGATCAGCGTGTTGCCCAGGTCGCGCAGCCTGGTGAGGGTGGCCAGCAGCCGGTGGTTGTCCCGCTGGTGCAGACCGATCGACGGCTCGTCCAGCACGTACAGCACCCCGACCAGCCCGGAGCCGATCTGGGTGGCCAACCGGATCCGCTGCGCCTCACCGCCGGACAGTGTGGCCGAGGCGCGGTCCAGGGACAAGTAGTCCAGCCCGACGTCGAGCAGGAAGCGCAACCGGGCCTGAATCTCCTTGAGCACCGCACCGGCGATCATCGCTTGCCTGGTATCCAGCTGCAGACCGCCCAGGAAAGCCTCGGTGTCGCGAACCGACAGCGCGGAGACGTCGGCGATGGATTTCTTGCCCTCCGTGATGTGCGAGAGGGTGACGGCGAGGATCTCCGGCTTGAGCCGGGTGCCACGGCACGCCGGGCAGGGCACCTCTCGCATGTAGCCGTCGTACTTGTCCCGCACCTGCTCTGACTCGGTCTGGTTCATCCGGCGCTCGAGGAACGGCAGGGCTCCCTCGAAGGCGGCATAGTAGGAGCGCTCCCGGCCGTAGCGGCTGCGGTAACGGACGTGGACTTGCGCGTCAGAGCCGTGCAGCACGGCCTTCTGGACGCTGGCCGGCAACCGTCGCCACGGGGTGTCCATCCGGAAGCCGACGGCCTCGGCCAGCGCCTCGAGCAGCCGCTGGAAGTACTCGTGGGTCTGCCCGGTGGCCCACGGCGCGATCGCCCCCTCCGCGAGGGACAGCTGCTCATCGGGCACCACCAGCTCGGGGTCGACCTCCTTGCGCACCCCGATTCCGGTGCACTCCGGGCAGGCTCCGTAGGGCGAGTTGAACGAGAACGAGCGCGGCTCCAGGTCGTCAACGCCGATGGGGTGGCCGTTCGGGCAGGCCATCCGCTCGGAGAACCGGCGCTGCCGGTGCGGGTCGTGTCCGTCGCGGTCCACGAAATCGAGCACGACCAGGCCATCGGCCAGCCGCAGCGCGGTCTCCACCGAGTCGGTGAGCCGCTGCTTGGCGCTGTCCTTGACCGACAACCGGTCGACCACCACGGAGATGTCGTGCTTGTCCTGCTTCTTGAGCTTGGGTGGGTCCGTCAGCGGGTGCACAGTGCCGTCGACGAGCACCCGGGAGTAGCCCTGGGCCTGCAACTCGGCGAACAGGTCGACGAACTCGCCCTTGCGGGTCCGCACCACGGGCGCCAGGACCTGGAACCGGGTGCCGGGTTCCAGGGCGAGCACCTGATCGACGATCTGCTGTGGGGTCTGCCGGGAGATCGGCTCGCCACACAGCGGGCAATGCGGCTCCCCCGCGCGGGCATAGAGCAGCCGCAGGTAGTCGTGCACTTCGGTGATGGTGCCGACGGTGGAGCGGGGGTTGCGGCTGGTGGACTTCTGATCGATCGACACCGCAGGCGACAGGCCCTCAATGAAGTCGACGTCGGGCTTGTCCATCTGGCCGAGGAACTGGCGGGCGTAGGCCGACAGCGACTCGACGTACCGGCGCTGGCCCTCCGCGAAGATGGTGTCGAAGGCGAGGCTGGACTTGCCGGAGCCGGACAGCCCGGTGAACACGATGAGGCTGTCGCGGGGCAGGTCGAGATCGACGTTGCGCAGGTTGTGCTCCCGCGCACCGCGGACGACAAGTCGATCAGCCACGTGACTCCCTTCACCAGACGGCCCCGCCCATGCTATGCGCCCGGTCTGACAGAAGTGGGCTCGCGGTGGGAGCCGCGGCACGTTACGGTCGGCGATTGTGGAAATCCTCGAACACTACGACGGCGCGGTCGAACCAGGCGGACCGGCGCAGCGGCGGACGCTGAAAGCCCTGACCGTCACCAAGATCTCGGTCGGGCCGATGGACAATAACGCCTACCTGTTGACCTGCCGGAGCACCGGGGAAGCGTTGCTGATCGACGCCGCCAACGAAGCTGAACGGCTGCTGGACCTGCTGGGCCATGGCCCAGACCGGCCTGACCTGCGGACCATCGTCACCACCCACCGGCACGCGGACCACTGGCAGGCTCTCGGCGCGGTCGCCGGCGCCACCGGAGCGCGGACCGTCGCGCATCCGGTGGATGCCCCCGAGCTGCCGGTGCCGCCGGACCTGCTGGTGGGCCACGGCGACACCGTGACTGTCGGCCAGGTAGTGCTCAACGTGATCCACCTGCGCGGACACACCCCCGGCTCGATCGCCCTGCTGCACTGGGACATCGGGGACACACCGCACCTGTTCACCGGTGACTCGCTGTTCCCCGGCGGTCCTGGACGAACAACGAACTCCACTGACTTCACCAGCCTGGTGGACGACCTGGAGTCACGGGTGTTCGACCAGCTCCCCGACGAGACGTGGTTCTACCCTGGACACGGAAAGGACTCCACACTCGGCACTGAGCGTCCACACCTCGCGCAGTGGCGAACGCGGGGCTGGTAGCAGCGGATTCTCGTCGACCATCAAAGAGCGTCTGCGCCGCCAGAGCGCGCAGGCAGGCCGGAACCCTGCTGCTTGGCCGAGTCGCGAAGCAGCGCGTGCTGGTTTGACGGTGCGGGTGCGGGCTGCGACAACGGTGACGCGGAGCTCGTTGAGCATTGCGATGACGGTTGCGGTCTTCGCGCCGGGCGGGGTCCAGCAAGTCAGCGTCGCTCGCGGCGACTAGGCTACGCGCTGGCAGACCTGTTGGACCCTCGATTAAGGGACGCATCTAAGGAGGCCGGGACTCCCATGTGGGTAACGACCTACGTGTCGTCGGTGCCATTCGCCGGGACGGATCCGTCGGCTCTGTACCTGTCTCGCTGTCGTCCCGCGATCCGAGCGTTCAGTCAACCACGAGCCTGAGCCGAACGAACTCCTGCCCCCAACCAGCCTCCCACTCCCTACCGGAAAGTTATGCGCCCACAGATTTCCTGGTCTGACCTAAACAGCGGCAGTACGGTCGGCATCTACGGCCTCGGGTGCGAAGGCCGCGCTAACTTGCAGGCCGCCTTAGCCCGAGGCCTGGACCCGGTACTTGTCGATGACAAACCAGGCCGGCCGAATATCGATGGGCGGCCGATCTTAGCCACGATTCCAGATGGCCTTGCCGCGCTCCTGCGGTGTGACGTAGTTGTGAAGGCGCCCGGCGTCTCCCGATACGGTGAGACCGTAAAGCTGCTGCAGCGGGCAGGCGTCAACGTTGTCGGCGGCGTCGGCTTATGGTTACAAGAGGCGAACCGTTCAAAGGTCCTATGCATCACTGGCACCAAAGGCAAGAGCACCACTGCTGCCATCGCTGGGCACCTCCTCACCAGACTCGGATATCAATGCTTAATCGGCGGTAACATCGGGCTTCCACCTCATGGCTTGGATGCCGCCGGCGCCTACGACTACTGGGTGATCGAAGTTTCCAGCTATCAAGCAACCGACTTGGCATGCTCCCCTCCTGTCGTAGCCGTCACCTCGCTACATCCCGACCACCTGCCGTGGCACGGGGATGTCCTTGACAACTACTTTCGCGACAAGCTTTCCGCCACATCTCAACCCGGGGCCGAGTTGACCGTCGTCAATGGAGACAGCGACTTGCTCCGCTCTCACGACCGTTTCCTCGGTCCTCATATTAAATGGGTTCACAGCGCTGATACCTCTGACGCCGATTGGATGACGCCGCTCCTTCTTCGCGGCGCTCACAATAGGCGCAACGCTCTCATCGCCCAGGTGTCACTATTGGCCATGGGTGTAGCGGAAGCCTCCGACGATGATCAACTGAAGATGGCCGCGGAGGGATTCAAAGCCCTGCCGAGCCGGCTAAGCATTATTGGAACGGTCGACGGTGTCACGTTTATCGACGATAACCTATCTACAAATGTTCTGCCCACCGTCGCCGCCGTTGAGGCTTTTCCGGACCGCCGCGTAGCACTCATCGTTGGTGGCGAGAGCCGTGGAATCGACTACTGGCCGCTCGGTATTGCGCTTCGCACTCGAGTCACCGAACTGTTGCTGGCAACTGTACCCGACAACGGACCGGACATTCGCCGTCAGGTCGACGCCGCTGATCCCGGGAATTACGTTCGGACCCTAGATGCCGCAGACCTCATGGAAGCCGTGCGCCACGGGTATCAGTGGGCTCGACCAGACGGCATCGTACTGCTGTCGCCGGCTGCTCCGAGTTACGGGCAGTTCCGCGATTACCGCGAACGAGGGGCCGTCTTCGCTGCCGCAATGGAGGCATGCCGCAACTATTAAAGATCAATGTGACACATTTTCAAATTGCATATTTCGCCCGGTTTCCAAGCCTGTCCGCTCCGGAACATTCCTTTCGATGCACGGCGCGCCGGTTATCAATCAACAAGATATCACCGGGCTTTGACGTCACATCAACCGCTCGCTTGTTTAAGTGATCCCTGAGCTCGCGAAGCACCGCTTGCCACTCTTGAGCGTATCGCTCCAACCCCAAATTATCCGTATTCAAGCGGAACCATGGGTCGCCGGATTGGCCAAACTTAATAGATACGAGCGTGTTATGATCATTTCTCTTGCCGCCTTGTCCAGGGTTGGTCAGGTTGCTAAACCATGGCTCCTCGAGGAGCTCGATTGAGGATTTGGGGAGCCGAGTCCAGTCAACCGTTGAAACGCAGGTTGGGATTTCCGCAGGGTTTCTGAAGAAGTGCAACGTAATTAAAGTCCGGGCTTATATCCCGACCAGATCCCAGGCTATATGACGCATCTTCAGCGTGAAGGCCTAGGGCATTGCCAGCGCTCGCGCTGACGCCGGAGATAGTGCGCTGCTCTTCGATGAATATTACGTCGTTGAGGACGGCGCCCCCTGCTGACTCACGTACCCATACCCGCACCAGCCAACGACAGAGACAATTAATAGCCGGTAGAGATCGGCCCGATAGGCTGGAGTGTGAGGCTCAAACCTTGCCTGGTTCGCCACAAAATTTTAGGCCTCTACTCAGGAGGCGAAGCGACTTCCTCATAGACAGTAGAGACAAGGTCCTCAAGCGCTTGGAATTCTCGGACAGGAGCCTCCACGTAGGCTACCGTCGTGTTCGCAATTTCATTCATGGGATCGTTCCATCGCACCATATCCGTATTGTTAGTGGCCTAGTGTTAGCGGTGCCAGTCTGGACCAGCCCGCCCTGCCGGGTCGACAGCCTCTCGGCGATGCGGTCGGTCCCGGTTGGGCACGCCCCCGCTGAATAGCACCCCTTCAGGGGTGTCCTAATCTTGACGTAAGGTGGGAGCCAGCGCCGCGTGCCCGGCTGTCGCGTCGAGCGGGCGCCGGAATCTTGATCTTCCGTGTGAGCTGCCCGCAGACCAGCCGCACGGCGGTGTGCAGCAGGCGGTAGCGCACCGGTTGTCTTCGACCCGGGGTGGGGGCGGGGGCGGGCTTCGAGGAAGACTGGTTGCCCGGTGGAGTATTCGGCTCCCCTCGACATTGCACAAGCGACTTATAGCGCAGCACCTGCGACTCATGAGGGTACCAGAATATGGTAGCAGGAAATTTACGAGACATACCCGCAAGAGGCAGGGTATGTCAGGATATGTAATGTCGCCAGGCTTCCTTCAAGGGGCACGCATGGTACGATATCCTCATGATCTTCAGGTACGATCGGTTCAGACTCGAATGTTTGGCGGATGGATCACTACGAGCGACGTACGGGTACAGTCTCGGGCGACGAACTCTTTCATCGTCGGTAACTTGGACACGTCGTTCAGCTGCGCTTGAATTGAACCCTTCCGTCGAACGACTGGCTGCCCTGCTCGGCTACATCGACGGTCTCAGTTATTGGAAAGCATTCTTCGCTCCACGGTACGAGATCGCCGTGGCTGGTGCGACTGCTTCAGTGCAGGCATGGTGCCAAGAGCTCCTTCTCAATGGTATGGCAGAATGCGCCTACCGGAACAATTTGTTGCACGAATTGCAAGCTTGCCGTGTCGAGTTCGATACAATCTACCGCGCTGGCGCGAGGGGCACACTAGGGCCACAGCAGGAAAAACGGTATGACAACGACCTCCTCCTGTTCAGTAGCGGAAAAGATTCTCTGGCAACCCGGCTCTACGTGGAACGACTGGGGGGGCGCCTCGGACTTATCGATTACAAGTGGGGATGGGACGACATCGAAGCCCGATCGACGAACGATACAGAGGGCGCGGAGTACGAGATCAACATAAGGCGCCAGCTGGACGCTAAACTGCGCGAGTTGAACGTGACAGGAGTCATCAATGGGCATGTTCCCTTCTCCGCGTATCTTGGTCTTGCCGGGGTAGTCGCAGCAGAGGCATGCGACGCTTCGACAGTCCTAGCAGGAAACACTCGGAGTGACGATGAGCCAAACGTACGCGTGGATGACTGGCTGATTAATCACCAGTGGAGTAAGTCTCTTAAGTTCGAGCTAGGGTTTCGAGCGTTATTGGCCGACCTTGGAGCTGAAGCCCAGTACGAGTGCCCACTGCGACCATTTTTTGAGCTGCAGGTAATCAAGTTCTTAATGGATCACAGAGTTGATCTCGGCCGACTGCGTACGTGTAACCGAGTCGAGGTGGGATGGTGTGGACAATGCGCCAAGTGTCTTTGGGTCTTCGTCGCTCTGGCCGCGCTTACCGGCGACCATGAAACAGAACGCATCCTGGGTTTTCGTCCAACCGCGACAGAATACACCTTAGAGGCTCTTTCTGCTATGGCTGGGATTGACGATATCGAGCGACCCTTCGAATGCACGGGGACGACGCTCGAGGTCCGTACGGCACTCGGGTGCATATACACTTGGTTACTGCCCGAGGGCAAGCTGCGGTCATTTTCCGAACAGTGGGCAGTACAATACCCTCTCGACAGGATATTGGCAAACAGGGGACCGCAAGCGACTAGCGTAAGACATAAAATCGAGCTACTAAATTGATCGGTTCCTCTTACCATATCTACAAGCCGACTTTTGCCGGGCCTGCGCCTGCTGGCGGGTCGTACGGTGGGCCATCGCGCCTCCAACCCTGAACTACTCGCGCGCCTTGTGCTGCGGCAGGTACCGAAGACCTCACCGAGTTGCGCGCCCGGGGCTGGTGACTCCGGCCGAATGACCACCGGCCGACCGGCCATGTGACCGCTACCCGAGCGTCTAGGTGACCATACACTGCGCGTCCAGCTGACCAGTGATCTTTCCTGTACGGCACAATTTATCCGTGATCGAACCGGTCGACGTGGACCCAACGCCCGGCCGCTTCCTGCTGACCGGCTCATCCCGGATCCTTGCGCTGCGAACGCTGCCCAACGCGCTACCCGGCCGCATGGAAGTGATCGAGTTGTGGCCGTTCTCGCAAGGTGAGAGCAGCGGCGAACCAGATCGCTTCGTTGATGCCGCCTTCCGGCACGGCCCCAGGATCGACCACTCGTCGCCGCTGCGCCGCCGGAACTACAACGAGCCGTAGGCACACCCAAACTGGCTTTCGTGGACACGGGAATCGCGTGCCATCTCATCGGCCAGGACGCCGCCCGGCTTGGTGAACCGGGAGGCTCGGCCGGGCCAATGATGGAGAACCTGGTAATCATGGAACTCGCCCGACAGCTGACCTGGTCGGAAGAACGTGGCCGGTTATACCATTACCGCACCAAGGACAAACTTGAGGTCGACGCGGTGATCGAGACACCCGACGGCAGAGTGATAGGGGTCGAGGTGAAATCCGGCGCCACGATACGCACCGAAGACCTCGCCGGGTTGCGGAACTTGGCAAGACTCCTCGGTGACCGCTTCGTCGCCGGCTACGTGCTCTACACCGGTCAACAGACCCTGTCGTTCGGCGAGAAAATCAGGGCGGTGCCCATGGACGCACTCTGGCGCCTCGCACCCTAACGCCCGATGCGGCCGCACCT
Organism: Pseudonocardiaceae bacterium; assembly: GCA_050699715.1. Lineage (GTDB taxonomy): Bacteria > Actinomycetota > Actinomycetes > Mycobacteriales > Pseudonocardiaceae. The sequence continues at coordinate 34,976 of JBOHFR010000003.1, forward strand.
CGCGGAGTGGCGCGCGCGGGGCCGGTAGAGCAAGCTCATCGGAGAGTAGCTGGCGTGAATTGCGCGCGGGCGACATCGCCGAAGCGCAGGAGGGGCGGGAAGAGCAACCGCGCCGTGCCCCGACGGTAGAGTGCTGCGGGCCGTCCGATCTCGGAACACCGGTGCTCGCCGGTGGGCTCAAGGAAACGTTCGGCCCGGGTGACCTTGCGGCGGAAGTTGCTAGGGTCGAGCGGACTCCCCCAGACGGCCTCGTAGATGCGGCGCAAGTCGCCGACGCTGAAGGGCTCCGGGCAAAACGCCGCTGCCACCGTCGTGTATTCAAGAAGCGACCTGGCCCTCTCCAAGGCCTCGCGCAGGATGGTGGCGTGGTCGAACGCCAGCTCGATCCGCCCGTCGAGCAACGAGTCCACGGACGCCCACTGAGCCGCGCGGGCGTCCGTCCCGGCCACCGGTAGGGGCAGATCCGGGCCGAGCGCCAGGTAGGCCACCGTGATGACCCGTCCCCGTGGGTCGCGCTCGGGGGCGCCGTAGGTACGCAGCTGTTCCAGATGCAACCGCCGCCCATCGAGCCCGGTTTCCTCACCCAGCTCCCGCAGCGCGGCCTCCTCCAGGGTCTCGCCGTCCCTGACGTGCCCTCCTGGCAGCGCGAACCGGCCCAGGTAGGGCTCCTTCCCACGCTCGATCAGCAGAACCTGAAGCTCATCTTGGCGGACAGTGAAGATGACCAGGTCCACTGTCACCGCGACCAGGAACGGACCAGGGGCCCCGTCTACCTCGTCGATCATCACTTCATCCTACTAAAAGTCACCTTGACTTAAACCGTCTCCTCATTTATGGTCACTGCTACCTAAAGTAGCAGCTGAGGCAACGACGAGGGCGGGTCGCGTGACGACATGGCCAGCTGATCAAGGAAGCCAGGACACCGCAGCCACCCGCTACCTGTGCGCGGGGGTCTATCTCGACCAAGCGTTCCGGGACATGGTCATCCGCAAGGTGCACAACGACCCGCGCCGCCGGGTGGCCCCTTCGTATGGATTCGATCTCATCCCGGTGGTCGAGCACGCCTGGCGAGCCTGGGCTCTGGAGACCTCGCAACAGTCGTGCATCTTTTCGGTGCTCGCGATTGGACTCCGCTCGAATACGCCCGCTGCCGTCATGGCCGCCAGCGGGATCGGCCTCTGGCGATTGGCTCCGCTGATGCTGCGAACCGCTCTGACAGTGCTCTGGCTCACCGCCAAAGCGATGACAGCCAGGTGGTTTCGGCGGCGCGGAGGCAGCAACGAGGCCGCGCACCTACGGGAACAGACCCGGTTGCTCGGCGCCAGCACCGGCGGGTGCGGCCTGCTGATAGTGGTTCCCTTGATGACCGCTTGGTTCCTCCACGCTCCGTGGACAGAGGTAGTGCTAGTGGCGGCCCTGCTCCTCATACTCATCGCCGTCGTGTCGGCGATCGCGGGAGCGGCCCGCCAGTTGGCAATGAACCGCATACACCGGGCAAAATCGCTCAGACCCGAGACCTTGACCAAGAGGCAGAAGGTGATCGACGCTCAGCAGTCTCACACCTACGTGGTGTACCACAGATCGCCACCAGCCGATGACGCTGAGGGGAAAAAGACACTCGACAGACAGACACCTTTTGTGGGCAGCGGCAAACTCGTATACCAGTGGACTCTGCCCCTGGCCATCCAGCTACTCCGCCCTGGGACGGAAAATATGACACAGCGGGAGTACACGACTCCTCCCTTTCGGACCCACGAACTGGTGGACCGCCCCAAAACAGCGATGGCGTCGGTCGGCAACGCCACTGACCCGCTTCGACTGCGTGGGTTCCAGGTGCGAGACCGGCTGTACATCGCCGAAACGGACGTCCCGTCCGAACGAGAGTTCCTGCGAAAGGAACCCAGCCCGCTAGAAATCGCAAAAATCATCGATGACCCGTATGAAACCGCTCATCATTACCTGGAAATTCGCGCCACCGGCACAGGCGAGCTGGTAACGACTGCCTTTCTGCGAGTGACGGTCAAAGGCCGGTCTCTCAGCCTCGATTTTTCCGCCTGCGCCCTGACCCGCACGCCGGACGACTATCATGTGCTCGACAAGCACAGGGAGAGCGGAACTGGCGCGGTACTGCGATCCACGCTACGCGGACTGCGCGATCTCCCGGATAACATCAGCCGACTGTGGCGACTCGGCGGCGTTCCCGTGGTATTCGCGCGCGCCGCATGGTCCAGGAAGGACCGCAGCTGCGTTCCACGACGCGGAGTCACCATAGGAACCCGGCTGAGCATTCGCGAGGAAAAGTCCGTCGCATGGAATGAAGCGAAAATTGACGAATTCGCGATCTACGATCACACGAAAGTCATCGAGCAGCGCTTGCTTAAGGCCACCGAAGACTTTCTGGAGTCAAAGAACGTGGACACCTCGAAATTCAAGAAACAGGCCTTCAACAACATCATCAACACGGGTGTTTTCAATATGGGAGGAATGCTCGAAATGAGCCAGTCGGCGGTCGGGTCCAATGCTCAGGTTCACCACGGCTTCACCGAGACGAACGGGTCCTTTGACGAAGCTGCGACAACGGAAGGAGACAGGTGTTGAGCGACCACACTCACAACTACGGCATCGCCAATTACGGCGGCACCACCAAAGTGAGCCAGTCAGCCATCGGACACGGAGCGACGGTCAATGTCGCCAGCTCGGCCCCGCGAGGGCGAACGGCAGCGCGAGAGCGTGCCGACAGATGGGACGTAGGAGTGATCACGATGCTCAGCGTGGAGACTCACGCGGTCCAGGAAGCGCTCGAACTCACCCTGGAGAGGGTCGGCAACCTCCACTTTCACGTGGGAGAGCTGAAGGCGGACGATCGATCTACCAAGGTGGTCGCGACCCGAACACTCACCCAGGGACAGCGATCCACAATGGCGGCCTTCGATCACTTGAGACGACACTATGATCCCAAGGTAGTCGTTCTGGTGGGAATCGGCGGTGGAATTCACGCGGACGTGCTCCTCGGAGACGTCGTCGTTGCAACCAGGGTCGTGTACTACGACCTGCGCAAAGAAACAACCACCGGAACCCGTCACCGAGGAGAAGAAAGAGAGTCCCCAGCTGAGATCAGCCATGCGGTCAACCGTTTTTTCACCGACAATGGAGAACCCGCAGAATTCCACGAGGAAGGTCCCGAAAATGTGGCTCGCCACTTTCGAGTACTGCACGGTCCTATCGGCTCAGGCGATGCCGTAATCGCAGACCGAAATTCCGAGATCTTACAATACCTCAGAAAAGTCGATGACAAGATCCTCGCGGTGGACATGGAGTCCGGCGGACTGAGCCAGGCCTGTCACGAGCAATCCGCAATGTCGGGGCGCCTCCAGAGCTGGGCTGTAGTGCGCGGAATCTCCGACGACGCCAGCCAGCACAAGAACGATGATCATCATCATATCGCGGCATGGCACGCCGCAGTAGTGCTCCGCAGACTGATCCCATACCTTCTGATCGACATGCCCCACCCGGCCACACCTTAAAAAGTTCAGTCCTCGATAGAGACCGCCCGTGAAGGAGGAATACGTGTCAACACTCATCCTTGGCGTGGTGAACTCTCTCGCCGTGACGGCACTTACCGCCGCTGGAGGGTGGGTTCTCTCCACACGAGCTCGCCAATGGCCGATCACACTGCTCTCAAGATTCACCGGATTGGGCATTCAGCGCATCTACCGACAACAGAAGTCGGCTAATTTCAGCATCCCTACTGAACTCTCCAGGGCGCGATGGGTGAAAGTGCCGACCGGGCGAGGAAACGAACTGACCCGCGACGGTTTCATTTCCGTCTGGACGCGTACAGGTAATCGCCTGAAATCTGTTCAGATTTTGTTGCCCAATCCGAGCCTCGGGCCAGAATCCTGGTTGGCCAGGCGGGAGGCAGATATACAGCGGGTCGATCCAGGAATCCATCCCGGTCTACTTGCGGAACAAGTTCGCTCTAACGCATCCTATGTTCTTGAGGTCGCACGTCAGAGAGAAAAAATCGCACTGCGTTTCTACGACCTCCCGAATATTTACCGCGTTATCGTTACCGACAACGTCGCCTATCTCACGATATATAGCGCCACCGAACACGGCCGGAACTCGCCATGCATCGTCGCGCGCAGACCTGGATTGATGTACGACTTGGCGCTGCTTCTGTTCTCCACCGCATGGAACCACGGCCAACCGGCTAAGGACGTAGCAAATGCGTAACCAAAACTGCCAGATCAGCCGCTAGATGCTTGACCCAGCGTCACTCCACGTCCCTCAGCAGCTTCTCTGTAGATCTCGCCGCCGTAAATCAACAAGCTGACTGCCAATTGGAACCTTTTGCAGCCTCGGGCTTCCCCAACCTGCACGCGGCACACGATCTTGAAAAGACCGTGGCGGGCTAGGTGCTCATGCGGCCAGCTTCTGGTCGCTGGCCACGTCGAGTGGCGTCAGACCAGTCTGAGTTACCGCGTACCGATCGGTGTGCGGGATACCGGCGGAGGGGATGTCGCACTGCCAGCGCCAGGTGCCGCAGTGCACCCGCACAGAGCCAACTGACAGCTCGGCGACGACAGTCGGCTGCCCGCACATCAGGCAGGTCACGGCGACAGGGTTCAAAAATCGCATCAGGCCACCTCCTCACACTGCTCGCGGTCCGGCGAGCGACGGAGCGTTCGAGCTACCGCCTGCGCAACAGCTCACTCTGAAGAGACCTCTCGCCTGCTCCGTGATACGTCAGTGCGTATCCAGGCCATACTGGTGGGTAGGCTGCAAGCACTGAGTCACCACCACATCCTGCGCCAACCAGGCCGCAAACTGCTGGAAATGGCTCATAACCGCCGACAGCTCGCGGCTCACCGGCGTTACCGGGCCGCACTCCGGGGCGAGCCGAGCACGGTGATCGTGACACGGCAAGGCACGGGCCGATCCAGCCGGGTTTGGCTGACCTTCAACGGGGCGACCCGCACTACCGTGGTGATGACCAACCCGGAGACGGTGCAGCTGTGCGAGCTGCTCACCAAGGGGACAGCGCCCGTACAGCGCAGGCCACCTGCGCACCTTGCAGTCAGTCCGTCTGAGGCAATGAGTAGCGTCCCTGGCCGTGCCGAGACAGCTCTGGATCGCTGAGATTCAGATCAGCGAGGAGATGGAGAGCAAGATCGGGTCTCGCCGGTTCGTGACCGGTGACCAGGTCCGCGAGGCGTGCATCCCCGACGCGTACGAACGTACAGGTTGGCACAACCATCCCGAGCATGGCAGGCGACTGCTGGTGGTGTGCCACACCTCAGACAACGTGCGGCTCAAGGTGATCCTCCAGCCTGTTGACATCGTTGAGGGCATCTGGCGCCTGCGGACCGTCTTGAGGATGATGTGAGCATGGCCAAGAGCGACGGGTTCGCCGAGTTCGAGACAGACGAGGCTACCTTCAACGCGATGCTGGAGCAGGCTGAGCCTGCCGAGCTAGTCCCTCGCCCGGCCTTCGTCACTATGTGGGGGGCCCGAGACGCCATCACGTTCCGGCAAGGTCTCCCCCTGTCGATCGGCAACACCGCATCAACGGTCGAGGGCTGGCCGATCCAGCAGAGCCCGATACGGCCACGTCCCCTCCACCAGACCCAGCCAAGGGACGAAGTGGCAGGCTAGCGCCTCGTGAGGGCTCATGTCCTGCTGGCCGACTTCACTCAGAGCGACAGCGCTGGAAAGGTGAACGTCCTAGGCCTGGGGTGGAGTGTGACCGTCACCCCAACACCCCATCACGCAGTCGTGGTCATCCTGCGAGTTGCGTGGGATGAGACCAACATCAATCACCATCTGACCTTGCGGCTGCTCACGGCCGATGGTCTCAACGCGGTTGAGGTCCCAACCCCCTTTGGGTCTCAGCCACTGATGGTGGAGGCCGAGTTCAAGGTCGGCCGTCCGCCAGGTCTCGCGCAAGGGCCAAGCATCGATCACTCGCTCGCCATCAACGTCGGCCCGGGCTTGCCGCTCGCAGCGGGACCTTACGAGTGGCGGCTCCAGGTTGACGACGAACAGCGGGAGGACTGGCGCGCAGCTTTCACCGTTCGGCAGCCGCAAGGCGCACCAGCACCAGGCTTCGGCGCAGGCGACAGCCCGGCAAACCCGTGAGCCGGATCAACCCCGTGGATCGCTGCGGAACGAGACATGGCTGCTGCCGAAGCGCAGCAAGGACGATCTCCTCGTCGCAGACGCTCCTGCTACCCGTGGTTGGTCCAGTCCAACCAGGGTTTGCTGTCGAGGTAGCGGCCTACCCGCTCGGTGTAGCGCTTCGCGCCGGAGTCTTTCCAGTGGCCGGACCAGTGCCAGCCCACGCAGTCCCGGATGTCGCCGGGGCCGTAATCGTCGTGTAGGTAGGTGACCCAGCCCTCGTAGCAGCTCCGGATGCGGGCGCCGTAATAGTCGACGTTGAACGCGGTGCTTTGCTGCGACAGTGGGTAGGAGCCAGGCAGGGCGATGTCCTTGAGTTGCATAATCCCGAAGCTCGTCGGGCAGGGTGGTGTGGCGCCGCCGACGCAGTCTTTGGCGTTGTTCGACTCGTCGGAGACGGTGCTCTGTCGCCAGTCGCTCTCCTGGACCGCCACCGCCCGCAGGAGGTCGGCGTCCAGGCCCCACTTGCAGGCCCCCCAGGTGAGGATCTCACCCGTGGTACCGGTGAATTTGCCGTCGATGCGGGACACGAACTGCTGGTTGGCCTGCTCGGTGAAGTCCTTCCAGATCGGCATCGACACCCGGTCCGGAACGAACTGGTTGGCTGAGGTGTTCTCCGGCCGTGGTTCCCGCTGGTCCCGCTGGTCCCGCTGGTCCCGCTGGTCCCGCTGGTCCCGCTGGTCATGATGAACTCGTGCGGCGCATTCCTCGCCCGAAGGCAGGTGGGCACCCACGGGAAGAGTACCGAAGTCGTTCTCACCGCGCCCGTGACCTTCCGAGGGCCCGTGATCTTCCGAGTGCCCCTGGCCTTCCGAGTGCCCCTGGCCCGGCGATGGCTCTTGGTCCGAGGAGGGCCCCTGACCCGCAGAAGGCCCCCGGCCCGGGAAAGGCTCTTGGCCGGCGGAGGTACAACCAGCGGTGAGCAGCGCCAGGGCCAGCAGCCCGATGGACCAGACCGACACCGCCCGGGGCAGGCTTGACACCATCACCGGCGCACCTCGCTCCCCTCGTCGTCACGCAATGCTACCTGCTGCCTCGGTAGGAGCGGGTGGGCTCCGCAGGGCTCCCTCCGGTGTCGCCGTGGTAGCGCTCGGTGTAACTGGCATACGTCTCTCGGCGATGATTCCTTCCCCATCAAGGTGATATATGGAGCCATGACACCCAAAAAAACTTACCCCAAGTAGGCATGATCGATGATACCCCCTCATTGAGCACACCTTAGGTGGTGTCCCTGGGCAGGGCAACACGACATGGAGCTTCCTGTGACGCGATAGGAGCCCGGCCCTGGCGGTACCCGAACGGCGTGATGACCAGCGCTGGCGACGGTGCAGCTGGGTGGGTTGCTCGACAAGGCGACCGGTGCGCGCCGCTCAACAAGCTCACCGGACATACAAGATCAGAATCAGGAGGGTGGTGAGCACCGCCGACAACAGCAGCGAGCCGAGGCAGCCCAGTCGGTTCGAGAAGAACAGGAACATGTGGTCATTTCCCTGCGGAGTCGGTTGGGGCCCCAGCGACGATGCCGTCGTCGTGCAACCGCCCGATCTCCATGCTGGACAGCCCAAGGACCCCGGCGAGAATCTCGTCAGTGTGCTGGCCAAGCTGCGGGGCCGGAGTTGGGGGTAGCCGCGCCACCGCGGAGAACTCCAGCGGCGAGCCGGGCATGAGGTAGGTGCCGATGCCGGGCTGGTCGACCGCGGCGAACATCGGGTTGACGGGCGAGCAGCGCGGATCGGTGGTGACCAACTCAGCGAAGGTCTGGTACGGCCCCCAGCACACGTCGTGCGCGTCGAAGACTTCGCGGACCTGCGACAGCGTGCGGCTGGCGACCCACGGCTCGACGAGCGCGCCGATCACGTGGCGCGCGGCGAACCGGTCACCTTCTTTCCCCAGGTCGACCCCAAGCAGCTTCTCCACCTGGGCGCAGGCGTCACCGATCCCGACCGCAGCCACCAGGCTGCGCCACTGCCGTGGGGTCAGGCCGACCACCATCACCCGCTTGCCGTCCTTGGTGGCGAAGTCGCGACCGAACGCGCCGTAGAGGTCGTTGCCGTACTTCGGCCGCTCACTCTTGTTGATCTGCACCTCGGCGATGTTCCCGAGGTGCCCAGCCATGGCGAACGCCACATCGGCGAGCGCGAGCCGGACGAACTGGCCGATGCCCTCGATCCGCCGCTTGCGCTCAGCGGCCAACAGCCCGGTCGCGGCCAGCGTGCCGGTGATCGCGTCCCAGGCCGGCAGCAGGTGGTTGACCGGCATGGACAGGGTGGCCGGGCCGGTGGTCCAGGGGAAGCCGGCGGCGGGGTTGACCGTGTAGTCGACCGCAGACGAGCCGTCCGGGTTGCCGACAATGTTCACCATGATCAAGTCGGGGCGGCGGGACGTGAGCGTGGTGAAGTCCAACCAGCCCACGGCCGGGAAGTTCGTCAGGAACAGCCCCGCATCGTCGCCGGGCGCGGTGATCAGGTCGGTGAGCAGCGCCTTACCCCGCGGCGATCGCATGTCAACCGCGATCGAGCGCTTGCCCTTGTTCAGGCCCGCCCAGAACAGGCTCTTGCCCGCCGCAGTGATCGGCCAGCGGTTAGCATCCAGGCCGCCGCCGATCGGGTCGAACCTGATCACGTCCGCACCGAGCTGGGCCAGGGTCATCCCGCCCAGTGGCGCCGCCACGAAGGCCGAGCCCTCCACCACCCGCATCCCCGCCAGAATCCCGGTCATCTCCCACCTCGCTTACCGTGCGAGCGCAACGAACCGCCAGTCCAGCACCGGCTTCTGCGCCGCAGCCGGATCACCAGCGTCGGCCGCCGGGCAGCCGTGCACCACCGCTCGCAGGTCGATCAGCTGGTAACCGTCACGCTGGTGAACGGCCTCGACGCGCAGCTCGGTGCGCAGCACATCACCTTCGAACACCGGGCCAGTGTGCTCACAGCTGCGCCAGGCCACGATCGTCACCAGGTCGGGCAGCGCCCGGGTGGCATGCGCGCCGGCGATCGAGATGGTGTGCCCGCCGTAGACCAGGCGACGCCCGTACGCCGACGCGCCGGGGTCGGTGTGCGTGGCCGCGAGGTTGAGAGTGGCCCTAGCCAGTTCGGGGGCACCAGTCACGGTGTCGCGCACCTCGATGTCGTAGACCGTGCCGGGTTCAGTCACGGTGGGCTCGAACACACCGAGCTGCCAGCCCCACGGCAGGTCGGCGACGGGGTCGGCAACGGCGGGGATGTCCTCGAAGCTGTCGGCATGCCCGGTGGTGACGTCAGGGTCGCGCAGCGGGATCATCGGGCAGCGCCAGAAGTCGAGCACCGGCTCCGCGCGCTGGTTGCTTACCTGAACCCGTAGCACAGCGAGACCGGTCGCCGGCCGCCCCGGTTTCGGGCGGTTCTGGTGCAGCGCGACGACCTCCGTGCGGGTGCGCAGCGTGTCGCCAAGGTGCACCGGGCGCAACAGACGCAGGCCCCGGTAGAACAAGTTGCCCCGGACCCGTTGCGACGGCGACGTGGTCTGGCCGATCGCGACGTGGCAGACCAGCGTGGGATGGGCCAACGGCGCGGTACGGCCGGTGACCGCTGCGGACAGCTCGTGATCCAGCGGCAACCGGAGCCGGTCGCCAGATAGCGCCTGGTGCAGCGCGGCGTGGCCCGGGGTCAGCGTCAAGCCCGGGGCATCAGCGAAGACCTGGCCGTGCGACAGGTCTTCGAAGTACGGCCCACCGACTCGCACCCGCTTGTCCGCCATCGTGGCCTGATCGTACGGCAGACCTACCGTGATGAATGGCAGCGGGAAGCTGCGTTCTGCTCGCTGGGCGCCAGCCGGTCAGAGCCGAATGCGCACCGCAGGAGTCAGATCGAGACACCCCTGCTCACCACCTGAACCGACACCCCGAAAGATCAACCAGTGAGACCAAAGATCATCTTACGCCCGGCGCGAAACAATGAGACGAGGAGTTCCAGCGTGTTTTCGTTGTTACCTTTTTGCCACCGGGAGCGATAGGGTCCATGGACGGGGTAGCTGCCCGCGACGAGACGAACACACAAGAGGACCATGGCTCGCAGGGGACGACCCCTAAGATCAAGAAGTGAGAAATGATCTTGTCGTCAAGATCAGTGAGCAGCAGCGGGAGACGCTACCGTGAGCGATGCTAAGTCTGCCGACATACAGGAATTTGTTATCAAATATCGGAGAGACTGGCCTGCCAACAGTTTCCTGTCTCAGCTCCCGAAGCGGACCCTACATGAATTTCTTACTAAAGGTCAGGTTATTCGGTTCAACAATAACGAAAAACTGATCGATGAGGACATAGCCGGAACGAGCGTGTTCTTGCTACTGTCGGCATGTGTCAAGGTGACCGCCCGACTGGACCAGGGCGGTCAGGCGCTGTTAGCCGTCCGGGTAGGCGGGGACGTGGTTGGTGAACTTGCCGCGATGGACGGCGGTAGCCGGTCAGCCACAGTCAAGGCGTGTGGACGTGATCCAGTTGTAGCCACCGTGCTCACTCAGAGCGACTTCACCAACTTACTGTCACGCCACCCGGAGGCGTCGATGGCGCTCAATACTGTGATCTGCCGCAAGCTGCGCAGTGCCACCCGAAGGCGCATCGACTACTCTGGGTGCGCTCCTCGGGTGAGGCTGGCACGGGCGCTGGTGGAACTAGCTGACGACTACAGCCGCCAGCAATTCTCGGCGAGCCAAGTTATCATCCCTATTAACCTCACCCAAATCGAGCTGGGCACGCTGGTTGGTGTCGCCGAAGCGACGGCCCAACGGGCACTGCGTGGATTGCGCGAGGACGGACTGATCAACACGAGCGGCCGCCGCCTGATCATCCGCGACATCAACACTCTCCGCGTCGCCGCACACTTCGCACCGTAACGAAGTAGGCACCCCCGGGCACAATCGGAGCGGCTAGGATGGCGTTGGATAGCGATGTCTTTACTACCGAGTTGGTACCCGCTTGTCCGGTAAATTTGGCCTCACCTGTGATCTCTTCCAAAGCGGTGTAGAGGGGCGGAAAGTTCAGCTCGACGCTCGCTTCGGTTCCTGGCCGCCGGTCAGGCAGGCGGGGCCGAAAGTCACCGGACGAGTAGGGCCAGAACGACCCGGACAAGACATCGCCTTGCGACGGTGACATTGCAAAATTCCCGCTGTTGGGCAACACCAGTCGTTCCAACCGCACCAGCCACCTAGCCAGCTCCGCGTTGGCTGCCCGCAGCATCGTGATCTCCTCAGCCTGGGCGACAAGCTCCCCGCGCGACAGCTCACCCCCGGACCAATACCCGAGAAGATCAACACAATCGGCGGGCCAACGCACGCACCACCATCGGCGCGTCGCAACACGCTCTAGCCCACCCGAGACTGTAAACATTCAACCCTGATGATCAGCGCATGACGTTGTCGCCGGTCGGCTGGTGGGCGTCCGGTGGGTCTGGTGGTCGGTTGGGGTGTCGTTAGGTGGGTGCGGGTAGGACGGGCATCCAGGGTTGGCCGGTGATCGCGTCGTGGAGGACGGTCATGGCGTTGAGGCCGTGTTTGGTGGCGGTGGAGAGGTAGCCGAGGATGGTGTAGCGGTCTTGGGTGCGTGCTTCGCTGGTCAGCCGTCCGGAGATTTTCTGTTGGATCTTGCTGGGTCGTAGGTCGCGTTCGGCCTGGTTGGAGGTGGGGGGCACGGTGAGGTCGTGGGCGAAGCGCAGGACGTCGTCGGGGCGGTCGCGCAGGACTTCCAGCAGCAGCCGGGCCTTGCGTTGGCCGGGGCGGGTGCCGTGGGAGGTGGTGTCGGACAGTCCGACCAGCATCCCGTCGCGGAACCGGCGCAGCAGCGCGTCGCGGATGTCGGCGTCGATGGTGGGCAGGTTCTGTTCGCGGGCGAGGTTGGCGTGGTGGATCAGCCCGCGCAGCGCGTCAGCGATCTGGGTCGGCCACACCGCGTCGGGGTAGATCTGCGCGGCGTCGGCGAGATCTCTGAGTAGGTGAGCACAGCACAGTTGGTGGACCAGGGTGCCGAGCTGGGCGGAGTCATAGTTTTGGTAGCGGTCGTGGACGATCACCGAGCAGGTAGTGGGTGTAGAACTCGGTGCAGACCACCAGCAGGTACCGCTCGGCCTTCTTCTTGCCCGCCGGCGCGGTGTTCGCACCGACCCGCAGAGGGGTCTCATCGCAGCACACCGCGTGCGCCAGGGTGATCAGTGCCCGGATCCGCTGGTGGGTCTCGGTGAGCAGCCCGGCCGCGCAGTTGATCATGCCGTGGACGAATCCCACAGAGGGGGCAGTTCCGGTCAGTGACTCCAGCAGCGCGACGACCCGGTGCGCGGGGATGAAGTGCACGACCATCAGGTACACCGCGAACGCGGCCAGGTGAGGGCCGTACCCGACCAACCCGGACCGCGCTCCGTCGGGCCGCTGAGCGGTGTGGACCTTCCCGCAGCTGCATTGCACCTGGTGCTGGTCGTACTGGATGACCTTCACGGCGAGGCGCGGGATCTCGTGTTGCTGGTAGCGGCCCCACAATTCCCCAGATCCCGAGCACAGCCCAGATCGTCACCGCAGTCACAGCGGTCCTAGGGGAACCGGTCGCGGCGGTCATCGGGGTCCTCAGTCCACGGCAGATGTGATCCCGGCGCGCCGGGTTACTTGCCCCGCGCCCGCTTGGGCCCACCCTTGTCGCGCTTGTTCTTCTCTGGCGGTGCGGGCTCACCTGGATCATCGTCTTTCGACGGAGGACTCGAGGAGTTCCCCGAGCTGCGCGACAACAGATGCTCCAGCCGGGCCAGCTTCCCGGACAGGGCCTCGTTAGCCTCCACCAACTCCGAGACCTGCCCGGCCATCGCGGTGATCTGCCCAGCTTGGCGCCGCACCACAACGATCAGCTCGTCGCGCGACATCTCCTCCGGCCCGGGCACCCGGAGATCAAACCGCCCACCAGCCGATCACACCGTGACCGACACGCCGACACCGCAGACCGCTGCGTCAGCACCCCGACGGCAGCGCGCCAGCCCAGGTCAGCCCACGAGCTGAATGTTTACCCGAGACTGTCACGCACCGCAACCAAAGTGACCGTTTACGTAACGAACTCCATCATATGACGGATAAGTAGCCCTCTCGTGGACACCTGGTGCATGCTTTCCCGCACTCAGCAGCCGATCCGACCAGTGAACGCCGATAAGTCGGCTCCCCCGCCCAATCCAAGATTCTCAGGAGAACTAGTTGATCAACCAGGTCGACCCCGGGCCGGTACGCAGATTGTTAACAGCGTGTGACGTCGAGGGGTACAGCAGACTCGGCAGCGATGAACAACGGGACCTCCAGAACCGGTTGGCCGAGGTGCAGGAGCGGGCTGCCCGCAACGCAGGTCTGGTCCGAGGCCGAGCGCTCATCCAACCGGCCGGTGATGGCGAGCTGACGCGCTGGCCACCGGAAACGGACGTGTTGAACCTGACCATTGACTATCTACGCGAACTCCACACGGAACTCGTGAGGGTCAACAGGACCCTGGCCAACGACAATCAAATCCGACTACGCGTAGCGCTTGTCGACGGCATGTCCGAAATCGCTTCCTACGGGTTGGCAGGCGAGGCGCCCGTCGTGGCTGCCCGGCTGGTCAACGCCGACCAAACCCGGAAGGCCTTGATCCTCGCCTCATGCTGCCCACTGGTAGTAATCTTGGACGACCGGCTCTATCAGGACGTGGTCCGGCAACGATTTCGCGGACTCCGACCGGACGACTACGTTCGCGTGGCCGTCCGGAACGATGCAAAGAACTTCGAGCGCGACGCTTGGATCGCAGCTCCCGGCTGTGACTCATCGGTGCTGGCCGAACTGGCGGAGCCAGCCGACCGTCGGGCGGGGCCACCGAAACCGGCGTGTCCAGAGGCTCAGTCGACTGACGGCACAGCCCAGCATCAACCGGGGCTGGCCACCACCGCGCCTACGTCTGGAGGCACCACCATCGCCTACCACGCGCCTGTCAAGCACCGGGGCGACGTCGTCACTGGCACGAAAAACGTGTACGGGCTTACCCGTAGGGAAGAAATCCGATGACAGAGCCCGCTAACACACAGGAACCGGAGCAGAAGCCAGTACCTGCAACACTCGAGGATAACCCGGACGAGAACGAGCCGCCGGAGGAAGAGCATCACGCCGATGCCGCCTCGGTGCTCAGGGGAATCGCTGCCGCAGTGGCCAATCCTGGAACCACGGCAGCCAAGCACAACCGCCGCCGGCAGGGGCGAAAGAGCCTCGGCGTCGACCGCTTCGCAACGAAGATTGACTTTCGAGCGGAGGCCGAACTCGACGGCGACATCGTGACCGGCGAGAAACATGTTCATTACACCCAACTCGTCGCAACACAGCACGGGTCCGGCGGTCACTACGAGTTCGACGCCCAGGAAAAGGACGAGATACGGGCGATCTTCGTTGCACCAGACGATTTCGGAAACCTGATCACCTTCGCCAAGCAGCGTTCGGTCGTCATCGTGCGGGTGCCGGCCGGGTTCGGGAAGCGCGTCACCGGATTCCGCTTGTTGGACTCAGTCGCTGCCAGCTCCGTGTTCAGCCTCAATCCCAGCGCAAGCTTGCAGTGGCTAACAAAGGACGCGATCTCAGAAGGCGCAGGATATCTGCTAGTCGGACTATCCCAGACCCAAGCCAACGAACTCAACCGACACGATCTGGAACGTCTGGACGCGGAGCTGAAACAGCTCGATTCCAGGCTGGTGATCGCAGTGGCCAATGAGATTCACTTCGCCGACAATGGGATGGTTGACTACCTCACGGAAATCCGCAGCCAACCGCAACCCGAAGCAATTGTCGAGAAACACCTACGGTGGCGGTTGACCACCAGCCCGGGGCTAGCCGAAACGATTCTAGCACGTCCAGACGTGGTCACCTTGATCACCGACGAACTCGGCCACGACCCATCCCCACGGAAGGCGGCGCGTCTCGCACATTTCCTAGCCGAAGGGGCTGAGCACCCGGCGTCCCTTGTGGAGACTGTCCTCGCAAGGCTGTCCCGGCAGGCTGGCCGGGACTTGGGCGACTGGTTTCAAGGGCTACCTGACCTGCACTCCCGCAGCTTCGTAGCCGCACTGGCAGTGCTCAATGGGCTACCCAACGAAACGGTCGCAGAAGCCGCCAGGTCACTGTACCGCAAGCTGAGTACGGTGCCTCGAGGCGCGGTGGAGACCACGCCGGGCCAACCTGTCGATCACTTTGCCTCTAGCCGCAGCGCGCGGCTGACCAAATTGCGCGCCCGGTTGACTACGACCACGGTTCAGACCCAGCACGGACCGATCCCGGCGGACGTAGTCCAGTTTGTCGAAGCGGCCTATCCAAGCCTCGTGTTACGGCACATGTGGCAGGAATACGACGATATTCAGCCTGCACTCATGACGTGGCTGCGGGAACTGGGCGGCCATCCCAGCGAGGAAGTGCGTATCCGTTCGGGAGTCGCTGTTGGCGCGCTGACCAATCTCGCTTTTGACTTTCTGCGCAGCTCGGTACTGGTGCCGTGGGCGCGGAGTGAAGACAGTCGAAGAAGAGAGGTAGCAGCGGTCGCCTTGGACGCTGCGAACGCCAGACCAGAGCTGCGCACTGCCGTGCGCAATCTGGTCCAGGAGTGGGGCGGGGACGAGAACCCGGAACTGGTCGCCACGGCGGTTCGCGCCTATGGCAGCAGCGTGGGTACTGACCAGCCCGATGACGTGTTTGAGGCCTTCGACCGGCTAGCCGAGTCCGAGGATTTCACCATAGTCGAAGCCGTCTGCGCCAGCCTAGCTGAGCTGGTCGAGACCGGCATTGAGGAAGTCGCAACCAAGGCCCTCACGACGACCCACTCCTGGGCCACCAGCCGAATCCAGCTGCGCCGAGTCGCGGGCAACTTAGCTTTCTTGTTGATGGCTGCCGACTTGGTGTGGTCACCGGATGCCTTGGCGGCCGTCAACAACGGTGGCAGGTCCGGTCGTTGGCCGATGTTGTTGCGGCTAGCCGATTCCGAGCCCCGCCATCACGACGTGATCGCCGGGATGTGGACCACCGCTCTTAGCACGTCCGAGGTCACCGAGGTGGCGCAGCAGGTCCTCGATGGGTGGGCATTAATTGTGGAGGACCACGAACCGGCGCGACTGGCGTTGGCCGCGATGCTGCGAGCCACTGCGAGTACTGCCCGTGCCCGTAACCGTGTGCACCGGCACGTCGAGACCTGGGCCAGGGCGGACACAGAGGTCCGTGCTCCGAAGACAGCCGCCGCTGTCCTCGCCACTTTCGTTGAGAGGAACGACCGCCGGTGAAACACGCAGTTAACCTGATCCTGTCCGACGAACCGGTGCGCCGGGTCCAGTTCGGCGGCCGACCGGTGGTAAACCCCGGCGTCGCCGTCGTCTGCTCCATGGCGGACGGGCAGTTGGAGCAGGTCGGAAAGCTGGGAATGATCTCCAGATACCGCCGGCGCTACGAGGTGGACATCGCCGACCACCACGACACGGTGGACTCGCCGTTGCCCACTCGTGACGATGTTTACCATTTTCAGTGCTCGATCGTGGTCGGGTGGCGGGTCAACGACCCGATCGAGGTGGTGCGGCGCAGGGTGGGCGATGGTCTGGACCTGTGCCATTCGCGGTTGCTCGACCGGATGCGGGAGATCAGCAGGGAGTTCGAGATTCAGGACTGCGCCAAGGCAGAGCGGGAGATCAACCGTGCGGTGGTTATTCCGTTCACTCTGCTAGAGGGAATCACCATCTACCACTTCTCGGCGCGACTGACGCTGGACGCCGGTGCGCGAGCATATCTACAGGCCAAGATTGCCGCTGCCCGCGAATCCGACCTTGACAAGTTGCGGTGGCGTGGCGATGTCGAACGGGCTCACCACGACGAGACGATGGAGGGTATCCGTTTGTCCGGCGAGGTCCAACGCGACCAACAGCGGATGAACGCCGTCCGCCAAGCGTTGAAGGGTGACAACGATCTCCTACTGTATCATCTGGCGCAAAACCGAGGTGAGACGGGAACGATTATTAACATGATTCGCGCCGACCGGAACTCGACCGAGCATGAGCGCATCACGTTGCTCAAGGATCTGATCGACCGCCACCTGATCCAGGACGTCGACCTCGACGAACTACGCTCGGAACTGGTCTCGGGAACGGCGCTGGGGATCCGTCGGGGTTCCAATCCCACAAAGGAACTCCCTAGCATTGTGCAACAGCAGCCGCTCAAGATCGTGGACCTCAACGGGGCGACGGAGTCCGATCATACCGCCAGCGCGGACCAAGCCGGAGTAACCGACCAAACGACAAACGGTCAGCCCATTCCCGACTCGTCGGGTTCCCCGCATGATGGATCTGGTGTCACCGGGTGGAAGTCTCGTAACCCCAGCAAACAAAATAACGGACCGGCCTGACCCTGGCAGAGATTTCGGCCGGCAGCTAGAACCAGGAGCACCACATGCCCATGCGCCAACAGCTCACCCTACCCAGCAGATCGATGGTCCTTTTTGGGCGGTTTTCATGGTGATCGGCCTCGTCCGCCTGATTTATCGGAAGATCAGGAATCGTGTCGAGGCGGCACCG
Organism: Pseudonocardiaceae bacterium; assembly: GCA_050699715.1. GTDB lineage: Bacteria > Actinomycetota > Actinomycetes > Mycobacteriales > Pseudonocardiaceae. Next base: position 52,708 of record JBOHFR010000003.1, read on the forward strand.
GAACCGACGTCGCCGGTGTCCTCAGCGTCAGTCGACTCCTGCCGGAACGAGCGCGCGATCACCGATTTCGCCGACGCTAAGCCACCCGATTCGGTACGGCCCGCGCTGATTGCAAGAGCCCATCAACCCTTTCCGGCGCCAAAACCCCTGGACGAACACCGGTTCCCCGATACCGGAATCGATCCCGCCTTGATGCGACCACCGGTGTTCGACGGGACTCCCAGGGCAGCCCTCCTTCCGTGGCTGCTACCGACGGAGCCGGGCCAGCCTGGCATCGCGGCCGACGAAGCTCGGTTGGGTAGCCTGGACGTGCGCGCAGTCTCCCTGATCGGATCCAGCCACCGATGTGAGGAACCGGCGACCGCACGACAGGACGCGTACCGGCTCGGCCGCGACGCCACCGGGCGACATCTGGTGATTGCCGTAGCGGACGGGCTGTCCGATAGCCGGCGGTCGGACCTGGGCGCGACAGTGGCTGCCCGCTGCGCCGTCGACATAGTGCGTCAGGAACTCGATCACAGTGCAGCCCCGGACATTCAGTGGCCGGAGGTCTTCCGCTTGACCGCTGGCACCGTCACGGGTGCCGCCAAGCAGAGGGGATTGTCACCGATGGAGGTATGCACCGCCCTCATCGTCGCCATCGTCCCCGCGGAACCGGACAACCGCGACGGCGGGCGACGCGTGTGGTTCGCCTCCCTAGCCGACGTCAGTGCGTGGGAACGCTCGGAATCCGGGTGGCGGATGCTCGCCGGCGACCCCAAGGAAGACGTACTCGACCGGAACGCTGTGCGCCACTTCCTGCCGCACCACCCGGACAAGGTGACGGTGGTACGCCAAGACATACCGCCGGGAGCAACGATCACGATCGTCAGCGACGGCGTCGGCGACGCGCTAACCGATGTGCCGGGTGCCAGCGAGTGGTTCGCCCGGAGGTGGCGAACTCCGCCACCCCTTTCGTCTTTCCTCCTCGACGTCGCCTATGAAGCACGAGGACAATTGGACGACCGGACCGCAGTGACGGTGTGGTGCGGCGGCCGGACGGAGTGGACGCGGTGAACGGCCTGCCCATTAGCCCATTCGGCATCGTGGTGGAACACTCGGAACTCGGCACGTTCGGCAACGTCGTCGGTGAGAACAACGGCGAGAGCGAAGGCGTGTACGAGCTACGCGACCACCCCGGCCTGCTAGCCAAGATCTACAAAAAACACCTGGTACGGCCCGGCGACGGGGACCGCCTCGATCGACTTGTCTCCCTGCCAACAGGCATCAGCGATGACGATCGGCAGTTGCTGGCCAGCACAACCTCTTGGCCGATGTCGAGGATCGTCGATCGCGGCAGCACGAGCGGCACCGTGCTACCGATGGCACCGAAAGAGTTCCTCGCCACCCTCCAAGTCGGGCCAAGACGTACAAGAACACAGATGTTAGAGATCGACTGGCTGGTCCAACCGGCCTCGAAATATCGGCCACGAGGCCTGCCGGTTCCAACGTTTACGGAGCGGCTGCGCATCTGCCAGAACATTGTGGCAGTTGCCGATTTTTTGGAGCGCAACAGCTTAGTTTACGGGGACTGGTCCTATGCCAACGCCTTTTGGAGCATTCACGACCACCGCGCCTACGTGATCGACCTCGACGGCTGTTCCTTCGGTCCACGCCAGCGGGTTGCCAGCCCCAACTGGGAGGATCCACTCACTCCGCCCGGAGCCAGCATTGACACTTACAGCGACCGCTATGGGGCTGCGCTTCTGGTCGCTCGTTGTCTCACCGGTAAGCGGGACCGCCGGCTCGCGCTGGACGCCTTTCGCGAAGTGACCGTAGCAACAGCTAGACCGGGACTAAACACCGTCGTGTGGGATATGGTCAACGCGAACTCACGTACCCAGCGACCGCCTGTAGCGGCACTGCTGGATGAACTGCAGCGATCCGTAGCACCCGGGATCGTCCGTACGAACGGGACAGGTTCCGTTCCGGCCAGCGGCGTAGTGGGCTGGACCCTCAAAGAGCAGCTCAAACCGACGGCATCCGCCCAGAAGCCGGCCGTCCGCCCACCCGTGCCGCGCGGGCTCTCGACCGGTCCGCAACCATCGAGGCCGCAAGCCACACCGGTCAAACCGCCCATGAGGCCCCGGCGCCCAAGAGTGACCGTCACCGCCGCGTTCTGGATCTGCGTAGCCATCGTCGTCGTGGTCTGGATCGCTGTGCACCAGTTCATCTGACAACACCATCGCCCTTGAACACTAAGAAAGAGCGTACCCATGACCAAGAACGACTACAAACTGGCCGCGACATGCAAAACGAAGTGCCTGCCGACCTACGTGGTGTTGGACACCTCGAGCTCGATGAAAGAACACGAACAGACCCTGAACGATACACTCGAACACGTCTTTGACACGCTAGTGGCTAGCCCTCGGGTGTCGGAATTCGCTTACATATCCATCATCACCTTCAACACGCGACCGCATCTGGTGCTGGAAATGACCAGCATCGAAGACACACCAGGAGTGCCGCAACTGGCTTGCGATGGTATGACAAATTACAGCTTAGTTTTCGATCTAATCAAGTCGAGAATCGACGTGGACGTGCCTGCACTCAATGCCGCCGGCAAGGCGGTGCTCAGGCCAGCGGTCTTTCTGTTCACAGATGGCTTCCCCTCGCTCTCTGATGAGAACGAGTGGGCGGTCCACTTCAACGACCTGGTGACACCGAGTTGGCGACATCGGCCACACGTGATTACCTACGGCTTCGGGGAGGCTAGGGCGGACGTGCTAAGGAAGATGGCGACCAAGGCCGCGTTCTTGGCGGACAGTCGAACCGAGGACAAAGAAGCGTTGACCAAGACACTCACCAGCCTGCTGCAGACCCTCGTCGCCTCAGCCAAGGCAGAGGAACTGCTGATTCCTGCCGATCTACCCGGCTTTATTCGAGTTCCCGTGGAGTATATGGATTGAGCACACCACGTCGTGACAGAAGAAGGTCCGGACGTACCATTCCGGTAAGATCCACAGCTGACGGCTTACAGAAGTTAGCACCCGAGGATTTCGCTTGGTGTATCCACCAATCGTTGCAGGACTGGACGGCCAAGGTCGACACAAAGGCATCAATTGTAATGGCCCTGGAAACAGGATTGTCGAGTATCATCCTCGCCTTCTCGGACTCGGTCAGATTCCCTAACCATCCGGACGGCGCTCTGTTCTGGGCACACCGCAGCGGTCTTGTGCTGTTGTTCGTGTCAATAGTGCTGGCAGGCGCGGTGGTATTTCCCCAGATCAGACACCGCTCGTCGGCCAGATCGTGGCAGGACAATTATCTCTACTTCGGACATATCCGTCACTGGCAACCCACGGAGTTAGCTGCCGAGCTGCTGTCCGGGAGAACACGTCGACATCTCCATGCGCTATCAACACAACTCGTCGTGATGTCTCGGGTCGTCTGGCGCAAACACGTGGCCCTTCAGTGCTCCATGCTCTGTGCGCTGCTCGGATGCATCGCGATCGGGGTTACATTGATCCCAAAATGAGCGTCTTCACTGATAGACGAAATTAGGCTGCGTTGCACTTCCACATGATCATACTTGTCAATACCAGTCGTCCATCAGCGCGTCACCCGGCCCCTGTTCGGTCGCCCGCCACGCCCTCGACCCTGGCCTACCTGGAGAGCGTGCCCGGGTTCGCCCAGGCCGTGAATCGACCACGAGCCATCCGCTCAGGGCCAGGGAATCACCGGACTGATTACTGTACGGCTAGGCTACATCGCTACTACACCGTTTCACCCTGGGCTGTCAAGTGGGCTTGACACCGTGGATCACTATCGTGAGGGGCGGTGCTGCCATTGTGGCACGCAACTCGCACGGAACAATATAGGTAAGCAGATCCGCCGCTTGCCAGCTTGTGGAAAAGGAGAGAAACTACTCAGCCTACCAGAGGTACCGATGAATTCTGGGAGTACCCGTCTATGCGAGACGCTTTGGCCCGTCGCCATATGGGGCGCGTGATCCGTTCCTTCCACACCCGGTTTCTCGCATCGTGTCTACATCGTACGGCCGCCGACGCCATGACCGTTCAGGTCTCTTTCTGACATGGTGAGTCACCACAGCACATCGTCATCGCGACGGGCGCTACCCATATCACCGGGTACCTGCGCTACGACGGCACAACGGGCAGACCTGGTCGGGGTCGGGTGGCTCGCCACGCAGGGCCGTCGTACCGCGCAACAGCTCACGAGGGCGAAAACGGATACCGCAGGCGGCGGTGACCGTGCCGTCCGGGTGCGCCAGGGTGCCACGGTGAGTGTCCCGATCACCGATCGAACGCAGATACCAGGCCATATTCAGACACCCCGCTCGCAGGCCGGGCAGTGGAAACGCGCCGGGGCGGTAAGGGTCAAGGGCGACACCCGCACACCACACACAGCAGCGTAACGACCTCCCGCACGACAACCCGCGAGGAAAGCCTCCCTGGTGACACGGTGCGAGACGCAGGTCACCCCATCAACCACCATCACAGTCCCCGTCGGCACAGGGGTGACGGGCGGTCGGGCCCGACGGCCCAGGATTGCCCGCAGGGTGGCAACACGACGGCAACAATGTCGTCCTCGTCTTCCTGGCATAACGTCTCCCTCCTGACTTCCCCATACACTCAATGGGTGTGGGTCCCTGGGCTGCCACACCGCCGCCACACCGCAGACCCGTCTTGATCAATCTCCCCGGCCAGTGGCACGCTTACCGGACGACCACCAGGAAGGAAGCCCGACTGAAGCCATGTCCGACCAGCACCCGGCCCGAATGGGCGTGCGGATCGCCGAGCTACGCAAGATCCACGGGATCACCCAGCAGGCGTTGGCCATGCGCGCCAAAGTGTCATACTCGCTGCTGCGCAAGGTCGAGCGCGGCGAACGACCGGCGTCACCGTCGTTCATCGCGGCCATCGCCCGAGCACTCAGCGTCAGCGTGCTCGACATCACCGAGCAGCCCTACGGCGCCCGCGACGCGCACCCAACATCGGAGCAGGCCGGAGTTCCCGCGCTGCGCCAAGCCCTAGTCGAGGGTGACGACCCCGAGCTGGACACCTCGCCGCGTACTCTGGACGACCTGCGCGCCGCAGTGGCCGAGATCAAGGAGTTCGATCGCCGGAGCAAGCATGCTGAGGTCGTCCGGGCGCTTCCCGATGTGCTGCGCCACCTGCACCGGGCCGTGCTCGATCTACCCAGCAACGAACGTCCCGGCGCTCATGACGTGCTCGCCGCTGCCTACTCCTACGCCATCACCGGCCTGTACCGGCTCGGACACCTCGATTTGTCGCATCTCGCCGACGAGCGCGCCCGCGCGGCCGCAGCGCATGGTGATGACCCGCTACGAGCCGCTGTCGCCGAGTGGAACCACTCCCTGATCCTGATGTTCGACGGCGCCTACCCCGCAGCGCTGCGCAGCATTGAGCGGGCCGACGCCATCGTGGACCTCGCGCCAGCGACTCCGGCTATGCCCGCAGTGCGGGGCGCGCTGCACCTTCGTGCCGCGATCATCGCGGCCCGCGCCACCAACTCCGGCCTGGCTGCCGAGCACCTGGTCGCCGCGCGGTCGCTGGCGGTCGATGGGCAGGACGAGGCCGACTTCTACGCCACCAGGTTCGGCCTGCCCAATGTGACCATTCATGAAGTCGCCGTACCGATGGAACTGGACGACGGCACCACCGCCGTCACCCGGGCCGCCAAGGTGACACTCCCGGCGAGCACCCCGCCGTGCCGGGTTGGGCACTACTGGATCGACCTCGCCCGGGCCTGGCTGCTACACGGAGACCGGGCCCGGGCGCTGGACTCCCTGCAGCAAGCCCGCCGGATCGCCCCCCAACTCACCCGCTACCACCCCCAAGTCCACGAGACCGTGCACGTCCTCGCTGTCCGGGACGCCCGATCCACCGCCAGCCTCCGGCACTTCGCCGCCTGGTGCGGCATCCGTACCTGACGAGCAAGGATCATGAACGACCACGGCCAGCCGGTTCTCTACGCCATCGTCACCGGCTCCCCCGCCGCCCGCGACATCGGCAAGCTGGTAGACCTCGCCCACGCCGACGAGTGGGACGTCTGTGTGATCGCAACCCCAAACGGCTACCAGTTCATCAATGCTGACGCCCTCGCGACCAAAACCGGCCACCCCGTGCGCCACCAGTACAAGCAACCCGACGCGCCCGACGCGCTCCCACCCGCCGACGCCATGGTGGTCGCGCCGATCACCTGCAACTCACTGGCTAAATGGGCGGCAGGCATCTCCGACACCCTGCCACTCGGCCTGCTCGTGGAAGCCGTCGGCAAACGCCAACCCGTCGTGGCCATGCCATTCAGCAACCGGGCACAGATCAATTTCCCAGCGATCCACGACGCCATGAACAAGCTCACCGCGTGGGGTGTGACAGTCCTGGCTGGCGACGACATCTACAAACAACACGAGCCCGGCACCGGCGACAACTACATTCACCTGTTCCCCTGGCACCTCGCCTGGCAGGCACTCCTCCACCACCCATGGCTCGACCCTGGCCTCTCAGCAGGTAAGAAATAGTTGCGTCTTTTTACATTCCGGTCGACGCAACAGTGCCTTACAGCGGAAGAGGCCACCGGTATGTGGAGTCTGGGTGGTCGAGCCACACGTACTGGAGGGCGGTGTCGTGGTAGGCGGTCACGCCGAACTGCTCGACGTTGGGCTCGCCGAGCCGTCGCCACAAGGCGTAGCAGGACTCGACGGTGTCCCAGAGTCGCTGCGGGCCACCCTGCGCCACCGGAAACAGTCCGTCGTCACCCGGGTGCAGCCCTGCGGTGAACCAGCTGCCGTCGGTGCAACGCCCGGACAGCTCCGCGCCACGAAACGGGCGCAGGAAACCACGCAGGCGCCGGCCGGCCAGGTGAAGTTGCGCCATAAATCGAAGCGAGGGGTTGTCTGCCACCAGTCCTGGGCTGACGGGGGTGGTGCTCCGCTGCGGGTTGCGGTGGTCAAACACCTGGTCCCAGGTCTCACCATCGCGATGCGGGCTGTCCAACCGGGTCCGCAGGGGCATGAACGCTCCGGGAAGGTTTAGCAACGTCCCCTGGACAACCTCACCGTCCATCCCAGTCAACCGCAGCAACGAGCCGGCAAGGCTTCCACGCAAGTCAACGACGATGGCTCCGCCGGGGGCGAGCTGAGAGATCCATGCCGACGGAATGTGGTCGGTGGCCGCGGTGACGATGATCCGGTCGAACGGGGCCGCCCCGGCGAGCCCGGCCGCTCCGTCTCCGGTGTGCACGGCCGGGGTCAACCCGACGGCGGTAAGCGCTTGGCGAGCCGCGTCGGCCAACTGTGGGTCAAGCTCTACGCTCACTACATTGTCTGCTCCGACCCGGTGGCAAAGCAGTGCGGTGTGGTAGCCGGTACCGGTGCCGATCTCCAGGACCCGGTGGCCGGGCTGGAGATCGAGGGCTTCCAGCATCCCGGCCATGACAGTCGGCATCGAGCTGGAACTGGTGGGGGCACCCGCCCCATGGGCCAGATCAGGCGCCGGGGTCAGTTGGACCGTGAGCGCCTCATCGGTGTAAACGCCACGCAGCCACTGCTCGTGCTGCTGGGGGGCAGTCCCGTCCACCAGCACCTCGCGCCCTGACTCCGAGCGGTAGAACCGGGGAACGAACATCTCCCTCGGCGTGTCCTCAAAAGCTCGCCGCAACCAGGGACTGCGCACGGCCCCACTGCTGACCAACGCACCCGCCAGGTCCCGGCGGTGCGCCACCGCGCTGGTCATGCCGCACCCACCAGCTCGTCAGCGATCGCCTCGGCGATCGGCAAGCGGGTCTGCTCGGCCAGCCAGCCCCACTGCCCAGCCGGGTTGCATTCCAAAAACCACCACCGGCCGTCCGGGGTGACCGAGAAATCGAACGCCCCAAAGGTGGACAGCGACTTGTACACCAGAGCGCCACCCACTTCGGCGGCGAACTCGCGTGCCCGGGCGCCCATGTTGGTCACCAGCGACCGCGGGACGCTCAGCCCGCACCGCATGGCGACGCTGAGCTGCCGAGGCTTGTACGAGGCATCGGCCACCGCGCTCGGATGGTCAATCCACCTCCACGGCTGGGCGCAGAGCGCACCCCCCAGCCCATACACCGACTCCAACGTGGCAAATCGCCGCTCCGGCGCCGACATCCCCTCCGGGAACGCGAAACGGGCAGGACTGCGTCGATACACACTACGCACCAACCCCAGATCGACTCGCTGCCCGCGCGCGCAAAGCCACCCCGGTGAGTCGATCCGGTCCGGAGTAGCGGCCATAGATAACGCACTGGGGAAGTCGGCGGTGTCGATCCGCGCGACCACAGCGCCACGGGCGACCAACGCATCGATAACCAGATCGGCAGTCACGTCCCCAACCTGCGCAATCACCAGCACAGTAGGCGCGCTCACTCCTCGTCCATCTCGACATAGTGGACAGTGTCCGGCTTGACACCGCTCACCCTGCCGTCGTCGGTGAGCTGCGTCTCCTCGATCCTGGTCCGCTGCGTCGGCCTCTTGCTGTGCTTGCCACACTCCACCGGCCGCACGGCATACCGCAACCCGAACGGCCGCGTAGCCGGCCCAGATGGCACCGCTGAACTCGGCGTGACCCGACCCTCACTCGGTGAGAGCGGAAACCGGCTAGTGAAGGGCATCAACGGGTCCGCAGCTCCAGGCACAGGCTCAATCATGCGTTGAGCGTAGATGTTTCGACGACCAAAGCCACGGCCGCGCTGGGCGGACTCTGGTGATAGACGCGGGAAACCCGGTGCGGGCATGCTGATCTTAGGGATCCACGGGGAAGGGAGAACCCGGCACGATGCGGGCAAGCCGGGACAGTTGGTGGCTCTTGATCACCATACTGTTGGCGGTGGCGCTATTCGGCGTGGCCACCGCCCTGCTGCTATCGCTTGATCCGAGAACCTCCGGGGCGGAGGCCGTCCGGACCGGAGGGCTGGTGTCCGCGGCGGTCGTCGCCCTGTACGCCCTGTGGCTCAACGACCGCCGGCGACGGGTGGAGGAATCTCGTCACGAGCTGGAACGGAGCAACCATGAGCAGGATCGGGAGCGCGTGGCCGACGAGCGGTTCGCCCGTTCGGTCGAGCTTCTCGGACACCAGGCCGACCAGGTCCGGGTCGGTGCGCTGCACGCGTTGGCTGGTCTGGCCCGCAGCCGGCCAACTTATGTCCAGACGGTGCTCGACGTGGTCTGCTCGTACCTGCGTCGCCCCTTTGACCACCCGGACTACCTGCAAGGCCGGATGGGTGAGCGTCCCCAGTGGGCGCCGGCCGACGAGCGGGACGCCGACCGGGAGAGACAGGTCCGGCTGGCGGCGCAACGGGTGATCAGTGAGTTGGTGCCCGACCGCCACCGTAGCCCCGGCACGCTCCCCGACTTGGATCTCACCGGCGCGGTACTGGACTACCTGGACCTGTCCGGCAAGGTCATCCACCAGCTCGTCCTGCGTGATGCGCAGCTGCACGGCACCAACCGATTCAGCGCCACCGAGATCCGCGGGGATGTGTGGTTCACTCGTGCCGAGTCACACGGCAGGCTGACGTGTGACGGTGTGGTTTTTTGCGGCGGGAGCAACTTTCCGCACATGATCGCACACGGCCGGGTCTCGTTCGAGGGTGCCCACTTCCGGGAGGGTGCGGTGTTCTTGTCCGCGGAGTTCCACGGGCCAGTGACCTTGGCCGGCAGCACGTTTGACAAGTCCGTAGACCTGCGGCGCACCGTGTTCCGCGATGACCTCGACCTCCGTGGCCAGTTGCCTTACCCTGTTCGCCCAGGTACGGGCGGGATGACGGTGGACCCCAGCCGCGACATTCGTCTTCCCGACGGGTGGATGGTGCGCGACGACGGGCGGATCGGTCGAATCGGCGGCCCCGAGGATCAACCGTGACACTGTACAACGTATATCTCGTCAGTATATCCTGGGGTCGTTCAACGGGGAGCGACGATTCCGAGAGGAGGATGCCGTGATGATGCCTCAGGTTTATTTCCCTGGAGCGACACGGTTCGCGCTGGCCTGCTGGTACTGCGCTGGTCGTGGCGACGGGATATACCTGGGCACCGCATCCTCCCAGCTTGCTCCGATGGACAAGTTGCTTATTACGCCTTTCCCTCGGGGTCTGGGGTCTGATACGCGCCGGGACCTCGCCGCCACGCCCCGCGCTCCCACCCAGTCAAGCCCAGTCAAGCCCAGTCGAGCCCAGTCGAATCCAACGCAGTCGAATCCGACACGGCCGGGTTAGCATCGGAGTAGGGGCCGCATGGTCTCGGCCGCAGGCAACCGCGGAGCGCGCGATATGAGCTGCAACTCGGCAGACACCGACGTCGACGCCCTGGTCGGCGGCGTCGCACACGACCTCGGGCCTGACCCGTTCCCGGTGATCGGCATGGACCACGTGCGGTTCGCCGTCGGTAACGCGCGGCAGGCCGCGCATTTCTACTCGACGGCGTTCGGCATGACCTGCGTGGCCTCCCGGGGTCCCGAGCAAGGCTACCGGGACGCGGTGGAGTACGTGCTGGCCTCCGGGCGGGTCCGGTTCGTGCTCTCCGGTGCGACGCGCGCCGGCACGCCGCTGGGCGCGCGGGTGGCGGCGCACGGCGATGGGGTGAGCGACCTCGCCATCGAGGTGCCCGACGTGGACCACGCCGTCACGTTCGCCCGCCAGCGGGGCGCCACTATCCTCGCCGAACCCCATGACGCGACAGACGGGCACGGCACGGTGCGGCTGGCCGCGCTGGCGATCTACGGTGACACCCGGCACACCCTCATCGACCGCTCCCGCTACACCGGCCCGTTCCTGCCCGGTTTCGTCGCGATGCCGCCGCTGGTGGTCCCGGGCGGGCGGCTGTTCCAGGCGGTGGACCACTGCGTGGGCAATGTCGAGCTCGGTCGGATGGATCTCTGGGTGTCGTTCTACCACCGGGTCATGGGTTTTACGAACATGAAGGAGTTCATCGGCGACGACATCGCCACGAAGTACTCCGCGCTGATGTCCAAGGTGGTGACCAGCGGTAACCACCGGGTCAAGTTCCCGCTCAACGAGCCCGCGATCGGCCGCAAGCGCTCGCAGATCGACGAGTACCTGGAGTTCTACGGAGGCCCCGGCGTGCAGCACATCGCGCTGGCGACCAGCGACATCGTCAGCGCCGTCACAGCGATGCGGGAACGGGGTGTGGAGTTTCTCGACACCCCGGACTCCTACTACGACACCCTCGGCGAGTGGGTCGGCGATACCCGCGTTCCGGTCCAGATCTTGCGTGAGCTGCGCATCCTCGCCGACCGCGACGACGATGGCTACCTGCTGCAGGTGTTCACCAAGCCCGTGCAGGACCGGCCGACGGTCTTCTTCGAGCTCATCGAGCGGCACGGCTCGCTAGGTTTCGGCAAGGGCAACTTCAAAGCCTTGTTCGAGGCCATCGAGCGCGAGCAGGCCCGCCGGGGTAACCTCTAGCGCCCATGGCGTTCTACCGGCAGGCGGGTTCGATCCCCCGCAAGCGGCACACCCAGCACCGCCGCCCGGATGGCTCGCTCTACCACGAGGAGCTGATCGGCGCCGAGGGCTTCTCGTCGGACTCCTCGCTGCTCTACCACGAGCAGATCCCGTCGGCGATCGTCGAAGCCTGGTCGTGGGACATGCCCGACCACAGCACGGTACCCAATGAGCCGCTGCTGCCACGGCACTGTCGACTGCACGAGCTGTTCGCCGGCCAGGACTGGAAACACGACGACGTGGTGACCGGGCGACGACTGGTGCTCGGCAATGCCGACGTGCGGATCTGCTACGTCGTCGCGGGCCTTGCCTCACCGCTGTACCGCAACGCCCTGGGCGATGAGTGCGTCTATGTGGAGTCCGGCTCGGCGACGGTGCAGACGGTGTTCGGTGCGCTCACGGTGGGAGCGGGTGATTACGTCCTGCTGCCGCGCGGCACCACCCATCGGTGGGTGCCGGACCCGGGCGAACCGCTGCGCGCGTGCTGCATCGAGGCGAACAGCCACATCGCCCCGCCGCCGCGCTACCTGTCCCGGTTCGGGCAGTTCCTGGAGCACGCGCCCTACTGCGAGCGGGACCTGCGGGGCCCCGACACGCCGGAGGTGGTTGCGGGCACCGACGTGGAGGTCCTGGTCAAGCACCGCGGCGCCGGTGCCGGAACGGGGGGCGTCACCGGCACGGTGTACACCTACCTGCGGCATCCCTTTGACGTGGTGGGCTGGGACGGCTGCCTGTACCCGTACGCGTTGAACGTCGCCGACTTCGAGCCGATCACCGGGCGCGTCCACCAGCCGCCACCAGCGCACCAGGTCTTTGCCGGCACCGGGTTTGTGATTTGCAATTTCGTGCCCCGCAAGGTCGACTACCACCCGCTGGCGGTACCGGTGCCTTACTACCATTCCAACGTCGACTCCGACGAGGTTATGTTCTACTGCGGTGGCGACTACGAGGCGCGCAAGGGCAGCGGCATCGGGCAAGGCTCGATCACGCTGCATCCCGGCGGTCACTCGCACGGCCCGCAGCCGGGCGCGATCGAGCGCAGTCTAGGGGCGGAGTTCTTCGACGAGCTGGCGGTGATGGTGGACACCGTCCGGCCGCTGGAGCTGGGCGAGGGGGGCGCCGCCTGCGAGGACCCGGCGTACCCGTGGAGCTGGTCAGGGCGGGGCCCGGCCAGGTGATCGGGCAAGCTGGGGCCTCCTGGACTGGTATCTCCTGGGCTGGGGTGGCCACCGACCACCCCTTCGGCCTGCACACGCTGCCCTACGGTGTCTTCACCGACGCGACCCACCCGCAGCCACGCATCGGGGTGGCGCTGGGCGAGACCATCCTCGACCTCACCGCGGCCAGTGCGGCGCTCTTGCCTGAGCACGCCCCGCTGTTCCGTGGTGGCAACCTCGACGCGTTGCTGGCCGCCGGGCGCCGGACCTGGAGCGCGATCCGAGCCGCGCTGACCCGCTGGCTCACCGACGAGCGACACGCCGAGGTGCTGGCGCCATTGCTGGTGCCCAGCAATGGCGCGACGATGCGGTTGCCGTTCACCGTCGCCGACTACGTCGACTTCTACTCTTGCGAGCAGCATGCGAGCAACGTCGGGCGGATCTTTCGTGGTCAGCCCACGCTACCGGCGAATTGGCGGCATCTGCCCGCCGGCTACCACGGCCGGGCCGGCACCATTGTGGTCTCCGGGACACCGGTGAGCCGCCCGAGCGGCCAGCGCCGCCTCCCGGAGGGCACCACCGTCTTCGGACCCTCGACCGCGCTGGACTTCGAGGCCGAGGTCGGCTTCGTCATCGGCACGCCCTCGACTCTCGGCCGACCGGTCCCGCTGGCCGGTTTCACCGACCACGTGTTCGGCGTGTGCCTGGTCAACGACTGGTCCGCCCGGGATATCCAGGCCTGGGAGTCCCTCCCACTCGGGCCGTTGCTCGGCAAGTCCTTCGCCACGTCGATCTCCCCCTGGGTGGTCCCGCTGGATGCCCTGGGCGCCGCGCGCATCCGCCCACCGGTACGCGATCCTCGCCCGCTGCCCTACCTCGACGACACCGATACCAAGCCGTGGGGGCTGGACATCACCCTGCAGGTGCGGCTCAACGACCAGCTGATCTCCCGCCCACCGTTTCGCGGGATGTACTGGAGCGCCGCGCAGCAGCTCGCGCACCTGACCAGCAACGGCGCCAGCCTGCGCACCGGTGACCTGTTCGCCTCCGGCACAGTCAGCGGCGCCGCGCCGGACGAGCGAGGCTCGATGCTCGAGCTCAGCTGGAACGGCTCGGCGCCACTGACCCTCGCTGATGGCTCCACCCGCGGCTTCCTCGCGGACGGCGACGAGGTGTCGATCACCGCGACGGCACCAGGCCCCGAGGGCACCCTCGTCGGACTGGGCGAGGTCCGAGGTATGTTGACCGCCGGGTCGGGTGCACGGTAGTTTTCCCCGCCCGCGTGAAGGAGACCTATGATGGACCCCCAGCCGTGGCCGGGCGCCGCCTACCCACTGGGTGCCACTTACGACGGCGCAGGCACCAACTTCGCGCTCTTCTCCGAGGTCGCCGACACCGTGGAGCTGTGCTTGTTTGACGGTCCACTAAACGGCAGCGACGCGGATCCAACTGAGACCCGGGTCCGGCTACCCGAGGTCGATGGGTTCGTCTGGCATGGCTACCTTCCCGGCGTCGGGCCTGGTCAGCACTACGGATATCGGGTGCACGGCCGGTACCATCCGGCCACCGGGCTACGCTGCAACCCGGCCAAGCTGCTCATCGATCCCTACGCTAAAGCGGTATCCACCGCCGCTGGCCAGAACGGGGTGACATGGGACGAGTCGCTCTTCGGTTACCGATTCGCTGATCCGAAACAGCGCCATGACGCCGACTCCGCCACTTACGCGCCAAAATCGGTGGTGATCAGCCCGTTCTTCGATTGGGCCAATGACCGGCACCCGCGCACCCCCTACCACGAGACGGTGATCTACGAAGCGCACGTGCGCGGTCTGACCATCGCCCACCCCGAGATCCCCCTGGACATGCGGGGCACCTACGCCGGTCTCGCGCACCCAGCGATGATCAACTACCTCACCGATCTGGGCATCACGGCGGTGGAGCTGATGCCGGTGCACCAATTCATCACTGACCACCACCTCGCCGAGCAAGGCCTGGCCAACTACTGGGGCTACAACACCATCGCGTTCTTCGCCCCGCACAACGGCTACGCCGCTGCGGGCACCGCCGGAACACGGGCACATGAGGTGGTCACCCAGTTCAAGTCCATGGTCCGGGAGCTGCACGCGGCAAACATCGAAGTGATTCTCGACGTGGTGTACAACCACACCGCCGAGGGCAACCACCTGGGGCCGACACTGTCGATGCGCGGCGTCGACAACCCCGCCTACTACCGCCTGGTCAAGGATGAGCTCCAGCACTACATGGACTACACCGGCACCGGTAACTCGCTCAACGTGCGCCACCCGCACACCCTCCAGTTGATCATGGATTCGCTGCGGTATTGGGTCCTCGACATGCACGTCGACGGCTTCCGCTTTGACCTCGCTTCCACCCTGGCCCGCGAGTTCTACGACGTGGACCGGCTGGCCACGTTCTTCGACCTGGTTCAGCAAGACCCGGTGATCAGCCAGGTGAAGCTGATCGCCGAACCGTGGGACCTCGGGCCGGGCGGCTACCAGGTGGGTAAGTTCCCTCCGCTGTGGACCGAATGGAACGGCAAGTACCGCGACACGGTGCGAGACTTCTGGCGAGGCGCGCCGGACACGCTCGGCGAGTTCGGTTTCCGGCTCACCGGCTCCTCCGACATCTACCAGAACGACGGGAGGCGGCCCTACGCGTCAATCAACTTCGTCACCGCGCACGACGGGTTCACCCTCACCGACCTGGTGTCCTACAACGACAAGCACAATGCGGCCAATGGCGAGGACGGCCGGGACGGCACCGATGACAACCGATCCTGGAACTGCGGGGTAGAGGGCCCCACCGACGACCCCGAAGTGCTCGCCCTGCGGGCTCGACAGCGGCGCAACATGCTGGCCACCCTGTTGCTGTCCCAGGGCATCCCGATGCTGCTGCACGGCGACGAGCTCGGCCGCACCCAGCGGGGCAACAACAACGCCTACTGCCAGGACAACGAGCTGTCCTGGGTGGACTGGGCCGACGCCGATCAGGAACTGGCCAGGTTCACCTCGGCGCTGATCGCGATGCGCCGCGAGCACCCGGTGTTCCGCCGCCGCAGGTTCTTCGCCGGCCGCCCGATCCGAGGCGGCGACGAGCTGCGCGACATCGCGTGGTTCACCGAGTGCGGAGAGGAGATGACCGAGCATGACTGGGAGGGGGCGATCTGTCCCTGTCTGACCGTGTTCCTCAACGGCGGGAGCATCCCGGGCCATGACGCCCGCGGCCAGCGGGTCACCGACAACTCATTCCTGCTCTGCTTCAACACCCACCACGAGGACATCAACGTGCAACTGCCCGGCAACGGCTACGGGCAGGAATGGACCGTCGTACTGGACACCGCGACCGGTGAACCACCGGGGACCCGCGGCCTCACCGCCCCCGGAGACTCCAAGATCACCATCACCGCTCGGTCGCTGGTGGTACTGGAGCGCTCGGCATGACGCCACCACACTCAACCCCATGGTGATTCCATCCTCAACGTACCGGCTGCAGCTCAGCCCGGGCCTGACCTTCGCCGATGCCGCTGCCCTGGTGCCCTACCTGGCCTCGCTGGGCGTCGGCGCGGTGTACACCTCACCGCTGCTGGCCGCGATGCCAGGATCGGAGCACGGGTACGACGTGGCTGATCCCAGCCGGGTATCCGAGGTGCTCGGCGGGGAGCCTGGCTGGCGCGCGCTGGTGGCCGCCGTTCGCCAGCACGGGTTGGCGCTGATCGTGGACATCGTGCCCAACCACCTCGGGGTGGCCGACCCGAAGGCGAACCCAGCCTGGTGGGATCTGCTGCGGCACGGGCCGTCCTCGCGCTTCGCGCGGTGGTTTGACATCACCGGCTGGCCGCTGCACCTGCCCGTCCTGGCCGACTCTCCCGACGCACTGGACGACCTGCGGGTAGACGGTGACGTGTTGCGCTACCACGAGCGCACCTTCCCGCTGGCGCTCGGCACGGCTGGCGCCGTCCCGCGGCAAGTGCACGAGGCGCAGCACTACCGGCTGGTCTCCTGGCGGGCCGATGTGGGCTATCGACGCTTCTTCGCGGTCAGCGAGCTGGCCGCGGTCCGGGTGGAGGACCCCGAGGTGTTCGCCGCTACCCATGATGAAGTGCTGCGCTGGGTCGCTAAAGGCGACGTTGACGGCCTGCGCGTCGACCACCCGGATGGCCTCACCGACCCCGCAGGCTACCTGCACCGGCTGCATGAGCACGCTCCCGACGTCTGGATCGTGGTGGAGAAGATCCTCGAGCCGGGCGAGGAGCTACCCCGTTCCTGGCCGGTGGCGGGCACGACCGGCTACGACGCGCTCGCCGAGGTCGACGGGGTGCTGGTCGACCCCGCCGGGGAAGCGACGCTCACCGCGCTGGACACTGAGCTGACCGGGGTCCACACCGACTGGGCGCGGCTGGTGCACGACTGCAAGCGTGACGTGGCCACCGGCATGCTCGGCGCTGAGCTGCGGCGCCTGGCCGCGCTGGTCCCTAATGCCCCTAATATCACCGACGCGTTGGCGGAGGTGTTGGCGTGCTTCCCGGTCTACCGCTCGTACCTGCCCGATCATGGGGTCGAGCACCTGGATCAGGCGCTGGCGGCCGCTGCGCACCGGCGTCCTGACCTGGCCGCGACGCTAGCGGCACTCTCGCCGCGGCTGCGGGATCCCCGCGACGAGCTCGCTATCCGGTTCCAGCAGAGCTCCGGCGCGGTGATGGCCAAGGCAGTGGAGGACACCGCCTACTACCGCTGGACCCGATTCGTCACGCTCAACGAGGTGGGCGGAGATCCAGCCCGCTTCGGGCTCGAGCTCGACGCCTTCCACGCCGCTGCGGCACGCCGCGAAGAGATCGCTCCGTGGGGGATGACCACGCTGTCCACCCACGACACCAAACGGTCCGCCGACGTCCGAGCCCGGCTGGCGGTGCTCTCCGAACTACCGGAGTGGTGGGCCGACGCCGTCCGGGAGTTCACCAGGCTGGCGCAGGCGGCCAGTGCCAGCCTGCCCGACCCGGCACTGGGACACCTGCTCTGGCAGACCCTGGTCGGGGCGTGGCCGCTGCCGCCAGACCGGCTGCACGCCTACCTGGACAAAGCGATGCGCGAGGCGCGGACCCGCACCAGCTGGACCGATCCAGATGAGCCGTTCGAGACCGCCCTGCATGGCCTCGCCGACGCCGCGCTGGATACCTCTGCGCTGTGCGCCGCGGTGGCGCGGGCAGCGGCCCGGATCATCCCGCCCGGACGGTCGAACTCCCTAGCCACGGCGCTCGTGCAGCTGGCCATGCCCGGTGTGCCGGACACCTACCAGGGCGGCGAGCTGTGGGATCTCTCGCTGGTGGATCCGGACAACCGCCGGACGGTGGACTTCGCTACCCGCGCCGAGCTGCTGGCGCGGATCGACGGTGGCTGGCTGCCCGAAGTGGATGACTCTGGCGCGGCCAAGCTACTCGTGGTATCCCGCGCCCTGCGCGCCCGGCGCGAGCATCCCGAGCGTTTCACCGGCTACACCCCGCTGCGCGCCACCGGCCCCGCCGCGCCGCACGCCGTCGCGTTCGACCGCACCGGGGTCGTCGCGGTCGCCACCCGGCTACCCGTCGGGCTCGCGTCCCGCGGCGGCTGGAACGAGACCGCGCTGCCGCTGCCCGAGGGCACCTGGACCGACGCGTTCACCGGCTTCCCGGCCTCGAGTCACGTGCCGCTGGCCGACCTGCTCGCCCACTACCCCGTCGCCCTGCTGCTCGCGGACTAGCCTAGGGTGACCCACACATGTGTCTTACACTTCGTGTTATGACCACGATTACCTTCCGACCCGACGACGAGAGCGCGCGCGCACTGGCAGCTCTCACCGCGGACGGGACGACGACCTCTGCGGCCATCCGAGAGGCTTTGATCCACGAGGCCCAGCGGCATGAGGCGACACGGCTGCGCGCCGAAGCCATCGCGCTGGCCCAGGATCCCGCCGACGTCGCGGAGGCTCGGCAGGTTCTGGCCGACCTGGAGCCGCTGCGTGCGTGGTGACGTGCACCGGCTGCGAGCAGCGCGCCAGCCGCGTGGCCATGAGCAACAGGGTGCGCGGCTCGCCGTCGTCGTGCAGTCCGACCTCCTCCCGCTGTCCACCTGGCTCGTTGCCCCTACCTCCACCGCCGCTCGGTCCGCGTCGTTCCGACCAGAGATCGAGATCGAAGGCCGCATGACCCGGGTCCTGGTGGAGCAGACGACCGCCGTGGACCCGCAACGGCTCGGTGATCGAGTAGGACGGCTTGCCCTGCACGAAATGGCGGAGCTCGACGCCGCGCTGCGCACCGTGCTCGGCCTGCGGTGAGCGTGTCCGGCCTGCTCGCCCGCTACCCCGTCGCCCTGACTCTCACCGGCCCGGGTGAGAAAATCATGACATGCCGAGTTTCGACCAGGTCCCGTTTGACGCGAGCGAGTTCGTGGACAATCCCGGATGGACTAGCAGCCAAGCGCGTGGAGGTGGCAGTCCTATCCTTCGGTCCCGTACGCCTGGAGACCGACTTCACTACGGCCGAGAACTTCACGGCCCCCGTCCTGCGAGCCAACGGCGCCACACCAATGGTCGAGGCCATCAATACTGGCCTCGACCTCATTGAGCAGCGTAAACAGCTGTACCGTCAGCAGGGCATCTCCTACTACCGGCCGTGGGTCTTTCTTATCACAGACGGTGGGCCGACTGACAATTGGAGGGATGCTGCCGCGCGTGTCCGCTCGGACGAGGAGACCAAAGCATTCAGTTTCTTCGCTGTCGGCATTGAGGATGCCAAGATGGACGTGCTCGCGCAAATCTCCACGCGTCAACCGTTGCGGCTTCGGGGACTGGAGTTCGGTAGCCTATTCACCTGGCTGTCGAACTCCATGAGCTCGGTGTCCCGATCCCAACCGGGCGAGGAGGTACCGCTACTTAACCCCGCGACTCCACAAGGCTGGGCGGTCGTGTGACCGAGTGCGGTGCTCTTGGCAATGATTTTCCACCTGAGCCGGTGCCCGACCCGACGACCTGGCGGTTCGCGGCGGCCGCAATAGCTGGCACGAGCCACGTGCGCGAGGGTCTGCCCTGCCAGGACGCCTATCGCTGCGAGGTTGTCGCGACTCCGCAGGGACAAGTCCTCACTGCTGTGGTGTCCGATGGCGCCGGCAGCGCCTCCGAAGGTGCCCGTGGCGCCGCCTATGTCTGCAGTGAGAGCTGGCCGCGACGCTGCTTTGCGCGGTGCTGGCCGGGCAGTGGTCGGCATTTGCGCAGGTGGGCGATGGCGCCATCGTCACTCCCGAGGCCGGAACCGACTCGTGGGCATGGCTTTTCTGGCCCCAGCGCGGCGAGTACGCCAATACAACCTCATTCCTCACGGACCCGACAGCCATGCAGATGCTCCAAGTCGACACGCTTCCCCATGCTCAGCATGAAGTCGCTATGTTCACTGACGGCCTGCAGCACCTCCTTCTGCACTATGAGCAGCAGACGGTGCACAGTCCATTCTTCGAGCGGATGCTGCGTCCGATCCGCCTATCTACAGCCGATGGCGAGGATCGAGAGCTCAGCGCTGGACTGGCGAAGTACCTGAACTCGCCCACCGTGACGTCACGTGCCGATGACGATCTGACGCTCGTTATGGCGAGCCGCCTCGCAGACGGTTCCGGCGTTGTCGCGCTTCGTTGACGAGCGGGGTCGCCCACTGCGGCTTGGCGACAAGCTTGGCGAAGGTGGCGAAGGAGCTGTTTATCGGCTCGCTGGACATAGTTCTCAGGCGATCAAAGTCTATGCCTCCCCCCTGACTGTGGAACGAGCTCAAAAGATCAAGATTTTGACCCAATTCAGTCATACGGATATCGGCCGATTCACCGCATGGCCCTCCGGCTTGGTCCTCGACGAGAAGGGGCAAGCGCACGGTCTGTTGCTCCCTGTCGTGGAACACGGCAAGGACATTCACCACCTTTACACCCCGAGCAGCCGCCGAAAGCACTTCCCCACTGCGGACTGGCGCTTCCTTGTGCACGTCAGCGGCAACGTCGCTCGTGCGTTCGCTGCCGTCCACGCTCTGGGACTGGTTATCGGTGACGTGAACCCGGGTTCAATCTTGGTGTTAGGCGACGGTACCGTCAGGCTCATCGACGTCGACAGCTTTCAGGTGCCCGTGCCCGATGGGCGCCCGTTGCTATGCACCGTGGCGGTGGACCTCTTCTTGCCACCGGAGCTGCATCAGGCACCGCTGAACTCGGTGGTGCGGACCCCGGACCACGACGCGTTCGGGCTGGCCATCACGATTTTTCAGCTGCTGATGTTAGGGCGTCACCCCTACGCCGGGCGCTTCCTGGGCGCGGGCGAGATGCCGATTGAACGCGCCATCGTCGAGCATCGGTTCGCCTTTGACGCCCACGCCGCCGACCGCCACATGCAGCGACCGCCAAACACGGTGGGCATGGAAATACTGCCGTCCCGGGTGGCCGAGCTCTTTGAGTCTGCATTCGCGTCTCCCGCTCCACGACGTCCGCGGCCATCCGCCGGGGAGTGGGTGCAGGCTCTGGAGAAATTAGCCGCCGACCTCGCGCATTGCCAGAGCAATCCCAAGCACTACTATCCTCGGTCAGCCTCGCTGTGCCCGTGGTGCGATTTCGAGCAGAGTGCCGGCGTGTTTCTCTTCGGTGTCCCGACGGCCACTTTCACGCAACGGTATGAAAACGAATACCAGCAATTAGTTGGCCGCATTGCGGCGGTGCCTCGGCCAGTGTCACCGACCCTGGTTGCAGCGACCTCCAGCGTCGTAGCGAACCCTGCCGCTCAGCAAGCCGCCACAACACCCGGCTTGGCCTGGGGCGGCTACTTGCTGGGCCTCCTGCTTATCGTGGGGGGGCTAGTCCTCCTACCGCACGGTGGGCTGTTCATCCTTCTTGGTGCCGTTGCCTTGGTGTTTGGCGTCGGCGCACGCAGACGGCGCCGGAAACCGTGGATCAACGCCTACCGCGCTGCCAAGAGCGAAGAAGCGGACGCCGCCACGGAGCTCGAGCGGGTGAACCGCTTCCCGGCGCATACCGCAGCTCTGACAGCGGCTACCCGGGCGTCACGCCAGTGGGATGGTCTGCCATCCCAGCGGGCTGAGAGGTACCGGCAGCTGGAGAAGAACAAGCCTCAGGAGCAACTGCGGCAATTCCTGCAAGCACAGCTGATCGAGTCGGCTCGCATTAAAGGAATCGGAACCGGGCGCGTGGCAATGCTGTCCGCTTATGGCATCGACACGGCCTGGGACATCGAGATCCAGCGCGTCCAGCAGGTTCCGCAATTCGGGCCAGTGCTGGCCGATCGTCTCGTCGCTTGGCGCCGAGAAAGGGAGCGCGCGTTCGTCTACGACCCGTCCCGTCCACTGCCTCCGGAGGCGGCGATACGCGTCGAGAAGGAGATCGAGGACACACAGCGGCGACTCGTCGACAACCTGCGGAGGGCTCTGCGAGCCCTGGAAGCAGCCCACGCTTCGGAACCGGCGGTCGCCGCAACCGCAGCACAGCGCCTGCATGCCGCCAAGCACGTGCTGCTTCAAGCCGAGGCAGACGTCTTGGCTGCCACCGGTAAGGTGCCAACCTAAGCTCCAGCTTTGTGACTACGTCGGTTGGTCACCGAGAGGCGTGCTGGCGTCGACCTGTCGTTCGCCTAGCACCGCATTGATGCCAAAGCGATACAGTAGATCATCATTTCACAGGGAATCGCCACACCAGGAAAGAGAGAATGAGGGAAAGGGCGCTGATTGTCACCGTCGCGACTGATATCATCGTTTCCAGCTTTATCGGCGAGGGTTGAGCGGGCGGAGTATAGGAATACACCGGCGTGGGTCCAACTGTTGAACGGGGGGCTGCCGCTCGGGTCTCTGGAGGAAGCCGGGTTAGCGGACGCCGCAGTCGACGCCACAGGCGTTGACGTTTCTGGTCCTTATGATCTTGTAGTCAACAGGCTCCCAGGACGCCATAGGCGTTGTTGCCGCAAGTGCCTTTGCCGTTCGATTTAACTGCTCCGCATGTAGTCGGGGCGGCGAATAGATAATAGAGTAACAGCGTCAGTGACGCCCAAATAATAACCACGGCCGGAACGTGGTAGTACAACCAGAGGAACGGCAGAGCAACAGCCGCGAGCGGTAAGAAAAAATATGTGATAAGCCATGCCGGGACTTGGCGTCGCCCCCGACGTCCCCGATTCATGGTATCGACTATAGGTCACATGTCGCGATCGGTAAATGGCCCAGGTTAGTTACAGTGGGTAGCGCCGGGACCGGTCGACCAGGGTATGGCTGCGTCGCGGTCGTGGCTCGGGATGATCTCGATGGTGGGTGGCAGGGCGTGGAGGCGGTGGACGGCGGCGAATGCGGCGTCGCGGTCGTCGTCCACGAGCTGCCCCGGGAAAGGCGCTTTCTCCCGCAGCAGGCGAATTTGCAGCCGATGCCAGACAGCGTCTCCGGCGAGCAGCACCCGGCGGTCGCCATCGAGGTTGAATAAGACGCCGACGCTGCCAGGGGTGTGACCGGCGAGGTCCACGAGCACGACCGAGTCGTCGGCGAACAGGTCGTGGCTGCGCTCGAAGGTGAGCACCGGCGGCCCATCGAGGTCGTAGGTATCGAACCGTCGCCCTCGAAGCGGCCCGCAGGCGACTCCCATCGGAGGGCCGCCAACATTGAGGGCGAAGTCGCGTTCAACTGGCCGTGTCCGCACCGCCACCTGCTGGGGAAGTTCGAGGAGCCCCGAGACGTGGTCCCAGTGCAGATGGGTGGGCAGGACGAAGTCGACGTCGTGGATATCTCGGCCAACCCGCTGGAGCGCGTCAGCAAGCCCGGTGACGGGACGATCCGGGGCGACGAACAGCCGGAATGGCGTTGGCAACTGGGGCAGGACCCGTTGATGGACATCGCTGCACATCGATGGGTCCACCAGGATTCGCGCGCTCGGGTGCTCTACAACGAACGTTGTCATTCCCAGCTCAAGGCGCCAGGGCCGCCGAGCACCTTCGGCGACCACCACCGCTGGAGCGCTCATGCGGGCCTGGGGCAACGCCATGAGGCGCACGACGGCTCGAGCTCGCGGCACCCCTACGTCCTGAAGTTTGGCGAGCAGCCGTTGGTCGGGGCGACGGGGTCGCAGCAGTCGGCGTGGGGTGGCCGCTAACGCGGCGCAACAAGCGGCGAGGGCAGGCAAGGCCGCAGCGCCGCGGCTCTGGCGTTCCGATGATGGGCCACGCACAGTCACGGTGACCGGCGCAGCCCGGCGACGAGGTCTGCGGGCGCGACGGTGACCGGGAACGGCCGCCGCGCGTGCCAGGCCTGCTCGCCCGAGGGGCACCCGACCTCGACATAGCGGCCGTCCACCAGATCCAGCGCGCGCAGCGAGGGCGCTTGCGGATCGGGGTCGACCAGCCAGTACGAGGCGACACCGGCCTCCTCGTAGGCGGACAGCTTCGACAGCCGATCAATCCGCCGGGTACTCGGCGAGAGCACCTCCACGGCGAGCACCGGAGGCTGCCCCAGAAACCCACCGCCCTCAACGGCCAGCAAATCACTCCGATGTGCCACCAGCACGTCCGGCTGCAACGCGGTCCCCCGCCCACGTCGCCACTCGAACGGCGCAATCACCACATGCAACTCTGGCGGGCACGCCTGGTACAGGAGGCGATACAGCGTCCCCGCAACCTCCTGGTGCCACACTCCCGGCGCTGGGCTCACGACGAGCACCCCGTCCAGCAACTCGTAGCGGCGCCCGTCGTCAGGCATCCGCCCGAGATCCTCAACGGTGAACTCCCCCGCGGGACCGAACCCCTCCAACCCAGTAGCCATGCCCCCATGCTGCCCCCTCGCCACGGTCATAGCCAGACAATGCCACGCAACCCTGACAAGATCGGAAGGCCGCCTCCGGCCTGACTATCGCAATGACTACTGGCGAGGTAACTAACAGTTGGAGTAAGTTACCTGAATTGTCAGTTACATGAGACGTGAGAACTGAGGGTCATGTTCGTCAACCGCGAGGACGAACTCGCCGCGCTGCAGCGGTGGTGGCGAACCGACTCCCCAGCCGCCCTGGTCTGGGGACGACGCAGAGTCGGTAAGACCGCCCTGCTGCAACGCTTCGCCGTCGATCGCCCCGCGGTGTTCCACACCGGGGCGGGCCGGCCAGCGGGCGGCGAGCTCGCCCAACTCTCCCGGCAGGTGCACCACGTGGCCCCGTACCAGCTTCGGGACCTGCTCGCCCGCCCCTACGCCGACTGGGACGACGCGCTCGACGGACTCGCCCAGCTGGCCGCGCAAGAGCCCCTGCTCGTGGTGCTGGATGAGTTTCCCGAGCTGGCGTTGACCTCGCCGGAGTTGCCCGGGGTGCTCCGTGCCTTCCTGGACCGGGCCGCCGGGCGCACCCAGCTCCGCCTGCTGCTGTGCGGGTCGGCGGTCCGGCACATGGAGGCGCTCCAGGAGCAACGGGCTCCGCTCTACGGCCGTTTCGGGCTGTCACTCCAGGTGCACCCGTTCCGGCCATCCGAAGGGGCGCTGCTGCTCCCCCGACTGTCCGCCACGGACCGGGCCACGGTCTACGGGCTGCTCGGGGGCATGCCCCTGTACCTGTCGTGGTGGGACCAGGACGCCGACCTGGCGGCCAACCTGCTGCGACTCGCCTGCCGCCCAGGTGCACCGCTGCTCACTGAGGGGCAGCTGGTACTGGCGACCGAGACCGAACGGGGCGAGTACCCGTCGGCGGTGCTGCATGCGATCGCGGCGGGACGGACAAAACACGGAGAGATCAGGGACGCGCTGCGCGCTGAGCCAACCCGCACGCTCGAACGGCTCGTCGCGCTGCGGTTGGTGGAGCGGGTGGTCCCGGTCACTGACGCCGCGCGGTCGCGGCGTGTCCACTACCGGGTGGCGGACAACTTCCTCGCGTTCTGGCTGCACGTGCTCGCCCGGTTCCGCGCGGAGATCGAGCGTGGACTCGGGGAGGCCATCCTGCCGGTGCTGCTGGAGGGCTTACCCGACTTCCTCGGCCCCCGCTGGGAGGAGATGTTCCGGACGCACCTGCGTGTTCTCGCTGCGCGAGGCGAGTTCGGTGACGGCATCGTCGCGGTAGGCCCCTGGTGGTCCGCCGACGGTACGGTGGAGATCGATGCGGTGGCCCTGGCCGGCCAGGCCCGCACCCCCGTCCTCGCTGGCGAGGCGAAGTGGGCAGCCCGGTTGGACGCCACCCGCACCATCCGCGCGCTCAGCGCGAAGGTCGGCGCGGTGCCCGGGGCGGACCCGCGAACTATGCGACTCGCGTTGTGTGCTCGCGAGCGCGTCGACAACGTCCCCGACGATGTCTTGGCGGTCACCGCCGAGGACATCATGGCTACCACGCCGGGCCACGCATAGCGACCCTCAGTCTCGGCGCAGGCCGGCGACGAGGTCCGCGGGCGCGACGGTGACCGGGAACGGCCGCGTCGCTTGCCAGGCCTGCTCGCCCGAGGGGCACCCGACCTCGACATAGCGGCCGTCGACCAGATCCAACGCGTGCAGCGAGGGTGCTTGCGGATCGGGGTCGACCAGCCAGTACGAGGCGACACCTGCCTCCTCGTAGGCGGACAGTTTCGACAGCCGATCGATCCGCCGGGTACTCGGCGAAAGCACCTCCACGGCGAGCACCGGAGGTGCCTCGAGGTATTTCCCACCCTCCACCGCGAGCAGGTCACCGTGCCGCGCGACCAGCACATCGGGTTGCAGCGCGGTGCGCCTGCCGCCGCGCCACTCGAACGGCGCGATCACCACATGCAGCTCTGGCGGGCAGGCGGCGTGCAGCGCCCGGGCGAGCGCGAACACCACCTCCTGGTGCCACACTCCCGGCACGGGGCTCACGACGAGCACCCCGTCGAGCAGCTCGTAGCGGCGCCCGTCGTCAGGCATCCGCTCAAGATCCTCGACAGTGAACTCCCCCGAGGGACCGAACCCGTCCAACCCAGTAGCCATGCCCCCATGCTGCCCCCTCGCCACGGTGATGACCAGACAATGCCACGCAACCCTGACAAGATCGGTGCTTATGGACTTCACGGTGTGGGCTCCGCAGCGCCAGCGGGTACGGGTCGTGGTGAATGGCGCCGAGCACGAGATGGCCCGCTCGGCCGACGGCTGGTGGTGCGTGACAATCGATGACGCCGGATCAGGCAGCGACTATGCGTTCCAGCTGGATGAGGACACCCCGCTACCCGACCCCCGATCCCGGTGGCAGCCGGGCGGGGTGCACGCGGCGTCCCGGGTCTACGACCACAGTGCCTTCGAGTGGACAGACCAGCGCTGGACCGGCCGGGCACTGGCCGGCAGCGTGCTCTACGAGCTGCACATCGGGACGTTCACTCCAGCCGGCACCTTCGACTCCGCGATCGAGCGCCTCGAGCACCTCACCGAGCTGGGCGTCGATCTGGTCGAGGTGATGCCGGTCAACGCCGTCGACGGGCCCCGCAACTGGGGCTACGACGGAGTCGACTGGTACGCCGTCACCGAGAACTACGGTGGACCCGACGCCTTCAAGCGTTTCGTGGACGCCTGCCACGACCGAGAGCTGGGCGTGGTCCTCGACGTCGTGCACAACCACCTCGGCCCTTCCGGTGCCTACCTGGACCGCTTCGGTCCCTACTTCGCCGGGAGCAACATCTGGGGCCCGACGCTCAACCTGGACGGCCCGCATTCCGACGAGGTGCGCCGCTACGTCATCGACAACGCGGTGGGATGGCTGCGCGACTACCACCTGGACGGGTTGCGGTTGGACGCCGTGCACGCTTTGCGGGACACCCGGGCCACCCACCTGCTGGAGGAACTGGCCACTGAGGTGGACGCCCTGGCCACGCACCTGCGCCGGCCGCTGTCACTGATCGCCGAATCTGATCTCAACGACCCGAAGCTGGTCACTCCGCGGGCCGCCGGGGGCTACGGGCTGACCGCGCAGTGGGACGACGATGTCCACCACTGCCTGCACGCCACGCTGACCGGTGAGCGGCAGGGCTACTACGCCGACTTCGGCACGCTACCCGACCTGGCCCGCACCCTGCGCGGCGCGTTCTTCCACGACGGGCGCTGGTCACGCTTCCGCCAGCGCACCCACGGCCGCCCGGTGGACACAGCACACCTGCCCGGCTGGAAGTTCGTCACCTACCTGCAGAACCACGACCAGGTGGGCAACCGCGCCACCGGTGACCGAATCTCGGCCACCCTGTCCCCCGGCCTGCTGGCCTGCGGCGCGGCGCTGGTGTTGTGCTCCCCGTACACGCCGATGATCTTTATGGGTGAGGAGTGGGGCGCGGCCACCCCGTTCCAGTTCTTCTCCTTCATGCCCGACGCGGGGCTGCGCGCGGCTATCCGCCAGGGCCGCTACGCCGAGTTCGCTGAGCACGGGTGGGACGAGACGGATGTCCCCGACCCGAACGACGAGCAGACTTTTCGCCGCTCCCAGCTGGACTGGTCCGAACCCGGTGCCGAGCCACACGCCACACTGCTGCGCACCTACCGTGAGCTGATCGCGCTGCGCAAGAGCCGCCCGGAGCTAGCTGATCCCCGGCTGGATGCCCTGACCGTCGAGGTGGATGAGCAAGCCCGCACGCTGGTGCTGCACCGCGGTGCGTTGCGGGTGGTGGTGAACCTGAGCGGGCAGCCGGCCACCGTTGCGCTGGATGACCAGCCCACTCAGGTTCTGCTCGCCTCCGGGCAAGCCACTACAACGCAGGACACCGTGCGGCTAGACGGCGAGTCCTTCGCTGTGGTGACGCTGTGACGTGGTGGCTGTGGCGGCTCAGCGGAAGAGCTTGCGCAGCAGCGCCAGCACAATGAGCGCGCCGAAGGCCATCAGCGAGTAGCGCACTCTCGGATTGGCCAGGGTGGTCTCCACCTGCTCCTTACCAGCCGCGATCAAGCGCTGAGGATCAACCCGGGTACCGATTTCCTGCAGCGTCGCGGCCAGCGCATCGCGGGCCTGCGCAATGTCGCGTTCGATGGTGTCGGCGTCGCGGGCCATAGAGTCCTCCTCGCGCGGGGATGCGTGCGGCACACCGTAACCACTCGTGTGCCCAGGTGGCGAAGCCACCCCATCCGAGCGGTACCGTCAGGCCTCGTGACCGACAACGCCCCGCTGTCCCCCGGCGACACCGCCCCAGAGTTCACCCTGCCCGACGCCGACGGCAAGCCTGTCTCGCTGTCGGACTACCGCGGCCGGTCCGTGGTGCTTTACTGCTACCCGGCGGCGGCCACCCCCGGCTGCACCACGCAGGCCTGCGACTTCCGGGACAACCTCGCCGAGCTGGACACGGCCGGTTTCGCAGTACTCGGCATCTCCCCAGACGCGCCGGCGAAGCTGGCGAAGTTCCGCGACGCGGAAGGCCTCACCTTCCCGCTGCTCTCCGATGTGGACCGTTGCGTGCTCACCGCCTACAGCGCCTACGGCGAGAAGAAGATGTACGGCAGGACAATCACCGGCGTCATCCGATCCACCTTCGTGATCGACCCGCAGGGCCGCATCGCCAACGCACTGTACAACGTCCGCGCCACCGGCCACGTCGCCAAGCTACGCAAAGACCTCGGAGTCTGACGCCGTATCCTGCACACCTGGTGCGTTCGACACCGCAAGCCGGCGTAGCCCAACGGCAGAGGCACGGGTCTTAGGAACCCGCCAGTGTGGGTTCGAATCCCGCCGCCGGCACAGCAACTACGTGGTAGTCGGCCAGGTCCACCCGCCGGGTGCGGCGACGGTACTCGCTCGTGTAGCCCGGCCAGTTGTTGGTGATCCGGCCGGTGGCGGTCTGATACCAGCTAGTGCAGCCGGTGGCCCAGATCGAGTTGGCGAGCCGGCGCTGCATCTCGGCGTCGAAGGCGTCGTCCACGTCCGGGCGCAGGTCCAGGTAGGCAGCACCGGTGTGCTCGAGGTTGCGCAACGCGTCGATGACGTAGGCGATCTGGCTTTCCAGCATGTGGATGATCGAGTTGGTGCCGAGGTTGGTGTTCGGCCCGTACAGCAGGAACAGGTTGGGGAAGCCGGGAACCGTGAGGCCCAGATAGGCGCGGGCACCGTGGCGCCACGTCTGGTTGAGGTCACGGCCGCCGAGTCCGCGGATCTCCATCGGCGCCAGGAAGTCGCTGGCCGTAAACCCGGTACCGAAGATGATCACGTCGGCTTCTCGGGATTCGTCCGCCGTTCGCACCCCCGTCTTGGTGATCTCAACCACCGGCTTGGTGACCAGCTCCACGTTGGGCCGGTTCAGTGCTGGGTAGAAGTCGCTGGACATCAGTATCCGTTTGCAGCCCATCGGGTAGTTCGGCTTCAGCGCCGCGCGGGTGGCTGGATCGTGGACCTGGATGCGTAGCTGTGCCCGGAAGGACAGCCGCAACGGAATGATCACTGGTTTGACGATCTCCACCGCAGTGGTGAACGTCTCGAAGAACGTCCAGAACCCCAGCCGGGCGGCTGCCTGGGCTATTGGCAGCCGGGTGAACATCCGGCGGTGCCAGTCTCGGTACCGGCGGTCCAGCTTCGGGATCACATACGGGGCGGAGCGCTGGAACACCGTCAGGTGGCCGACCCGCGGCGCGATCGCCGGTACGAACTGGATCGCGCTGGCCCCGGTACCGATCACCGCGACCCGCTTGCCGGCCAGCTCCACGGAGTGGTCCCAGCGGGCGGAGTGAAAAGCTTCGCCAGCGAACTCCGAGCGACCCGGGACAGTCGGGCAGTACGGCCGCGATAGCTGACCGCAAGCCGAGATGAGCACGTCGGCCTCGACGGTCTCACCACCTCTCCGTTGCGCGCCGCCCGGTTCGGTACCGCCCAGCTCAATCCGCCAACGGCCGGTGGTCCCGTCGAAGTCGGCCCGGACGACCTCGGTACCGAGCCGCAGGTGCTCCGCTAGGTCGTACCGGTCCACCAGGCAGCGCAGGTAAGCCAGGATGTCCGCCTGCGGGGAGTACCGGCGGGACCAGTCGCGGTGGGGTTCGAAGGAGAACGAGTACAAGTGGGACGGGACATCGCAGGCCGCGCCCGGGTAGGTGTTGTCCCGCCACACGCCGCCGATGTCATCGCCCTTCTCGAAAATCGTGAAGTTGGCGAAGCCGGCGCGGCGCAGCGCGATGCCCATACCCAGACCGCCGAACCCGGCACCGATGATCGCCACCCGCGGGCCCTGCCCATCCGCGCGCCGCCGGGACCCACCCAGTCCGCGCCGCTGAGGGCCCTGCTCCCGGCGGTCCTCCCATCGCCTGCCGAGTGCCCGGCCCAGGTCAGCCACGGCCGCATCGGCCTCCTGCAACAGGCCAGCGTGCAGCTGGAAGTCGTGCCACAGGCCGGCGTAGCGCCGGTAACTGACCGGCACGCCGGCGGCCCGGGCTCGCTCGACGAACCGGTCCGCGTCGCTGACCAGCAACTCGTCCCCGGCGGCCTGGACGTCCATCGGCGGCAACCCGCTCAGTTCAGCGTACAAAGGTGAGATCCCGGGGGTAGCCGCCTCGCGGCCAGCACGGTACTCATCGGCCGCGACGGCCAGCCACGCGCTGGTGAGCATCGCGTCGCGGGACGCATTGCCCCTGATCGACTCGCCGCCCAGGGTGAGGTCCAACCAGGGCGACAGCAGCGCCAACGCCACTGGCAGCGGTTCGCCCGCAGCACGCAACGCCAGCGCAGCCGCCACCGCCAACCCCCCTCCGGCCGAGTCACCAGCGAGCACGATCCGCTCGGGCGAGTACCCGGCTCGGCGCAGCGCCTGGTACGCGGCCAGCGCGTCCATCAGCGCCGCCGGGTGCGGGTGCTCCGGGGCCAACCGGTAATCAAGCAGGAACACCGGCGCCGCCACAGCCCGCGACAGGTGCCCAGCCAGCGCGCGGTGGGTCCGAGACGAGCCAGCGGTATAGCCGCCGCCGTGCAGGTACAGCACCGCCCGACCGGCGACCGCGCCGCCCGAGTCGGCACCGGGGTGCGCGACCCGAACACCGGGCACCTCACCAAGCCGGACCGACCGTACCTCGGTGCCACGCGGCACCCGGTTGCCCACCGAGCACGCGTCCAACCACCAACGCCTGACCGCGTTCGAAACCCACGACCCGAACGCGGGCCGGACCAGAACCCTGACCGCGACCCGTACCACGACCTGTGGCAGCCTGACGCCGGTAGCCGTGGCCAAAAAGTTGCGCATGACCTCACCTAACCAATAGAGGTTACTCCGCAAGGATGGAGTCCGACCGGGCTTCGGTGAACGATCACTTGCCGTAAGCTGACCGTGTCTGATTTCTTGGGAGGGCTCGTTGGCGCATATACGGATGCTGGTGTGGTTCACGACCACCGCTGAGGATGACGACTTCGTCCTGGAACGGCTGACCGCGGAACTCGCCGACGAGCTCCGCGCGGCAGGCGAGGTGGACTATGTGGCTGTGCCTGCCAGGCCGGGCGACAAGGGTGTGGCTGAGGTCGCCGCCGCCATGCTCAGCGTGCTCCCCGCAGCGGACCCGGCCTACCTTCGCGTGCTCGTCGAGGGTGCCGTGGCGTTCACCAACCGCAATGCTGGGCGCCGAGTGCACCTCAAGGTCGGTGACACCGAGCTCACCATCGACCGTCCCACCCGAGGCGAGGTGGAGACGGTCATCAAAGCCGTCCAGAGCGCCATCGAAGGCGACCGGTCCTGATGGGCCGCCATGCCCTGCTGCTGGGCACCGCCACGTTCCACGCTGACCCGGCGCTGGCGGCGCTGCCTGCGGTGCGCCACGACATCGGCCAGCTGAAGGCGCTGTTCGATGCCGCCGGTGCTTTCGACAGCGTTGATCCATATCTTGATCTCGACCGGGAGCGGCTGACCGCAGTTGTCGAGGAATTTTTCGGCGCCCGCCGAGTGGGTGATTTCGCTCTGCTGTACTACTCGGGGCACGGGTTGATGAGCGAACTCGACCGTGAGTCGGTGTTCCTCGCCGCGACCGACACCCGGCGCGAGCAATTGCACACCACTGCGGTGGACACCGACGGCGTGTTACGCAATCTGCTGAACATCACGCGCGCCAGCCAGAAGGTGGTGCTGCTGGACTGCTGCTTCTCCGGAGCGTTTGGGGCACGCAACCGGTTCCGTGGGGGTGTCCGGCAGGAACCCCGCCGCGGGTTGCGCCAGCATGGCACGTTCATCCTCACCTCCAGTAACCACGCGAGAGCAGCCAAGACCCAGGGGGATGATCGTCCCTCGTTGTTCACCGAGGCGCTGCTCACCGGGCTGCGGGGTGCGGCGGTGACCCCGGACGGAGAGCTCTGGATCACCACGAATGACCTGGCGCGCTACGTGCAGGGGCAGCTGGCTCGCGATCCGCACCGGCGGCCGGTCGAGTCGAGCGAGGGCGTCACCGAGCCCATCAAGCTGGTGACGGTCGAGCCAGTGGACCAGGCCACGCCTCGCACGACGCCGCAAAACCAGCGCATCGACGCCGACGCTGCGGCGTTCGACGCGGACCAATGGCGACGGTTGCTGCGCTACTACGCCTCCTGCCTGGAGCGCTCGGCGGTGTTGGAGTCCTTCGTCGACATCAACGCGCGGCTGAAATATCAGCCGATGCCACCGGGACCGGAGCGGGTGTTTGCCCGTGAGGCGACGGATCGGGGCGGCACTGAAGAGGTCGCCGCTTTCGGCCAGCGGGTCGCGGCTGACGGTCACCAGCTCCGATACGGGTACCCGGTGCTCGTCCTGCCCGGCAAACGGAGGGGCTCGGGGCCCCGGTTCGCGCCGCTGCTCGCCTGCGACGTGACACTCACGCCGGAGGGAGGGCTACTCGCCACCCTGCCGCCCCAACCCAACCGGGCATTAGCCAAAGAGCTCGGGCTGAGCGACGTGGAGATCGACGACCTGGTCCAGCGGGTTGAGGAAACCTTCGTCCCTGGCGAGGCCGGCGCGCTCGGCGAGACTGTCCGGCGCTTGCTGGAGGTTCTCGGTGTCGCGGCTGCCGTTCCCCTTGATCCGGCCGCGCTCACTGGGACGGTGACCGCAGGGCCATTCAACCGGGTGCAGAACACGGCGGTGCTGTACGGCGCCGGCCCCAGTGGCGCCGCACGGCAGTTGATCGAGGACCTGCGCGACATCGCGAAGGATCCCGCGAAGATCGTCATGACCGCTCTCGACGCGCTCGCCGGAGAGACTGTGGCCGATGAGCCGCCCGCCACGCCGGTGACCATCGTGGCACCGGACCGGCTCAATGAGGCCCAGGAGCAGATCATCCAGGCCGCGATGTCCCATCGGCTCACCGTCGCGCAGGGACCGCCCGGCACTGGAAAGAGCCAGCTCGTCACTGCTCTCCTCGCCACCGCCACTGCGGCGGGTAAGACCGTACTGGTCGGCTCCACCGGCAACCGGGCGGTGAATGAGGTGGTCAAGCGCATCGCCGACGGGATCGGCCCCGGTCTGGTGGTGCGGACCGGCAACCAGGATCAGCAAGTCAAGGAGCCGGAACTGCTCGCCGGGCTGCTCACCACCCAGGCCGGCGGCCGCTCCGGCGACGAGCACACCACCGAGGCAGAGCTGCGCATCATCCAGAAGGAGATCACTGCGCTCCGTGACGAGCTCGATGATCGACGTCTCCTCGAGCGGGATCTTGCCGAACTCGCCACCGAGCAGCCGGCCGGTGACCGCGACGAGCTCGCGTTGCCGGCAGAGGAAGCGAAACTCGTTGCCCTCGTCGACCTGGCGGACCGGGCGATACGCGGTGGCATTCTCGGCTGGTGGTGGCGCTGGCGGCTGCGCGCGTTCGGCCTGGCTGACCGCGCGGCGGTCGAGGAATTCGCCCACCGGGTCACCGTCGAGCTGCGCTGGCGCAGTGGCCAGCGTCGCCTCGCCGAACTACCGGACGAGGCCACCACCTGGTCCCGACTGGTCGAGCTGGTCACCGTGGAGCGCCCAGAGCGCAGCCAACGGCTCTTGCGTACACAGCTTGCACGCCGGGTTCGTGACGGTGCCGACCTGCTGCGGTTGCGCATCGAAGAGATGTCAAAAGACAAGCCACAAACGTGGCGAGGGTTCCGGAAGCTGCTCGGTCCGCTCCCCGCCTGGGCGACCACGACGATGTCGGCTCGGGTGCTGCCACCGCAACCGGCGCTGTTCGACCTCGTCGTCATTGACGAGGCGGCACAGTGCGACATCCCGGCTATCCTGCCGATGCTCTACCGAGCCCGGCGCGCCCTGATCATCGGGGACCCGAGGCAGCTCGCGCCGGTGATCACCTTGCCGGCGCAGGAGGAGCCGCAGCAGCAGGCTGAGGCGGGACTGAGCAGCGAATGGCTGGAGTCACGGCGGCTGGTGTACACCCGGTGCTCCGGCTATGACCCGTTCGCCGCCGTCGCCAGCCGGACTCACCTGCTTGACGAGCACTACCGGTGCCACCCCGACATTGTCGCTGGCCCGAACCGGCACGTGTACCAGGGGTGCCTCACCGTCCTGACCGACCCGGCCCGGCTCACGGCGCTGGCCGAGCAGGCGGTGCGGTGGCAGCACGTCGACGGCGCGTTCACCCACGGTGCCAACGGCTCCGGCACCAACTCACCGGAACTCCTGGCGGTGGTGGCGGAAGTGCAGCGCCTGCGGGCAGCATATCCGAACGCGTCGGTCGGGGTGGTGACGCCGCTGGCCGCCCAGCATCGCCAGCTCGAGACAAAGCTCGTGGCGGCCGGGCTTCCGATCACTGAGGTCTTGTGCGGGACGATCCACCGCTTCCAGGGCGGCGAGCGGGACATCATGGTGGTCTCACCGGTCGGCGCGCATGGCGTGCGGGAATCCACCCGGAATTGGCTGGTCCACCAGACCAACCTGTGGAACGTTGCCATCACCCGGGCCAAGTCACAGCTCGTCGTGGTGGGTGACCACGCGTGGTGGGCTAGTCAAAAGGGACTGCTGGCCGAGCTGGCGCACGGGCCCGCCGACGGACAAACCAGCACGGCAGCACTCTGTTCGGCAGCAGACAACCTGCACGCCGCACTGCGCCGCAGCGGCCTGCGGATCGAACGTGACGTCACGCTGGCGGGCCGACGGTACGACATCATGATAGGCGCTCCGGTAGCCACCGTGGCGCTCGTGGTAGACGACCCCGAGGGCGACGCGGACGGGCGAGGACTGCGCAAGGTCCTGGCGGGGATCGACGTAGCGGCCACCACAGTGGCCGTGCGCCGAGTACCGGCATGGCGTTGTTACACGGAGCCCGACCTGGTTGTTGCCGAGCTGGCCCACTCGATGGCCATCCCGACCTTGGACCAATAGGCCCTCAGCCGCTGCCCTCCTTTTTCGCCTCCTCCCGAGCCAACTCCAGCACATGCACCAGCTCATCAACCTTCGCGGAATCCATGATTGCTTCCCAGGTAAGCGGCGGCCAGCACAGCCATACCTTTCCCCGATATGTCTTCACAGCCACGTTCACGGTAACCCTTTCCGTGCCTTTGACGGAGACCTTGTGGGGCGTTCCCGGAGTAGCTGGCCGGCGCCGGTCGTCTTCATGTTCCACGTCAACAACCCCGTTCATGTGCTCGTCATCATCACCGCGTGGACGACCCCAGAGCCGGGGCGGTGCCATCCGGCAAGTGGCACCAACGGTGCGCTGGGACAGCCCGTACATCCCGGCCCTGGGGCAATGCCGCTAAGTTAACCTGAGTAGACGATCTTGTACTGCGATGTTTCCGCAGGTCGAGATCTCGTAAAATAATCTTGGCGAGGGCTTAACTTACTGGCATTGGGCCCTGGGGCCATAGGCGCAAGCCAACCTCGCTGGCGCGCGGTGGGACAGCGCAGACACATGACAGCTACCGGGCATCCACGTGCCAGGCCAGCGATTCCGTCGCCCTGCTGAGCTAGTGTGCTGATCACGTCTTGGATCGA
Organism: Pseudonocardiaceae bacterium; assembly: GCA_050699715.1. Classification (GTDB taxonomy): domain Bacteria; phylum Actinomycetota; class Actinomycetes; order Mycobacteriales; family Pseudonocardiaceae. The sequence continues at coordinate 89,235 of JBOHFR010000003.1, forward strand.
GTCCACGTCAGGGGGAATGGACACCGTGAAAGCCAAGCGCCACGCTCTCGTCCAGCGTCGCGAAATCCTCGGCCACAGCCAGGAAACACTCGCCCAGGAACTCGGCGTGGAACCCACGACCGTCGGGCGCTGGGAACGCGGCGAAACCTCACCACAGCCCTGGGCGCGACCCAAGCTCGCCGACGCCCTCGCAGTCTCGCTCGAAGAGCTGGACCGCTTGCTCTCCGAGGGCCAGCCGCCCAAGGCGGTGGGCACCTCTGACACACCCGACGAGCCGGCCAACGATCCCGAGCACGATCCCGTGCTCTCGGCACCATGGAACCACCGAGGTACTGTCATGGTGGCAGTCATGCTGAGAGGCGGTCTAAGCAGCGGATTTGGACAGTTAGTTTGGACAGAGATCGATCGAAGATCGCTGGATGAGAACGTTCGATCTGGTCAGGTGTGGTGGCCAGGGGCGGGGTCGAACCGCCCTTCCGATTTTCAGGACTCGGGATACAAGCCCGTCAAGCCCTGCGTACGTCCGTGACCTGCAGCGCCGCATTGATGGCAACGCCGAGGAACGCGGACGAACGCATGCGGATGAGACCAAAGATGAGCCCACGACTCGGCAGGCGTGGTGCTTCAGGCCGGATAGGGTGTTGAGCGCCACTCCCCATGCAGACGTCGCGTCGTGGACCATGACGACGAACTGTGGATAACTCCCGGCGCCGGTTCTCCCGATCGGCGCCGTCACCGTGACGATGTTGCGGGCCGCGTACTGCGTGTGCTGTCCGGGTATCCCGTTGGCAAGCCGACCCGCACCGCAGGCGCGCAGCGCCGAGGAGCGGAAGCGGCGCGGCAGCACTGCCTGGCCGCCCGTCTGAGGGTCGGGTGGGTGCTCGGCTACGTGCGGCACGTTGACGAGGGAACCGCCACGGTGCCGGCGAGGGCGGTCGCGTCGTGGGCATCGTCGATGGCGCCGTCGTCTGCACCGTGAACGGCGGTCAACAGATAGGGGACGGCCGCACCACCCACGTGCCCAACCACTGGAGGCCATCCCGGAGCCGAGGCCGGCCGGCGGCAAGGAATGGGCGCCCGTGCTGGACGACAACCACCTCGACACCCTGGAATCGACCGGCAGTCTCTCCTTCAACGTGTGGGTGCCCGCGCCACCTGGCCACCCACCCATCCCTCGCGCCAACCCGGGGGACACACCCGGAGCGGCGCGGCCCGCCGGAGGCGTCCGCGCCTTGCCGCGGCAGCGTGACCCGCGTGCCGACCTAGATCACGGTGCACCACGTCCTGGTCCGCCACGGCATGGTGGACCCACAAACCCGACACTGCGGGCACACATCGCCTGAACGCGACCATCAGCCGCGCCACCCAGTGCATGATCCACGGTCGCGTGACGTCAGACCACATGGACACCGGAGACATCACCAAGGCCACCGATACGGAAGAGCGCCGAGACAAATATGGACCAAGAACACCTCATGGGCGATCAACGAGCTGGAACGATTCGTCACCCTTTGCGGACATCACCGCGAAGCGCATGAACAAGCCGGGGAGAGGTGTCCATTCACGGGTCCTGTTGAGCTGAGCCGGGACGGATAGTGGAATTTGGCGGTCTGCTGGTGATCGGCGACGGCATGTCGACTCGATCTCGGCGACTTGATTGGCTTGCGCGGGCTATGTGTAGCGACTCTGCCCGTGTTGTCATATTAGCTGCTTACTACCGGGAGGCCGATAGGACAACCCGTACCGCAGGTACCAGCGCACAGCCACCATGATCACCTCTGGTGGAAAGCGGAAACCGGCAAAGCCAGACCTCGGAGCGGGCACTCGGGCAGGACGACGACGCATCAGCCCAGCCTGCCCCAATGCCAGTAAGTTAAGCCCTCGCCAAGATTATTTTACGAGATCTCGACCTGCGGAAACATCGCAGTACAAGATCGTCTACTCAGGTTAACTTAGCGGCATTGCAGCCTGCCCGCTCGTGGTGATCCGCCGACGCAACAGTGCCGGGCTGGGTCCTCGGCGGCGGTCTGCGGACCAATCCGCCGCCGCGCGGGCACGCACCGGCCGAACATCACTGAAGATCGACTCATCGCCGGTTTTACCCATATCTTGGCTGGACCCCTTAACCAGCGGCGGCTCGGCTATTCGTTGTTTTTTCGCTGCTTACTACCGGGAGGCCTACCAGTCATGTGCGGCTTACCAGTCATATTCGGACAGTGGGGCACCGAGGCTCGGCCACCGCCACAGTGCCCCGTTCTCCGTCACCGCCGGTCGAGGCAGTCATTCAGCCACCTCTTCTCATGCTTATCCCCCAACAATGACATCGCTTCCCGATGCTCGTACCATGCGAGGGAATAATCTAGTTTCGCAGTCGTATCACCGGAGAAAAGTTTGCATTCATATGCGTCCACAATCCCACTTAGGTGAGGGGGAGACCCTATCCGAGAAACAACACGAACAGCCAGTCCGAACTTCTCGCGAAGGCCTCGCTCAAGTTCTAGTTCTTTAGGTTCCCAATATCCTCGAATAGGTACACTGGGAAAATTCCAGCCCTTATTAACTTCTGTTGATTCTCGCAAAAGAACCCTGTTTGACGAATCAAGAATTACAGCAAACGCTACGGCGGCGACCTTCTCGGTGATAATCTCTTTGACAAAATTTTCAGCAGCCTTAGAAAGAACCGACATAGGCCAAGGGAGAACACTCGAACCGCCGCCAGTATGGAGCCTGTCTTCCGGGGCGTGCGGTCCGGCTGTGTTGCTTTTGGGGGCACCACCTCGGTCGTGGGCACCGGCCAATCGTGGACGTCCCGAACCGGCTCGGAGCTGGCCATGTCGAGGATCAGGGTGTACGGGCCGAGTGGTGATACCAGCGTCCCTAGTGCTTCCGACGGTTGCTGGCTGCTGAAATTCACCAGGTTGAGGACCAGGGCACACCCCGATACTTCTCCCCCCAAGAGCCTCGTAGCGGCTGCGAGCAGCTCGGCTTCCCCGCCTGGCGACGCTAGCCCGCCCGCTCTTCTCGCAAGGGAAGAACCGCTCCCGCCCTTGGCGTCGTCGCCGGGGCTCCGGGGCGTGAGTGTGCCGGTGTCCGCTGACGGTGGATCGGTCATTCCTTCCACCGTTTGCCGGATGGCTCCGGCCACAGCATGCGCGACGTCGTCGGCGCTCGGCGCGGTGTCGCTGGATTGGAACCACGCTGACACCTTGTCCTCAGTGGCCCATTGGTCAAGAACGTGCCCGAGGCTGCTCCTGTCCTCATCGCGGATCCAGGACGATATCAGGGATCGAGCCGTGCTGACATCATCATCGAGCATCAACTTGCCGGTGAGAATGCATGAGTACTGGATGCGGGTGCCGGTCGAGTCGCACCGATCCGACGGGATCCCACCAGCGTACAGTCGCCAGTCTCCTCGGTTAGACTCCAGGAGGAGCGTGGGGTGCTCGAATGAGGTCTCATCACGGTACGCCCGCCACCACGAGTCACCGACCACGGGCGGGAAGTAGGAGTAGTCGTGGCTCCGGAGATTTCCCCGCGTCATGACCGTCGCATACATGTGGTATCCCTGATCTTAGAGGGCCCGGACTCGCGGGCCCTGTGGGCGATTGGCTATCTTGTCCAAGGTGGCGTCGTATTCAGCAAGGCGCTGGAGTGCCTCCTGGGCCTCAGCGGATCTTGCCATGGCGAGCTGTTGCCGCTGCGCCGTCACTCCTCTCACGCGTGACAAGAGCTCGTTCCAGAATCCGAACTGGTCGGCGGCCTCCCGGAAGTTCATGGCCGCCAACCGGCGAGCCCGCTCCTCCTCTCTCTCGGCCATCTGGCTGACGTACTCCGCGGACTGCCTCCCGGCTGTGACGACTTGGCGGACCAACGGGACGAGAACATCGTCAGCCCCGAGGACGCGCCTGCGCCCGGGGGGACGTACCAAGAATTCTGGGTCCGGTTCCAGGCTTTGATTCAGCGTGGGCCGCCAGCGAGGCTTGACCAACTCGACACATCCGATGCTGTCGACCGGGGCATAAATAATCTGGACATTCGGGGCCTCGCTGTGCACCGTGTCGATGACGTCGCCGTAGATGTCCTGGACCCGCTTGAACAACGTACCCATGCGACCGATCCCGCGATTTCCGTTATCAGTAAAATAACTCTCGCACTTCACCGGGCTCACGATTAACGTGCCCGGCTGGTCACTGTTCAACTTGCGGTTTATCGCCCATTCTTCGGCGACGTTCCGGACATCTCCGAGCCCGAGAAGATCGGGAACTGCCCGTTTCTCATCCAATGATTTTGATTCCATGAGGACAACCGCGTCGACCGGGATCAACATTGCCGTGCTGACGCGCAGGAACGATTGTATTTCGCCCCACTCCACTGGGCGGGCGTTTCTCTCTGAAGGTATTAGCAGCCCCCCGGGAAAATCGAGGAACTCCATCTGCAGCCCCTCGCCCGCCACCCCGGGAGAGATGCTCATACAGTACCGGCTGACTTCTCTTGTTCCGCTTAGCGACCCAGCCCTGAACTCACCGGCCAGCAAGTCAGCGGTCAACTCATTATCGTTCTTTCGCAGTCGCTCCTCCGTCGGGATATCGGTCGGGCGAATCGTCACGGGCGTGCCCGCCAAGAGAGCCCGGGCATTCTCCAAGATGGCGGTGAGGAGCGTTGTCTTGCCGACCCGCGCTGGCCCCATCATGGTTACCCGGATTGTCATCGATGCATCGGCCATGTCACACACCCACCAGCGTCTCGATTTGCGATTGCATATCCTTGAGTAATGTGTGGAGACGTGCAACCCGGACGTTAGCGGCGTCCACACCCTCGTACGCCCCCGGCCATATCTCGTCGCGATACCCGTGGACGAGGGTCCGGAACTCCTCCGGCGCCTGTGGTGATCTGATGAGAGTGTCCGCGAAAATTTCAATCGCGGCCAGCAGTACCGGCGCGGGCCTAGCCGCGTCGTTGACCACGGTGTCGCGGATTCGGTACGCCACCTGCCGCGCCCTTCGCGAGATGAAGTCGTACATCTGCTGGGCTCCCTCGCTCGTCAACCCGACGATAAGCTGAGATTCGAAGCTCTTCGTCGTGGGGTTCCAGCCTTCCTGCCGGAGGAGATCAAGTTCACTCCGAATCCGGGGATAAACCATTGATCGAAATTCAAACCTCAGCCTCAACAGATCGCGCACGGCCGCTACCAGGCTGGGGCAGGACTCGGGTATCTCCTCCAAAAGTGAGGCAAGGCGCTCAAGCGACTTCCGCCCGAACCCGGGCAGGGGGGCGTCGTTGATGTCAATCCCGGTGAGAGTGGGGCCGAGGTGGCTGGCCAACACAGTCGCCACCTCGTCGAGGAGCTCCGTGACACTGACCTCGTTGAGGTAGTCGTCAATGACGGCATAACGCCGGGCTACCTCGACCCGGACGGTGTCGAACTCCTGGGTGGCGACGCCGGCGCTGGCCCCCGCGGCAAGCATGCGCCGCAGAACCTCCACCTCCCAAGTATTCTGGTCCGTCGCGTGCATTCCGGAGGTCGCCCATCCCTCAATGCCCTCGTAAGCCTTGTCGACCACCGCGCGAAAACCGACGTCGGTATCCTCGGGGTCATCGGCCCGCGCCTGGAGCTTCTGAAAAACCACGAGGAGATCCTGCGCGATCGACAACCGGAGATCCTCGGCTCGCCTGTCGAGGTCAGTACGAATGCTGCTGGTGTTACGGGTAACCGCAGTCACTGCCGACCGCAGTTCGTGGATCTGGCGGCGCAGCCGGCCGGCCGCGAAAACTCCTAACTGGGCAGCGGCGTCCAGGACATCTCGGTCCATGGCTCCCAAACGCGCCGCCAAGTGGATCAGGATGGGCCGAAGTATGTGGTCAAAGACGTTTCGGGGGTCGCGGGCGTCAGCCTCCAACACAACGAACTGGAGGTCGGGCTCACCCAGATTGGCTCCGCTGAGCACCTCTGACCTGATCGTTTCGATCAGTCGCGGATCGTCGTCGGCGCCTGCGTTGATGGCGATGAAGACGAAGTCGCGACGTGACTTCACCGCGCCCCGCGCCTCGTCCAGGAGGTCGAGCGTTTGTTCCTCCTCCGTTCGCCACAGAGCCAACCCCTGGGCGGCACGTTTGACCAGGAGCACCACATCAACCTCGTCGCGCAGGGCTTCCAGGTGATGCCGGTCCGCCTCAGCCGCCACTTCCCCCCGACCAGGGAGATCGACAACACCCAGTCGCTCCACTTGCGCATAGGGGAAGGGTGTGTCGATGCGCAAGGTCTTGACAGCCAGGTACCGACGGTGCACCGGGGTGGACGCGTCCGACGAATCGGGTGGATACGCGATGTAATCCCCCACGCGGGATATGTCGATGGTCATCTCCGTGCCGGTCAACAGGTCCCGATACGTGGGGAACGCTTGTTGCATGTCCGTCAGTCTTTTGAGCAGGGAGCCCGCCCGGTGCTGCTCGCTCTCGTTGCGCGCCAGGTCTAGCACGCGGGGGTATTGGTATCGGGCAAATTCGTCTGGGGTGTTCGGGACCGGTAAAATGTCCAGCTCGGTGTGGTATGGCCGTAGAACCGCCTGTCGGAAACTGTCGAACGAGTGCAGTGTGAGAGTGGCCCGCGGGGTCGAGGACGTGTGAAAGATCATACTTCTGGCGGCGGTGACCCGTCGACCGGACGAGGCCGGGATCTGCTCGTTTCCCAGCCCGGTCATCGACTGGAGCAACGTGCTCTTGCCGACTCGCGCCTCCCCGCTCACACCGACGTTGACGGTGCGCCGTGAGAATCTGCTCACCACGGCTCGGAAGGCTTCGGCAACGCCTTCAATGTCCCGGCGAGTCGCGGATGAGAACAGTTCCTTTGCGGCCGCCACTACCCACGAATCACTCCGTATCTCACCCGGGAGGTTCTCGACGGCAGCAGCCAGATCTTCGAGGTTGACGGAAAATGAAATCCACGCATCACGCCGCTGAACCGCTTGGGGTTGCCGGGATTGTCGTTCTTCCACAATCTGCTCAAGACTTCGACTGAAGTCATCCACAAGGTACCTCCGGGCTCAAAGAATACGGTGACGCAAGATTCCTTTGGCCAGTCAGCCCCCGGACCTACCGGAGTGTATCATTACACGGCTCGACGCCGGTGTCGAGGTCGCCGGGCAGCCGTTTTCCACTGTCGGGAACAACACGTGCAGGATGCGCAGCTAAGCCGCTTTCGCCATAACTCTGCGAGTCGCCCCGCTTACTCTGTGGTCGCCTCGACTGACCCGGTAACCTCATGAGGCCTCCCAGACTGACAGGGCTGCGTCAAAGTCGCGTGATCGGCTTCGGGTCCTGCGGGAACGCGTGTCGGCTGACGTCGTCTGAGGTGAGCTGGTAGGTCTTGCTGGGTGTCAGGGTCTGGGGTTGCTGATGTGGTGGTCCGGCCGATCTTCGTGAGCGAGGTCGATCGGTTCAATGCGCTGTTGGAGGCGCATCATTGGCTCGGGTATCGGCTGACCGGGCAGGTGATGCGCTACGTCGCGGTGCTGGAGGGCGCGTTGGGTCGCGTTGGCCGGGTTCGGTTCGGGGGCGGACCTGCAAACGAACCGGAACGCACGCTAAGCCGGTTCGATGAGGTCAGGGTGGGGTCGCGGGGGTCGCTAGCGTGCGTTCCGATTCGATCCCAGCCCGATTATGATCTTGATTGGGGGTTGGATCGCCTGGTAGTGTCGCGTTCAGTGACTGTGATCTTGGTGTCCGGAAGTCCTCAGTAACGGACAAGATCCAATGCGAGGATCCGGAGACCCGATCGAGCCTCCAGGAGCGTCCGGAACCCAGTCCGCAATCAATGTCCTGGAACCTCCGCCACAGAGCTGAGTTTGGGCACATGATCAGGCCCCGGTCGGAACCCACGAATGCCAACGTGATCTTGCCTGATACCGTGTCCGGAAGCTCTGATGCCCCAAGAGAGCAGTACTCGGGCTCCCGGTGTACCCCTATTGACCTGCACGGATGGAGCTAATCGTGCGTTCCGGTTCCAATGTTGGTCCTCCCCCGAACCTTAGCTGGCGGTCTCGACGTCCGGACGACCTCGCCTAAGATGCGGGCGACCACCTCGGCTGCGGACATGGTGAACAACTCGGCGCGGCTCGTCTGGTCACCGTCCAGGAGGTCGGCGGGGACACCCCAGCCGTGCGGCGTCGGGTGGGTCCGGGGATCCGACCGGACCCCCGGAGCGAGCAGGGGCAGGGCACCCTCGACGCAGTACCGCAGACCCGGGTCGACCGAACCGCGCGCCAGGACACCGTCATCGGTCACCACCAGGTAGGAAGCCGGCTCAAACTCGGTGTAGGCCGCGATATTGACCGGCGGGACCAGCCAGTCCACACGCAGTCGCAATTCCGGCAGAAAGCGCACCAATAACGGGTGCTCGCGTACCGGATCGGTGACGTCGGCGAACCACGACGCCGGGAGGAGTAGCTGGAACTGAGTGCCCGGGTCCCGCTCGTCGCCGTGATCGGCGTCGAGCGAGGTCAGGACGTCCCGAACCGAGTCGGAGTATTCTGGCTCATCTCGTAGTTGCCAGAGCAGGGCGAGCAGCTGCTCCGGGATGGTGCCAGCGGCCTCGCTCTGCAGCAATGCCGCGACCTGAGCTGGAACCTCCGCGAGCAGCGCGCGTAGCGAATCAGCAGCGGCGGCAACCGAGCCGCTGACGGCGTCGTCGACAGCTCGTCGGGCTTGTGCGCGCTGGCGAGCTTCGGCTAGTTGCGCAAGGCCGTGCCGTCGCAGCGCCGCCGTCTCCGCGGCGAATTCGGTCATTCCGGTGAGCGGCCGCAGGGCGCGTTCCAGGGCGTCGGAGTCGGCGGGGGCGATGCTGTCGAGCACGACCTCGGTCAGCAGTGCGGCTTGTGCCGCCACCGGCGTCTCGGCGGCCTGGGCCGCCGCCTGTCGCAGCTCGGCGACCGGGGTCACTGGTCGGATCAGTTCCTGGCGGACCTCCGACAGCGTCGGGTCCAGGGTCTCGAACTCCAGCGGCGCGAGGTCGTAACCGGCGACCAGTGCCTCCAGCACAGGGCGCGTGACCCGCTCCCAGCTGTCCAGCTGGTGTCGGGTCGGACGGTGGCGGAGGGACCGCTTGATGAGCTCCCACCCCGACGGATCACCGCTCAGCACGAGCGCCTGGCCGAGCTCCCCGCTCGCCTCGTCGTCCAGAGGCCCGGCGAGCTCGTGAAACTCGCGGCTGCGTTCCAGAGACAGCACGAACTCGCCACGGATGCGGGTGTCGAACAGAGCCGACCACAGCGCGGTGCGCTCACCGCTGTTGTCGACCAGCGCGCGAGCAAAAGATCGCGACTCGTGCTGGGCCCGTTCAAGGTCGCCACTGATCACGAGCGCGGATACGTACGCTCCCCACGCCCACTGCCAAGTCGGGTCGATGGTGACCTTTTCCAGTAAGCGAATGGCCTCGACATGGTCGCCCAGGCGAAGAGTGACGCAGCCGCGCGCGCACTGACTCCACTGGTCCTCGACGTCACCAAGGATCTTGAGCGCGGTATCGTAGTTCCCGACATTGATCAGTACCCGCCCGTATCCGCTACGCGTGGCGTCGCTCAACTGGAGCTGGAAAGCGCGTCTCGCTGACGTCTCGCCGACGCGGAAAATCCAGATCTCCTCGGCGGCGGTTGACAGGTTGAGCCAGCACATCGATTGCGCCGGGTCGAGGGCCACGGCACGGGCGGCAGCGAGCAGAGCTGTCCATTCGTGGACCGGCCGCCGCGGGTCCAGGTTCCGCGCGAGCTGGTGCCGCAGCGCCGTCTCAATCAGGTAACTCAACGATTCGGAGGTGGTGACGTCGATGCGGGTGCGAGCGGTCAGCAGGCCGTCGAGCGCCTTCTCCACCTCGGACCGGACCGCCGAGATCGGACGGGGCCAGGCCAGCACGGCGACGGTGTCCGCCCAGCACAGCTGGGCTGTCGCTATCTGCCGCTTCTCCTCCTCGTCGACGGCGGCGGCTTCGCCGGCAGCAGCGGCTTCGAAGTCGAGCTGGGCTCGCTCCACCTGGTTCGCGTCGATCCAGCGCTGTCCCGCCGCCACCAGGTCCCGTCGATAGTCCGTGTTGGTGGTGGCCAGCTTGGCGCGCGCCTCATGGATGATGGCCCAGATCTCGTGGTCCTCCCCGGCCGCGTCGCGGAACGCCCGGTTCAGCAAGTCTGCCGCAGTGGCCTTGTCGCCTTCGCGCGCTGAACGCTCGGCGGCCGCCACCCAGAGCTCGGGCGGCACCGTGATCAGCTTGCCCAGGTCGGTTTCGACGTCGGCCAGGGACAGCAGCGCGTCCACCGCGACCCGGGCCGCGTCGAGCGCGCTGGGCAGCTCGTTCTCCTGTCGAGCGCGGTGGATCAGCTCCACGGTGACGTCGAGGTCTCTCGGGTCGATCTCCTGCGCTTGCCCGAGGAGCGAGTCCGCAGCCTCCGCATCGTTAGTGATCCGGGCGAGACGGGCCCGCAGCGCGAGGCGCGCCGCCGTCCCGTCCGCGCCGCCGGGCGCCTCCAGCAACCCACGTGCCTCCTCGACGAGCTTCTCGCTCAGCGCGATCCGGGCGAGCAGCAGCCGCAGGCGCTCGGACGTCTCGACGTCCGGCACCCGTCGGCCGGCGAGGTCCAGACCGGCCACCCCGACGTGTAGCATCGGCGCGGCCAGCTCCCACCGGTCCTGGCGCAGCCCCTGTGCGGCGGCCCGGGCCCGATCAGCCACGAGCGCGCCGCCGGGCGGTAGGGCTACCTCGCGCTCCAACCGGTCCAGCGCCTCCAGCCGGCGGTCCACAGCGGCGGTGAACCAGTAATCGAGCCAGGCGCCCACCGCGGCTGGAAGGTTGTCATCGAGCTGATCCCGCAGCTCGGTCCGCCGCTCCGGCCAGCCCGCCTCGGTAAAGGGGAGCATCCTAGCCAGGTCGAGAACCGTGTTGGAGAGCTGGTCGACCGTCTGCTGGGCCTTCCGCAGCGCCTGGCGGCGGTCCGCGAGCAGGTGCCGCACGGTGGCTATCACGTAACTGGCGGGTTCCTCGTGAGACACGCGGGGAGTGTCGTCCTGCAGACCGGCGTCCACGGCGAGTTCGCGGATGCGCTCAAGCACCCGTTGGATGACCTCAGCGATCGAAGCCATCGCCAGTGTCCCGCCGAGGCTCTGAATCCGCCGACCCGGCGGCTTGTCGGCCGCTGCCTGGCCGGTGAACACTTCGCTCGCACGTGTCATCGAGTGATGGCGCGACGAGGCGAATCCCAGCCAGCGGACCGGTCACCATCGCGAACCAGCCGAAGCCAGCGGCGTCCTCAACGGGCTTGTTGTTCGCGAGCTTCTTGCGCGCCAGCTGCATGGCGCGCTCCACTTCCAGGCCTTTCTTGATGTTCTCGTAGAAGCTGCTGTTGAACGCTCGGCACTGCTGGGCGTGAACCGGTTGCTGGGTCAGCACAACGGCATCGATCCCGCCGCTGACGAGGCGGCCCAGCTTGCTCGAGGTAAGCGTGTCAAACTCCTCATGACCCTCAGGCGGCAACATGAACTCAAGGACCACCAGCCGGATGCCGTGGGCAGCGGCCAGTGCCAACACGTCAGAGGCCTCCTCCCAAGACGCCTGGTCTCCGTCGGCGTCCACAAAGGCGATCAACGGTTCCTTCTCGTTCGAAAGCTTGCCGAACCCCGTGTAGTGGAAGACCGAGTACTCGCCGCTTTCCAGCAGTTCGTCGACGTCGCCCCGCTGCGGGCGCCCCTCCATGGTGAGCGTGAACGGGTCTCCGTCGATGCTCGTTCGCAGATTCGTCTTCATCTCTTCGAGGCCTGGCCACCGGTACGGCGGGTTCCCCGTCCGGCCGCGGACCGCAGGGAAGCGCCAGGCTCTCGGCTGGGCGAGGACGGCCAGGACCTTGACGGGGCCGACGAGGGGCTTGCGCCCGGTCATCCCGGCGCCCACGTCGCTGACGACCCGACTGAAGCAAAAGTTCTTGTCAGCGGCAAGGAACTTGGTGGGCTGGCCGGGCACGGCGGCTAGCTCCCACGGGATGTCGGCGAGGTCATTGCCAGTCTCGATGTGCAGGCGGACGTGCACGGTGTCGGCGCCGGTGACGTTGCGCATACGCTCCTCGACGACGGCCGGGATGATGCCCTTGGCAAGCAGCCGGCCGAGGAGCTCCACCTCCTCCTTGCCGTGGATGCGCCGACGCTGGGCTGCCCACCGGAAGAGCGCCTCGGCGACGTCCTCACCAAGGTCGCTGACTCTGCGGACGTGCGGGACCCCAGCGGCGTCGCCTAGGCTGATCTGCCACTCGGTCCGCTTGCCGCTGACCCACAGGTCGATGCAGACTTGCATGTCCCAGGGTTTGCCGAGTACTTGCCAGTTATCACGCTCCAGTACGTCTCGCCAGCGCCGGACCGCGGGCGTCGGCCGCCGGTGCAGGTTGTTGATAACCTCGAAGACACGTGCCGCGTGGCTGATCGGGATGGCCCCGCCACCGAGCGCGTCCGTCGGGTCCTTCGCGGAGCGCACCACACCCACCACCGCCCCAGTGTGGGCGCTGAGCACCGGGCCACCGCTCATCCCCCAGGTGATGACCTTGCCTGCCTCGATTTGCATGAGCTGGTCGTCGCCGCCGATGTCCTGCCGCAGGTGGCAAGTCACCCTGAAGCGCTCCAGGCCGGCGTCGACACCCTCCTCCTTCGGGAAGCCGGCCACGTGGTGGTCGCCCTGGTGCAGCTGGTCGTGGAGGGCCACGCAAGGCTGGGCCGGCTCCGCCGGGTCGATTGTGGTGATGGACAGCAGCGCAAGATCGGCCTTCTCAGACTTCTCGACCACGCTGGCGGTCCGGCGGCCGCGCCCGACCACATCGATCCCACAGCTCTCGTGGTTCTTAATCACGTGCTTGCAGGTCAGGAGCAGCTCGGAGTCGATGAAGAAAGCGGTGCCGGTCGCATGCCCGTCGATGACGACCGAGGCGGTCACCTCCTTGAGCAGCTCGTACAGGAGGTCGATGATGCGCTGGGGCAGGGACATCGCGAGCGCCTAAGGCACGGAGCGGCCGGCCTGCACCGGCCCGGCCAGTACGGCCGCCTGATCGTGGCGGGACCACTCAAGGGTGACTTTGATGGTGGCCTCGCCTTTACCCCTACCAAACAGCGCGACGAGCTGTCCGGCCTCAATGGCGACGCCGAACCCGAGCTCGACCGTGGCCTTCGTCGGCGCGGCTCGCTTGACCGCATCCAGAATGTCGCGGCTGACCCGCTCCACAGATGACGTGACCGAGCTGAGCTTGGCGACGATCACGTCGTCCGCGACCAGCGACGGTCCGATCTGCTCGGCGACGACAACCATCGAGGTGCCGTCCTCGAGGACGAGGCTGACTGAGCGTTCGCCGGCCATATCCCCTGCCTCTCTTCGTGCTAGTAGCGTGCGGCGCTTGACCGCCTACCCACCCCGACAACCTCTGATGCACTGTCGGCGCTTCAACAGCTACACAATGTGTTCGCTCTCATATCACCATTATCACGAACAGGTGAATGCATACCACTCAACCACCAGTTTATGCACGCAGAGACATATATAATTGCCGAAATTCACGCTAACGGATCAACGTGACTTATTTGACTGGTTTAGTGCCGCTCGCCCAGAACTGGCCGTTGTGCGGGTGACGTACGCGATCGTCGTCGCCCATACCGCAGTCAGCTACCGGCTCGGGTGGGCGAGCGCGGAGTCAGGGGTGAGGGTGGCGAGGAAGGCGTGCCAGACATCCCACGACTGTGAAGTTGTCAAGCCGCTTCTTGTTGATCTTGTTGGGGTGTGGGCCAGGCGGTGGCCTCGTCGGAGGTTGTGCGGGTGCGTAGGCAGCCGTGGAGGATGCCGACGAGCCGGTTGGCGACGCGGCGCAGGGCGTCGTTGTGGCCGATGCCGCGGGCCCGCGTCGCGTCGTGGTGGCGGCGGGCTCCGGGTGAGGTGGTCAGGGCGGTGAAGGCTTGGTGGAATTAAGGCGTCGCCCAGTCGTCGGTTGCGGGCGTAGCGAGCCAGTACGGTGGTTTGTGTGCCGGAAGCTCGGGTGACGGGGGAGGTTCCGGCGTGGTTGCGGCGAGCTGTCGCGCTGGCGTGGCGGTGGGTGTCGTCTCTGAGTTCCGCGAGTGCCCGGGCGCTGAGGATCGTCCCGAGTCCGGGTTGGCTCAGGGAGATCTCAGCGTCCGGGTGTCGGCCAAAATTTTCCTCCACCGCGGCGGCGAGGATCGCGATGTGTGTCACCCGTTCGCTGATGATCGACACCAACGCCCGGGTTGACGCGCTGAACGCTTGGGCGACCGCGGGAAGCGCGCGGAGGTGGTCGGCGCGCAACGCCGAGTAGATCTTGATCGCGGTCGCCTCGAGGGAGCGTTTGCGGCCGGTTTCGCGCAGCGGTTCGCTGATCGTCTCGATGGTCAGGGCCTGGCCCCGCTCCGGTGTGGGCGCGGCCGCCAAGACAGCCAGGGCATCGCGTCCGGCCAGGTCATCGACGGCGTCCAGAGCCGCCGGGGAGTACTCGCGCACCGTCGAGCGGAGCTGGTTGGTGTGCCGTTGGCGGGTCCAGACCAGATTCTGGTGACCGCGTGTCAGTACCTTGATCGCCTCGGCGAGGTCTGCGTCACCGGCGATCTGACGGTGGTATTCCCGGTCCAGGCGAACCAGTTCAGCCACAACGTGCGCATCGCCACGATCTAACTGAGCGCCCGAGGTCGAATGGTGTTCGCGGTATCGCGCCACCTGCATCGGGTTGATCGCGTACACCCGATGGTCAGCGGCGGCCAACGCCGTCACCCACGGGCCCCGCTCCGTTTCACTACCGATCACGACATCCGGGGCCTTGCCGTCCTCAGGCAGGTGTCGCGCGATCAACGCAGGGAATCCGGCCATGCCCTCGACACCCTCAGGCAGACGCCGCCGAGCCAACAGTCGACCAGCCTCATCCACCAGCCCTGAGCTAGTGTGCTGATCACGTCTTGGATCGAGTCCACGTCAGGGGGAATGGACACCGTGAAAGCCAAGCGCCACGCTCTCGTCCAGCGTCGCGAAATCCTCGGCCACAGCCAGGAAACACTCGCCCAGGAACTCGGCGTGGAACCCACGACCGTCGGGCGCTGGGAACGCGGCGAAACCTCACCACAGCCCTGGGCGCGACCCAAGCTCGCCGACGCCCTCGCAGTCTCGCTCGAAGAGCTGGACCGCTTGCTCTCCGAGGGCCAGCCGCCCAAGGCGGTGGGCACCTCTGACACACCCGACGAGCCGGCCAACGATCCCGAGCACGATCCCGTGCTCTCGGCACCATGGAACCACCGAGGTACTGTCATGGTGGCAGTCATGCTGAGAGGTGGTGATCGCCCTGTGAAGCGCCGAGGATTCCTTGCCTGGACGGGCACGACCCTGACCGCCCCGGCACATCAGTGGCTGGTGCACGAACCAGGACCGCTGGTGTCCGGCTTGTCCGGGCGGCGAGTGTCCGCAGGGCTGGCAGATCGGCTTCCACCCATGATCGCCGAGTTGCGGACGATGGACGACGCCGCTGGTGGCGGCAGTGTGCTGTCGCTGGCGCAGCACCAGTTCGGCTGGGTAGCCGGCCTCCTCGACCGGGCGTCATACGACGAGTCCACCGGTCGCAAGCTGCATCTCGCGCTCGCCGAATTCGGGCAGCTTGCGGGCTGGGGCACCTACGATGCCGGGCAGCCGGGACTGGCGCAGCGCTACTACGTCGCATCCCTGCGCGCCGCGCACACCGCCGATGACCGTCCCCGCGGCGCGCGTACTCTGAGTTACCTGGCCTACCAGGCCACCCGTCAGGGGCGACCCGCCGAGGCGGTGACGCTCATCGAGACCGCTCTCGCTGGCGTGCGTGGTCGAGAGACTCCAGCTTTGCTAGCCGAGCTATACAGCACGCAAGCCGACGCCTTCGCCACCCTGGGCGATACCGTAGACTGCACTACGGCGATGTCGAAGGCGCGCAACCAAATCGAGCACCTCAGCCCAGACGATGATCTACCCTTCCTCTACTGGGTGACCCCGGCGGAGGTCACCGCCTACGCGGGTCAGTGTCTTCTCCAATTGGGGCGCGCTGACCAGGCAACCGTGCTACTCGATGACGGCATCGCGCTGTTCGATGAGTCATTTGTCCGAAACCGGCAGGCCTATGTGATTCGCTTGGCCGATGCCCTGAGCCAGCCAGGAAAGCAACGTGATCTTGACGCCGCCGCTGGTCGGGGCATGGAAGCCCTCCACATAGCCGAGAGCCTTGACTCGACTTACAGCATTGACCTTCTCCGCAACCTCTATCGGCAGATGCAACCGCACACCGCAGTGCACGCAGTGCGAGATTTCTTGGACCGAGCACGGGCTCTGGTGCAGGCATAAGCGTCTGGTCATTTCTGTGGCGTGTTGACGTAGCGGGCCAAGAGGAATTGCTCCGGTTGCGCTCACCGGCCAGGAACCGACAGAGCGCGGCGGATTCACAGCAAATTGCTGCCATGGTGGTAGGACGGTAAGAATTGGCACATGGGTGCCGAAGCGAAAGTTGCGTCAGGCGCTCGATGTTCTCGCGCCGGAGAAGGGCGAACTCGATCCCACCGAGATCGACAGGTTGATCGCGGCCGCTCGCTTTAGTACGGCAGCCGCACTATGTGATCTCGATCAGTGGCCGACAGGACATGATCGTTGTTTGGGTGCGCAGGACGACCCAGGTTGTCGCTGAACGCACCCAATCAGCGATCATGGCGTCTGCGGCGCGGCCTATGGTCCCGCTTCTCACCACACGCGCCACCGAGCATGCCACGACCAGCGACAATATCTCGAAAATCACAGGATTTGGCTGTAGTACCAGGCCAAAGCTCACTCCCCGACCCACTGGACTTCGAGCACGTCCACCAATTGCTGGTGCTCTAGCACCAGATAGGTCACCATTCCCCTGCCTTCGGGGCCAAAGACCAACTGCCGAACCTCGCCACCAGGGTTGGTCTTGTTGATCGACTCCCCGCTCCACGGCACGAGCTTCATCACCCCCAGTGCCTCAACGTACCCGACCAGGGCAATCTCAGGAAGGGAAGCGATCGCGTCCCGTGCTTCGGGATAGGTTCTGATCCGGTACACCTACCGGCTCAGCCGCGCCTTGATGAGATCCTCGATCTCTTTCTCCGACACGGTGCCGGGGGGCGGTTCCCCTGTGCGCAGGGTGTGTTCGGCTCGGGCCAACACTGCTCGCCAGTGGTCATGGCTGCGGGCGGTCGCGGACCACGCGATACGGCGCCAGTGGGCCAGGAACTTCTCCAGCTCGTCCAGGTGCCGCGTCTCGGCCGCCGCGTGCAAAGCTTCCCGGTAGCTGCGGTCGAACTGGGGCACATCCTCTGGCAAGATCGCCTCTCGCAGTTCAGCCGGCGAGGCAGTGGCGAACGGAGTACTGCAGGTGGTGGCGGTAGCGGCCATGATGGGCACTCTAGCTGAACTACAGGCCCTGGCCGGAGGCATCGCGGGGTGCGGTGTGTTCGGCGTGTACCGCGCGCAGGGCGCGGATGTCGCGCACCGCATGTCGGCCGTCGGCGGACTGGATTGCCATCACCGCGATGTACTCGTCGTCGGGCAGCTCAAGGCGAGCCCACGGGGCGCCGTCGGGGAAAGACACCCGGAGCACCAGCTCCCAGGGCAGGGTGCGGGACCCGAGGAGGTTGCGCACCTCCACGCCCTGGGCACCGGCGCGCACCCGGGGCCGGGCGAACAGCAGAGCCGCACCGGCCAGCAACACCCCCACCAACATCATGGCCACCTGGTCAGAGAACCGGAAGTAGACACCGGTGGGTGTGCGCCGCAGCAGTGCGGCGACCACCGCGAAAACCGCGACCAACACCACCGCGGCGGCGATCGCGACGCGGCGGGCCTTGCGCGGCCGGGCCTCGAACACGGTGGGGGTCATGTCGCGGCCTGGCGCAGCCCGCGCAGCACCAGGGCCGTCTGCAGCGCGGCGACACAGGACGCAAAGCCCTTATCCTCTGCCGAGGAGGGCAGCCCGCAACGGTCCAGGGCCTGCTCCTCGGTGTCACAGGTGAGCACGCCGTTGCCGACTGGGATCCCCTCGTCCAGCGCGACCCTGGTGAGCCCGGCGGTGACCGCGTCGCAGACATACTCGAAATGTGGAGTACCACCGCGGATCACCACCCCGAGCGCGACTACGGCGTCATGGTGCCGGGCCAATTCCTGGCACACCACGGGCAACTCAACCGCACCCGGCACCCGTACCACCGTCGGCTCGGCGATCCCGGCCTGCGCTGCGGCGGCACTGGCCCGGTCCAGCAGAGCGGTGGTGATGTGCTCATGCCAGCGTGTCGCGGCGATGCCCAACCGCAACTCCACGCAACGCGGTACCTCCAACGCAGGCTGGCCGGTCCCACTCATGATTGCAGCGCTCCCGTGGGGTCCAGGCCGTCGATCTCGTGACCTAACCGGTCGCGTTTGGTGCGCAGGTAGCGCAGGTTTTCCGGGTTGGGTCGGATGGGCAGTGGGACTCTCCCGGTGATCGTCAGGCCGTAACCTTCCAGGCCGGCTCGTTTGGCGGGGTTGTTGGTGAGCAATCGCATCGAGCGCACTCCTAGATCCACCAGGATCTGCGCGCCGGTGCCGTAGTCTCGGTTGTCGGCGGGCATGCCCAGGGCGAGGTTGGCGTCCACGGTGTCAGCACCGGCGTCCTGTAGCTGGTAGGCCTGCAGCTTGTGCATCAGCCCGATACCGCGGCCCTCGTGACCTCGCACGTAGAGCACCACCCCTCGGCCTTCGGCGGCGACGGCGGCCAGTGCCGCGTCCAGCTGGGGGCCGCAGTCGCAGCGCAGCGAGCCGAGCACGTCCCCGGTGAGACATTCCGAGTGCACCCGCACCAGCACGTCAGCCCCATCCCCGATGTCCCCAGTGACCAGCGCGATGTGCTCGATCCCATCAAGCAGGGAGTCGAACCCGATCGCGGTGAACTCCCCGTGCATGGTCGGGATTCGGGCCGCCGCGACCCGGGCCACCTGCTTCTCGAACCGCCGCCGGTAGGCGATGAGATCCGCGATGGTGATCAGAGCCAGGTCGTGCTCGGCGGCGAAGACCTCCAGCTCGTCACGACGAGCCATCTCACCGTCGTCCTTGGCCGAGACGATCTCACACAACGCCCCGGCCGGCGCCAAGCTAGCCAGCCGGGCCAGGTCCACCGAGGCCTCAGTGTGCCCAGGACGGCGCAGCACCCCGCCCTCCCTGGCCCGCAGCGGCACGACATGGCCCGGGCGGGCGAAATCGACCGACTTGGCGTCCGGGTCACTCAACAACCGGATGGTACGAGCTCGGTCCGCCGCCGAGATCCCAGTCGTGACACCCTCGCGGGCATCCACCGTCACCGTGTACGCGGTGCCCCGCTTGTCCTGATTGGTGTGAAACATCGGCGGCAGGTCCAACCGGTCGCAGTCCTCCCCAGTCAGCGCTACGCAAACGTACCCCGAGGTGTACCGGACCGTGAACGCCAGCAACTCGGGAGTAGCCCACGCCGCAGCGAAGATCAGGTCACCCTCATTCTCGCGTTCCTCGTCATCCACCACAATCACTGGGCGCCCAGCCGCTACGTCGGCGATCGCCCGATCGATACTGGCAAAGGCCCTCTGGGTCATTGTGGTCTCCTCCCCCGAATCATCCGCTAGCATCATCCCGCAAACCGCCGCTGCCAGGGGCGTGATGTGGGCGAACCAACCGCTCGACATACTTTGCGATCACGTCGACCTCGAGGTTCACCAACTCGCCAGGGCGTCGCAGGCCTAGCGTGGTCAGCTCTCGTGTGGTCGGAATGAGCCCCACGGAGAACTCGTCCAAGCCCGCCTCGATCACGGTGAGCGATACCCCGTCTACGGTGATGGATCCCTTCTCCACCACGTAGCAGGCCAGAGCGGCGGGCATCCCGATCCGGAGTAGCTCCCACGGGGATGCTTGCTGCGGCGCGGTGCGGGAGCGAAGGGTCCCGGTGCCATCGACGTGACCCTGCACCAGGTGCCCGCCCAGCCGGTGCCCGAGCTTCGCCGCTCGCTCCAGGTTCAGCCGGTCCCCGGCCCGGGCCGGGCCCAGGCTGGAGCGACGCAGCGTCTCGCCGATCACGTCGGCGGCGAACACCTCACCATCGACGTCCACCACGGTCAGGCACGCCCCGTTGACCGCGATCGAGTCACCGGGCCGCGCGTCGGAACTGGTCAGCGGCCCGCGTACAGTGAAGCGCGCCGCGTCGGGCCGCTCCTGACGGCCGAGCAGCTCGCCCAACTCCTCAACAATGCCGGTGAACACGGTAGCCTCCCCTAAGCCGGTGCGCCTCACCGGCCGCCGCACGCGCGGGCCTGGGCCCGGAGCGACTCGACAGCCCGCGCTGGGTCCTGCGCCCCGTACACTGCCGATCCGGCCACAAAACAGTCCACCCCGGCTTCTGCGGCGGCCTCAATGGTATCGGCGTTGATCCCCCCGTCGATCTCCACCAGCACGGTGAGGTGCCCGGTGTCCACCAACCGCCGGGCGGTGCGCACCTTGTCCAGCACCTCGAAGATGAACGACTGTCCGCCGAAGCCGGGCTCCACGCTCATCACCAGCAGTGTGTCGTAGTGCCGCAGCACCTCCACCCAGGGCTCCAGCGGAGTCTTGGGTTTGACCGACAGGCCAGCCTTGGCCCCGGCCGCGCGCAGGTCTTTCGCCAGCTTCACCGGGTCCTGCGCAGCCTCGGCGTGCACGGTGACGTTGTAGCAGCCCGCTTCGGCGTACCCGATCGCCCACCGATCCGGGTTGTCAATCATGAGGTGGCAGTCCATCGGGATGTCGGTGCACTTCATCAGGCTCTGCACCACGGGAAGGCCCAGGGTGAGGTTGGGCACGAAGTGCCCGTCCATCACATCAACATGCAACCAGTCGGCGCCCGGGACCGCGTTGGCCTCGTCGGCGAGTCGGGCGAAGTCAGCGGACAGGATGGACGGCGCGATCATCGGCTGATGTGGCACGGTATGCACGGTAGCGCGCCTGGTCAGCCGGTGTGGCAACCGGAGCCGAGCGAGGCGGTTGCGAGCCCTCGGTACCGCGTGATCACCGGCGGCCAGTAGATTTTCCCGGGTCAGCGACACAAGATCCACTCTGCCCGATCGTCTCACTACCCAATCATCGGCGCTACTGAAGCGGGAGGGACGCATGGTCTACATGCCTGCCGGGAAGCTGGCGGTTACCCCGGACGCCTTGCACTCGGCCGGTCATGACCTCCTCACAACCGCGGATGCACTGCACAGCAACATCCGAGAGCTGGCCGGATCACAGGAAGGTGTGGTGAGCGCGAATCACGGGTTCGCCGCAGCAGCAGCCATGGCTGATTGCGAGTCGGGCTGGGAGCAGGCCTTGACCGTGTTCGGAACCAAGATTGCCGTGGCTGGCGACAACATGACGCTCAGCGCCGTCACTTACAGCAGCACCGAGCACACCAATCACCAGTTTTTCGGGCTGAAATAGGGTATCGGCGATGGTGTCGTTTGTGGAGCTGCGCGACTGTGAGCCGGCGGCCTTCGGCCTTGCCGGGCAGCGCTGGCAGCAACTGGCTGGGCAGGTAGCCGATCGCGGCAACGAGGTGGACAAGCAGCTCGCCGCGTTGGCTGATTGGGAGGGCACCGCGGCAGAAGCCGCCAAGACGACTCTCGCTGATGAGCGCAAGAAGCTTCGCGACGCGGCCGACCAGCTGGGAAAAATCGGGCCAACTCTCCACGATTTCTGCCAGTTCCTGGGCGACAATCGGGAGAAGCTTCAGTACGCGTTGGACGCGGCCCGGGACTACCTGCTGGAAGTCCACCCGGACGGCACGGTCACCGCAGGTGGCCTAGCAGCTCTAGGCGGAGTAACCGACCCAACCTTCCGCGCTGAGGTGCTCACCAATGTCATCTGCGACCTGGTTCGTACGGCGACGGAGGCGGATGAACGGGCCGCCGATGCCCTGCGCAAGCTCTCCGCGCAAGCCACCGGCTTCACCCCGGCAGCCAATGATCCGACCGTCATGTCCGCATCCCAGCGGATCCCGAGCAAAGCCTCCCCGGCCGATGTACGGAAATGGTGGGACTCGCTGTCACTGGCGGATCAGGAGTCACTGTTGTTCTCCCACGGTGCCGAGATCGGTGGGCTGGACGGGATCCCGGCCGCCGTGCGCGACCGCGTCAATCGCAGCTTGCTGCTGGAGCAGAAAGACAAGCTCCTGGAAGAGCGGTCCCGGCTCATGACACAGGGAGGCAACGACGACCTCCGCAAGCGAATCGATGAGATCAACGGCAAGCTCGGGGGGATCGACGCGATCGAAAAACGGCTCGCAATCGCCCCCAGCGCAGCATACCCGCAGCCGTACCTACTCAAGATCAATAGTGATGGCAATGGCCGGGCCATCGTGGCAGTGGGCGATCCCGACACGGCCAGCAACGTCGCCACCTACGTACCCGGCACCGGCTCCAACCTCGCCAAGTGTGGCTACGATCTCGACCGGGCCGATCGCATGGCCCGCGCTGCGGCCAGTGCCCACTCACCATCCACGTCGGTCATCACCTGGATCGGCTACGACGCACCGCAAAGCATTATCCCCGACGCGGCGTTCGAGAAATACGCTCTTGGCGCCGAGAAAGATCTCCAGGGATTCCAGGACGGGCTACGTGCCACCCACGACGGTCCCCCCTCGCACAACACAGTGATCGGGCACAGCTACGGCACCACCACGATCGGCTACGCCGCCCGTGACGGCAGCCTGAACGCCAACGACGTCGTGTTCGTCGCCAGTCCCGGTGTCGGTGTGCTCGACGCCGGGGGCCTGCACCTCACCGGCGTCGACCCGAGCCAGAACAGTAGCCACATCCACTCGACCACCGCCGCGCACGACATCATCAAGGTCGCCGATGGGTCATTTGGACCGAACCCGTCCATGCATCCCGAATTCGGCGGTCAGACCTTCAGGTCAGCTCCGGGAAATGAAGGACCGTGGTATGAACCTTTGTTCAGCGTCAAGGCGCACAGCCAATACTGGGACCTTGATAACCCGGCGCTAGACAATATGGGCCGCGTTATCGCTGGAAAACCCACCCACTGACAGGACCTGACGTGATCACCCAGCGAGGCACGGGCAGCCAAAGGCCCCTCAGGGTGGTGTTCGCTGTCCTTGCCGCGCTGGTGTTCACCGCGTGCGGAACTTATCCTGGAGGAGCCATGCACAACACCATCACCGCACACGACGCCGAACGACGCGTCGAGGACTACATCCAGCAAGCGATCACCGTGTTGCCATCCCAGCGTCGCCTGACGAACCCATTCAGGGACACCTACGCTTGCGACGACCCCACCGACAACGGCCCCAAGGGCCGCGTGATCGCCACCGTGGATTACCAGATCGATGGACTTTCTCCTGACCAGTACGACCACTATCTGGACGCACTCAAAAAATGGTGGATCGGTCACGACTTCCGGGTGCTCGAAGACGCTCGGCCCAAGGTTCCCTACCTCTGGGTCGAAAACAATAAAGACAGTTTCCGCATGGCTGCGAAAACCAACGACGGCGGCGAGATGTACCTCACTGCCACCTCGCCTTGTGTCTGGCCGAACGGAACCCCGCAGCCAAGCTCATAGAGAGTTCGGCGCAGTGATCCGGCTACGGCTCGGTAACGGTGAACTCCAGCCGGTCTCCGGCGACGCTACCTCGGACGTCCTGGCCTGGCCGCAGCTCACCGGCGAGCAACATGCGGGACAGTGTGCGCTCCAGCTCACGTCCGATTGCTCGACGCAGCGGCCGAGCCCCGAACTCGGGCTGGTAACCCCGGCCGGCGAGCCAGTCGATGGCGTCGTCGTCGAGTCGCAGGGTGATGTCCTGCGCGCGCAACCGCTGGCGAGTCTGCTCCAGCAGCAACTCGGTGATCGCGCGAAGCTGTGGCCGGTCGAGTCCCCGGAACAGGACAATCTCGTCGATGCGATTGAGGAACTCCGGCCGGAAGTGCCTCCCTACGCTGGCCATGAGTGGCTCCCGCACCTCCTCGACTGATCGCCCAGCGCTGGTCGCGGCCAGCAGCACCTCGGCGCCGAGGTTGCTGGTCATGATGATCACGGTGTTGGCGAAGTTCACGGTCCGGCCCCGGGAGTCGGTGAGCCGGCCGGCGTCGAAGACTCCCAGCAGGATGTTCGAGACGTCAGCATGCGCCTTCTCGATCTCATCCAGCAGCACCACCGTGTACGGGGTACGGCGGACGGCGTCGGTGAGCTGGCCGGCCTCCTCGTGGCCGACGTAGCCGGGTGGGGCGCCGATGAGCCGCGACACGGTGTGCTTGTCCTGGAATTCGCTCATGTCGATGCGGACCAGCCGCTCCCGCGAGCCGAAGAGGACCTGGGCCAGGGCCCGGGCCAGCTCGGTCTTGCCCACGCCGGTCGGGCCGAGGAACAGGAACGACCCGACTGGCCGGTCCGGGTGATGGAGACCGACGCGGCTGGCCCGGACCGCGTCCGCGACGGCCTCGACCGCCTCGTCCTGCCCGACGACCCGCTGCCTCAGCTGCTCCTCGAGGTGAAGCAGCCGGTGCCGCTCCGCCTCGGTGAGCTGCGCGACCGGAATTCCGGTGCTGCGCGCGACGATGTCCGCGACGTCGTCGGCGCCGACCTCCGGTGGGCGCGTCGGGCCAACGTGTGCGGTCTCCAGCTCGACGATCGCCAGGTCCAGTGCCCGGGTCAGCGCCCGCGCCCGCTCGTAGTCCTCGGCGTCGACCGCGATGTCCTTGGCCCGGGTGAGCTGCTCAACGCGCTGCTCGAGCACTCGGGTGTGCTCGCTGGGGGCCTGCGCACGGCTGCGGACCCGCGCGCTGGCCCGGTCGATCAAGTCGATCGCCTTGTCGGGAAGGAACCGGTCAGTGAGGTAGCGGTCGGAGAGCCGGGCGGCGGCGTCAGTGGCCTCGTCGGTGATGCGCACCCGGTGGTGTGACTCATAGCGCTTGCGCAGGCCGCGCAGGATCGCGACGGTGTCCTCAATGCTCGGCTCGGTGATCAGGATGGGCTGGAAGCGTCGTTCCAGCGCAGGGTCGCGCTCAATGTGGCGGCGGTACTCGTCGACCGTGGTGGCCCCGACCAACTGCAAGTCACCACGTGCCAGCGCCGGCTTGAGCATGCTCGCGGCATCCATCGCACCGCCCTCGGCCCCCGCGCCGGCACCGATCACCGTGTGCAGCTCATCGAGAAACAACACCACCGTCCGGGCGGCTGCGGTCACCTCGTCGATCACCGCAGTGAGCCGTTCCTCGAACTCGCCCCGATACTTGGTGCCGGCCACCATCCCGGCCAAATCGAGCGCGATCAGCCGCCGGTTGCGCAGCGGCTCCGGGACTGCGCCCTCGGCTATCCGCTGGGCGATGCCCTCGACGATCGCTGTCTTGCCCACACCCGGGTCGCCGATCAGCACCGGGTTGTTCTTGGTCCGCCGCGACAGCACCTCAAGGACCTGCTCGACCTCGTCCTCCCGCCCGATGACCGGGTCAAGGCGGCCCGCGCGGGCAGCGGCCGTGAGGTCACGGCCGTAGCGCTCCAGCCGCCGCGTCGACGTGCCCGGTGTGCCCGGCCTACTGGGCCCGCCAAAAGACTGCTCAAAGCCGCCGACCAGGCGGCTCACGAGATCCTCAAGCGGGTTGAACCCGGAACCGAATGGCCCATCGGGCATACCGAGCCTCCTCGTCCACCACCCTTGATAATGCGATAATGCCCCCGACCCGCCCTCCGCGCAGTGCGACGACCAGGCTGAGACTGCTGGCGCGGTGGGGGGCGGTCGAGGTAGGTGGGACGAAGGTCCTCTGCCTGGTCGGGTCCGATCCTGATCACATCGTGGCCCAGACCCGGATCCCGACCGGGAAACCAGCCGAGACGCTGGCTCAGGTCCTCGCTTTCTTCCGGCGGGAGGAATCTTGCGGTGGACCGCTGGCCGCGATCGGCATCGC
Organism: Pseudonocardiaceae bacterium; assembly: GCA_050699715.1. Taxonomy (GTDB): domain Bacteria; phylum Actinomycetota; class Actinomycetes; order Mycobacteriales; family Pseudonocardiaceae. The sequence continues at coordinate 115,203 of JBOHFR010000003.1, forward strand.
GTCGTTCGGCCCGCTGGAGCTGCGCCGATCCCATTCGCGGTATGGGTTCATCACGACCAGCCCGAAACCGGGCTGGTCCGACGTCGACCTGGTCGGGCCAACCCGGCGCGCGCTGGGCGTGCCAGTGGGGTTTGACACCGACGTCAACGCCGCCACGCTGGGCGAGGGCCGCTGGGGGGCCGCCCGTGGTCTGGACACGTTCGGGTACCTGACCGTCGGCACGGGCATCGGCGCGGGAGCCGTGGTCGAGGGCCGGATCATCCATGGACTGGGCCACCCCGAGATGGGCCACCTCAGCGTGCCGCGCCAGCCCGGCGATCACTTCGCCGGGCATTGCCCGTTTCACGGCGACTGCTGGGAGGGGATGGCGAGCGGCGCGGCGATCGCCGCCCGGTGGGGCCGCCCAGCCGAGCAGCTCGACGGTGACCAGCTCCGGGCAGCCGTTCACCTCGAAGCCGCCTATCTTGCCGCCGGGCTACGCAACATCGTCTATGCGCTCGCGCCGCAGCGCATCGTGATCGGCGGCAGCGTGACCCGCCTGCCGGGGCTGTTCCCGCTGGTGCGCGCCGCTCTCCGCGAGACACTGGCCGGGTATCCCGGCCTCGGAGAACACGCAGCCAGCGACTTCGTCGTCCCGCCCGCGCTCGGCCCGCTCGCCGGCCCGGCCGGGGCCCTCATCCTCGCACAGGAGGCGAATTATGCCAGGTGACAGCGGTGCTTCGCGGCGAGCTGCGATGTACGGTGTAGACGATCTCAGCTCGAAGGCGATCTTCTCGGGAAACTTTATCAACTTCGGGTACTGGCAGGACTTCACGCCCGGGCTCATCAGCATCGACGAGCGCACGAAGAGCCAGGCCAACCTCTACCGCACCGTCCTGCGCCGATTGGAGATCCGTCCCACCGAGGTGGCTCTGGAAGTCGGGTGCGGCATCGCGGTAGGGGCCGCGCTCGCGCTTCGAGAATTCAATCCACGCGCCGTGCACGGGCTCGATCTCTCCCCGGACCAGATCGACCGCGCCACCAGAATCAACGCCGACGTGATCGCGCACCAGCCCGACCGGTTTGTCCTGCGGCAAGGCTCCGCGCTGGACATTCCTTTCACCGACGAGATGTTCGACAAGTGTTACTCGGTGGAGGCGGCTCAACACTTCGAAGACCTGGCCGCCTTCGCGTCCGAAGCTTATCGAGTGCTCAGGCCCGGAGGCAGGCTGGTCGTCACGACCTTCTTCACGCCCTACCCGGCCGCCATCAACGAGCTCCGAAAATTGATCGAGACCATCGATAGTGGCGTCGATGTGGTCTTGGCGATCGACTCCTTTCGAGAGGATCTTCTCGAGGCTGGATTTGTCGACGTGCGTGTCGAGAACATCGGTGACCATGTCTGGCGCGGCTATGACGCCTGGATAGGGCAGACCGAGTTCTGGGACGACTGGGGCCGCAACTGGTTGGCGGCATACAACCGCAGGCTCATCGACTACTACCTCATCACAGCAGACAAGAAGTAAGCACGTGGTCTCATGGATGCTTGTGCACCTTCGGAACCCGTGCGTCGCTCAACGGCGCAGCAGAGCGCAGAACATCGCGTCGGTGCCGTGCCGGTGCGGCCACAGCTGCACGTAGGGCCCTTCGCCCAGCGCAGGGACGCCGGGAAACTGGAGCCTGGCGTCGAGCGGCTCGGCACCCGTGCGCCGGACGATGTCCGCGACCACGCCCATGGTCTCGTCCAGGTGCGGCGAGCACGTCACGTAGGCCACCACACCCCCCGGGCGCAGCAGCCGCAGCGCCGCGAGCAGCAGCTCCCGCTGCAGCCGGACCAGCCCGACGAGGTCCTCGGGCCGCCGCCGCCAGCGCGCCTCCGGGCGGCGGCGCAACGCCCCGAGCCCGGTGCACGGCGCGTCCAGCAGCACCCGGTCGTAGGCCCGTTCCGGCAGCCCACTGTTCCGGCCATCGACGACATGCACCGTCAACCCCGGGCACGCCTGACTGACCAGCCGGGCCCGGTGCTCGGCCTTCTCCACGGCCACCAGGCTTGCCCCCCGGGTAGTTCCTAGGGCACCGAGCAGCGCTGCCTTGCCTCCCGGACCAGCGCACAGGTCCAGCCAGCGGGCGTCGGCGCCCTCCAGCGGCACGCTGGCCAGCGCAAGGGTGACGAGCTGGCTGCCCTCGTCCTGCACCTGGGCCAGGTGATCGCGCACCGGGGCCAGCTCACCTGGGTCACCACCATCGCTCAGGTGCACCCCATAAGGCGAGTATTGGGCAACCCGGCCGCCGGTCAACCCGGCCAGCTCGGCGGCGCTGATCCGCCCGGGGCGCGCGGCGAGGTGCACCAGCGGCCGGGCGTCGTCGGCAATCAGCGCTTGCGCCAGCTCGTCGGAGTCACCACCCAGGGCGTCAGCGAAGGCCTGCGCGATCCATCTCGGGTGCGAGTGCGCCATCGCGAGGTGCCCCACCGGGTCGTCGTCGGCGGCCGGCGCGACCGTCCGCACCCAGCCGCCCTCGTCCTGTTCGCCGACCCGGCGCAGCACGGCGTTGACGAAACCGGCGGCGGCACTGCCACGGCCGGCCCGCACCAGGTCCACAGTGGTGCCGACGGCGGCATGGGGCGGCACCCGGGTCCGCAGCAACTGGTAGCTGCCCAGCCGCAGGGCGTCCAGCAGCGGACCATCCACCTCGGCGAGCGGACGGTCCGCGCAGGACTGCAGCACCGCATCCAGCAAACCCTGCGCGCGACACGTTCCGTAGCACAACTCAGTGGCCAGCGCGGCGTCCCGACCGTTGATCCCGCGCTGGCGCAGCAGGCTAGGCAGCACCAGATTGGCGTAGGCATCCCGCTCGCGCACCGCGGCCAGAGCGTCCAGCGCGGCCTGCCGAGGCGGATCGTCCGCTGGCGGGCGGCGGGGCTCGGAGCGTCGACGAGGGGGCCCGGAGCGAGACGGCCGGGACGGCTTGTGGGGCACGATCACAGCATGACCCCGACGCTGGTGCTCACTCGAACCGCTCCCCCGACCCCGGACGGGCACCGCGGGCCCAGTCCGGCGCGGGCATCGCCCGCTTGCTGGGCGCGGTGACCTCGCCCAACCGCACCGCTCCGGTGGCCGTGCCCACCAGCACCTCCCGCTTGGTCACCCGCAGCTCACCAGGCGCGAGCGGATCCCCGTGCGGGACATCGGCCAGGCGCACCGGCCCGAGACCCACCCGTTGGTCCCGAAACCGGGTCCAGGCACCGGGAGCGGGCGTGACCGCGCGCACCTGGCGGTGCACCGCGAAGGCTGGGGCGCTGAAGTCCACGTGAGCGTCCCGCGCGGTGAGCTTCGGCGCGTGCGAGACGCCATCGACGCTCTGCGGCACCGGGCGCACCGTCCCGTCGGCGATCCCGTCCAAGGTAGCCACCAGCAGGCCGGCTCCCGCATCAGCCAACCGGGACAGCAGCTCCCCCGCGGTGTCCTGCGCCCCGATCACCTCGGTGACCGTGCCATACACCGGACCGGTGTCCAGCCCCTCCTCCAACGCGAAGGTGGACGCACCAGTGATCTCGTCCCCGTGCCGGATCGCGGCCTGCACCGGAGCCGCACCACGCCAGGCGGGCAACAGCGAGAAGTGCACGTTCACCCAACCGTGTCGAGGAATGTCCAGCACCGCCCTCGGCACCAGCGCGCCGTAGCCGACGATCGGGCAGCAATCCGGGGCCAGCACGGCCAGCCGGGCCACAAAGTCCGGCTCCGAAGGGCGGCGCGGGGTGAGCACCTCCAGCCCCGCCTTACCGGCTAGCGTACCCACCGGGGAGCGGGTCGGCCGCCGCCCGCGTCCGGCTGGCGCGTCCGGCCGGGTCACCACCGCGGCGACCTCGTGCCGGTCGGAGTCCAGCAGCGCCTGCAGTGCGGGCACCGCCACCTCAGGCGTGCCAGCGAACACAAGCCGCACCGCTCAGCACGCCTTGCTGAACAGCGGGTGGCGGCTGGGCGCAACGGGTTGGGCAGACACCGACGCAGTATGCCCTGTGCGCCCGTCAGCCCAACTCCTGCGGGTCGAGCTGGACCCGCAGCGGGTCGGGCAGCTTGCGCGCGCTACGCCCAGCCTGCAGCACGGCCAGCGCGCTGGCCAGGGCCAACCCATGACAGCGGGGGACGCGGACCAGCAGCCGTTCCCGCTCACCCTCGGGTCCGCCCGGGGCGGGCACCGGACCCAGCAGCGTGGCCCCCGGCGGCAGCTCAAGCACCTCGCCGGCATCCGCCAGAGTGGCTGGCGCGCCGTCCAGCGCGGCCATCCGCGCCGAGGGTGGGAAGCTGAGCTCGGCGCGCGCGGCCAGCTCGGCCTTGGCGTGACCGGCCGGGTCCCAGCGGAGCAGGGCCTGCACCGCAGCCAACGAGGACTCGGCGACGACCACCACCTGGCCACCGTCGGCAGCCGGCTCCACCATCGCCGCTGCAGCCATCCACCGCCGCAACGCCTCCTCCGCCGCGCGCAGGTCAGGACGGGCCAGCAAAGCGGCGGCATCCAGCAGCAACGCCGCCCCGTACCGGGCCAACGGTTCCGCCCCCGGGGTGGCGACCACCAGCGACCGTCCCGACGGGATGTCCGCCAGGACCGCCCCCGGCTCCGCACCCGCGCTGGAGCTGCCCCCGCCGGAGGTCAACAGCGGCACCCCGGGGAAGGCCCGGCCAAGCTCCTCCGCCGTGCGGCGAGCCCCGATCACCGTCGCGCGCAGCCGGCCGCCCCCGCAGGCCGGGCACCGGTAGCCAGTCTCGACGGTGCCGCACCACCGGCAGGTGACCGGACCGGCGCTGGGCAGTGCCAACGGGCCCGCGCAGCGCCGGCAGCGGGCGACAACCCGGCACCGCCCGCAGGCCAGCCCGGGGATATAGCCGCGGCGGGGCACCTGCACCAGCACCGGCCGGTCCCGGCTCAGCGCCGCGCGAGCCGCCTCGAACGCCACCGCGGGCAGCCGCGCCGAGCGGGCCACCGGGTCCCGGGCCAGCTGGGTGTTGTCCTCCCCGATCGCGGTGACCCTCGGCGCCGCGGCTCGCACCACGTCCCGGGCAGCGACGATCTCGTGCGCCCATCCGGTGTCCAGGGACAGCTGCGTCTCCGCGGTGCGGGCGTAGCCGGCCACCAGCAACGCCCCGCCCTCGAGCACGGCGCGCTGGCCGAGCACCAGCCGGCTGTGCGGATAGGGGGCCTTCGGCTCGGCGTGCAGGTCGTCGCCGTCGTCCCAGAGCACCATCAGACCCAGGTCCGCGACCGGGGCAAAGGCACAGGCCCGGGTGCCGACCACGATGCGCACCGCGCCGCGGCGCACCGCTAGCCACCGGCGGTACCGTTGCGCGGGTCCGGATTCGGCGGCCAAGGTGACCACCGCGTCGGGCCCGGCCAGGGTGGCCACCGCAGCGTGCACCCGCGCGGTGTCCCGGTGGTCGGGCAGCACCAGCAGCGCGCCCCGACCGGCGGCGGCGACGGTGACGGCGGCCTCCGCAAGCCGGGCGGGCCAGTCCTCCCCCGGCAGCGCCTGCCAGCAGGCGTGCGCGGCCCGGCCCTGGTGCAGCGCGTCCAGAAAGGCCGCCCCTCGGGGATATCGCCCCCAACCCCCTGCCTCGGGCCGCAGAGGGCGGGGCTGCGTTGGAGCAACCGGCTCGGCCTCGGTGCGGGCATGCCGCGGTGGCACCGCCAGCCGCAGCACGTCACTCATGGTGCCCGCACACCGGTCGGCCACGGCCCGGGCCAGCGCGGCGACCTGGGGACTGAGCGCCGGCTCGGCGGAGACCACCCGCTCCAGCCAGGCCAGCTGGCCCGGGTGATCGGATCGCTCGGCTCGGTCCAGCAGCCACCCGTCCACCAGCCGCCCGGCGAACCGCACCCGCACCCGCACCCCAGGTACCGCCGTCACGTCGAGCTCGGTGGGCACCAGGTAGTCGAAGGGGCGGTCGAGATGGGCTAGGGGGGTGGCTACGCACACCCGCGCAACCGGCGCCACGGCAGCCGGGCTGCGCTGCCCTCGGCGAGACCGGCCAACACTCACTTGGCGGGTTTACCAGAACGCCCCGACACCGCCGCAAGGCCCAAGCGCTGAGGAGCGCTCCGCCCAGGGGCACACTGACGGCCAGGTTATGCACTCATAGTTATACACTCAAGGGCGGGCGCGTCATGCGGGATGACAAGATCGGCGATTTTCTGGATCAGCTGGCCGCGCGGGTGCCTGCTCCGGGTGGTGGGGCGGCGGCGGCGTTGTCCGCCGCGCAGGCCGCGGCGCTGCTGTCGATGGTGGCCCGCTACAGCACCGGGGAGAAATACGCCGAGCACGCCGAGACCATCCGCGCCGTGCTGGCCGAGTCCGAGACGATGCGGGACCGCGCGGTGACGCTGGCGCGAGACGATGCCGCCGCGTTCACAGTCGTCGCCGCTGCCTACCAGCTGCCAAAGGCCACACCGGAGGAGCAGGCGACGCGCGCGGCAGCGATCGCGCGAGCGCTGTCCGGGGCGGCGCAACCACCGGCGGCGACCATCACAGCGGCGGCCCGCCTGGTCGAGCTTGCCGAGACCTTGTTGCCGATCGGCAACCGGAACGTCATCACCGATGTCGCGGTGGCCGCCGAGTTGGCTCGCGCGGCGGCGTCCTGCGCCCGGCTGAACGTGGAGATCAACCTCGCCGGCCTGACGGACGAGGATGCCCGCCGGGGTCTGCGCGATGTGCTGGCCGGGGTGGACGAGCTGGTGGCGCGGGCCGAGAAGGTCACCGTCGCCGTCCGGGAAGCGATCAACCGATGAGCGCCCGGGTGCTGTCTGGTAAGGAACTCGCGGCCAAGATCCGCGGCGAGGTGACCGAGCAGGCCGCGGCGCTGCGCTGCGCGGGGACCACGCCCCGGCTGGCGGTCGTGACCGCCACCGACGATGGGTCCAGCGCCTGGTACGTCAGCTCGATCTCCCGAGCGGCCGGCAAGGTTGGCATCACCTGCGACGTGGTCGACCTCGGCGCCGACTCCGACGTCGACACCATCCGTACCGAGCTGGGCAAGCTCAGCGACCAGGAGACGGTGCACGGCATCTTGCTGCAGACCCCGCTCCCACCGGGGGCCAAGCTCGAAGACCTTGCGGGCGGGATCGACCCCGCCAAGGACGTGGACGGCGCCAACCCGCTCAGTCTCGGACGCCTGGCCGCCGGGTTGCCGGCGTATGCTCCCGCCACCGCCGAGGCTGTGCTGGCCATCCTCGACCACCACGGCATCGACCTGGAAGGCCGGCATGTCGCCGTGGTGGGCCGGTCGAACGTGGTCGGCAAACCGGCAGCGCACCTGCTGCTGGGCCGCAATGCCACAGTGACGATCTGTCACTCGCGCACCCGCGACCTCGCGGCGATCACCAGGGTGGCCGACGTGCTGGTCGTCGCCATCGGCAAGCCAAGGATGATCACGGGCGAGTACCTGCGGCCCGGCGCGATCGTGATCGACGTCGGCACCAACCCCACTGCCGAGGGCGGCCTGGTCGGCGACATCGACCCCGACACCGTGACCGAACAGGCCGCCGGCGTGACTCCGGTACCCGGCGGGATCGGCCCGGTGACCACGGCCCTACTGCTGGCGCACACCGTGCGGGCCGCCACCCGATGATCGCTGTCACGAAGTGACACAATGATCACCGTTTCAGCCGGGCAGCGACGGCGTCCCAGACGTAGGAGGCGAGCAGGCTCTTGGGACCCTCGGGCAGTTCAGTCTCCACGCCGTCATCGCCGAGCAGCCAGCCGCTGTTGTGGTCGACCTCGAACGCGCCGCCCTCCCCGACAGCGTTGACCACCAGCAGGTCGCAGCCCTTGCGGGCGAGTTTGGCCCGGCCGTGGGTGAGCACGTCACCCTCGGAGTCGCCGGTCTCAGCCGCGAAGCCGACCACCACCTGGCCCTGCGGGCGGCGGCGGACCACCTCGAGAAGAATGTCTGGGGTGCGGACGAGCGATACCGGATCCGGGTCTAACCCAGTCTTCTTGATCTTGCAGGGATGCGGGTTGGCCGGCCGGAAGTCGGCCACCGCGGCAGCCATCACGACCGCGGCTGCGGGCGGCGCCACGAGCACCGCCTCCCGCAGCTGACCTGCGGTGCCCACGCCGATCACCTCGACCCCGGCCGGAACGATCAGGTCAGGGGTGTGCGCCGCCACCAGCGTCACCCGGGCACCGCGCTGCGCCGCAACCCGGGCCAGCGCGTAGCCCTGCCGGCCGGAGGACCGGTTGCCCAGATAGCGCACCGGGTCCAGCGGCTCGCGAGTGCCACCTGCGGAGATCACCACATGCCGGCCGGTGAGGTCACGCGGCAGGGCGTCCGCGCGGCGCAACAGCAGAGTGGCAAGATCCACGATCTCGGCCGGCTCCGGCAGCCGGCCAGCACCAGAGTCGGCCCCGGTGAGCCGCCCGGAAGCGGGACGGGCGACGACGGCTCCTCGGGAGCACAGCACCGCGACGTTGTGCACTGTAGCGGGGTGCTCCCACATCTCGGTGTGCATCGCGGGGACCAGCAGAACCGGGCAACGGGCGGTGAGCAGGGTGGCGCAAAGCAGATCATCGGCCCGGCCGTGGGCAGCGCGAGCCAGCAGGTCCGCAGTGGCCGGGGCAACCAGAACCAGGTCAGCGGCCTGCCCCAGCCGCACGTGGGGCACCTGTGCGACGTCACCGAACACGTCGCGATGCACTGGTAGCCCAGACAGCGCCTCCCACGTCGCGGCGCCGACGAACTTCAGGGCGGCCTCAGTGGGAATGACCCGGACCTCGTGCCCCATCTCGGTGAGACGGCGGAGCACCTCGCATGCTTTGTAGGCGGCGATGCCGCCCCCGATGCCGAGCACGATCCGCCGGGGTGGGTCCGGCCGGAGGAGCCCGGCTTGGGTCACTGCCCCTCGGTGTGCTCGAGTAGTCCGGCGTGAATCTCGCGCAGCGCGATCGACAGCGGCTTTTCCCTCGGCCCAGGCTCGACCAGCGGCCCGACGTACTCCAGCAACCCCTCCCCGAGCTGCGCGTAGTAGTCGTTGATCTGACGAGCCCGCTTGGCCGCGAAGATCACCAAGGCGTATTTCGAGCTGACCCTGCTCAGCAGGTCGTCGATCGGGGGGTTGGTGATGCCCTCAGGGGCAGCAACCGAGGAAGCGCTCAGCGCGTCCAGTTCGGTAGGAATGCTCACTCACTGTCTCCAGGTCACGTCAGATGTCACGAGGTGCGTCAGCGGGTCGAGGGGCAGGGGGGCGAGGGATGGGAGGTCGAAGCGGCGGTGTCCGCCGGCCCGTGCCGGCCATTAAGGCTATCAACTCCCGCGCGGCCCGCTGCACGTCGTCGTTGACTACTGTCGCATCGAATTCCCCGGCGGCGTCCAGCTCTTCGCGCGCCACCCGCAACCGCCGCTCCCGCGCTGCGGGATCCTCCGTGCCGCGGGCGGTCAGCCGCCCGTACAGCGCCTCCCAGGACGGCGGCACCAGCATCACCAGCAGCGCGGCGGGCATCGCGGCCCGGACTTGCCGGGCGCCTTGCACTTCGATCTCCAGCAGCGTGGACCGACCAACGGCCAGCGCCTGAAATACCGGCGCGGCGGGAGTGCCGTAGAAGTTGCCAGCATACTCGGCGTATTCAAGAAACTCACCACGCTCAATCATGCGAGCGAAGGTGGCGCGGTCCACGTAATGGTAATGCTCGTCACGGCGTTCCTGCCGACGAGGCGCTCGCGTAGTCATTGAGACGCTGAGGAACAGCTGCGGCCAGCGCCGCAGCACTTCGGCGACGACACTGGACTTGCCGACACCGGAGGGACCTGAGACGACGGTGAGCCGGGGCCCGAGGACCTCAATGGACCCCGCCTCACACACCGTCACAGCATGATCACTCTGGGCCGAAAATCACTCTGGGCCGAACTCGCTGAGCAAGGCCTTGCGCTGGCGCTCGCCAAGCCCGCGCAACCGTCGGCTGGTAGCGATCTCGAGTCGCTCCATGATCTGCCCGGCGCGAACCTTGCCCACGCCCGGCAGAGCCTCGAGTAGCGCCGAGACCTTCATCTTGCCCAGGATGTCGTCACTGTCGGACTTGGCCAGGACCTCTTTAAGGTTAGTCCCACCACGCTTGAGGAGCTCCTTGAGCTCGGCCCTGGCGCGTCGGGCGGCAGCCGCCTTCTCCAACGCGGCGGCCCGCTGCTCCTCGGTCAGCTGGGGAAGGGCCACGATCTCCTCCGTCGATTGCTAGTGTTGAGGGATGTTCTTGATTGGTGCGGCGACCGTATCGTCCGGGCGAGCAGCCGCTTAACCCGGGGTACCCCCGCCGACCTGCCCCGACGGGGGACGGAGCAACGCAGCTGCCTCGTCGGCGGTTCGCCGGGCGGCGTGTCGCAGCGCCGCTGGTTGCGGCCCATGCCGCAACAGGTCCCGAGACGTGGCTGCCACGACGTAGCGGGCCACCGTACCGAAGACCCGCGCCACGTCAGCCAGGCCGGCGCCCTGCGCCCCTATCCCGGGAGCCAGCACGGGTCCGTTGAGAGCCGCCAGCCGCAGCGCACCGGCCGCCCTGGTGACCCCCACCACCACGCCGAGATCACCGACAGGATGCCGGCCGGCGTTGCGAGCGGCGACGGCGTCGACCACGGACTGGGCAACCGTGCTCCCGGTACTGGTGAGCGCGGACTGCACGTCAGCCCCCTCGGGGTTGGAGGTCAGTGCCACCACGAACACCCCTCGCCCGGTCCGACCGGCCAGCTCGAACGCCGGTTCCAGCGCACCGACACCCAGGTAGGGCGAGACGGTGATCGCGTCGGCGGCCAGCGGCGCCCCGTCGCTCAGGTAGGCAGCGGCGTACCCAGCCATGGTGGAGCCAATGTCCCCCCGCTTGACGTCGAGCAGCACCAGCGCGCCGGCTTCTCGGGCCGCCACCAGCACCCGCTCCAACACCGCCACACCCCGCGCCCCGTACCGCTCAAAGAACGCGGACTGCGGCTTGACCAGCGCCACCTCCGGCGCCAACGCCTCCACCGCGCCCAGCGCGAACCTCTCCAGCCCCCCCACCCCATCCCCCACCCCCCACGCCCGCAACAACCCCGGATGCGGATCAACCCCCACACACAACGGCCCCCGCGCCGCCACCGCAGCCCGCAACCGCGCGCCGAACCCGCAGTGAGCGGGGTTATCGGGCATCGGGTGGTTCCGGTGAGCTCACGCAACTCGGTGTCGTGGAGTGGAAGGATTGGAGGGAGCGGACGGTGATGTCTCCTCGGATGAGGGCTTCGATGCCTTGGACGGCTGCGGCTGCGCCTTGCACGGTGGTGATGCAGGGGATGGCCCGGGATACCGCGGCGGTGCGGATCTCGTAGCCGTCCACTCGGGGGCCCGGATTGCCGTAGGGCGTGTTGATGATCATATCGACTTCCCCGGCGTTGATCAAGTCTACGATGTTTTCTGGACCCTCAGAGTGCTTGCTCACCACGGTGCAGGCAATGCCGTTGCGGCGCAGCATGTTCGCGGTTCCCTGGGTGGCGAGCATGTCGAAGCCAAGATCGGCCAGCCGTTTGGCCGGAAACACCATGGCCCGCTTGTCCCGGTTGGCCACCGACACGAACACCCGCCCCGACGTCGGCAGCGATCCGTAGGCCGCGGCCTGGGACTTGGCGAAGGCCAGGCCGAACGCGGAGTCGATGCCCATCACCTCGCCGGTGGACTTCATCTCCGGCCCCAGCAGCGAGTCCACCCCCTGGCCCTCCGGGGTGCGGAACCGGTGGAAGGGCAGCACGGCCTCCTTGACGGCCACCGGCGCGTCGGCCGGCAGCTCGCCTCCGTCGCCGTGCGCGAACAGCAGGCCCTCCGCGCGCAGCTGCGCGATACTGGCGCCGAGCATGATTCGTGCGGCGGCCTTGGCCAGCGACACCGCAGTGGCCTTGGAGACGAACGGCACCGTGCGGCTGGCCCTCGGGTTGGCCTCCAGCACGTAGAGCACGTCGCCCTTGAGCGCGTACTGCACGTTGAGCAGGCCGCGCACGCCGATCTCCCGGGCGATCGCCTCGGTTGAGGAGCGCACCGCAGCCAGGTCGCACTCCCCCAGCGTGATCGGCGGTAGCGCGCAGGCGGAGTCCCCGGAGTGCACCCCGGCCTCCTCGATGTGCTCCATGATCCCGCCGAGGTAGACCTCGCTGCCATCGCACAGCGCGTCGACGTCGATCTCGATGGCGTCGTCGAGGAAGCGGTCCACCAGTACCGGGTGCTCGGGAGTGATCTCGGTGGCCCTGGCGATGTAGCCGGCGAGGGTCTGCTCGTCGTAGACGATCTCCATGCCGCGCCCGCCGAGCACGTAGGAGGGGCGGACCAGCACCGGATAGCCGATCTCGTCGGCGATCTTGCGGGCCTCCGCGAACGAGGTGGCGGTGCCGTAGGCCGGGGCGGGCAACCCGGCACGCTCCAGCACCGCGCCGAAGGAGCCGCGGTCCTCGGCGAGGTGAATCGCCGCCGCGGATGTGCCGAGCACCGGGACGCCCGCGTCGGCCAGCCGCTGCGCCAGCCCCAGCGGGGTCTGCCCGCCCAGTTGCACGATCACGCCCGCCACGGTGCCTGAGGCGCGCTCGGCGTGCACCACCTCCATGACGTCCTCAAAGGTCAGCGGCTCGAAGTAGAGCCGGTCCGCGGTGTCGTAGTCGGTGGACACGGTCTCCGGGTTGCAGTTGATCATCACGGTCTCGTACCCGAGCCCGTCGTTGTCAGGGGCAGCGCTCAACGCCATCGCGGCGTGCACGCACGAGTAGTCGAACTCGATGCCTTGGCCGATCCGGTTCGGCCCGGAGCCCAGGATGATGACTTTGGGTCGCTCCCGCTGCTCGCTGACCTCGGTTTCGGCCTGCGGGTCGGTCTCGTAGGCAGATTCATAGGCGGAGTAGTGGTACGGGGTGCGGGCGGCGAACTCAGCGGCGCAGGTATCCACGGTCTTGTAGACCGGCCGCACGCCCAGCCGGTGCCGCAACGCGGCGATCTCGGGCTCAGCGAGCCCGCGCACGGCGGCAAGCTGCCGGTCCGAGATGCCGGCGCGCTTGGCGCGACGCAGCAGCGGCTCGTCCAGGCTCCGCCCGGCGAGCAGCTCGCGGTACAGCTCAACCAGGCCGGCGATCTGGTCGATGAACCACGGGTCGATCCCCGACGCCCGCGCGACCTGCGCGACCGTGGCACCCAGCCGCAGCGCCCGCTCCGCGGTGTAGAGCCGGCCGTCATGGGGGACTTCCAGCGCCGCCAGCTCCGAGGCCACGGTGGCGTCCGGCGGATCGGGCCTGGTCCAGAACCCGGCGGCGGGAGTCTCCAGCGAACGCAGCGCCTTGCCCAGCGCCTCGGGAAATGAGCGGCCCAGCGCCATCGCCTCACCGACCGACTTCATCGTGGTGGTCAGCGTGGGGTCAGCGCCGGGGAACTTCTCGAAGGCGAACCGGGGCACCTTGACCACCACGTAGTCCAGGGTGGGCTCGAAGCTGGCCGGGGTCTCGCCGGTGATGTCGTTGGTGATCTCATCAAGGGTGTAGCCGATCGCGAGCTTCGCGGCGATCTTGGCGATGGGAAACCCGGTCGCCTTGGACGCCAGCGCGCTCGACCGGGACACTCGAGGGTTCATCTCGATCACCACCAGCCGGCCGGTGTGCGGATGCACCGCGAACTGGATGTTGCAGCCGCCGGTGTCCACCCCGACCTCGCGCAGCACCGCGATGCCGACATCGCGCATGTACTGGTACTCGCGATCGGTCAGGGTCAGCACCGGGGCGACGGTCACCGAGTCCCCGGTGTGCACGCCCATCGGGTCGATGTTCTCGATCGAGCACACCACCACCACGTTGTCCCGGTGATCGCGCATCAGCTCGAGCTCGTACTCCTTCCAGCCCAGCACGCTCTCCTCGATGAGCACCTGGTGCACCGGGCTCTGAGCCAACCCGGCCACGGCGAGCCGCTCCAGCTCTCCGTGGGTGTGCGCCAGACCGGAGCCGAGCCCGCCCATGGTGTAGGAGGGCCGGATCACCACCGGCAGACCCAGCTCACCGGCGGCCACACGGACCTGCTCCCATGACTCGCAGACGGCGCTGCGCGGCGTCTGGGCACCCACCGCGCGGACCACCTCCTTGAACCTCAGCCGGTCCTCACCGCGCTGGATGGCCTCGATGTCGGCCCCGATCAGCTCGACGCCGTACCGCGCCAGCACCCCGCTCTCGTGCAGGGCAACAGCGATGTTCAGCGCGGTCTGCCCGCCCAAGGTGGCCAGCAACGCGTCCGGGCGCTCAGCGGCGATCACCTTCTCGACGAACTCCGGGGTGATCGGCTCGATGTAGGTGGCATCGGCGAACTCCGGATCCGTCATGATCGTCGCCGGGTTGGAGTTCACCAGGCTGACCCGCAGCCCCTCCTCCCGCAACACCCGGCATGCCTGGGTCCCGGAGTAGTCAAACTCACACCCCTGCCCAATCACAATCGGCCCAGACCCGATCACCAAAACATGCGAAATATCACCCCTCCTCGGCACCACTGCCTCCAGCGACGAGTCGTCGTACTCCATCCCGGAATACCTGGAAGCTCCGAGAGCGGTTGACGTCCACATTCATGTGTTGCGCAATCTCGGTTGCGGCCGCGACTTTGGCGAGACCGCCTCGGTGGTAACCACCCGCCTGAAGCAAGTGCTCCAGCGCTTCCCAGGTGCCACCGGAAATTGCGTCAGGGTCGCGGTCCTTTGCCTGTTGGCCGAGCGAGACGGGCACCCGTGGATAAGCCGCACAGAGCGCTGGAACGTCGCCAAAGAACCACGCTTCTAGTTCTTCGACTGCGATCCGGTTGAGTACGTACGCCTGGCCGCTAGCCGGTGCTGCCGTGGCTGTCGGCAACCCCGCATCGGCCGCAATCTGCTCCATCTCTGCCTTGAGCGCCAGACAATCATCGTCGTCGCGATCGACGAGCACGACGAGGTAGGTATCCGCCCGAGTGATCCAGGCGGCGTAGCCCTTAAGCCTGTCCGGAAGCTTCTTCAAGAGGTCGGGTTTTCCTCGGAACGACCGTATCTCGAAGTCAACGCCCGGTACGATACGGGGCAGTAGCATTCCGAGCGCACGCTCGGCCGAACGCTCCTCCACGAGGATCTCCAGGTTCACGCGCTGGCCCGCGTCCTCGGCCGGCCGCCCCGAACCAGCGGGTCGCCAACCTCGAAGTAGCCCTCCATCCACAGGTTCCCCAGCAGGGCGCCCGCATCAGCCTGTGCGACCATCCGCTTCATATCGGATGCCCGGACCGTGCGGGTGAAGCCCTCGTCGTCTCGGTAGAGAACCCACAGTTCTTTGGGGTGCAGAGCGTCCACGAAGTATGGGGAGTGCGTAGTGACGAGAAGCTGACTGCGGCCTGCCGCCCCCCGCGCCTCCTCGGCCAGGACATTGAGCAATCTCGGGTGCAAGAAGTTCTCCGGCTCCTCAATGGCCACAATTGGGGGCGGCTTGGGGTCGTACAACACTGTGAGGTAGGCGAGCAGCTTGAGTGTTCCGTCGGAGGCGTACTTCGCCAGGACAGGCTCATCGAATGGCGCGTCCTTGAACCTCAGGAGCAGGCGCCCGTCAGCGAGCACCTCCGTTTTAACTTGCTCGAGATGAGGAACTCGGTCCGCGAGGACATGCAGGATCTCGGCGAGCCGGCCAGGATGCCGCTCGCTGAGGTGCTGGACGACGTTAGGCAGGTTATCGCCGGTTTCGGACAGCCTCGCTTGCGGACCGGCTTCGGGAACAGTGCGCTTAGCGCCTGCACTGAGGTAAGAAAGATACCATCCGGAGATGAACCGGCGCAGGTGGGCCACCCGCGGGTGGCGGGCCAGACCGCCAAGCGTGCTCACCGCTAACAGATCTGGGCTGTCAAGCTTCTCGTCGGTGGAAACCTTTCTGGCGTCGTCGTACAACCGGCCCTCACCGTATTTAAATCTGAGGATGTCTGTCGGGGCACCCGAACCCGGTGAAGTGCTCCAGCGCAGCAACTCATCCACGACCACGGGCGAGCCGTTTTCCTCGTCGAGCCTCAGACGGTAGGTCACTAACCTTTCCCCAGGAGCCTCTCGGTAGGCGATCTCGATAGTAATCGGACCACTCTCACCCCGGCTGCGCAGCTCACGGATGCGGTTGCGCCGATCCCAGGCCGACCGGAGATTCGTCGTAAACGCATCGTGCAGGAAGGCGAAGACGTCGAACACCGTAGATTTGCCGCTGCCGTTCGGACCGAGCAAGACAGTCAGCGGCGTGAGGTTACTGAACTGCACATCGCGCAAAACCCGGTAATTCTGGATGCGGAGACGCTGGATCGTGGCCTGCTTGGTGATCGGCGTGGTCATCGCTGCACCTCCATCAACTCGCAGAATCGGTCGAACAGGTACGCGGCGTCGTGGGGGCCGGCGGCTGCTTCCGGATGGTATTGGACGCTGAACGCAGGGGCGTCCAGGCAGGTCAGGCCCTCGACGGTGCCGTCGTTGGGGCAGGAGTGGCTCACCACCGCGGGGCCGAAGTCGGAGTCGAAACGCTCCCCGGGCTCCCCCGCCACGGCGAAACCGTGGTTCTGGGAAGTGATTGCCACTCGCCCGGTGGCGTGCTCGACGACCGGGACGTTGAGCCCGCGGTGCCCGTAGCGCATCTTGTAGGTGCCCCGGCCCAGAGCCCGGCCGAGGATCTGGTTACCGAAGCAGATCCCGAACAACGGCACCCGCCGGGCCAGCACCTCGCGGGTCAGCGCGACCGCGTGGTCTGCAGTGGCCGGATCGCCCGGGCCGTTGGACAGGAACACCCCGTCGGGTTCCCGCTCCAGCACCTGCTCCAGCGTGGCGGTGGCCGGCAGGACGTGCGTCTCGATCCCCCGAGCGGCCAGCATCCGCGGCGTGTTGAACTTGATCCCCAAATCCAGCGCCACCACCCGGAACCGGCGCTGCGCGGTAGCCGCCACGACGTAGGGCTGGGCGACGGTGACCTCGCCGACCAGGTCGGCGCCGGCCATCGGTGGGCTGGCCAGCACGCGCGCCACCAGTTGCGGCGGGTCGGCCAGCGCGTCACCGGAGAAGACTCCGGCTCGCATCGAGCCGTGCTCGCGCAGCCGGCGGGTCAGCGCGCGGGTGTCCAGCTCGGAGATCCCTACCACATTCTGGTGGGACAGCTCCTCGTCGAGGGACCGGACCGAGCGCCAGTTGGACGGGACCCGGGCCGGGTCGCGCACGACGTAGCCGGCAACCCAGATCCGGCGCGACTCGTCGTCCTCATCGTTCCATCCGGTGTTGCCGATATGCGGAGCGGTCTGCACCACGATCTGGCGGTGGTAGGACGGGTCGGTGAGGGTCTCCTGGTAACCGGTCATGCCGGTGGCGAACACCGCCTCGCCCAGCGCTTGGCCCACCGCGCCGTAGGCCGCACCGCGCAGGGTGGTGCCATCCTCCAGGACCAGCACGGCCAGGGGGCCCATCAACACTGCACCTTCCCGTCCTCGGTGGTGATCTCGCCGCGGAGCAGCGTGGCCACCACCCGGCCGGGCAACTCCATCCCCTCATAAGGAGTGTTGCCGGCCAGGCTGGCCAGTTGCGCGCCGAGTACCGTCCAGGTGGCGTCCGGGTCCACCAGGACCACTGTCGCCGGCTGCCCCACCGCGATCGGCCGGCCCTGCTCGGTCGCCGCACCGATACGGGCCGGGCGCTCGCTCATCACCCGGGCCACCCCCCGCCAGTCCAGCAGGCCGGGACGCACCATCGTGGCCACCACCACAGACAGCGCGGTCTGCAATCCCAGCATGCCGGGCCGGGCCGAGGACCATTCACAGTCTTTGTCCTGCGCGGCGTGCGGAGCATGGTCGGTGGCCACGCAGTCCACGATCCCCTCCGCCAGCGCGGCGCGGAGCGCTTGGGTGTCAGCGGCGGTGCGCAGCGGCGGGTTGACCTTGTTCACCGGGTCATAACCGGCCAGGCGCTCATCGGTGAGCAGCAGGTGGTGCGGGGTCACCTCGGCGGATACCCGGATCCCGCGCTCCTTGGCCCACCGCAGCACCTCCACCGTGCCCGCGGTGGACACGTGGCAGACATGCAGCGCCGCGGCGGCGTCCCGGGCCAGCAGGCAGTCCCGGGCCACAATCGACTCCTCCGCGGCGGCGGGCCAGCCAGCCAGCCCCAGCCGGGCGGCGATCTCCCCCTCATGCGCTTGCGCTCCGGCGGTGAGTCGGGGATCCTCGGCATGCTGAGCGATGACACCGCCCAGCCCTCGGGTGTACTCCAGGGCACGGCGCATCAGCAGCGGGTCGTGGACGCACACCCCATCGTCGGAGAACATCCGCACCGCAGCGGCGGACGCGGCCATGGCGCCCAGCTCGGCGAGCCGCTCGCCGCGCAGCCCGACGGTGACCGCGCCGACCGGGTGCACGTCGACCAACCCGACGTCGCGGCCGCGCCGGTAGACGTGCTCGACGACCACAGCGGTATCGGCCACCGGGTCGGTATTGGCCATCGCGAACACCGCCGTGTAGCCGCCCAGCGCCGCAGCCGCCGAGCCGGTGGCGATCGTCTCGGCGTCCTCCCGGCCAGGCTCGCGCAGGTGCGCGTGCAGGTCAACCAGGCCGGGCAGCGCAACAAGGCCGCCGCCGTCGAGGACCTCGGCGCCGGTGCCGTCCAGGCCAGCGCCCAGCTCGGCGATCACCCCGTCTCGGACCAGCAGATCCACCGGATCACCCGCGCCATAAGGCCGGATCCCCCGAAGCAGCAGCGGTCGCTTCATCCCTGTTCCTCTTGGGGTTCCTCTTGGGCCGCGAGCAGGTGATAGAGCACCGCCATCCGCACATGCACCCCGTTGCGGACCTGTTCGGTGATCGCGGCGCGAGGCGAGTCAGCGACCGAGTGCGCGATCTCCATGCCGCGCAACATCGGCCCCGGGTGCAGCACCACAGCGTGCTCGGGCAACAGCCCCAGACGCGCCTCGGTGAGCCCGTAGCGGACCGAATACTCCCGCGCGGAGGGGAAGAACCCGCCCTGCATCCGCTCGGCCTGCACCCGCAGCATCATCACCGCGTCGGTGCCAGGCAGCGCGGCGTCGAGGTCATGCCCGACCTCAACACCCCAGTTCGCAACACCCCAAGGCAGCAAGGTAGGCGGGGCAACGAGGTGGATCCGGGCACCCAGCGTGATCAGGAGCTCGATGTTCGAACGAGCCACCCTACTGTGCAGCACATCGCCTACGATGGTGACGGTCCGCCCATTCAGGGTGCCCAACCGCTCACGTAGAGTAGCCGCGTCCAGCAGCGCTTGAGTGGGATGCTGGTGCGTACCGTCACCGGCATTGATCACGTGCGTGGGCACCCAGCCGGCAAGGCGATGCGCCGCACCCGACGCGGGGTGGCGGATCACCACGCAGTCCGCGCCCATCGCGGCCAGGGTGAGCGCAGTGTCGCGGAGCGACTCCCCTTTGGCCACCGAGGAGGCACCGGCCGAGACGTTGACCACATCGGCGCTCATCCACTTGCCCGCGATCTCGAAGGACGCCCGGGTGCGGGTGGAGTGCTCGTAGAACAAGGTGACCACAGTGCGCCCGCGCAGCGTGGGTAGCTTGCGCACCTGGCGACCCAGCAGTGCCTGTTTGAGCGCCTCGGCCGTGTCCAGCAGCGCGGTGACGGTCTCGCGCCGCAGACCAGTGGTGCTCAGCAGGTGCCTCACCGCTGGCTCCGCCGGATCACGACAGCATCGGTGCCGTCCGTCTCGACCAGCAGCACACCGACCTCCTCGTTCCGTGCGGTCGGCAGGTTCTTGCCCACGTAGTCGGCCCGAATCGGCAACTCACGATGGCCGCGGTCAACCAGCACCGCGAGTTGTACCGCCCGGGGACGGCCGTACTCGCGCAGCGCGTCCAGCGCGGCCGCAACGGTGCGCCCGGAGTACAGCACGTCATCGACCAGCACCACGAGCGCATCATCGAGCCCACTAACGGGCAGCTCAGTGACCCGCAGCGGGCGGGTGGGCCGACGCCGCAGGTCATCCCGGTACAGGGTGACGTCGAGGCGGCCCACACTGGGCCGGGTCCCACCGAACTCCCGGATCCGATCCGCCAGCCGGTGCGCCAGCGGGACACCACGAGTAGGGATGCCGACCAGCATCACCGGCTCAGGAGCAGTGCGCTCGATGACCTGATGGGCCATCCGGGCGACGATGCGCGCGACCTCGGCCGCTGAGAGCAACTCACGCTGCCGTGGCGGCCCCGCCTCGCCCACCGCACCCGTCCCGGCGGGGGACGACACGGTGGACCTCCTTCCCCGCCTCACCGGACGGGCTTTAAAGGACGTCAGGGGCCAGACCGGCGTCCGGACCCAGACACCGACGGTACCAGCCGGGTCCGATAAGCGGTTGCCGACGCTGCGCCACTGCCCCGTCCGGGTGGTGTGTGTGACTCTGCGCGGTGTTGGGCCCCCAATGGCTTGACCTGTGAGGTTACTCAGCGCAGCATTACTCTCCGTATCATCCTCGATTTTCGCGTGGCGCCCCAAGGCGTTGAGTGGTCGGGGCCGGAAGAAGGAGAAGGGGCCAGATGGGCGACTACGCCAAAGCACTGGGGTCGAAGCTGCGCGGCATCCGCCAGCAGCAGGGTCTGTCGCTGCACGGTGTCGAGCAAAAGTCGGCGGGCCGCTGGAAAGCTGTGGTGGTCGGCTCCTACGAGCGCGGCGACCGGGCGGTCACGGTACAGAAGCTCGCCGAGCTTGCCGACTTCTACGGAGTCCCGGTACCCGAACTGCTGCCGGAAGGCCGGGTACCCTCTGGCAGCGAGCCGGCCACCAAGATCGTCATCAATCTGGAGCGCCTGCAGCAGTTGCCGGTGGACAAGGTGGGCCCGCTGGCCCGCTACGCCGCGACGATCCAGAGCCAGCGCGGTGACTACAACGGCAAGGTGCTGTCCATCCGCACCGAGGACCTGCGCTCACTGGCGATCATCTACGACATGTCGCCGGGGGACCTCACTGAGCAGCTGATCGGCTGGGGTGTGCTGCCCCCCGAGGCCCGCCCCGCTAAGGAAAAAGAGGAAGCGTGACTGGCTGATCGGCGCTCACGAGCCGCGCGGTAGCGCGGCCAGCGCGCCGAGCACGCCGTTGACGAAGCGCGGAGAGTCGTCGGTGGACAGCAGCTTGGCAAGCTCGATGGCCTCGTCAATGGCCACCGCATCGTCCACCTCGGTAGAGAACAACAGTTCGAACACGCCCAGCCGGAGCACCGCCCGATCGACTGCGGGCATCCGCGCCAAGGTCCACCCGTGGGCCTGCTCGGCGAGCAACCGGTCGATGTCGTCGGCGTGCTCGACCACGCCGTGCACCAAGGAGACGGTGTAGTCGCTGACCGGGGGCAGCTCCGGGGCCCCGACCCGCTCGGCGAGCAGCGCCAGCGGGTCCAGCCCGCGCAGGTCGGATTCGAAGAGGATGTCGACGGCGCGTTTGCGGGCCTTGCTGCGGGCGCCCACCTCAGCTACTGACGCGGCCGAGGTAACGCCCGTCCCGGGTGTCTACCTTGACCTTCTCGCCGGTGCTGACGAACAGCGGTACCTGGATCTCAGCGCCAGTCTGCAACGTGGCGGGCTTGGTGCCACCGGTCGACCGATCCCCCTGCAGACCCGGGTCGGTGTGCGAGATCACCAACTCCACCGAGGTGGGCAACTCGACGTAGAGCGGGGTGCCATCATGGATGGCGACCAGCACGGTCTGATTGTCCAGCAGGTATCTCGCCGCATCACCGACGACACCCCCGGGCACGGTGATCTGGTCGAAGGTGTCACCGTCCATGAACACAAAGTCGGCGCCGTCAGCGTACAAATAGGTCATATCGCGCCGGTCGACAGTGGCGGTGTCGACCCTGGTACCCGCGTTGAACGTCTTGTCCACGACCTTGCCGGACAACACGTTCTTCAGGGTTGTCCGCACGAAAGCGCCGCCCTTGCCCGGTTTGACGTGCTGAAATCTCACGACCGACCACAGCTGTCCGTCAAGGTTCAGCACGAGCCCATTCTGCAGGTCGTTGGTGGTGGCCACGTCAGCCTGTCTCTCCTAGTCAGCAGGGCACGACCACGAGGTCCTTCGTAGTCAAGGTGAGGAGTTCTGGGTCGCCGTCGGAAACGACGAGAGTGTCCTCAATGCGCACGCCGCCCCGGCCGGCCAGGTAGACACCCGGCTCGACGGTGACCGCCATGCCTGCCGCTAGTGTACCGACCCCGAACTGCGACAACGCCGGAGCCTCGTGGATCTGCAGACCGACGCCGTGCCCGAGACCGTGCACGAAGTCCTCGCCATGCCCGGCGTGCGTGATGACGTCCCGAGCCGCCGCGTCCACATCGCGGACGTCGGCCCCAGCGCGCAACGCAACCCGCCCAGCCTCCTGCGCCGCGGCAACCAGGTCGTAGAGCTCCCGCTGCCAGCCGGCCGGCGCTCCGAGCACCACGGTGCGGGTCATGTCGGAGTGATAGCCCTCGACCAGGGCACCGAAGTCCATCTTCAGCAGCTCGCCTCGGCGCAGCGGCGCGTCGGTCGGGCGGTGGTGGGGTATCGCGGAGTTCGCGCCGGTCGCCACGATGGTCTCGAACGACGGGCCGGCAGCTCCCGCCGCCACCATCCGGGCCTCCAGGTCGCGGGCCACCTCGCGCTCCGTGCGGCCCGGGCGCAGCCCACCCTCGGCGAGCAGTCCGGCCAAAGCGGTGTCGGCAGTCGCGCAGGCCGCGCGCAGCGCGGCGACCTCAGCCTCGTCCTTGATCAACCGCAGCGCTTCTACCGGCCGCGAGGTGGCGACCAGCACGTCCGCGCCGGTGACCTTCGCCAGGGCGGCGTGCCCGTCGACCGTCACCACATGGCTCTCAAAGCCCAACCGGCCGGCCCCCTGCTCGGTGGCGTCCTTGGCCAACCGCGAGCGGATGGACCTGTCGATCACCCGGCGCAGATCGGGCACCTGCTGCTGCGACTGGGTGCGATAGCGGCCGTCAGTGGCGAACACGCTGCGCTCGTCGCTCTCGGCGTGCACCAGCAGGGCACCGTTGGAACCGGTGAATCCGGTGAGGTAACGGAGGTTGAGCAGATCGGTGACCAACAGCGCGTCGAGCTCCAGCGCACGCAACCGCTCGCGAAGCGCCGCTCGGCGCCGAAGATAGGACATAGACTCGACGGTAGCGGGTCGCCCAGCGTTGTCAGGTACCAGCGCGGCCGGCGATCCAGCGCAGCGCGAGCAGGTAGCCTTCGACCCCCAAGCCAACAATGACTCCGGAGGCAATGGCCGAGATGTGGCTGTGGTGCCGAAATGGCTCGCGCGCGTGCACATTGCTGATATGCACCTCCACCAGCGGTGCCGACAGCTGCGCGGCGGCGTCCCGGACCGCGATCGAATAATGCGTCCACCCCGCAGGGTTGAGAATCACCGGAGTCGCGGTGTCAGCGGCCTCGTGCAGCCAACTCATCATGACGCCCTCGTAGTCGGTCTGCCGCACGTCCACCTCCAGCCCCAGCTCGGTTCCGACCCGCTGGCACAGCGCCGCCAGGTCGCCGTGGGTCCTCGCGCCATAGACGTCGGGCTCGCGGGTCCCGAGCCGGCCCAGGTTCGGCCCGTTGAGCACGAGCACCTTCACTGCGCGCCCTCCATCCCTGTGGCCATCCCCTGGGCAACCGCGGCGTAGGCCCCGGCGAGCAGCTCGGGGTCCGGGTCCTCCAGCCGGCCGGGCTTCGCCACACCGTCGAGCACCACGAAGCGCAACACACCCGACCGGGTCTTCTTGTCGTTGCGCATACTCTCCAACAGCTCAGGGAGCGCGTCAGCGTCGTATCCGGTGGGCAGGCCGATCGAGCTGAGCACCGCACGGTGGCGCTGCGCGGTGGCGTCGTCCAGGCGCCCGGCGAGCCGGGCCAACTCCGCCGCGAAGACCATGCCGACGCTCACCGCCGCGCCGTGGCGCCACCGGTAGCCCTCCCGACGCTCCAGGGCGTGGCCCAGCGTGTGCCCGTAGTTGAGCACCTCGCGCAGGTGGGATTCCCGCAAGTCAGCGGCCACCACGTCAGCCTTGACCTTGATCGCGCGGCCGACTAGCTCCTCCAACACTGGCCCGGAGGGATCCAGCGCGGCGTCCGGGTCGGCCTCGATCCGCTCCAGGATCACCGGGTCGGCGATGAACCCCGCCTTGATCACTTCGGCCATTCCGGCGACGAGCTCGGCACGCGGCAGCGTCGGCAGGGTCGCGAGGTCGGCCAGCACCGCGACAGGCTCATGGAACGCGCCAACCAGGTTCTTGCCCGCGTCGGTGTTGATCCCGGTCTTGCCGCCCACTGCGGCGTCCACCATCGCCAGCAGCGTGGTGGGTACCTGCACTAACCGGACCCCGCGCAGCCAGGTAGCGGCGACGAACCCAGCGAGGTCGGTGACCGCCCCGCCACCGAAGCCGACCACGGTGCCAGTGCGGTCCAGGCCCACCTGCCCGAGCGTGTCCCAGCAGAATCCCGCCACCGCCAGCGTCTTGCCGTCCTCGGCGTCGGGCACCTCGATGCGGTAAGCCTGCGAACCGAGGTACTCCAGCACGGTGCGCAGCGCCTCCGCGGGCTCAGCCATGGTCGGCTGGTGCACGATCGCCACGGCACCGCTGCCCACCGCATCCAGCAGCTCAGCCCGCAAATACCGCCCGACGATGACGTCGTAGGGCTGCGCCGTCGCCACCCGGATCCGCATCGGCTCAGCATCACCGGCCATACTTGAATCACCGGCCGTACCTGATAACTCACCGGTCTCACTCATCGCCGCTCCTGTCGCCTCCGTGCTTGTGCAGAGTCAGCAGCACTTCCGCCGCTACGTCCTCCGCACAACGACCAGTCGTCGACACGACGACACTGGACACCGCTTCATAGATCGGGCGTCGCTGCGCGAGCAATTGCCGCAGATGCGCTCGGGGATGCGGGAGTAGCCACGGGTGCAGCGGAATCAGGCCCTCCCGGCGAAGCAGCTCATCGAGTTCCACATCGAGAAATACGACGTGGAAGGCCGCCAGTTGTTCCTGAATCACGGGGTTCAGCGGCGTGCCACCACCCAGGGCGAGCACACCCATATGATCCGCGAGAACAGTACCAATAAGGCGACACTCCAGGTCACTGAATCCTTCTCGCCCCAACTTGACAACCAGCTCACCGGCGGGCAGGCCGCACTCATCCTCCACGTCATCATCGAAATCGCGAAACGAGACACCCAGCTTGCCCGCCACCAGCCGCCCCACAGTGCTCTTTCCCGACCCTGGTGGACCGATGAGTACCAGAATTGGTCCGCTCACCACGCGCCCGATCTCTTTAAGCCATAATCCTCAAGGCGATCGTTCAGCTCCTTATCGTCGAGCTGCCCCACCGCGACAGTGGTCATACCGTCTCGCCGCCTTCCCAGCGGAGGACGGTCGAGCGCTCCGCGCCCAGCCGTTCGGCAAGCTGCTCCTGGGTCAAGCCCACCGCCTTGCGACGAGCTGGCAAGCGTTGCCGGCATATCTCGCCTCCCGCCCTTGCCATCAATTCTCGACGTGACACCGGTTGCGCAAGCGGACTCGATGCACCGTAACCGGCAAGCTGCTTGCTCCACGACTGTAGCGCCGCAACCCACCCCATCACCGTCAGCACATCCGCGCTGGTCAGCGTAGACCATCTACCGCTGGCAGCATCGAACACCACAGGTCCACCCTCCTCTGCCCGCGGCAGGCTCCGGTAGACAACCCACCTGGGCCTGAACCTCGGGTCACCAGATGCACCCAGAACTCACGCGCGCGGGGAGCACACCTGCCCACGGGGTGCCCGACCCACTGCGGCGGCTGACGATGCCTGGGAGAGCGACATCGTACCTTGGGTGATCAGATCAAAGCATCGGCTGATGGCGTGCGAGAAGTGGCGGCGGTCCGGTTTAAGGTTGTTCCCTCCGACGAGATGTAACGCAAGGTCCAGGGCGCCGGCCGTTCCCGTATCCGAATCACAGTGAGGTACGTCTATGCGAAGTAAAATTTCACGGATCTCCAGTGTCGTCGCGCGCTCCATCGCGACGTTGGCGGTAATGACGAACGTGTCGGCGGCTCAGACTGTCCAGGGACAGACCAGGTCGTCAGGCCTCAGCAGGCCTCAAGGCCAGCTCGTGCTCCGTCTGTACAATGCAGACGGAAGCATGCACAGTGAGTCGGTGACTCCATTGGCCACCGTCGGCGAAGTGGGGTGCGACGCCAAACTAGAAAATCCCCATCCCTCCAGGGCCCCGGCAAAGTCCTGTTTCGGCAGATAGATGCCCATAGATCACTGAACGAGAGGGGCGATCATGATCTCGTGTGCTCTCAGTGCGCCGAGTTCGACAGGAGAGCTGCTCGGCCGGCCTC
>JBOHFR010000004.1:0-128658 GCA_050699715.1 Pseudonocardiaceae bacterium
TAGGGCTCCTTGGACCCTGAGACTTTGACACTTGAGCTGAGTTCTCATGAGTGTGTCGTGTTCTGCTCGTCCGTTTCCCCACCGGCGTTTCGGCCGCCTGACCAGCCGTGATGGGTGGCACAACGACGGCGACTGAGGGTGAGGTTGCCCGGTTCGGCGCGGCGGATGGCGGCGGCCCACCGCAGGCCGAAAGTCTTTGCGGGAGCTTGCGCTCAGGAAGCCGCGGGGACCGTCTGACGTGCCCACAGACGTGGCCGTCTGAGGCGGCGCCTCACGGGATCAACAAGATCAACAAGATCTCGGCAACGGTGCCGAGTGCGTCACGTTTTCCTACGGCGCGCCAGGGACCGGCCCGCTACGCCTGGGCGGAGTCGGTTTCTTGTGATGACCAGCCCCGGGGAAGTGACACGGCCGGCGGGCGGTGGTGGTGTGTCGGTCACCTCAAAGCCCAGCTTAGCCACCCTGTTCGGCGTCTCCCGCCTGGAGTGATCACTGTTTGGGTGCCAAAACCGACAGATTCTGTCGGTTTTGACACCCAAACAACGATCACCACATCCCTGCTCCTGAATCCGGCACAGGCCGTGGCGGTACCCACAGCCCAGCGCAGCCACCTTGCTCGACGGTCCGAGGCGACGCCTCACTGGATATTGACGAGCGAATCATCACGTTACTTCGCAACGAGGCAAGCCGCCTCGGGTTCAACGATCGGGTTAGCGTAGAGCGATGCGACTTGTCCACAAAAGAGGACATTGAAGGAATCGTCAAGCGTTATGGCGAGATGTTCGATTTAGTAGTCACCGATCCACCATACGCCGAGGATGGCATGGCGCAGTTCATCGAGGTCGCCATGACTCTCGCGGCGTATACCGGAGAGTTGCACATCGCCGTTCCCGCCATGCTGGCGGAGGCGTGGACGGACGAGCTGTCGAATTCCGTCCAGTCCAGACTAGTGACAGCAGGTTTTCTCATCGACCGCGTTGTTCCCGACGCCTTCACCTACGAAACGAGCGACGTGGTGTCCTCACTGGTTGTCGCTCGCCGCCTTCCCGGTGGGCCGGCCCGATGCACAGCAGAACCGGGCAGCATCACTCGCTTCTACACCACCCGCGCAGTTCCCGAGCGCACGCCATTGTTTTCTCGCCACACAGAAACGGAGTGTGAACTTTGAGCACAACCACCCGCATCACGTTCGTCACGGGCAACGCTGGGAAATTCGCGACGGCTCACGAGCATCTGGAATCACTCGATGTCGCGCTTGAGCAAATGACGCTTGACCTGGACGAAATCCAGTCGAACTCGGTTCAAGAGGTCGCTCTCCATAAAGCGCAGCAGGCGTTCCGGACACTGAGGCGGCCGGTCATCATCGAGGACAACGGCTTCTACATTGATGAGTTAAATGGCTTCCCTGGCCCGTCAGCGAAGTTCGCGATCAAGGCGCTCGGGGCCGAGGGCATCGCGCGGCTGGCCGACCAGACCGCTACTCGCCAGTGCCACTTCCAGGGCGTGCTCGTCTACATCGACGCTCATGGGGTGCCAAGAATCTTCACTGACGAGGGTGACGGAGGCACGATTGCTGAGAAGCCCACGGCGAAGCCGCAGCCGGGTTCGTGGTCCGCACTCTGGGATGTGTTCGTGCCAACAGGCTGCACTGAGCCGCTGTCCGCGCTCCGGGACAACGAACGGGCCCACGTCTTCGATGGATGGGCCAAGCAGTCGGTGTTCACACAGTTTGGGGAGTGGCTAGGACGCAAGCGGCGGTCAGCTGATGTGATGCCGGCCGACGATGGCCGTCTGCGGAGCGCGCACCTCACCTTCGAGTTTCCGGCTGATCGGATCGCTTCTCGCCCACGACCTCACGTGCCTGTGCCCATGGAAGCCAGCCGTGGGCAGCCCGATGCGCGGGCCAGCTTACGAGCCCTCGCCCCAGGTCAAGCCGGGTGTCGCTCCCACCGTTTGAACTCAAGAACTGTATTTCTTGATCTCACGGTGTGCGCCGACAGTGACCGGTCCGGAGCAGGGCTCTCACACGAGCAGCGGGAGCAGGGCGTGCCGGCGGCGCAGCACGGCGCCGTAGCGGGCGTCCAGCCGCAGCCACGAGTCGGTGGCCGACACCCGGACGGTCTCGGTCGCGGCGTGGGCACCCACAAAGCCCATGCCGGACAGGGCGAACAGGCAACGCAGCGGTACCCCCACGTCGAAACCGGCCCCACTGACGGTGATCACCTTCCGGTCCAGCAGCGCGGAGGGTGGCGAGCCGTGCGGGCCGGGGTTGCGCCTGGCGACGACAGCACCCTGGTCGGTGAGGTCGGCGAGCACCTCAGCGGGCACCTGATCCACCTCACGCCAACCCCGTTCCGGCGGCAGCGCGCAGCGCCACAGCACATCCTTCGCCGCGCCGGGATCAACCACAGCGGCGCCACCCACCGCCACCGCGATCAGCAGGTCGCCTCCCCCGACGGTGAGATCAGCGGGCCACACCGAACCCCCCAGCGAGCGAGTCACCAACGTGTCGAACGGGGTATCCGCCCACGCGTGTACCCGCCCGTTCCCGCCCCGCAACCGCACGATCGCATCGCGGTCCAGCCGGAGGACGCGGGCCACGAAGGCGCTGAGATCGTCCCGCTCGACGGGGTCCGGAATGCGTAGTTCAGCCACCGCCACCCCTTTCTCGAAACGCGGCCAGGAACTTACCCCATTCACAAGCGCGCCAGCGCTCGAACCGCGACGGACAAGGTCGCCAGGTCCAGGCTCCTAGCACCGGAGATCTCATTGAGGGTTGCTCTGGCCCGGGACAGCCGCGAGAAGTTCTTCTGCTCCCACGCTGCGATCGTCGTCGCTGGGTCGATCCCGACATCAGCGACGTGCAGGACGTGCAGAGTGATATCCCGCAACGCCGCATAGAGATCATCGCGCAGCGCCAGGCGAGCAAGCCCGTGCCAGCGGTCACCGCGTTCCAGTTCACTCACCAAGATCAGCATTCGGTCGATGCCCAGGTGGGCCGACAGCGCATAGTACAGCTGCGCAACCTGCGCGGCATCCTGTTCGGCCAGCTCGGCGACCTCGACGACGTCGAGCAGCCCAAAACTGGCCAATCCCGCACTCACCTGGCGCGCCAGCTCATCCGGCACCCCCTGCTGGACGAGCCGGCGGGCGGCGACCGCAGCGTCGTCCGCCTCACAGCCGACCAGCCAGTCCGGCACCCGAGGCGCCATGGCCGCCACGATCGGGCGGAACCGGTCGATCTCGGTACCGACTTCAAGCGGCTGCGGCCGGTTGAGCAGCAACCACCGGCTGGCCCGGTCCAGCAACCTACGCAGAGCGAGCATCATGGTGTCGGCCACCGAGACCGGCACTGGATTGACTGACAGTGGGTTATTAATAAGGGGGTTGCCGAGGTCGGCGGTCGCCTGCCAGGCCGCCCGCAGGTCGAATACCGCAACCGCCACCGAGTATGCCCGCACCGCGTCGGCGGCCGAGACCGCCAGTTCCTCGGCTAACCGGTAGGCATAGGTGATACCGCCTCGGTCGACGACTTCGTTGACCAGCAACGTGGTGGTGATCTCACGGCGCAGCGGATGCTCTCGGATAGCTCCGGCGAACCGGTCGCGCAGCGGGGCGGGGAAGTACTCCGGTAGCCGAGCGCGGAACACCTCAGCGTCGGGTAGCCTGCTGGCCAGCACCTCGCTGGTCAGCCCGAGTTTGACATGCGCCATCAGGGTGGACAGCTCCGGCGAGGTCAGCCCATCGCCCTCGGACTCCCGCAGCTGCCACTGTGCCCGGGTCGGCAGAACCGCCAACCTGCGGTCCAGGCCGTGGCGCTCCTCCAACGACGTCATCAACCGGCCATGCACCGACACCATCGACGCGGCGTGCGCCCGGCTGACGCCAAGCTGGGTGTTCTGGTCGGCGTTGTGGGCGAGCACCAATGCGGCAACCTCGTCGGTCATCTCGATCAGCATCGCGCGGCGCTGCGCGGCGCTCAGCACACCGTCGGTGACCAGCCGGTCCAGGAGGACCTTGATGTTGACCTCATGGTCGGAGCAGTCCACCCCGGCGGAGTTGTCGATAGCATCAGTATTAATCTTACCGCCGGCCCGGGCGAACTCGATTCGGCCGCGCTGGGTCAGCCCCAGGTTGCCGCCTTCGGCGACCACCTGGACCCGAAGTTGCGCGCCGTCCACCCGGACCGCGTCGTTGGCCTTGTCCGCGACATCGGCGTGAGTCTCCGGGGCGGCCTTGACGTAGGTGCCGATCCCGCCGTTGAACAACAATTGCGCCGGGCTGAGCAGGATCGCCCGGACGAGTTCCGGCGGGGACAGCTCGGTGACACCCTCGCCGATGCCTCCAGAAATGCCTAGGGCCCGGCGCATCTGCACGCTGACCGGGATCCGTTTGGTGCTGCGAGGCCACACCCCGCCGCCAGCGCTGATCAGCGAGCGGTCATAGTCGTCCCAGGATGAGCGCGGCAGCTCGAACAGCCGGCGCCGCTCGGCGTACGAGCTGATCGGATCCGGATCGGGATCGACGAAGACATGCCGGTGATCAAATGCCGCGAGCAGCCTGAGGTGCTTGGAGCACAGCATCCCGTTGCCGAAGACGTCGCCGGACATGTCCCCGACCCCGACCACGGTGACATCCTCGGTCTGGATGTCGATATCGAGCTCGCGGAAGTGCCGCTTCACGCTCTCCCAGACGCCCCAGGCGGTGATCCCCATGGCTTTGTGGTCATAGCCCGCCGAGCCGCCGGAGGCGAACGCGTCGCCGAGCCAGAACCGGTGGGACGCGGCCACCTCGTTAGCGATATCGGAGAACGCCGCGGTGCCCTTGTCGGCCGCGACCACCAAGTAACTGTCATCGCCGTCGTGGCACACCAGCTGATCAGGATGTCGACTGATGCCATTAATGAGGTTGTCGGTGAGATCGAGCAGCCCCGAGATGAACATCCGGTAGCAGGCGATGCCCTCGGCCTGGACGGCCTCCCGGTCCAGCCTGGGGTCACCGGTGGGCGCCGGCGGACGCTTGACCACAAACCCACCCTTGGCTCCGAGCGGCACGATCACGGCGTTCTTCACCGCCTGCGCCTTGGCTAACCCGAGCACCTCAGTTCGGAAGTCCTCCCTACGGTCTGACCAGCGCAACCCACCACGGGCGACCGGGCCGAAGCGCAGGTGCACGCCCTCCACCCGCGGGGAGCAGACGAAGATCTCGAACGCCGGCCGCGGCTCGGGCAGCTCCAGCACCGCCGTCGGGACGAGCTTGAGGGCCAGGTAGGGCTGCGGGCTGCCGTCGGAGTCGCGCACGTAGTGATTGGTGCGCACCGTGGCACGGATCAGGGTGAGCAGGCCGCGCAGGATGCGGTCGGCGTCCAGGCCGGCCACCCCGTCGATCATGGCGGCGATCCGCCCGGCCAGCTCGTCGTGCCTGAGGTCCCGGGTGGCCGCATCCAGCGCCGGGTCGAAACGCGCCTCGAAGAGGGCGACCAGGGCAGCGGCGATGCCGCTGTGGGCGAGCAGCACGTCCTCGACGTAGTGCTGGTTGTAGGGGATGCCAGCCTGGCGCAGGTAGCGGACGTAGCTACGCAGCACCGCCGCCCCTCGCCAGTCCAGCCCGGCGCGCAGCACCAGGGCGTTGAAGCCGTCCACCTCGCAGGCGCCCCGCCAGGCGGCCACGAACGCGTCACAGAATCGCCGCTGCACGTCCTGGACGTCCTGGCCAGCTAACTGTGCCAGCAAGGTGGCATCCAGGCGCAGCGCGAAGTCGTAGATCCAGCAGTGCGCACCGTCGCCACGGATCACCTGGTAGGGCCGCTCGTCGATGACCTCGACGTCCATCTGCCGCAGCACCGGTAACACGTGGGACAAGGTGATCCGCCGCCCCGCCAGGTAGAGCGTCAACCGCCCCTTCCCCGGTGTTGCCCCATGCGGGAGGTCGAAACACAAGTCCAGACCGTCCGCAGCGGCGAGCTCCTCCAGCCGGCAGATGTCGGCCAGGGCGGTCGCGGCGTCGAAGTCCTCCTTGTACGCCTGCGGGAAAGCCGCCAGATAGCGCCGCGCGAGGTCATCGGCCACTGCGCCGCTGGCCAGGGCGGCGTCGAGTAACCGGTCGTCCCACGTGCGGACGGCGTCCTCGAGTCGTTCGGTGATCGCTCGGACGTCCGGTCTTGTGGGCACGCCGGAATCACCGGGGTCAGTGCGCACGGTGAAGTGCACCCGAGCGTGTATGGACTCGCCGATCTGGGCGCTGTACTCCACGCCGGTGCCGCGCAGATCGCGCAGCAGCACGTCCTGCATGGCCAGCCGTGCGGCGGTGGTGTAGCGATCACGCGGTAAGTAGACCAGGCAGGAGAAGAACCGGCCGTAGGGATCGCGCCGGCAGAACAGCCGCAACGCGCGTCGCTGGGTCAGCGCCAGCACCCCAGTCACCACCTGGTAGAGCAAATCCGGGTCGGCGGAGAACAGCTCTGCCCTCGGGTAGGTCTGGAGCACCTCCAGCATCCGCTGGCCCGAAGAGGAGTCGAGAGGGACGCCGGCCCGGTGGATCACCTGCAGAACCCGACGGCCGATCATCGGAATGCGCGTCACGTCCTCGTGCAGCGCGGCGGTGGTGAGCACCCCCAGAAAGCGGTGCTCGCCGGAGACCGCACCACCCTCGTCGAAGGTCTTGACCCCGATGTAGTGGGGGTAGACCGGGCGGTGCACGGTGGCGGGTGCGCTGGCCTGGGTGAGGATGAGCAGATTCCGGGCCAGCGGGTCAACATCAGGTCCGGTACTCAAGCCTCTGGCAGCCACGCTGTCCTTACGCAGCACACCGAGCCCGGACCCCAGCACCGCCCGTAGCCCGGGCGTAGCGCCATTCCCAGGACCACCAGTATTCCCCGGGCCACCTGTGGACTGCCACACCAGCTCATAGCGCCGGTAGCCGAGGAAGGTGAGGTGTCCGTCGGCCAACCAGCGCAGCAGTGCCGCGCCGTCGGCCACCTCCTCGGCGGGCAGCGGAGGCGGCGCGGCATCCAGCTTGTAGGCGAGGGCGTACGCAACACCAGCCATCCGCTGGGTGTCCTCGACCACTTCGCGCACATCCGTGAGCACGGCGAGCAGCCGCTGTTCCACCTGGCGGGCCCGGTCAGGATCGGCGATGCCGTCGACGTTCACGTACATCCAGGACTCGACCAGCGCACCGGTGGGCACTTCGTCTGGGTCGGCGCCAGTAAGCACCTCCCGAAGGGTTCCGGTGAGATCGCGGCGGACCACGACGATCGGATGCACGAGCCGCCGCACCGAGACCTTGATCCTGGCCAGCTCGGCGACCACTGAGTCCAGCAGGTAGGGCATGTCGTCGGTGACAATCTGAACGACGGTGTCCCGGGAACTCCAGCCGTCCTCGGCGAGAACGGGGTTAAGCAGCCGGACCAGGGCCCGACCGGGCACCCTGTGGGCGGCCAACGCGAGATGCGACCGGACCGCTGCCGCCAGCTCGGTGGGTTCAGCGCTACCTAGCTCCTCAGTGGGGACGAGCCGGTAGTACAGCGCGATGAGCTCGGCGAGATCGCTGCGCACCGCAGGGCTGGCCGCTAGTCGCCGACGGCGGACCGGCGACCCGTCTCGGGCGGCGCCCACCGTGGTTCGGCGGTGAGATCCGGCAGCCGCAGCAGGGGGTTGGTCACCGCCTCGGGGGGATCGTCTTTATCCGTGCCGGTCGGCTTCGGGGCTAGCGCCAGGCCGGCCGCCCAGCGCGTCCCGAGAACACGGTAGCGAGGCACGTCGCAGCTTGTCTCGGCATCAGCTGCGGTGGAACCATCATTGCCGGGCATCTCGGTAGAAGGGGCGTCAGCGTGGGTATCACGGCTTTCGTGGTACGCAGACAGTGCCTCGGCCAGCAGATCACCGAGACCCATCTGGTGCGGCTCCTCTGCACGTGCTGAGTCCTCATCCACAGGTTCCCATTCCAACTCCCGTGGCGCCGGGGCCGGCGGCGGCCCGGAGACCGGGAACTCCTCCAGGGTGAGCGGAACATCCTGGGTGTCCTCCGACGAGACGCTATCGGTGGCCTCACCCTCCACGGTGACCGGCGAGTCCGATGGGGGTTGAACCAGCGCCGGGTAGGTTAAGGCTGGAACGGACGGCACGTCGGGACCTTCCGGAGCTTCGAGCGGACCAGCGCTGGCGTCCTCGGTTTCATCGTCACCAATCTGGTGCACCTCGGCGACGGGCATCTCATCAACACGACCCTCGACGGGTTCCACAGCGCGGCGCCGGCCGGAGCGTCCTGACGACAACGCCGAGGCGGGCAACAAATCACTCACAAACACCAGAGTGCCAGCACCGCGGTGGTGCCGTGCCCCGGACTGCCAAGGATCGAGCCCGTTCGACGCCTGCGCGGACTGCACGTCGACGGGTTCCTGCGATACCGGGCCCTCAACCACGGGTTCCACCACCGCCGAAGGGTCAATCAGTTCCGGCGAAAGCACTTCCGGCTCAACGGCTTCCGGCTCAACGGCTTCCGGCTCGGCGGTCTGGTGCGCGGCAGGGCCGACGGCAATCTCAGCACTCAGTGGACCGGTGTCTGAGTCGAGTCCACTACACCCCGTCCCGACGTTGCCGAGCAGCACGGCGACCTGGCCGATCAAGCGCGCTTCCTCGCGGCGCGCGGTCCCGCAATTCTCGAGCAGCGTGGACCGCGCGGCTTCCACATGGCGGCAGTGGCGGCCCTCAGCCGCGCGGGCCGCGCGCATGCAATGCAAGGCGTCGGCGAACTCGCCCCGAGCCTCGTGCACGTGGGACAAGCCCTCGAGGCATTCCGCCAGGACCGCGTCCACCCCATAGCGCTGGGCCCCCTCAACCGCATCGGCGAGCAGGGTCAGCGCCGATTCATGACGGCCTTGCGCGAGGTGCACCCGGGTGGCCAGCGCCAGCCGCAACCTACCGACCGCACCGGCGGCGGCGGCGCGCACTGGACGCCGCAGCAGTGGCCGCACTTCCTGCAGTGCGACGTCGCCGGCGTCACGGTCGAGCAGAGCAAGCACTATCTCGAGCATCAGCCGCGCGCTCACCTCGCCGCTGTCGTGTTCAGGATCGGCCAGCCCGGTCAGCAGCTCGTGGCCTTCCCTAGCCTTCGCCTCTGCCTCAGCGGCCGCGTCTCGGCGACGGTGACGCACCGCGTCCGCCGCTCGGGCGGCGGCCCGCAACAGCAGTGCGGTGTCGTGGTCAAGGCTTGGGTCCTCACGATAGAGCTCGTCGGCCTCCTCGAGAGCGGACGTGACAAGGTCGTCGCAGTCGAGCCCGACCGAGGTCTCCGCCACAGCGACAAGCGCGCGGCCTCTCAGCACCGGAGCGACGTCGTCGCCTGCGGCTAGCACGGCACACACCGCGCCGAGCGCGGTAGCGGGCTCACCTAGCGCGGCGGCGCAGTGCGCTAGCTCCACGTGCAGCTCATGGCGCAGTCCCGGTGGCGTGTCAGAGTCTCGAACCGCCGGGAAAAGCCGGTGCGCCGCCTCCCCGTGCCGGCCGAGACGGTTGAGCGCAAAAACCGCGAGATGGCCTGCCTGCAAGACGGCCATCTTGTCGTCCTGCCCGGCGGCCACCGCCCGATCGGCCAGCAGCAGCGCCAGCTCTGGCGCTCGCCAGCGCAAGAGCGTCGCCGACTCCACCAGTGATGCGGCCTCACCCACGTTGGCCGGCATGCAGGCCTGGACTCCGTCGCGCGCCGTGCTGCTCACCTCCCACCCCCCTCGACTTTACCGATCACCGGGCGCCCGTGCCTAGTCAATTTCGGGTCAATCTGCGGTACGTCACACGGTGTGGTCGCGCCGCCTCCGCTCCGAGTCGTTCGATCTTGTGCTGCTCGTAGGCCTCGAAGTTGCCCTCGAACCAAAACCAGGAGGCGGGATTGCCCTCCGTGCCCTCCCAGCTGAGAATGTGGGTCACCACCCGGTCCAGAAACCATCGGTCGTGGGAGATCACCACCGCGCAGCCGGGGAACTGCTCCAGCGCGTTCTCCAGCGAGCCCAGCGTCTCGACGTCGAGATCGTTAGTGGGCTCGTCGAGCAGGATCAGGTTGCCGCCCTGCTTGAGGGTCAGCGCCAGGTTGAGCCGGTTGCGTTCGCCACCGGAGAGCACTCGCGCCAGTTTCTGCTGGTCGGGGCCCTTGAATCCAAAGGCGCTGACATACGCCCGGGATGGCATCTCGGTGTTACCGACCTGGATGTGGTCCAGACCATCGGAGACCACCTCAAAGACCGTCTTGTTCGGATCGATGCCCGCGCGCTCCTGGTCGACGTAGGACAGCTTCACCGTCTCGCCAACCCTGACCGTGCCGGAGTCGGGCCTCTCCATACCGACGATGGTCTTGAACAAGGTCGTCTTGCCGACTCCATTGGGACCGATGACCCCCACGATGCCATTGCGGGGCAACGTAAAGGACAGATCCTTGATCAAGAGGCGGTTGTCGAAGCCTTTGTCCAGGTGCGACACCTCCACCACCACGCTGCCCAGTCGCGGACCCGCCGGGATCTGGATCTCCTCGAAGTCCAGCTTGCGACTGCGCTCGGCTTCGACTGCCATCTCCTCATAACGCTGCAGCCGCGCTCGGGATTTGGCTTGCCGGGCTTTTGCTCCCGATCGCACCCAGGCGAGCTCGTCGCGCAGGCGCTTCTGCAGCTTCTGGTCCTTCCTGCCCTGGACCGCGAGGCGGTCGGCCTTCTTCTCCAGGTAGGTGGAGTAGTTGCCCTCGTAGGGGTAGGCCCGGCCGCGGTCAAGCTCAAGGATCCACTGCGCGACGTTGTCCAGAAAGTACCGGTCGTGGGTGACAGCCAGCACCGCGCCCGGGTAGCTGGCCAGGAACTGCTCCAGCCACAGCACGCTCTCCGCGTCCAGGTGGTTGGTGGGCTCGTCGAGCAGCAGCAGATCAGGCTTGGACAACAGCAACCGGCACAGCGCGACCCGACGCCGCTCTCCTCCGGACAGGTGGATCACCGGCTCGTCGGGCGGGGGGCACCGC
The DNA here is from genome assembly GCA_050699715.1 of Pseudonocardiaceae bacterium. Taxonomy (GTDB): domain Bacteria; phylum Actinomycetota; class Actinomycetes; order Mycobacteriales; family Pseudonocardiaceae. Next base: position 10,996 of record JBOHFR010000004.1, read on the forward strand.
AGGGCGTCCATAGCCTGCTCGAGTTGTGAGTCGAGATCCCACGCGTCGGCGTGGTCGAGCTCCTCCTGCAGGTGTCCCATCTCGTCCATGAGCTCGTCGGAGTAGTCGGTGGCCATCTTCTCGGCGATCTCGTTGAACCGGTCGAGCTTGGTCTTGATCTCCCCCAAACCCTGCTGGACGTTGGCCAGGACGGACTTGTCCTCATCCAGGGTGGGCTCTTGCTGCAGGATGCCCACCGTCGCACCCGGGGCAAGAAAAGCCTCGCCGTTGTTCGGTTGGTCGAGCCCAGCCATGATCTTCAGCACGCTGGACTTGCCAGCTCCGTTGGGCCCGACCACACCGATCTTCGCGCCGGGATAGAACGCGATGGTGACGCCGTCGAGGACGACCTTGTCGCCGTGCGCCTTGCGCACCTGTTTCATGGTGTAAATGAACTCCGCCACGGCCGCGATCGTAGAGGGGAGCGCCGGGGCCGGACAGCGCGGCCAACCGCCGCCCGGCCCCGGTGCGCTGTTCATGCGGGAACGGGCACCAACGGGCGGGCCGCTTTAGCCAGGTCCGACAAGCTCACTTCATACGGTGGATCCACCCCGTCAAGCAGGTCTGACGGTTCCTCCTCAGCCGATGCTAGGACGTCCGCATTTCCGCCCCGCGCAGGCTCCTCGCGGCGCTGCTTGCGCACGGTGGCGGCACAGCGAGCCAAGTCCGGGCCGACCGCGTTGGCCTCCAGTTCGACGACTGAACGGCGCTCGCCCTGCTCGGTGGTCCACTCCCGGGTGCGCAGTTTCCCTCTGATGATCACCGGGTCACCCTTGACCAAGGAGGCGGCGTTCTCGGCGAGCCTGCGCCAGCAGCTCACCGACAGGTACAGACTTTCCCCGTCTACCCACGACTCGGACACCTTGTCGAACCGACGCTCGTTGCAGGCGACCCGGAAATTGAGCACGAGCGTCCCGTCGGGCCCAACCCGGCGCGGTCGCATGTCGCTCACCAGCGTTCCCACCACAGTCACCGGTGTCTCTTTCATGATCACATGCCCTCCTGTGCTGCCGTCCCACCATCAGCGGCGGGATGCCGGCCCCTCGGCCGGCGACACCCAGGCTGCGCGACTAAGGGCACATTCGGTAGCGAGTCATGATCAAGATGGGGATAGCCGGGGACGATGTGCACAACTACGCTGGCGCGGCAGGGCCAGAACCCGAGGTTGTCAGGGGTTGGTGCTATCGCCTGTCATAAGCTGTTGTCGCGGGCTGGGCCGCGCCCGGCCAGCCGGGCGAGCAGCGCGTGGTGCGCGGCCAGCTCGGCGTCGCCGTCTGATCCGGCCCTGCGGTCAAGTGGGCGGGCCTCGCTTCCGGACCACCGCACCAGCAGCGCCACCAGCACTATCACCATCGGGATCTCGCCTAAGGCCCACGCCATCGCCGCGCCCGCGCGCTGATCGGCCAGCAGGTCGGGCACAAACGGCAGGGCAAGTGAACGGTAGTAGTCGCCACCGACCACCGTCGTCGAGCGCATCAGCGCGATCCCGAAGAACGCGTGAAAGGGCATGGCCGCCAGCAGCAAGCCAACCTTGCCCAGGTGAAACATCTTGTGGGGGGGCGGGTCGCTGCCGATGATGAGCCAGTAGTACGCATAACCCGTCAGCAAAAAGTGCGCGTTCATCGCCAGATGCGCCCAGTGTGACGGCGCCGCGACGTCGTACAGGCCGGTGAAATAGATGACGGGGAACGAACCGACGTACCCGCCAAGGGCGATCAACGGGTGGGTGAACATCCGCACCACCCAGGAGTGCGTGAAGGCCTGCAGCCACTCCCTCGGCCCCGGCGGGTTGGCCACCCCCGCAGGGGGCAACGCGCGGCGCGCCAGCGTCACCGGCGCGCCGAGCACGAGCAACATCGGGGCCAGCATCGACATCAGCATGTGCACACCGATGTGCGCGCTGAACATCGCCGTCGAGTAGCGGCCAATACCCGAGGACGTGGCGACCAGGATGGTCGCGCAGCCGCCCAGCCAGGCCGCCGTGCGGCCTCTCGGCCAGGCCGCACCACGCCACCTCAACCGTCGCACCCCGGCGAGGTAGCCGCCAGCGAGAACGAGCGCGGCGACCCCGAACACCAGGTCTGGTCGCCAATCGAGGAGCAGCCGCACCGGGGTGGGCGGCCCAGCCAGGTTGTAGCCCAGCAGCACCTCAGTACGGCTGAGCTGCGTGGCGATCCCCCCAGGCGGCGCGGTCCAGCTCAGCGCCGCCGCCAGGCCGATCGTCGCGAACATGACCAGCACCTCGACGCCACCGAGCCGAAGGATGGCCAAGCGATCGCCCCGCTCGACCATCGCCGCCGCAGCGCCACGGCGGTGTAACCAGCCCATGACGCCCAGCGCCAGCAGCGCGGCCACCTTGCCCAGCACCAGTAGTCCGTAGGTGCTGAGCAGCTGGTCAGGCCGGACGCGGACCAGCGCGTTGATCACCCCGGAGGCGGCCATCACGATCCAGCAGACCAGCGCCAGCCGGGAGAAGCGAACGTAGGCCAACCCGGCGTGCTCCCCCCGGCGGCTCAGGTGGGCCAGCAAGGCGATCAGGCCGCCGACCCACAGGGCGGCAGCGATGAGATGATACAGCAAGCTGTTGGTGGCGACGTCGTGGGCGCCCTCCGCCGAGGAGTGCCCGGTCAGCGCCACCGGCGTCAGCCCTGCGATGGACAGCGCGAACAGCCACACCGCCGCGCCCCAGGTCAGCGCGGTCCAGCAGAACCCGGCCAGCGCCAGAGCGATCCCCGCAGTGAGCGCCCAGGCCCCGACCGGGGCCAGCGCGACCGCCATGGACGCCAGCAGTCGCAGGTCCAGCGCTTCAGCCACCGGACGGCCCAAGACGTCCGCAGCCAGCAGCGGCACCATCAACGCCGCGGTCAGCGCCCAGATCAGGGCGGCGATCCGCGCCGTGCGCACGGCGCCGTAGCCGCCGGTGTCGAGGTAGCCAGACGCTTGCGGCGGTACCAGAAACGCGGCCACCAGCAGCGACCCCACCGTGACCACCGCGGCGCATTCGGACAGCACCCGCACGGCTGGCAACGCGGCTCGCGTGAACAGCCCGGGATCGGACAACCCCCCGTCACCGCCCAAGACAACGGGCAATCCGGTGCCGAGGGCCATCCCCAGGAGCACTCCGGCCGCGACCAGCACACGCAACCGCGCGCGAGCCTCACCAGCGCGACGAAGCCCGCCCTCAACACCCACCCCCACCACCCTAATCACCCCGACGCACCTAGCTGGTAGACGCATCCAGCGGGCTGAGCGGGGTTATCTGGCGGTCATTACCCCGCTCAGCCCGCTAGATGCCCTTCCGGCGTCCAGGGGGCTGCCCGCGCCCCCGGCAGGATTCGAATCTGCGGCCTAGCGATTCTCAGAAGCCACTACTGAACAGTGCTGGTTATGACGGGAAACCTCTTTTGACCAGCGCAAACGCCTCTGGCCGGTGCGTGCTGGTGCTAGACGTTGGCGGTCGTTCCGGGTAGGTAAAGGGTGGAGATGACCATGGTGGCCGCCTTGCTGCGGTTGAGTTGTACCGCGCCTACCTCGCCCTGATTACTCCACCTGATGAACCAGAGGATGACGGCGGTGTGACGACGCGGGCCCGCCCCAGGCTGGCCCGTGCGAGCATGGTCATCAGGCCAAGCGCAGCAAACGGGTTCGGTGCAGTGGGCACCCCAGTAGGACGAGGACCTCAGCCAGATCTGCGCCGCTACGGACGGCGCGTTCGATCCCACAGGAGGTCAATTCGGCAGGACCTGCGCCCGGTGCCAAGATGGCCGCCGAACGTAACCGTCGAGCCCAACCGTCCAGGATGCCTGAACGGTTTCTAGGGGGCATAGGTGTCGTATCTGTTGGGTGTGCCGGTGGGCGATGGCGCTGATGTTGTGGTGTTCGAGGTTGACCACGGGGAGGTGCCGGAGGATCTGGTTCTCGCTTCGTCCGAGCCGGGCAGGGTGGCGGCTCGGGCGCTGACGACCCTGGAGGAGGCGCTGGCAGGCGTCAAGCCGTCCTTGATCAAGGTTATGGAGGTGTTGCGGGAGCTAGCGCCGGAGCAGATGGCGGTGGAGTTCGGGTTGAAGCTGGGGGGCGAGACCGGGATGATCATCGCGAAAGGGACCGCTGAGGTGAATTTTAAAGTCACCCTGTCCTGGAAGCCGGGTAAACCAGAGAACTCGGAGTAGCCGGTGTCGCGGGTCGGGCGGGAAGGGTTCGTCGTCCGGGTGCTGCGGGTCGGTTCGCAGTCTCCGGCGGGGGTGGGGTTCGTGGTCGGTGCGCGGCACATCGTGACCTGCGCGCATGTGGTGAACGTGGCGTTGGGGCGGGAGGTGCGGGCGCAGGAGGCGCCGGGGCCGGGGGTGCGGGTGCCGGTGGATTTCCCGGTCCTGGGTGACGCGCAGGGTGCCCCGTCGCGGAGTTGTCGCATCGCGGTGTGGGTGGCCCCACCGGTGGCCGGGGTGATGGGTGGGGATGTGGTGGGGCTGGTCCTGGTCGGGGAGAGCCTGCCCGAAGGAGCGGGTCCAGCGCGGCTGGCCGAGGCGGGTGAGCTCCGCGATGTCGAGGTGGCGGTGTTCGGCTACCCGGGCCAGCCACCCCGCCTAGCGGGGGTGTGGGCAGCGTGTCGGCTGCGGGGTGCGGTGGGTGCCGGGATGGTCCAACTGGATACGGGCAGTGAGTCGGCGTTTCGGGTCCAGCCCGGTTACAGCGGTTCCCCGGCCGTGCTCACCAATGGGGTCGGCGATGGTGTGGTGGGCATGCTGGCCGCCGCCGGTCACGACGCCGAGCGGGATGCGTATGCGATCCCGGTGGCCCATTTGGTGCGGGCGTGGCCGGAGGTGCTGGAAACCGTGCCGGTCTGCCCCTACCGGGGCTTGTTCCCCTTCCGGGCCGCTGATGCCGAGGCCGGGTTGTTCGTTGGTCGGGAAGCCGAGACTGACCAGTTGGTGCGAATGGTGGACCAGCACGCGCTGGTCGTGGTCGTGGGGCCCTCGGGAGTGGGGAAGTCCTCACTGGTCACCGCCGGGCTGCTGCCCGCGTTGAGCACCGAGTGCTGGGCCACGGCCGTCGTCCGACCCGGGCGCAAGCCGTTCATCGCGCTGGCCAAGGCGCTCTATGACATCGAGGGGTCGCCCGCGAGCGTCGAGGACATTCACCGGCGCGGTGAGCAGCTCCGCCGGGAGGGGCTGGCGGGGCTGGCGGGTGAGCTGAGTGTACTGACCGATCAACGCATCCTGGTCTGTATCGACCAGTTCGAGGAACTCTTCACCACCTGCCCCGATGAGGAACGGACCGTGTTCCTCAACCAGGTCCTGCCCCCGAAAACCGCCGATGACACTGAGGGTGCCGGGGTGCGGGTGGTGTGCACACTGCGGGCTGATTTCCTCGGGCACCTCCTCACCCACCCCGGCCTGGGAGCCCGCCTGCACGACCGGTTGGTGACGGTGTCCCCGATGGACCCAGACGCGTTGGAACGGGTGATCACCGTGCCCGCGCAGGTCTGTGGTGTGAAATATGAGGAGGGACTGGCCCAGCGCATCGCTCGTGATGCGGCCCGAGGCGAGGGCGGGCTGGCGTTGCTGGAGTTCGCGTTGACTCAACTGTGGCCCCGGCAACACCAGCGGCAGCTAAGCTTCACCGACTACTACGCGCCCTCCTTCGGCGGGGTGACCGGCACCCTCAACCGCTACGCCGACGACGTCCTCGCGCAGATGGAGCGCCGGTGGCCCCTGGAGCGGATCCGGCGGGTCCTGCTGGCCTGCGTCCGCAGCCGCAGCGGTGCCCTGACGGCGACCCGCCGGGTCGTTAGCCGTGATCGCCTCGCTCAGGACTGGGCCGTGGTGGAGAAACTCGCCGAGGCCCGGCTGGTGATGACCAGTCAAGACCCGACCCACCAGAGCGCCACCGTGGAGCTGGCCCATGAGGCGCTGATCCAGTCGTGGGAACGACTCGCCACCTGGGTCGATGCTGACGCACAGTTCCAACGCTGGCTGGCCACCATGGAAGAACGCGTCGCCGAGGACGAACCCCTCATCGAAGCACGCATCAGCGAAGCACAACAATGGCTCACCGAACGGCCCGAGGACATTCCCCCAGAGGTCCGCGACCTCATCGAGCACAGCAACACCCTGGCCCAGCAACGAATCACCGAACTAGAACAAGCCCGACTACGCGCCGAGGAAGCAGCCCGCCAAACCAAGGAAGCAGCCCACCAAACCAAGGAAGCAGCCCGCCGAGTCGAGGAGGCGGCTCGGCAGCATGCCCGGTTCCTTCGCCGGTTCGTGGCCGTCCTGACGGTCCTGCTGCTGGTGGCGAGCGGGGCGTCGATCGTCGCGTTCATCGAACAACGCACCGCGGCCCACCAACGCGATCTCGCGGTCTCCGCGCAGGTCGCGGGCCAGGCCTTGGACCTGCGCACCACCAACTCGGCCCTGGCCGCCCAACTCGCTCTGGCCGCCCACCGACTCGCCCCCACCACGCAAACCCGCAGCAGCCTACTCAGCATCGCCGCCGCTCCCTACACCACTGAACTGATCGGCCACACCGGCGCCGTCTATTCGGTGGTGTTCAGTCCGGATGGGCGCACCCTGGCCACCGCCAGCAGGGATCGCACCGCGCGGTTGTGGGACGTCCGTGACCTCCACCAACCCCGATTGTTGAGCACCCTCACCGGCCACACCGGCGCCGTTGGGTCGGTGGTGTTCAGTCCGGATGGGCGCACCCTGGCCACCGCCAGCGGGGATCGCACCGCGCGGTTGTGGGACGTCCGTGACCTCCACCAACCCCACCCGTTGAGCACCCTCACCGGCCACACCGACACCGTTGGGTCGGTGGTGTTCAGCCCGGATGGGCGCACCCTGGCCACCGCCAGCGGGGATCGCACCACGCGGTTGTGGGACGTCCGTGACCTCCACCAACCCCACCCGTTGAGCACCCTCACCGGCCACACCGACACCGTTGGGTCGGTGGTGTTCAGCCCGGACGGGCGCACCCTGGCCACCGCCAGCGGGGATCGCACCGCGCGGCTGTGGGACATCAGCGACCTCCACCAACCCCACCCGTTGAGCACCCTCACCGGCCACACCGGCGCCGTCGAGTCGGTGGTGTTCAGCCCGGATGGACGCACCCTGGCCACCACCAGCAGGGATGCCACCGCGCGGTTGTGGGACGTCCGTGACCCCCACCAACCCCACCCGTTGAGCACCCTCACCGGCCACACCAGCGCCGTCGAGTCGGTGGTGTTCAGCCCGGATGGGCGCACCCTGGCCACCGCCAGCGACAATGGCACCGCGCGGCTGTGGGACGTCAGCGACCCCCACCAACCTCGATTGTTGAGCGCTCTCACCGGCCACACCGGCGCTGTTGGGTCAGTGGTGTTCAGTCCGGATGGGCGCACCCTGGCCACCGCCAGCGACGATGGCACCGCGCGGTTGTGGGACGTCCGTGACCTCCGCCAACCCCACCCGTTGAGCACCCTCACCGGCCACACCGACGCCGTCCGATCGGTGGTGTTCAGTCCGGATGGGCACACCCTGGCCACCGCCAGCGAGGACCGCGCCGCGCGGCTGTGGGAAACCGATGTCGATCGTGTCGTTGCTCGACTCTGTGCCGTCACCCCCGCGATGACGAAAAGCGAGTGGGAGCAGTATCTGTCCGGCCTGCCCTACCATCCGCCCTGCCAATGAACCGCCTTGATCAGTAGCCTGGAATGGGCAGAGGGGCTCGGACGCTGTCGCCCTACCCCAGGTGACGCAGGCGTCTTTTCACCACTGCCCTCAGCCAACCGCAGGGAACGATCCCGTCGGTTTCCCACCCAGACCTCTGGGTCGACGTTGAGTCCCGCAGCCGCACGGCTTGGTTGATGCTGCCACTGACCGGGTTGTGCCCATCCGGGCCGAAAGCCATGGAAGGCGGCGGCCCCGCCCGGATTCGTCGCCCGAGAAGCGGGGCCGCCGCCAGTCACCGCCACCTGGGTGATCGAGGCGCCAGGGTGGCGGCGTGGAGTTGATTCTGCCGGCTGTGGAAACACCCGGAAAGTACGTGATCACGGACATGACAAGGACCGGACCGGGGTGTCTAGCCCTTGTTACGGGCTGGCGGTACAGATCAGGGTGTTGATCCGGTGCTGTAGGTGGGCGACCTCGTCGAGTTGCTGGTGCGCGGCGGCGTGGTGGGCTAGTTCGCGCAGTTCCTCGGTCGCGATCTGGGAGCGGATGGTGCCGGCGGCGTCCACGGCCGCGTGTCCGATAGTGACTCCCTGGAGTGGGTCGCCGGTGGCCATCGCGAGACTGGCCAGCTTGGCCTGACAGATCGTCTGGGAGAGGGCCTGATCGGGTTGCCCGGCCGCTGCTGCCGCGAGCCGGTTGGTGGCCTCGCCGGGGTCATGGCCCACGATCGCCAGGTAGAACAGGGGTTGCCCGGTGAGCTGGGCGTGGCGCGCGAGGGTGAAGTTGGCCATCCACGGTGGTTCGTTGTCCGGGGTGAAGTGCGCGAAGTGGTCATCGGCGGTGCCGATGGCGGTCAGGGTCTCCTGAACCCGGCGCATCTTGGCCAGCGCGCGCCCCCGGTCGGTGTGCAGCATCGAGCGTCCGGCCACGGTGAGCCGGTCCGCGCGGACCAGACCCAGCTCGGCCAGCGTGAGGCCTTCATCGGGCTGTCCGGCCCGGATCGCCTTTTTCGCCATGCTCGACAGAATCTCGCCGCGCAGGGGCCAGTCGCCGGCCTCCTCAGCGCGGGCCAGCGCGAAGCTGTACACCTGGCCGGCTTGCTCACGGGCACCGGCGCCCTGGGCGATGAACCCCGCCACGGCGGCGAGATCGCCGAGGGCGGAGTGCAGCTCGGGGCTCAGCTCGTCCGGGCAGGTGGCTTTGAGCAGGCCGGCTGAGCAGCGCAGCTGTCCCATGACGGCATCTCGGACCGCCTCGCCGCCGTAGAGGCCGTCCCACGAGTCGAACACCCGCGCGGCGGCGCGGGTGTGCTCGACATCCCTCGCGCTGACCCGCTTGGGGGTCGGAGTGGGCTCGCTGCCGTCCAGGCTGTCCAGCAGCGCGGCCAGTGGCCCTTGGACCATAGTGCTCACGGTGAGGGCGGCGCCGCCGCGGAGGAGATTTTGCCGGTCCACGTTGTCCAGTGTCACCGCCGCGCGACGAGAACGCGCGTTGACGAATCCCAGCGCGGCATCGTCAGGAGCGCTCAGGATCGCCCGGAAGGCCTCTCGATACACTTCAGTTGGCCAACGGATGAGCCCGATTTCGAGGCGGCCGATGTAGTGTGCGGTGACCAACACCTTCTTGGTGTGGTGGTTCCACACCCAGGCGTTGACCAGATCGGCGAGTTCCTGCCGGGTCAGGCCCAGACCTGGGTGGTGGGGTGAGGCGGTGCGTTCCCGCGCCGCTCGGAACTGATGATTCGCTTCTGCCATGGCCCTTTCTCCCCCTAGGTGACGCGAGTCGGTTGAGTGTCGTGGTAAGCCCTGAGGGCACTGTTGCGTTGTGACCCGTGTCACGCCACGTCGCCTCTGCTGGAAGTCGCCTACATCTTCGCTGGTAGAACGGTGGGGCGGGTGGGATTCGAACCCACGACCTGACGGATTATGAGTCCGCTGCTCTAACCAGCTGAGCTACCGCCCCGGACGGGTGCCGAGGCTAGTCCACCGCTGATCTCCCTTCGCTGCGGGATGTCGTTGATCACCAACGGTCGAGGCAATGTGCGGGTTCAGTCGAGGGCGCCGACTTTGGCTATCACGTCCGCTGCGATCGACAGGGACTCATCCACGGACGAGGTCACGTACTGCAGGTCCAGGAAGGCGCCATCGACACCCGCATCACGGGCCTGGGCGAGGGCGTCGACGGCGTGGCGGGCATCCTGGCCGGGCTGCAAGTTGATCCGCAGCTCGCGCCGTAGCAGGTCCGGGTCACGGCCGGCCTTCTCGGCGGCGTGCCGGCCAATTTGCCACAGCGCAGCGGTGACGTCGACCGGTATCCCGTGGACGGGCAGCCAGCCGGCGGCCCGGCGACCGATTCGGGTCATCGCCGCCGGACTCCACCCACCCAGCAGCACCGGCGGCCCCCCTGCCTGCACCGGGCGCAGATCGACGTGGGCCAACGGCAGCTCGAAGTGCCTGCCGTGGTACTCAGCCGGGTTGTGGGTCCACAGCTCGTGGAGGACGTCGAGGATCTCCTCCAGGCGGCTGCCGCGGTGCTGCCACGGCGTCCCGGTGGCGATGTACTCATCGCGCAACCAGCCGAGACCAAAACCCACGTCCAACCGGCCCCCGCAAAGCCGGTCGAGTGAGGTGAGGGACCGAGCGAGGAGCAGCGCATCGTGCCAGGGCGCGTTGATCGTGCTGCTCGCCAGGCGCGCCGTCGTGGTGGCCGCCGCCGCGGCAGCCAGCACCACCACCGGGTCGAGGCTAGAGCGGAACTCGGGCGGATAGGGCCGCTGTGGTGTTCCACCGACCGGGTAGAGGTCGCTCGGTGCCACCGGGGCGAGGACGCGATCGGCAACCCACAACGACCCGTAGCCGAGCTGTTCGCCGGTGCGGGCGAAAGACGTAATCTGGTCTGCGCCGCTGTGAGCACCGAACTGGGGCAGAGCCAAACCGAGTCTCATCTGTCCTCCTCGATATCGTCCTGGTCGTCGGTAAGATCGTCAACAGATATCGACGACGAGTTCCAGGGTGTGCTCACCGGTGCGTTGCACCCGCAGCCCGCCCTGCCGGGCGATCCGGGCCACCCCGTCGGCGTCGGACGCCTCACCCGGCGCCGTGGCCAGCAGCCGAGCCAGCCGACCCTTGTGTGACTTGTTGTGGTGGCTGACCGGGCGCCGCCGGCCGTGGCCGTCGTCGCTGAGTACTCCCACGGTGACCGCGCCCGGCACCGGCCCCAGCGCGGTGTAGCCGCCCGAACGCAGGTCGACCACCAGTCCCCCGACCCCGGCCAGCAGCGGGACCAGCACCGGCCGCCAGAGTGAGCGCAGCGGGCCGACCCCCGAAAGCGCGCAGCCGGCGGAGCACCGGTAGGCCGGTATCGGGTCATCCGCGGCGAGCAGCCCGAACAGGGCGGACGCCACCGCCAGCCGGGCCCGCTGGGCCGGCCGCAGCGAGCCCGTGTCCAGCGCCGCATAGAGCACGCCGGTGTAGCGGTGCAGCGCGGGCAGCGTCGGCGCGGTCCACAACGCGGCGTTGCGTTCCAGCTCACCGCGCTGGCGCTCGGAAAGGCCCAGCGCGGCCAGGCCGACTGGCACGTTCCCGGCCAGGGTCACCAACTCGTCGATCAGTTTCCGGCGGGCCGGGGTGAGCTCGGGATGTGACAGTGCGTCCAGCCGCAGCGGCGGACCGTCACCGCCGGGCGCCTTGGTCTCCGACGGCGGTAGCAGCACCAACACAAGCGGTGAGCTTACTGATCGCCTACTGGGACCGCAGATAGGCAATGCGCTTCTCCAGCTCCTCGGCGGTGGCCATCGCGGTGGGCGGGCCGCCGCACGCGGCGCGGACCTCCTGGTGGATCGCCCCGTGCGGCCGGCCGGTGCGATGATGGGCCAGCGCGACCAGGGTGCTGAGCTCCCGGCGCAGCTCAGCGAGGCGTTCCCGCACCGTAGGCGATCGCGCGGCCACGGATGGCCCAGAAGATGGCTCAGAAAACGACCCAGAAGAGTGCTCGCTCGCCCGGGCGAGCTGCCGCTCCTGACGCCGCCGAAGAAGCGCCCGCATCTGGTCAGGCTCCAGCAACCCAGGCAGCCCGAGGTAGTCCTGCTCATCCTCGGTAGTGGCGAAGGCGGCCGTGCCGAAGGAAGCACCGTCGTAAATCACCTGATCGAGCTCAGCGTTGGCGCCCAGCGCGGTGAACGCGCGCTCCTGCTCACCGGGCTCGTCGCGTTGCGCGTTGGCCTGCGCGAGCGCGTCGTCGTCCCAGCCCTCGTCGACCCGGTGCGGCGCGCCGAGCACATGATCGCGTTGTTTCTCGAGCTCGCTGGCCAGCCCCAGCAGCACGGGCACGCTGGGCAGGAACACCGTCGCGGTCTCGCCGGGCCGCCTGGAGCGGACGAACCGGCCCACCGCCTGGGCGAAATACAGTGGGGTGGCCGCCGATGTCGCATACACCCCGACCGCCAGCCGGGGCACGTCGACGCCCTCGGACACCATCCGGACCGCGACCAGCCAGCGCTCGTCGGAGTCGGCGAACGCGGCGATCCGGCCGGAGGCGGACGGGTCATCGGACAGCACCAGCACCGGTTCCCGACCGGTGATCTTCCGGAGGATCCCGGCGTAGGCCTTGGCTGCGGTGTGGTCGGTGGCGATCACCAGGCCAGCCGCGTCGGGCAGTGCCCCGGAGCGTAGCTGGGTCAGCCGGGTGTTCGCGGCGGCGAACACAGCGGAGATCCACTCTCCGGCCGGGTCTAGCGCGGTGCGCCAGGCCCGGGCGGTGTGCTCGGCGGTGAGCGGCTCCCCCAGCCGCGCCGAGTACTCCTCCCCCGCGCTGGTCCGCCAGTGGGCCTCGCCGGAGTAGGCGAGGAACATCACCGGCCGCACCACCCCGTCGGCGAGCGCCTCGGAGTAGCCGTAGAAATAGTCTGCGGCCGAGCGCAACGCGCCGGCACTATCCGGTTCGTAGCTGACAAACGGGATCGGTGTGTCGTCGCTGCGGAACGGGGTTCCGGTCAGGGTGAGTCGGCGCACCGCCGGAGTGAACGCCTCCCGCACCCCGTCACCCCAGCTCTTGGCGTCTCCCGCATGGTGGATCTCATCGAGCACCACCAGGGTGCGGCGCCCCTCGGTACGCACCCGGTGCAGCGTCGGGTGTGCCGCGACCTGGGCGTAGGTGACCGCGACGCCGTGATAATCGCGTGAGGTGGCGCCCACCGAGTTGCGGAACTCGGGGTCCAGCGCCAGACCCACCTCAGCGGCCGCGGCCGCCCACTGGTGCTTGAGGTGCTCAGTGGGGGTGACCACGGTCACCGCGTGCACGATCCGGTCAGCCAGCAGCTGCGCCGCCACCCGCAAGGCGAAGGTCGTCTTGCCGGCGCCCGGCGTGGCGACCGCGAGGAAGTCCCTCGGCGCGCTGGCCTGGTACTGGGCCAGCGCTGCGCGCTGCCAGGCGCGCAACGGCCGGCGCGAGAATGCGGCAACGGCGGCGGTCTCGGCGGGGCGGGACACGGCGGGCGAGGCACTCCTTCACTCGATGGGCAGCCGCACGCTACCTGCCTCGGCGGGTCCTGCTGTGCGCACTCCGGCACATGGACCATCCTGGGAGGCGATATGGATGCCCTCGCCGAGTCCACCGCCAGCGGTGCCAGCCCCGCTGCTGCCGTGCCCGGCGCCGACGAGCGGGCCCGGCCCGGCCTGCTGCGCCTGATCTCCCGGACCGCCGCCAAGGCCTGGGCGGACAGCTTCGTCTCCATGTCGGCCCAGGCGGCGTTCTGGATGACGCTGTCCCTGCCGCCGCTGCTGCTGGGGCTGCTGGGCAGCCTCGGATTCGTCACCGGCTGGTTGGGCCCGGCCACGGTCGGAGCAGCACAGCGGGAGATCGTGCGGTTGGCCACCGGCGTGTTCAGCACCGAGGTGGTCAACCAGATCATCCGCCCGACGGTGTCCGACATCCTCACCCAGGGGCACAGCTCCATCGTCTCGGTCGGGTTTGTCATCTCCCTGTGGGCCGGTTCCTCGGCGCTGGCATCCCTCGTAGACTCGATCACTGCCGCCTACCATCAGCACGCCATCCGCCACCCAGTGTGGCAGCGGATCTTCGCTCTGCTGCTCTATGCGGTGGCGCTGGTCGCATCAGTGCTCGTACTGCCGCTGACCGCGCTGGGCCCGGACCTGATCCCCGAGCTACTCCCGAGGGCGGTGCGGCCCACGGCGGCCCAGTTAGTGAGCATCTTCTACTACCCCGGGCTCGGGGTCCTGTTGATGGTCGGGCTGGCCACGCTGTACAAAGTGGTGCTACCCAACAAGCTGCCGTGGCACCGCGGGCTGCCCGGCGCCCTGCTGGCGATGGCGGTATTCCTGGTCACCAGCACCGGGCTGCGGCTCTATATCTCCTCGGTCACGGGCACCGGGTACACCTATGGGGCGCTCGCCGCCCCGATCGGGTACCTGCTGTTCTCGTTCTTCATCGCGATGGCGATCGTGCTCGGCGCCGAGTTCAACAGCGCGATCGAGGAGATCTGGCCGGCTCGCCCGACCCGACGGGATCGTCGGCGCGGGCGGCGAGCGAGGATGACCCGCCTCGCGGCCGCTGGGCGCTGACCTTACCTCCCACGGTCTTGGAGAAGATCGTCACGGCATCGGCGAACCGGGCGAACCACTTGGCCCAAGCACGCGAACTCTCATCAACGGTTTGCGCGCATCCGGCGGGACCGGGCATCCTCCGGGACACCCGCGCCCGGGCAGCAACAGAGTAGGAGTGCCTGTGTCCTTCGACATTCTGAACTACAGCGTCACTGCCGGCCGGGTGGTGGACGACGACGTGGACTACTCCGCCTTTGCACGCAGACCGCTACCCGAGGCTGCCCTCAGAGCGTTGCAGTACATGTCCGACATCGAGAGCCACACCATCTGCTACCTGCGGGATCTGCTGGTCACTCCGTCACACCAGGATCCGGAGATCACGGCATTCCTCACCATGTGGGCCTACGAGGAGTTCTGGCACGGCGAACGGCTGGACAAGGTGCTGGCCACGCACGGCCGGGCGGCCGGGCCCGATCGGATCCGCAGCATCCGGCTCGCGCAGGGACGCGGGGACCGGTTCGCTCCGATCTACCAGGCGCTGGCGGCCAATCTGGTCGGTGACGACTTCATCGCCGTGCACATGACCTTCGGCGTGATCAACGAATGGTCCGCCTACGCCGCCTATGGCCGGTTGTTGGACCAGACCGACCACCCCGAGCTGACCAAGCTGGTCGGGCGCATCCGGCGGCAGGAGACCCGGCACGCGGCCTTCTACGCCAGCCAGGCGCGCGAGCGGCTGGCCCGCTCGCGCGCCGCCCGGCTGCTGACCCGGCTTATCCTCAGGGTGACGTGGACCCCGGTAGGGTCAGGGATCATGCCGGCTACGGAGACAGCGTTCCTGATGCGCTACCTGATGGGCGGCGCGGAAGGTGCCAAAGTGGTCCGCCAGATTGACGACAAGATAGACCGGCTGCCCGGTTTGGCTGGTATGCATCTGGTCAGCCGCGCCACTGCTCGCTACGGGGTGGGACGTGGTGTCACCAGGCGTAGCACCGGTCCGGTCCAGCGAGCCGGTTCCACGCTGTGGTCCCTACTGCGCTCTGGAGTCGTTCAGCCGCTGAGTGACCCCGAGTGATAACGCGCCAGCTCCCCCCTCCCGCCGAGACCCACTCGCGTGACTCGCGCCAGCAGCCCCGCCTGTGCCTGGAGGGGAACGCGGTCCAGCGCGCCCTGGTCAAGCTCTACCCGGAATCCCGCTGGCCCCAGCAGCCGGACCCGCACGTCGCGCACCGGAACCTGATGGTCGGCGAGGTACTCGCTGACGGCCAGCTCGGCCCGCTCGACCAACGCCAGCACCTCGACGCTCACCGGTACCCCGACCGCGATCCGGGAGGCCAGGCACGGGGTACTCGGCTTGTCCCACACCGTCAGATTCCAGTGCGCCGCCAGCAAGCGCACGATCTCCTTGGTAGCGCCCACCTCGGCGAGCGGCTCGCACACCCCGAGCTCTCCCGCCGCCCGCAGGCCCGGGCGGTGCGAGGCGCGCCGGTCATCAAGGTGCGTGCCGGTAGCGACGTGAGCAAACCCGCGCCGCTGCGCGAGACCGCACACCGCGGCGAGCACGGTGCGCTTACAGAAGTAGCAACGGTCGCCAGCATTGGCTCGGTAGCCCGGGTCGGTGTGCTCATCAGTGCGCAGCACCACCAGTTCCACCCCGATCTGCCCGGCGACCCGCTGAGCAGCCTCGAGCTCGGCGCGGGGCAGGCTGGGCGAGTCGGCGATGGCGCCCAGCACGGCATTAGCGCCCAACGCGCGCAGCGCCGCAGCCAGCACCACTGCGGAGTCGACTCCGCCCGAGAAGGCCACCACCAGAGCGCCCAGCCGTCCCAACCGGTCGAGCAGGGCCGCCGCGACAGAGGTGGTACTGACGAGATCCGCACTGTGCATGGTCGACCATCCTCGCATGTCCGGGGCGCCACCGGAGCGCATGAGATAGTCGGCGCCGTGGTCGACTCTGCACCGCAACGCCAGCAGGACCCAGCCGGGACCGGTCATCGGATCGGCGAGGTAGGCGGTATCGCCCGCCTGGATCTGGACCGCGCCCGACGAACCGCCGTGCCCGAGGTCATCTTCGCCGGCGGCAAAACCGAGGAGCAGACGCTGCGGCTGCTGGCCGCACAGCGGCGCAACGAACCCAGGTTCCCCGCGCTGGCCACCCGGTGCCCGGACGGCGTGCTGCGCCGGGCGCCGAGCGCCTTCCCCACCGAGCCGGTCGTGGCCGACCCGGTCGGGCGGACCGTGATCGTCGGTGCGCTGCCTCCGGCCCGCGGGTTCGTCGCGGTGCTCACCGGAGGCACCTCGGACCTGCCAGTTGCGCACGAGGCGATCGCCACCTTGCAGGCGCTTGGCGCCGGGCACCGGTTGATCGCCGATGTCGGGGTCGCGGGGCTGCACCGGTTGCTCGCGCACCTCGACGAGCTGTCCCGCGCCGACTGCGTGATCGCCATCGCCGGGATGGAGGGCACCCTGCCGGGAGTGGTGACCGGGCTGATCAGAGTGCCCGTGGTGGGGGTACCCACCAGCGTGGGCTATGGAGTAAGTGCGGGCGGGTACGTTGCTGCGGCGGCGATGCTCGCCTCCTGCGCGCCTGGGCTGCCGGTGGTCAACATCGACAACGGGTTCGGCGCGGCGGCCCACGCCGTCAAGATCGTCGCGCTGGTGCACGGTGGCTGAGCGCAGGGCGGCGTATCTGGACTGCACCGCGGGTGTGGCCGGTGACATGCTGCTCGGCGCGTTACTGGACGCCGGCGCTGACCTTGCCGCGGTGCGCGCCGCGGTCCGCTCGTTGGGAGTGCCCGGCTTGGACATCGAGGTCGAGCGGACCCGGCGCTGTGGGCTGCGCTGCGCGCGAGCCGTCGTCATCGCCCCAGCCGTCGGCCAACCCACCCGGGGGCTGGCCGAGGTGCTGGCCACCATCGAGGCCGCCCGACTGGGCACCGCAGCCGCCCGAGTGGCCGCCAGCACCTTCCGGCTCCTCGCCGATGCGGAGGCCGTGGTGCACGGCATCCCCACCGAGCTGGTGCATTTCCATGAGGTGGGAGCCGCCGACGCGCTGGCCGACGTGGTCGGCACCGCGGTCGCGGCCGAGCAGCTCGGCTTGCTCGCTGACGACGCGCTGCTGACGTGCTCGGCGCTGGCAGCCGGCAGCGGCACCGCGCGCAGCGCGCACGGCATGATCCCGATCCCGGCACCTGCCGTGCTGCGGATCGTGGCCGAGCATGGCCTGTCGCTGACCGGCGGGAGCTTGGCCGGGGAGCGCACCACACCTACCGGGGCGGCCCTGGTCGCGATCCTGGCCACGCCTGGCCCGCTGCCACCGATGACAGTCGAGGCGGTGGGCAGCGGTGCCGGACACCGGGACAGCCCGGAGCGACCCAACATCACCCGGCTGGTGATCGGCCTCCGTACCGAGTCAGGGCCGGGACCAGGCCCCACCGAGCCAGTCACCGTGGTGGAGACCACCGTCGATGATCTCGATCCCGAGCTGTGGCCCGGAGTGCTGCTCGCCGTCCGGGCCGCCGGAGCGTGGGACTGCTGGACCACCGCCACCGTCGGTCGACACGGCAGGCCCGGGCAGGTGCTCACCGCGCTGTGCACCGAGCCGCTACGCCCGGCGGTCGTGGACGCGGTGTTCCGACACAGCACCACGCTCGGCGTGCGGTGGGCACTCTGGCAGCGCACCACACTGCCGAGGACCACGGTGCCGGTGCCGGTGGGGCCGCCCGGGGCGGAGCAGAAGATCACCGTCAAGGTCGCCGCCGGGCCGGGAGGCCAGCAGACCGCCAAGCCTGAGCTCGCCGATGCCGAACGAGTCGCCCAGGCACTAGGGTGGCCCGTTCGCCGGGTACGCGAGGCCGCCCTGTCGGCCTACCACCGCGACCATCCGGCTGGCGTGCCCGCAGCCCCGGGGCAGCCCCAAAACAGCCCCCAAAACAGCCCCCAAAACAGCCCCCAAAACAGCAAGGTCGAGTCATGAGCACCGCGCAGCTCGCCGGATCCCACGTACTGCTCACCGGCGCCACGGGGTTCCTGGGTCAGGCCACGTTGGAGCGGCTGCTGGCCAGCTATCCGGACACCCATGTCTCGGTGCTGATCCGGCCTCGTGGCGAGCGCGGCGCGGCCGACCGGCTCAGCGCGTTGCTCCGCAAGACTGTGTTCCGCCCGCTGAGTGAACGCCTCGGCGTGGACGAACTGGCGCGGGTGGTGCGCGAGCGGGTCACGGTCATTGAGGGCGACCTCGGCTCGGTCGCCCTGCCCGCCGACCTCGACGTCGTGATCCACGGTGCCTCGACAGTGTCCTTCGACCCCCCGGTCGACGAGGCCTTTCGCACCAATGTCTCGGGCGTGGCGACCCTCTACGATGCGCTCGCCGGCTCACCGCACGTGGTGCACGTCTCCACCGCCTACGTCGCGGGTACCCGCAAGGGCGTCGTCGCTGAGGCGGCACTGGACCACGACGTGGACTGGCAGCTCGAGCTGGACATGGCGCTGGCCGCCCGGGTCGAGGTGGAGCGGGACTCCCGGCGACCAGAGGTGCTCCGCCGCGCACTGGCCCAAGCAGACGGCCAGCATGCCAAAGCCGGACCGCAGTCCACCGCCGCCGACGCCGAACGGTTGCGTACCGAGTGGGTCACCCGCCGGCTGGTGGACTATGGCCGCACCCGAGCCCAGAGCCTGGGCTGGCCGGACGTCTACACGCTGACCAAGGCGCTGGGTGAGCGGGTCGCCGAGCAGCTGTGGGCGCACACCGGCCGACCGCTGTCGGTGGTCCGGCCCGCCATTGTGGAGAGCGCGCTGCGCCACCCGTACCCGGGGTGGATCGACGGCTTCAAGATGGCCGACCCACTGATCATCGCCTATGGCAGGGGGGTGCTGCGCGAGTTCCCTGGGCTGCCCGATTCCGTGCTCGACGTGATCCCGGTCGACCTGGTGGTCAACGCCATCCTCGCCGCCGCCGCCCGGCCTCCCACCACCGAGCCGGCATACCTGCACGTCAGCTCCGGAGCCAGTAACCCGCTGACCTTCCGAGACATGTACGCGCTGTGCCGGGAGTACTTCGACAACCACCCCATGCCCGACGGTGATCGCGGCCACATCAAACCACCGACCTGGCGGTTCCCCGGCAACCAGCAGGTGGAGCTGACGCTGCGCGCCGGGGAATGGGCCGCAGCGCTAGCGGAGCGGGTACTGCTGCGCTGGCCACCGTCGAAGCGGTCCCAAGGTTTGCTGACCAGCCTGGGCCGCCAGCAGCAGGACTTAGCGCAACTGCGGGAATACGCTGATCTCTACGGCGTCTACACCCGCGCCGAGGTGATCTACGACGACACTCGGCTGCGCGAGTTGCACGCCGCGTTGCCGGCCCAGCGGGCCACCGAGCACGGCTTCGACCCGACCGTCATCGACTGGCGGGCCTACCTGCAAGACGTGCACTGCCCGTCGATCACGGCCACGATCCGCCGAGCCGGGCAGCGGCGCGGACGTTCCACCGCCGGCCGTCCCGGATCAGCGTCCCAGCCCCAACCGATGTCGCAGGCTCAGCCGACATCGTCACTGTCGCTGCCCGAGCGCACCGACGTAGCCGCGGTGTTCGACCTGGAGGGCACCATCGTGAACTCCAACGTCGTCGAGTCCTACCTGTGGGCCCGGTTGGCGACGACGCCCCGCTCCGGTTGGTTACGGGAGCTGGCCGACCTGGCCCGCTGCGCCCCCCGCTACCTCTACGCCGAGCGTCATGACCGCGGTGAGCTGTTGCGCGCCTTTCTGCGCCGCTACGCCGGCGTGCAGGCTGAGGAGCTGCGGGCGCTGGTCACCGAGGTGCTCGGCGACGCGCTGCTGCACCGGGTGATGCCCGAGGCCATCCGGCAGATCCGCCGCCACCGCGCGGCCAGGCACCGAACCGTACTGATCACCGGCGCGATAGACCTGCATGTGGAGCCGCTATCAGTGCTGTTTGACGAGGTGGTGGCCAGCCGGATGCACGCGACAAACGGGGTGCTCACCGGATTTCTCGCCGCGCCGCCGCTGGTCGACGAGGCGCGCGCGGCGTGGCTGCGGCAGTATGCCCAGGGCCACGGCCTGCACCTGGACCGCTCCTACGCCTACGCTGACAGCTATTCCGACCGCCCGCTACTAGAAGCCGTCGGGCACCCGCATGCGGTCAACCCGGATTCCCAGCTTTTCCGGCACGCCCGGCGCCGCCGCTGGGTGGTGCATCGCTGGGGTGAGCACACCGGCGGGCTGCTGGAGGTGCTGCTCGAGGTCACCCGGGCCGATGCCAGGGTCGATGTCCGGGTCGGTCACGGTAGGCAAGACAGTAAGCAAGGAGGACCGCGGTGAGCCTGGCGCTGCAATATCACCGCTGCGCCGGACGCTACTTCGCCGCCCGCGCGGTCAGTGGCACCCGCGCTGGAGGGCGGCTGGCAGGTGCGCTGGCCAGCAATGTGGCGCCACTGCGGCTGGTCGAGCAGGCCGACCCCATACCGGCCGACGAGTCCTGGGTTCGGGTCGCGCCGATGCTGTCCGGGATCTGCGGCTCTGATCTCGGCCTGCTCACCGGCCGGTCCTCGCCCTACCTCGGGCCATTGACCTCGATGCCCTTCGTCCCCGGACACGAGGTGCTCGGGCACACCCTCGACGAGCTGCCCGGGCTGCCAAAGGGCAGCCGGGTAGTGATCGACCCGGTGCTGCGGTGCGCGCCGCGCGGCTTAGCGGCCTGCCCAGCTTGCCTCGCCGGACATACCAGCCGCTGCGACCACATCACCGGCGGAGCGCTGGCCGCTGGGCTGCAGACCGGATTCTGCGCCGACACCGGGGGCGGCTGGAGTCGCCGGATGGTCGCGCATGCCAGCCAGCTGCACCCAGTGCCGGACCCACTGCCCGACGAGATCGCGGTACTCGTGGAGCCGTTGGCGTGCGCGGTACACGCGGTGCGCCGGGTACCGATCAGTCCGGGTGCGTCGGTGCTGGTGATTGGCGCGGGCACGGTGGGGCTGCTTACTTTGCTCGCGCTGCGCAAGCTCACCGCAGCCGGTGAGGTGTATGTCATCGCTAAGCACTCCCACCAGGCCGAGCGGGCTCGCGAGCTGGGCGCCACCCAGGTCATCGGGACCGACAGCACCGCCAGGACGCTGCGCCGCAGCACCGGAGCCCTGCTGGTCGAGCCCGAGCTCGGCGAAGGTTACCTGCTCGGCGGGATGGACCTGGCCTTCGAGTGCACCGGAGGCTCGGCGGGCCTGAACACCGCGCTACGGTCGCTGCAGGCCGGGGGCACGGTGGTCGCATCGGGAATGCCCTCGGGCGGAGTGGATCTCACCCCGCTGTGGTATCGCGAGCTGCTCCTGGTCGGGGCGTACGCCTCGGCGGTAGGCGAGGAGCCCGGTCGGGGTGATTTCCCGGCGGCCATCGCACTGGCGGGTTCGGCGCCGCTGGATGGCTACGTTGACACGAGGTATCCGCTGGAACAGTGGCGTGCGGCGCTCGATCACGCTGCCGCAGCCGGCCGGCTGGGCACCATCAAGGTCGTCTTTGCTCCCGGCCGAGGTTAAGCGGCGGTTGAGGCTACCAGACAAGCGCAGCGCCACAAGTCAAGTAAGGGCAGGAGAGAGTGTGGGCAGACCAGGTTTCGTGCTCGACGTCGACGAGCGGACTCCCCCGCTGCTGATGCACCAGGGTGAGGGGTTCCGGCTGGAGCGCCTCCCACTGGGCAGCCGGGTGATCTACCCGCCGGAGTCGCTGCCGGGCATCGTTGACCTCGAAGGCGCGATCCGTCATGCTCTGGCGCATCCGCACGGCTGCGACCCCTTGGCGCAGCTGCTGCGTCGCGGGATGCGGCTGACCATCGTCTTCGACGACCTGTCCCTGCCACTGCCGCCGATGCGCACTCCGGATGTCCGACAGCGGGTGATTGAGCAGGTTCTGGAGCTGGCCGCCGCCGCCGGGGTGGACGACGTCGAACTGATCGCCGCCAACTCGCTGCACCGGCGGATGACCCCGGCGGAGCTCAAACGCACCGTCGGCGAGCGGGTGTTCCGCGCCTTTCACCCTGATCACCTGCGCAATCACGACGCCGAGAACCCCGGCGATCTCGTGCACCTGGGCACCACGCCACACGGCGAGGACGTGGAGATCAACCGCCGGGCCGCCGAGAGTGACCTGATCGTCTACGTCAACATCACGCTGACCGCGATGAACGGCGGCTCGAAGTCGGTATCCGTGGGGTTGGCCAGCTACGCCAGCCTGCGCCACCACCACAATGTGCACACGCTGCGGCATTCGCGCTCGTTCAACGATCCCCCGAACTCGGCGATGCACCAGTCCTACGACCGGATGGCCGACGTCATCGGCGGGCAGGTACCGGTGTTCACCATCGAGACCACGCTGAACAACGAGACGTTCCCCACCGCGCTGCGCTTCCTGACCCGTCGGGAGTGGGAGTGGAACCTCACCGACCAGGCCAGCTACCTGGCGGTGAAACGGAGCAACGACCTGGCCACCGCAAAGCTGCGGCGGCGGATCTGGCAGGCCACCGAGGCACCGTACGGCGTCACCGGGGTGCACGCTGGCACACCGAGCCAGGTGCACCCGCACACCCTGGCCGCGGTGCACCGCCAGCAGCTCACCGAGGTGCAGGGACAGGCCGATGTGGCGATTTTCGGCTTGCCCTACATCTGCCCGTACAACGTGAACTCCATCATGAATCCGATCCTGGTGATGTCACTGGGACTCGGCTACTTCTTCAATCTCTACCGGGGCAAGCCGATCGTGCGCCCAGGCGGGGTGGCGATCTTCTACCACCCGATGCCGCACGAGTTCCACCCGGTGCACCACCCGAGCTACATCGACTTCTACGAGCTGCTCGCCGAGACCACCGACCCGGTGATGCTGGAGACGAAGTACGAAAAGCAGTTCGCCACCGATCCCTGGTACACCCACCTGTACCGGACGAGCTACGCCTACCACGGCGTGCACCCGTTCTATATGTGGTATTGGGGTGCGCACGCGATGCAACACCTGAACGACGTGATCTTCGTCGGGGGGAACCGGGCGACCACCGCGCGGCTGGGCTTCCGCGCCGCATCCAGCCTGGCTGACGCGTTGGAGCTGGCGTCCGACACCGTGGGGGGCAATCCGCGGATCAGCTACTTGCACGCCCCGCCGATGGTGCTGGCGGACGTGCGATGAGGGGCCTGAGATGACGAGCCTGGGCGAGGAGCTACGGCTGCTGCGGCACGGCCGAGACTGGCGCGGCAGGGCCCGGGTGCCACGCTCGGCACAGCGCTGGGAGCTGCCGGAGGCTGGGGACGACTTCCCCACCGCATGGGCCCGCACCGCCCCGGTGCGAGCACTTCGTAGCGCCCTGCAGCAGGGGGTGCTCAAACCGGTGATCTGGAGCCAGACCCAGCCGATGGTACACGGCCAGGAATACCTGGACAGCGTCCGCGGCCCGGCCATCTTCGTCGCCAATCACTCCAGCCACCTGGACACCCCGTTGGTCCTGGGCGCGCTACCACGCCGGATCACCGAGAATCTCGCGGTCGGGGCAGCCGCCGACTACTTCTTCGACTCCCGGGCGCTCGCCACGGCCACCACCTTGCTGTTCAACGCGTTTCCCGTGGAGCGGCGCGGATCTCGACGGGGCCGCAGCCTGGCCGCCGAGTTGGTCGAGGACGGCTGGAGCTTGCTGCTGTACCCCGAGGGCGGCCGCACCGTAGACGGCTGGCTCACCGCGTTCAAGCTGGGTGCCGCGCAACTGTGCGCGATGAAGGGGGTGCCCGCGGTGCCGATCGCGCTGCGCGGCACGTTCGCAGCGATGCCGCGTGGCCGCCGCTGGCCGCGCCCCGGCAGGCCGCAGGTCACCGTCCGGATCGGGCGACCGCTGCGCATCGGGGCGGACGAGTCCGTGCCCGAGTTCCGTACCAGGCTGGTGCGCGCGGTGGCCACGCTCTGGGCCGAAGACGATCTTGGCTGGTATCGCGCCCTGCGGGCGGCCGCCGAGGACTCACTGGCGCTACCCACCGGCTCGCGCAGCGTACTCCCCTCCACCGCGTCCGGCCAGCCCACGCAGGACAACGACATGGCGCCGTGGCGCCGGGTCTGGGAGGCCACCCGGCCCCCCGCCGATGACGGTCCCCGCCAAGTCTGGGCGGACTGACGCAGGCTGACTCAGGCGCCACCGCCCTTGGGCAGCGACTCGTAGATCTCCTTGCACTCCGGGCATACCGGGGAACCCGGCTTGGCCGCACGAGTCACTGGGAACACCTCGCCGCACAAGGCCACCACCCGTGAGCCCATCACCGCGCTTTCGGCGATCTTGTCTTTGCGCACGTAGTGGAACATCTTGGGCGTGTCGTTGCCGGTGGTGTCGGTCCCTTCGGGGCGGGTGTCGACATCGGGCAACGTTTGAGTCAGCGTGCTCACAGTGTCCATCATGCCGCAGGGTCCATCATGCCGCAGCATCAGCCGGCGTGGATGACCGTACCCACGTGCTCTCCCCGCAGTGCCTTGATGATGTTGCCGGGAATGAGCCCGTTGATGATCTGGATCTGCTTTTGGTGCTTGGCGTGTGCCATGAGTTGGAGTACCAGTGGGTCAACGGGGAGGGTGTCAAGCTCGCGGGCGAGTAGCTCGGCGGCACTGGCTCGGGGGATGAGCTCAGGTGTGCTGCCGTTGGTTGCTGCGGGGTCGCTGGCGAGCACACCCTCGACGTCTTTGGCGTAGATGAGTCGGGCGGCACCGTAGGCATCGGCGAGCAGGAAGGCTCCGGTGTCCGTGCGGTGCGGTGGGATCTTGCCCACCTCGGGGGGAAACTCGTAGAGGCCATAGGGCGGGTAGCCGTTGGATACCGCAGCCCGGCTGGCCATCAGGTGCACGGCGAGTTGATGGGCGATCGCGGCGTGCGGGAGGTAGGATACGCCTTGCTCGGCGAGCAGGGCGGCGATGAGGTGCCCGTTCTGCTCAGCCTCGACGGAGGCTAGCGCGGCCAGCACACCAGTGGGCAAACCGAGGTCGAGCCCGACCCCGAGCACATGGCGGCTCCGGATACCCCCTCCAGCGAGGATGAGCAGCCGATGCTCCGGCAACGCCGCACGCAGCTGCGCCACGACTACCATGACCGCGTCGGGGCCCTTGTCCATGATCGAGCGCCCGCCGATCACGACGACGTTCAGCCACGGCAACAGCGGGATCACCGGGCGATCGACAGACCGGAGGAGCTCGCGGTCGAGCAAGGTCTGGCGCATCAGCGCCGAGGGCACGTCTTTGGCCGCGAAGGAGGGCTCGGGGTGCGAGAGGGTACTGGCCATGGTTGTTCTCTCCGGTGGCTGGCGCAGCGGCGCTCACGCCGCTGAGATGATCGTGCCGACGTGCTCGCCGGCCAACGCGCGCCTGATCAAGCCGGGCCGTAGCCCATTGATGACCTGGACCGACTTGACGTGCCGGGCACGGCGCATCAGCTCCAGCACCGGGCGCTCAATGACCAGATCCGGCAGATCCCGAGCGATCAACTCCTCGACGGTGATCTCCGGGATCAGCGTGGCGCTCGGGTCGGTCTTCGGATTGGCCGTGTACAACCCGTCCTCGTCTTTCACGAAGATCATGTTGCGACAGCCGTAAACCTCCGCGACGAGATAACACCCGGCATCCGTGCGGTACGGCGGTATCACCCCTTCGCTGGGCACGTGCTGCCACATGTCATAGGGAGGCATCCCCGAGAAGATCGCCGCACCGCACCCGGCGAGATACAACGGCAGCGCACCGAACGCCGACCCGCCCACCACCGGCACACCGTGCCGGGCCATCAGATACCCCAGCATCTGGGCGTTCTGATCGGCCACCGCGGCCCCCACGTCGGTCAGCACTCCAGTCGGCAAGCTGAGCCCGGCGGCCAGAGCGTACGCATGCCGGGCCCGCGTACCGGCACCAGTGCCAATGAGGATCTGATGGCTTCGCTTGACCGCCACCAACTCCGCCACCACCGGATACACCGCCGCCCTACCTCGGTCGATCAAACTCTGACCACCGATCTTCAACACACTCACCTCGGGCAAAATGGCGTAATCGGGCGCCTCGCCACTTGCTCGCATAAGCTCCACATCGCTCAATGACCGATTCATCAACAACGATTCCAATGACGTTCTACTCACGACATCGGTCATGTGATCCTCCCCCGCGTTACCACGACTGATTACCGACCCTAGACGCGACCACACTCACGGAGGTAAGATCCAATCTATCAGCTCCACCCCGGACCTGCGGAGACCCCCGCGGCAATTCACCGCGTTAGCGGATACCGGCCACGGCATAACCCGCTACACCGGCGTTATCAACCAGACGAGTGGTCTTTACTCTCGAGTTCGCGGCCCCGGAGGTCGCGCTCCCGCAGGTCCTGCCCCAGCCTGTTGACGTGCTCGGCCTTACGGGGGGCACGGTCATTGGCAATGAGCACCGCCATCCACGGAAGTGGCACCGAGAGGACGACGAAAGTCAGCGCAAGCCACCAGGTTTGATAGAAGACGCCAGCCAGGGCCAGGCACGGGATGCGGGCCGACATCAGGATCGCGTATTTGCGTCGACGGGTGGCGTATTGCTCGGCGTAAGACAGCTCCGCCGCCGTAATGAGAATAGCGGCATCGCCTCGTCGGCTACCTTCCGCCCGGGGGAAGGGCATCAGATGTCGATGCCGACTAGGCCCATGACCTCGGTGCGCCAGTCCTGGTAGGTGGTGGACACGCTGACCCGTTCCTGCGGGTTGCGGTGGGGGTGCGTACCGTCGTCGCCCAGCGCGTAGTGCACGATCTCCTGATCGCTACACTGGTTGCTGACCACCTTAACGTCGACGTGTCTGGCGGCGAGCTCAGCCCTGGTGGCGTGCGCGAGCACATGAAGCAGCGCCAGGCGGGATCGCTGATCGTCGGGCAGCGATCCCTCATCCGGGGTGTTGCCCGACACCAGCACCACCGTCGCCCCGGGCGCCAGCACCGGGAGCACCCGGTCGACCGCGCTGAAGCGGGCCAGCAGGCCTGCGGTCAGGAACGAGCCGACGCGCGCGACCGCGGTGCGGCCATCGGGGTGGATGGTGACCGGCAGCTGAATGTAGAAGTCGAGCCCGTCACCGCCCGGCTCACCCGGCAACGCCTCGGGGTCGGTGATGATCACCGGGTCGGCGCCCGCGTCCTTCAGCAACTCAGAAAGCCGTTGCGCCCGGTCGGCAGATCCGCTCAGCAGCCCGATAGACGTCATCGACTCTCCTCCAGTGCGTGTGCACCACTCGGTCGACTGAGTCACCGTCGTAGGGTCATCGTAGAGCCGGTGGCAGCACCTGACGAGAGTTCCGGGGGGTTTGCGGACAGCGGGTCCCCCGAACGGGGCTGGCGCGCACCTCTCGGCCCCGGCGTTGTGCCACGCCGGGGCCGGGGAGGCTTTAGGTCCCCAGATCCAGTGGGTTCAGCTCTTCTTCGCGGCCACGTCCTTGACGCCATCGTAGGAGCCCCGCTCCGGGGTCGCTTCCTTGACGACTTCGTGCGTCATATGAGCAACTTTGTGCTCGGCCCACGTGCTGATGGCCAGCCAATCTTTGATGAACTCCTGCTGGCGCACCAGCACGTGGTGCCAGAAGTGGAACGTCTTGTCCACAAGCTCCTCAGCCTCGTGCAACTTGGCCTCCCAGATCTTCTGGGGCCAGATGAAGGCTTCCGAACCGCGGTAGTCGGAGTTGGTCATGGTCTCCTGGGACGTAAGCATCGTCATCCCTTCCTTAAAGCTCATCGGGTACGCTCACCAAAGTAAGCGCGTTTGATAAGTATGTCAAGCGCCGCCGCGATCAAGCACTGCCGTGGTTCTGCACTGCTACCGGGTTGTCCCCTCGATGAAACTGCGGTATACCCCGAGCAGCGCTGCTCGCTGGGCCTCGGTGAGCCTCGGGTCGCCACGGATGCTGTCCTCCGTGCTGGCGGCTGGCGGGTCGGCGAGGCCGTCGGCGGCCACTTCCTGCGTCCACCCCGCCTTGGCCAGTAGCTGTTCGGTGGTCAGCCCCAGCCCGTCAGCGATGGCCCGCAGCACCGTGAGCGACGGCTGATGCAGGCCGCGCTCAATCTGACTGAGGTAGGCGTTGGAGATCCGGGTCAGGGCCGCCATCTCGCGCAGAGACAGGTCGGCCAGCTGCCGCTGGGCCCGGATGAACGCTCCTAGCGCACTGAGCTGGGCTTGCCAGGGGTTAGCACTCATCGCTTCAGTTCTCGCGCACGTAACCACCAGGGGCGGCTTCTAGCGGCGGGTGCATGGTGCTGCCCATCGGCGGCGGCTTCCGCCGCCGTCCGGCATGCTCGGCGATCCACGGCGTCCAGTCCTCCCACCACGACTTAGCGACCTCGGTAGCCTGCTGGCGCCACACCTGCGGGTCCTCGGGCAGCGTGTCCGCCGAGCCAACCCAGTACTTGGACTTCGGGTTCGGCGGGTTGACCACACCAGCGATATGCCCGGCGTTGGACAGCATGAACCGTACAGTGCCGCCAACGAGCCGGGCACTCGCATAGACTGCCTTCCACAGCGCGATGTGGTCGTTCTCGGCGGAGACGAAGTAGCTGTCCTGACTGATTCGGGCAAGGTCCAGCCGCTGCCCGGCCAACTCAAGCTCACCTTTCGCCAGCCGGTTCTCTACGTACAGAGACCGCAGGTACTCGGTCTGCATCGCCGCAGGCATACGTGTGGAATCGGAGTTCCAGCTCAGAATGTCGAAGGGCGCTGGCTCCTCCCCCAGCAGCCAGTTGTTGACTACGTAGTTCCACACCAGATCCCTGGCCCGCATCAGGTTGAACGTGGTGGCCATGTTGTCTGCC
This sequence comes from Pseudonocardiaceae bacterium, assembly GCA_050699715.1. Classification (GTDB taxonomy): domain Bacteria; phylum Actinomycetota; class Actinomycetes; order Mycobacteriales; family Pseudonocardiaceae. Next base: position 40,075 of record JBOHFR010000004.1, read on the forward strand.
GGCAGGTAGCCCGTGCGTGCCATGATGCGGTCCAGCCGCCTGACGGTGGCTTCGTCGGTGAACACGCCGAGCTGGCCAGGCACAGTGAAGTCGAGCAGGGTGTTCATCACGGTCAGCGAGCGGACCCGGTCCTCCCCTCGGGCCGCGAGCCAGGCCACCATAGCCACGGCCATGGTGCCGCCAAGGCACAGCCCGGCCAGGTTAGTCCGCTGGGCCTCGGTGATCTCCTCGACGACCTCTAGCGCGGCCAGCGACCCCTCCCGCAAGTAATCGCTCATGGTGAGGTTGGCCAGGGTCTCATCCGGGTTCCGGTAGCTGATCATGAAACAGGTATGTCCGTGCTGCACGGCCCACTCCACCAGGCTCTTCCCCGAAGCGAGATCCATGATGTAGTACTTGTTGATCCACGGTGGGCTGAACAGCAACGGAACCGCGTGCACGGTCTCGGTCTGCGGCTCGTACTGGATCAGCTCGATCAGCCGGTTGCGGAACACGACGCTGCCCGGTGTGGCGGCCAGCTCGTGACCGGGACGGAACTGGCCCGGGGTGACCTGGCGGGGCATGCCCTTGTTGGTCGCCATGTCGCGGAGCGCATTGTTGGCGCCGCGCACCAGGCTGAGGCCTCCAGTCTCCAACGCCTTCTTCAGCGCCACCGGGTTGGTCAGGAGCCAATTGGTCGGCGCGGCGGCGTCGACCAATTGGCGTAACGCGAAATCGGCCTTGCGCCGGGTGAGCGCATCCAGATCCGCTTGCGCCAGCAGGTCCCGCAGAAAGTTCTCGAACAGCGCGTACTGCTGGCGCACCAGGTAGAATAGCGGGTTGTTGGTCCAGGCCGGATCGGAGAACCGCGGATCCTTGCCAGGCTCGAGCGGACCTTCCTGGTCCAACCCCATGCCGCGAAGCGTCGCGATCACCGCAGCCTGGGTGCTGCGCATGCCATACTCCATCGCCAACCGAGACAACGCCGCCGGGTTCCAGGCGACCGACATCGCCAACCTGCCCAGTGCCAGCCCCAGCCCGGCTGGGTCCAGCTCGGCGGTCGCGAAGTCGATACCGAGCAGCGACCGGATCGACGCGGCAAGGTCAACGGCGTCCTGGCGTACCTCGTCCAGTTCGAAGCCTAGGCGAGGTACGCCAGTAGACGGAGTCACGGAGAACCACCTCCACTCGGCGCTCGATGAGGCACCAGTCCTTACCGCTCGCATGGAACAACCTCTTCGCAACCCTACGGCCTGGCAGGATCCATCGCCGTGCGAGCGGTGCTGAGCCAGGTCACCCGAGGCAGTAGTGCTCGCGACGAGCGCTCCGTCGCCGGCACCGGCCCGCACGTGCCACCAATCTGAGAAGTCTCTGAGGGTCCCCTCGGATCGGGCACTTCGCCGGGCACTCGTTCGTCGTGCCAGCTGAGGGCCCGGGAACGGAATCTGGGCCTCCGACGTTGGACTAGTCATCGCCGCGGGTACCCGATGGCCAGACTCGTGCAACGTCGCGCGCCGATTCGCCGAACGCACCAGAATCGGCACGAGGATCCGTTGCAGGAAGGAACCTTAATGACCGTCGCGCAGATCACCTTCGAACCGGACACTGCACTCGAGGCAGACATTGATGCGCAAAGCCCGGCGGCTGACCTGGTCCGGGTTTACCTCAATGGTATCGGGCGCACGGCGCTGCTCAGCGCACAGCAGGAGGTTGAGCTCGCCAAGCGCATCGAGGCCGGCGTGTTTGCGCGTCACATCCTGGATACCGCGACGCGGATATCGCCAAGCCGGCGGGCCGATCTCACCCGGCTGGTGAGCGACGGTCACAAAGCCAAGGACCACCTGCTGGAGGCCAACCTGCGGCTAGTGGTGTCACTGGCCAAGCGCTACACCGGCAGAGGAATGCCCCTGCTGGATCTGATCCAGGAGGGCAACCTTGGCCTGATCCGCGCGGTGGAGAAGTTTGACTACACCAAAGGCTTCAAGTTCTCCACTTATGCCACCTGGTGGATCCGGCAGGCCATCACCCGGGGCATGGCCGACCAAGGACGCACCATCCGACTTCCGGTCCACCTCGTGGAGCAAGTGAACAAGCTAGCCCGGATCAAGCGCGACCTGCACCAGCTGCTAGGTCGGGAGGCGACCCAGCAGGAGCTGGCCGACGAGTCCGGCATCCCGGTGGAGAAGGTGAACGACCTGCTGGATTACTCCCGGGACCCGGTAAGCCTGGACATGCCGGTCGGCGCTGAGGAGGAGGCGCCGCTAGGCGACTTCATCGAGGACGCCGAGGCCACCGACGCCGAGGCCGCAGTGATCTCTGGGCTGCTGCAGGACGACCTGCACCGGGTGCTGGCCACTCTCGAAGATCGGGAGCAGAAGGTCATCCGGCTGCGCTATGGCCTCGACGACGGCCAGCCGCACACGCTGGACCAGATCGGCAAGCGTTTTGGCCTTTCCCGCGAACGGGTGCGTCAGATTGAGCGCGAGGTCATGGCCAAGCTGCGCCACGGAGATCGTGCGGAGCGACTGCGGGCCTACGCCAGCTGACTGGCGCACGTGACGTCAGCGCGTCACCGCTCGAATGGCGGCATTGACGCCGCCGCCTCGGACCGGCCACGATCCCCACTGTCAGCTCAACATTACGACGCAGACCGCACTGAACTACGACCACACTAGGACGCAGACCACGCGACGTCAGGCTCCGGCTGTCGCGCGCCGCGGAAGGTCGGGCTCGTCGGGGTCCGGCCTTCCGACCCGAGGGAGACTCGTGCCTCAGAGCCAGGGTGCCTCGGGTCTAGCTCTACCCAGGATCCGGTCCGGTGGCCATCGGCCGGTCGGGGTCGGTGCACCACTGCGACCATGACCCGGCGTACAGCGCTGCCGGACGCGCTGCGGTGGTGAGGGCGGCGAGCTCGAGTCCGAGCACCAGCGCACACGCGTTGATCCCGGAACCGCAGTAGGCGCCAACCCCGGCATCGGGGACCCCCCACGACCGCGCGAGCTCGCGCAGCCTGGTCGGCGGTAGCCAGCTTCCCTGCGCATCGGTCAGCTCGGACAACGGCGCGTTGACCGCCCCAGGTATGTGGCCCGCCCGGGGGTCCACCGGTTCGGTCTCTCCTCGGTAGCGGGGCACCGCTCGGGCATCGAGCAACACCCCGTCGCGAGCCAGCGCCGCAGCTTGCGCAGCGTCGAGCACTGGCATTGCCCCGGGCCGCACCGTCATCGTGCCAGGCTGGGGTTGGGGCACGTCGATGGTCACCGGCAGACCAGCCGTTCGCCACGCCGAGATCCCCCCATCGAGCACCGCGACGGCGGGGTGCCCCGACCAGCGCAGCAGCCACCAGAGCCGGGACGCCACTGACCCGTCCGCCGCGTCGTAGGCGACGACCGTGGTCCTTGCGCTGATGCCGGCTGCCCGCAGGGCGGCCTGCAGCGCCGCGGGGTCCGGGAGGGGGTGCCGTCCATCCGGGCCCGGCGGTCCGGCCAGGTCAGTGTCCAGGTCGAGAAAGACCGCGCCGGGCAGGTGACCGGCGCGGTAGTCGACTCGCCCGGGTGGGCCAGTGAGCGCCCACCGCACGTCCGCCACGGTGGGCGGCTCGGGGCCGATGAGCAGGACAGCCAGGTCGCGGGGCGTGATCACCGGATGCATGTCGCTCATCCTGCCGCCGCTGGCGCACGAGCGCCTCCTGTGGGCCACTACCACCACCTGTGAGCCAACTGCCACCCCTGTGGGCCACTACTATGAGTGCAACCATAAGGAGACTGGTGTGAACGAGCTCATCGACACCACCGAGATGTACCTACGCACCATCTTCGAACTCGAGGAGGAAGGCGTGGTCCCGCTGCGGGCGCGGATCGCCGAGCGCCTCGGACAAAGCGGACCCACCGTCAGCCAGACCGTGGCGCGCATGGAGCGGGACGGCCTGCTGACAGTAGCCGATGACCGGCATCTAGAACTCACGGCGGCCGGTCGCAGCCGGGCCATCTCGGTGATGCGCAAACACCGGCTTGCCGAGCGCCTGCTCGTCGACGTGATCGGGCTGGAGTGGGAGCAGGTACACACCGAGGCCTGCCGCTGGGAGCACGTGATGAGTGAGGCTGTCGAGCGCAAGCTGGTCACGCTGCTGGGCAACCCGACCACTTCTCCCTACGGCAACCCGATCCCGGGGCTCGACGAGCTCGGGATGGGAGAGCCTGCCGCCCCGATCGAACCCGACCTGGTCCGGCTGGACGATGTGGCCCGGCGCGGCGGCGGCACGGTGGAGGTGCGACGCATCGCCGAGCACGTGCAGCTGGACCCGGCCCTGATGGCGGACCTGCACAGGGTCAACGCGGTGCCCGGCAACATGGTGGAGGTCGCCGCCCAGGCGCGGACACACCATCCGGTGGTGCTGTCCGGCCAAGGGTCCACGGTCGAGGTAGCCGGCGCGCTCGCGCACGCGGTCATGGGCCGTCGGCGGTGACTGGGCGCTCGGGGGTGGCTGGGTGCTTTTCTGGGCGCTCCGCGGTGACCCGGCCGAATCGGATGCGGTTGCTGGTCACCGGGGGCGCAGGGTATATCGGCAGCGTCTGCGCCGCGCGACTGGTTGAGGCCGGCCACGACGTCGTGGTCCTGGATGACCTGTCCACTGGGCACCGGGACGCTGTGCCGGCCGGCGCCCGGTTCGTCGAGGGCGCCGTCGAGGATGCTGGCGCGGTGCTGGCCGAGGGCTTCGACGGTGTGCTGCACTATGCGGCCCGCTCGCTGGTCGCGGAATCGATGGCACAGCCGGAGCGCTATTGGCTGGGCAACGTGGTGGCCACGGTAGCGCTGCTTGAGGCAATGCGCGAGCACGGCACTGCTCGGCTGGTCTTCTCCTCCACTGCGGCCACCTACGGGGAACCCGCGTCGGTACCGATCACCGAGGAGGCGGCCACCCGGCCAACCAACCCCTACGGGGCGACAAAACTTGCGATCGACCATGCCATTGGCTCCTATGCCATCGCGCACGGCATAGCCGCCGTGAGCTTGCGGTACTTCAACGTCGCCGGCGCCTACGGCCGCTACGGTGAGCGGCACACCGTCGAGACCCACCTCATCCCACTGATCCTGCGGGTCGCCCTCGGCCACCAAGACAAGATCATGGTGTTCGGGGAGGATTGGCCCACTCCGGATGGCACCTGTATCCGCGACTACATCCACGTGGTGGACCTCGCCGACGCCCATGAGCGGGCCCTCGAACAGGCCGTGCCCGGCGAGCATCGGATCTACAACCTGGGCAACGGGACCGGCTTCTCAGTGCGGCAGGTGCTAGACACCTGCCGCCACGTCACTGGGCGCCCGATCCCCGCGCAGTGCACGGCACGGCGGCCGGGCGACCCGGCAGTGCTCATCGCCTCCAGTGATCGAGCGCACTGCGAGTTGGGTTGGAAGCCGGAGCGGGCCGACCTTGCCATGATCGTGGCCGACGCTTGGGAGTTCGCTCTCGGCACCAGCTGAGCGCCACCATCACGGATCACCGGTCATCGCTTAGGTCGCGATCGTCTCTTGGCCGGCCTGCGCCGAGGTTGGGCAACGGCGGCAGCAGCGTCTGCCGCGACGCTGCGCAGCAGCTCCGGTGGCAGTCCGGTATCCAGCGCGGCCCGCAGCAACCCGGAAAGAGAGTGCTGTGGGCACGCGTGCAGCGCCGCGTCCAACGCGACGCCCGCCAGTGCCCCGTCCCCGCGGATGTACGCGGCGAGCGCCAGCAGTGCTGCAGGCTCGGCCCGTTCCGGTGCGGGAGTGGCGCGAACAAGAGCCAGCCAGAGCCGCTCGGCGGCGGCCGCACCAGGACCCGAGCACCAAGGCAGGCAGGCGTCCCGGACCCGGTGATCGCACAGCGCGGAGGCAACCTCGGTGATGGTGCTGTCGCTCAACGCGAGATCTCCCTCGGCCGCCGCTCGGTGCAGTTCCTGCAACTGCGCGAGTCGCTGGCCTACCAGCCGGGCGCTCATCGGGTGCTCCACGTCGGCCGCGTCCAGGAGCATCGCCCGGCGCGCCAGCGCCGCAGGATCCGCCGCAGCCACAAGCTCGGCCATTTCCTTCCGGCTGCCGAAGGTCACCGCACCGGCCGCGACCGTCGCGACCGCCAGCGGGCTAGTCGTGGGATCAGCTACCACGCCGGCACAGAGCGGCGCGCCGTAGCAGCGCCACGGCGCGCCGCACACCGTCTGCGCGGCCCACACCGCATGGAGCACGGGGAGCCCAGCGCCGGTCAACACGCCCTCGAGAGCATCCACCAACGCGCGGTATGGGGGGTCGCCATCCGGGGTGGGATCGCCCCCGATCACGATCAGCGCGACGCCGGTGGGCCGCTGCCGGGCGATCGGCGCCAGCAGCTGCTCAGCCAATAGCGGAGCCTGGTCGTTATCGACTAAATCGGCCCGCAGAGTTAACCCGAGCCTCCTGCCGTGCAGAGCCAAGAGGACCACGGAGTCATGCGGATAGAAACCAACCAGGTGCGGGACGGCGGCGATCAGCTCGGAAGGATCAGATAGCCGGATTCGACCGGCGGTAGGTGCGCTCATGCCGTCGAACGGTCCTCCCGCGCCACCGCGCAGAACAGTCACCTGCTTGCCAGCTGTGGACTGCGGGGGTGAGTGTGGACTATTCGGCCGCCAGGTCCGTCGTGGACTACCGAAATGTCAGAGGAGGTGGTTACCCTGCCGCGCCGAAGCGCCCCTCGGCTCCTGGTCGGACCGCACGCGGCCGTCGGCAGACGTAGGTCACCGCCGGCGGCAGGTTCCACCACACCGTGCGGGTAGTGAGCACCTCGTCGAATACCTCGCCGAGCAACGCCCGGAACTGGCGCGCCCGGGTCATCGGGAGCGCGTGCAGGTAAGCGAAGGTGGTGAAACAGCCACGTGGCCGCAGCGAGCGTACCGTCGCGTCAACGATCGCGCGCGCCACGTCCGCATCGATCAGTGACCACGGCAGCCCGCTGACCACGGCGTCCACCGCGCAAACCTGGTACTGCGCGAACAACCGCTCCAGTTCAGCGGCGTCCCCGACCAGCACCTCGACGCCCGCATGCTCGGCGCGCAGGTAGCTGGCCAGCACCGGGTCAATCTCGACCGCCAGATGCCGCCCCCGACCAGCGAGCCGATACTCGATAGCCGTCGTGACCGAACCGGTGCCCGGCCCGAGCTCGACCACGACCGGCTCCCCAACGCGGGGCACCACGGCCGCCAACCGAGCCGCCAGGTGCGGGGAACTCGGCGCTACGGCGCCCACCGTAGCCGGACTACGCAGCACAGCAGCGAGGAAGGCGACGAGGTGTCGGGATAGCAGTGGCATGGGGTCAGAGCCTGCCCGACTGACAACCGTTATCCTTAAGCGGCCTGTCCCCCGGCTATCAGGTCCTGGCCGCACACCCGCACCGGAGGAAGTCATGTCCCTTGACGTTCCCACCACATTGCTTGAGCGTGCCCAGCAGGGCGAGGTCGACGACGCCGCCTTCATCGACTGCGTGCGGTTATCGCTGCCCTACGCCTGGCAGGTCATCAGCGGCGTGGTGGCCGACCTCGAGCTCGCCGGACCGGCCAGCGAGCTCGCCGATCACGAGATCCCCCCACCCGGTGAGTCCGAGCGCGGGCAGCTGCTGCGGGCGCTAGCCTCCGACGCCATCCGCAGCGGTCTGGAACGCCACTTCGGGGTGAAGCTGGCTTTCCAGAACTGTCACCGCGTCGCGGCGTTCCGACCGTCGGCGACCGACGGTGCCCGCTACCGGGCCTTCATCTCCGCGCGCGGTCAGTTGCTCAATCAGAGTCCCGAGCTGCGGGACTGCTGAGCAGCTGAGCTCATGCGGTTCGGGGCGTTCCTGCTCGCCGCACAGTTCCCCGGCCAAGACCACACCACCGTGCTGGAATCCACGGTCGCGGCGGCGGTCGCCGCCGAGGAGGCCGGCTTCGACGACGTGTGGGTCGCTGAGCACCACTTCATGTCCTACGGGATCTGCCCCTCAGCGATCACCCTAGCCGGCTACCTGCTCGGCGCCACCCGCCGGATCGCGGTCGGAACCGCGGTCAGCGTGCTGTCCACCCAGCACCCGGTCGCCCTCGCCGAGCAAGTCGCACTGCTCGACCAGCTCTCCGGCGGACGGTTGCGCCTCGGTGTCGGCCGCGGTGGCCCGTGGATCGACCTGGAGGTATTCGGTACCGGCCTGGACCGCTACCAGCACGCCTTCCCCGAGTCCCTGGATCTGCTGCTCTCCGCCCTGACCAGGCCCCGCCTCGCCGCCTGCGGGCCGCACTTTCACTTCCCCGACATCAACATCGTCCCCCGGCCCCGTACCCAACCACACCCCGACGTCATCCTGGCCGCCACCACAACCGCCACCGTGGAGCTCGCCGCGCAGCGTGGCCTGCCGCTGTTGCTTGGCATGCACGCCAGCGACACCGACAAGGCAGCGCTCATCGGCCACTGCAACCGGGTAGCCGGCGCTACCTGCCAGGTCAAGCACATCGGCGCCGCACTCGCCTACGTCGCCGACAGCCAGCGCGAGGCGCTGGCCACCATGCGCGGGCGCCTTCCCCGCTGGCTCGGCCCCGGCCTGGCCGGTTACCGCCGCGCCGACGGTGGGCCGCACCACCCACGCGACCCCGCCGAGTACACCGAGCTGCTGTGCCGCATACACCCCGTCGGCACCCCGGAACACTGCCGCGACACGCTGGCCGCCACCACCCAGCGCACCGGCATCGACCACGTCATTCTCCTGGTGGAAGGCGCTGGCGACCGTACCCGCACCCTGGAGAACATCGCCCGGCTGGGCGCCGAGATCCTCCCCCACCTGCGACACCGCACCCAACCCATCGTGAGCTGATCTGCTACCCTGTACCCGGCCAGGCCGGGGCCCGGAAGGGAATGAATCTGCCAGCGCGGCGCGTTATATCAACTGTGAATGCAGAGTTGTACCGAATCGAGTCGCAACCGTCGACCCCGGCGGGCACGGTCCTTGTGCACGCTCTGACCGGATTTGTCGATGCCGGCCAGGCTGGGCATCTGGCGGTGACACATTTGCTGGCGAATCTGGAGCACCGGGTGCTCGCCACCTTCGACGTCGACCAGCTCCTGGATTACCGCTCCCGCCGACCGGCAATGACCTTCGATGAGGATCGTTGGACGAGTTATGAGCAGCCTGAGCTGGTGCTGTACGAGATGCGCGACTGCGCGGGCATCGCGTTTTTGCTGCTGACCGGCCCGGAGCCGGACCTGCAGTGGGAACGGTTCGCCGACGCGGTTCGCGAGCTGGTCGAGCGCTTCGACGTAGGGTTGACGGTGGGTCTGGGCGCGGCACCGATGGCGGTCCCGCACACCAGGCCAGCGACGGTCACGGCGCACGCCACCCGTCGGGAATTGATCTCCGGCTATCCGCGGTGGTTCACCACCATGCAGATCCCTGGCCACGCCGGGGCGCTGGTGGAGTTGCGGTTGGGCGAGGCCGGGCACGACGCGATGGGGTTTGTCGTGCATGTGCCGCACTATCTGGCGCGCATCGAGTACCCGGAATCAGCCCGTGGCTTGCTGGAGCACCTGGCGCGCACCAGCGGATTGAGCTTACCCACGGACGCCCTGCGCCCCGCAGCGCAGCGGGTCCTCACTGAGATCAACGAGCAGGTCGCCCGCTCCCCAGCGAACATGTCGGTGGTGGCCAGCCTGGAAGCGCAGTTCGACGCCGGCATAGGCGAGTCCGATCGGCGCCCGCTGACCTCCCTTGATGCCGGATCGTTGCCCACCGGCGACGAGATCGCCGCAGAGCTCGAGCAGTTCCTCGCGGAGCAGAACGGCCCGGCGGAGAGCTGAGCGACAAACGGCAGGAGTGTGATCACTCACAAGTGCGACGGCTCGACTCTGGTTCGCTCTACCGGGATTCGATCCACCAGGGTTCGATCTTCAGTCCGCTAGCGCCGAGGAAGGTCACCCCCTCCAGGTCGACCACCAGATGCGGTAACGCGTGGCTGAGCTGCTCACGCAGGCACGCATCGAGCAGTGGCGCGGTCAGCAAGTCCAGCTCGCCGTTCACTCGCACGACACACACCCCAGGGGCAGGGTGGCGCACCGACAGGTGGAGTAGCCGCTGTGGGATGCACAGCGTGAAGTCGCCGGGCTGGTCATCGGCGAAGGGCTGCTCCGCCCATCCGCCGGACAGATCGCGTGTGGTCATCACAGGTCCTGCTCCTCCCGCTGACGTGGAACACAGCGGATGAGGACGACCCCCACCGGGGAAAGACCATCCGTCGTGGCTTGCGCAACGCCGACGGGTCCGGGCCGGATAACGACCAGTCTAGATCCGCGCGGGCGCCCGGTCCACCACGGGTCATGAGCGTCACGAGCACCCGGCGCTCCTGGTAAACTCGCCATCAGCGCTGCGGCCCCACAGCCCGCCTAAGGGAGTGCGCTTGGCCGCGATGCCGCCCCGGACCCGGTGGCTGACCAATGTCAGTGTCTGCCCGGGGAGATCACATGGCGGCGAGTTACGAGCGTGCACGGTGGGGAGTTGACCCCAGCGGTGTGTCACTCACCAGCATCAGCACTTTTCCCGGTGCTGGCAGTGCGGTGATACTTGATACGGTTATCAACGATGATTTACTCCACCGGTTCCGAGCGTGTTCTGCGGTATCTGACGCCATTTGGAATTACGGTTGGTTGGCGTGCCGCACTGATGGGGAACGTGGTGCGTGGATCGAGCGCTATGCGGACTACTTGGAGAGCCAGCTGGATGCCTGAACCGTGACGGAAACCGGCAGGGCCGACCAGGTGTGGGAGGCGGCCCCGGTTCGCTCCAGCCGCCACCGAGTCCGGGTTCCGCACCGTGCACGCCCTGCCGATGCGGCTGCGCTCGCAGGTCATCGGGGCGCTGAACCTGTTCCACACCGATCCTCACGCCCTAGCCCCGAGGTCACCCGGATCGGCCAAGCCATGGCCGACGTGGCCACCATCGGCCTGATCCAGGAACAGGCCCTGCACCAGCAGGACACCCTCGCCGAGCAGTTGCAGATCGCGCTGGACAGCCGCGTGCTCATCGAGCAAGCCAAGGGCGTCCTCGCTGAGCGTCACCACATCGACCCCGGCCAGGCCTTCACCCTGCTCCGCAACTACGCCCGCAACCACGGCCAGCGGCTCACCGAACTGGCCGCCGCCGTGATCGACGGCAGAACCACCGCCACCGAGCTCCTCCCCAGCGTGCCGGCTGCCGCAGCCGGCCAGTGACACCCACGACGGCGGCTACCGGGGCCAGCCCGACCACACCTAGCCCGACCACACCTAGCCCGACCACACCTAGCCCGACCACACCTAGCCCGACCACACCCGGGCCACCTCAGCGGTCGCCGATCCGGCCTGGGACCGGCCGGCCCGAGCGGCCGGTGCCCGACGCGCCGGGTCGAACAGGTTGCGCCCGATTGCCCCTCGAGCGGCGGTATCCGGCGTGATCAGCGCGACGTGGGCCTGCTCGCGCAGGGCGGCCACCTGGGCAACCGCTCCCGTCGCTGTTCGCAGCCCTCGCGCGATCGGCGCGAGCACCACCACGCGCTCATATCCCGCGGCCAGATCGGCGTTGGTCGCCGAGCGCACGCCCCCGTCGATCCAGCGCCGCCCGCCGATGGTGGTCGGCGGCCACACCCCCGGCACCGAGCAGCTCGCCGCCACCGCGTCGACCAGGGTCACCGCGATGCCCCCCACCTGGCTGCCCGTGGCGAAGGCAGCGAACTCACCCGATTCGGCATCGACGGCCGTGACCAGCAGGGCCCGCTGGGGCCAGGTGTGCCCCCGCAGCAGGCCTGCGATGACCCCGCGACGTTCGGCTTCCGGAACCGTCACCCTCGCCAGCGCCATCTTGCCGACTCGGGCTCCCACCTGCTCGGAGCCTCGGGAACAGGCAACCGCCAAACCCCACCGCAGGATCGTCACGATCCCCATTCGGGCCGGTCGATGGGGCTCGGGTGGGGCCAGCTGGCTGGCGTAGAGCTCCTCGAGGCCGGTTCCTGAGGTGATCAGCGCGCCCACCACTGATCCGGCTGAGGTGCCGATGACGAGGTCCGCATCGCGCAGGTCCACCCCGTGCTCCGCCAGCCCGGCGAGCATCCCCAGCTCCCAGGCGACGCCGGTGACCCCACCGCCACCGAGCACCAGCGCCCTGCCCACCATCCCAGCCTCCCACAGTGGTACCGAACGTGCACAAGCATCCATAAGACCCTGCACCGGCGGTGGAGGAGATTCGATGCTCGCCCACGTTGACCCTGGGGCAAGCGATACCCAAAGAGGCGACATGGTGCGCGGTGCTGCCGGTATCTGTCGGTAGGCGGGTTTAGGGTCCGCGGTGGGAGGTCATCATGGACGATCGCGAGCCAACGATCCGCAGCCGAGAGCTGGGCGACGGGCTGCGCCGGGCGATGAAGCGGGCCGGGCTGAACGGCCGGGAAACCGGGCAGCAGCTGGCCTTGTCCGAGAGCTGGATATCGCGGCTGCTGTCCGGCAAGCGCAATGTCACCGCGGTGCAGGTGGCGGGGTTCCTGGCCGTGTGCCGGGTGACGGGCACTGAGCGTGACCGGTTGCTCGCGCTCTGCGGTGAGCAGCACATTCCGGGCTGGTTCCAGCAGCACGGCGCCCGGCTGCCCCAGCAGCTCGTCACCTTGATCGACCATGAGACCAAGGCGGTGGCGATCAGCGAGTTTCAGGAGCCGGGCGTGCCTGGCCTGTTGCAGACCGGTGACTACGCCCGCGCGGTGCTCAGCCGCTCGGGCAATGTGCCGGCGGAGGAGGTGGAGGATCGGGTGTCCGCCCGGCTGGCCCGCCAGAGCCTGTTCAGCCGGGACCAGCCGGCGCGCTTCACCTTCTACGTGCACGAGTTCGCGCTGCGGCTGCCGGTGGGCGGCCCGGCGGTGATGCTCGACCAGTTGGAGCACCTGCTGCGGATGTCGCGTGGATCGAGAGGATCATGATGACGGCGCCTGAGCAGGACGGGATTGTCTGGCGCACCAGCAGCTACAGCTACGAAAGCGGTGACTGCGTCGAGGTCGCGCCCGGGCCGGACGCCGTGCTGGTCCGCGACTCCAAGAATCGCCCCGGCCCCGCCCTGACCGTCCCCCCCACCGCCTGGCAAACCTTCCTCACCACCCTCCCCCACTGACCACACCGCCCCCGGCTATGCCCTGGCCGGAGCGCGCTAGCGCACCTGCCCAGCGCCTGGCGGAGTGTGGAATTCCCCGTAGCGAGGTGTGGCGTGCGGCCATCGAGCAGACCCCGCGCCACCTGTTTGTTCCCGCCAGCACCAGCGCGACGGATGCCGGACTGGTCCGTGATGTGACAGGTGGGCCGCACCTCAGACACCATGATCACTGTTTGGGTGCGTTCAGCGACAATCTTTGTCGTCCCACGTACACAAAAAGCGATCATGCCCGGTCGCCACTGATCAAGATCACATAGTGTGACTGCCGTAGTAGCTCGACAGCAGTAGAGTCGATCACGATCGGCGTGAACCGAGCGATGCACGCTTCCCCGAAGGAGGAGCATGAAGAGCTATGACCTGGTTGTTGTTGGCGCGGGGAGCGGCAACATGCTGCTGGGTGGCGAGCTCGACCACCTGCGAGCGGCGATCATCGAGCCCGATCGCTTCGGCGGGACCTGCCTCAACCGCGGGTGCATCCCCTCGAAGATGCTCGTGGTGGCCGCCGACGCGGCCCGCGCCGTCACCGAGGCCCAGCGACTCGGGGTGCACGCGACCCTGGACCGGGTTGACTGGCCGGCCATCCGCGCCCGGGTGTTCGGCCGGCTCGATCCGCTGCACGGCAGCGCCCTCGCCTACCGGCGTGGCAACGGGGTCGACGTCTACCCCGCCACGGCTCGATTCGTCGCCCCCCGGGTACTCGAGGTCGGCGGCGAGCAGCTGACCGGGCGGCAGGTCGTCGTGGCGGTGGGGGCCCGCCCGGTCCTCCCGGCGATACCCGGGCTCGACACGGTCGCGTTCCACACCTCAGACACGATCATGCGGGTTGCGGAGATCCCCGCCTCGCTGATCGTGATCGGCGGCGGCTTCATCGCCGCCGAACTCGGCCACGTCTTCGGCGCGTTCGGCTCCCAGGTGACCATTGTGCAGCGCGGACCCCGGCTACTCATGGCCGAGGACGAGCAGGTCTCGGCTCGATTCACCGAGCTGGCGCAGCGCCGTTTCCGCGTCCTGCTCAACACCACCGTGACCGCCGTCTGCCCCCGCGCGGCAGGCATGTCGGTCACCATCGAGCGCGACGGGCAGGTCGAGGTGCTCGAGGCGAGCAGCCTGCTCGTGGCGACCGGGCGGCGCCCCAACACCGACCTGCTCGACGTGGCCGCCGGTGGCCTCGACGTCGACGAGCACGGCCATCTGGTGACCGATGACACCTACCAGACCACGGTTGCCGGCGTGTGGGCGTTCGGCGACGCCGCGAACCACTTCCAGCTCAAGCACATGGCCAACGCCGAGGCGCGCATCGTGCGCCACAACCTCACTCACCCCGACGCCCCCCGACGGCTACCACACACCCTCGTCCCGCACGCGGTGTTCACCGACCCACAGATCGCCAGCATCGGCCTCACCGAAGGGCAGGCTCGCCGACGCGGCGCCGACCACGTGATCGCCGTACGCCCGTACGCGGACACCGCCTACGGGTGGGCCTTGGAGGACACCACCAGCTTCGTCAAGCTCATCGCCGACCCACGCTCCCGGACGCTGCTGGGCGCCCACATCATCGGCCCGCAGGCCGCCACCCTGCTGCAACCGCTGCTCCAGGCCATGATGCTCGGCCAGAGCGTCGATCAGCTCGCCCACAACGTCCTCTACGTGCACCCCGCGCTGACCGAGGTCCTCGAGCAGGCCCTGCTCGAGCTGTGAGCTGATCGCCCATCAGGTGAGCAGCTGGTCGCATGCCTTGTCGTCGTAGGACGAGAAGAAACCGTGGAGATCCGAGATCATCTGCTCGAACGACGTGGCCGCGAACAGCACCGGCTGGTAATGCGTGATGTCGTACTCCTGCATCGCCATGGCGGGAAGGTCCCACTCCCGGATCTCCGCGTCGCGGAACGCCTCGATCTCACCGTAGGACGACAGGAGACCGGCACCGTAGGCCTTCACCGCACTGTTCTCGTGGACCACACCGAACTCGAGGGTGAACCAAAAGACGCGGCTGAAGACATCGAGCGAGACGTCGGCCGTGGCGCGCAACGATGCCTGCCCAGCCAACTCATAGAGATCGGCGAACACCGGGCTGGCCAGCATGGTGGCGTGCCCGATGATCTCATGAACGATATCCGGCTCCGGTGTGTAGAAGGGCACCGAGTAATGGCGGATGTACTGAGTCGAGAGGAACCTGCGCTCCGCGAGCGCCCCGTAGAAGGCTCGGGTCGGCACGAGGCCAGGTACCGGGTTGATATGAAAGCCGGTGAGGCCGTAAACCCGCTCATCGACCTCCCGTAGTTGCGGAACACGCTGCGCGGGAAGGACGAGTCGGCCCGCGCCGGCGAGGTACTCGGCGCAGGCGTACTCCCGGTGCTTGCCGGCGAGCTCAGCGGACACCACCCGCCAGACCTCGTCCTCCTGGGCGCTGTAGGTGACGTCCGGAATAGGCTCGCCGCGGCGATAGGCGGCGCCGACCTCGGCGATCCGGGCCCGGCGCTCGCGATACGCCGGGTCGCCCAAGCCTGGGTGATTCTTGGGGAGCTCACCTCGGGAAGGTGCGCTGGGAGAGACCATAAAGACAGCCTCCGCCTGCAGGCTCCATCGTTCAACAGGAGTGCCTCATCTGGTGATCAGGCGCTGGCCGAACGGCCCACGCCCCAGATCGTCAACCCCGGCAAGATCGACACTGTAGTCAAACTCTTTGATCAATTCCGGTATGTCGTAGGCGCGGTCCACCAGTGAGGGCAGATCGAAGGTGAAGAACAGGCTGCCCGAGGCGAGGTCGCCCAGCGCATACAGCCTCTGGTCGGCTACACCGGCGGCTAGATGCCGGCGCAGCAGCCGCACCGGATTCTACTGACCGAATGCCGCGATCTCGGTGGCAATCGAGCCGAGATCCTCACCGGCCTCAGCGAGCTCGGTGCGCATCGTCGCGATCACCCGGTCCAGGCTGACGGTCTCATTCCGCGCGGCTGCAGCGCGGAACCTCTCCGGTGTGAAATGCCGCAGCGGGTAGGGAACCGGGCGCTGGCGCACCATGGGCAGTACGCCGCTGCGGGACAACAACCGGATCCAGCCAGGGAGTAGGTGTCGGTGGGCCGACCAGCGCCGACGTACAGCACTGTGTAAACGGATCCACATAGTCGTCACTCGAACCGGCCGTGAGGTCGCGGGTCACTAGCCACCGCTCGAAATGGCCGGTGTCGCCGAATCGGACGGACATGCTATCCGGCGGGATGTTCACTCGCACCGTCTCGGTAAGGGCGCCTTCGGTGAGAGTAGCCAGACGTAGCGGTGACGCCGTATTGTTGATATAGTCCTTGGTAAGCATGCCCATCCTCCTTGCTGAACGAGATTCGGGGAAGGCTCTTCGAGTTGGGGAGAATAGGAATTCCCATGGTGCGGAGATGGTGCCTTCACGGGCCAGGCTGTGATGTCACGCCATTGCGGACCGCGCAGATCGCCCGCAGTGAAGCCACGGAATAATTTTCACCCTATTAGCCTAGTCGAGCTCGACATCCTGGAAACATTTCGTAACTTAAAGTAAATAAATCCGCAGAAGAAGTCTGCTACAGACTCGCTCGAGGTTCACCCGATCGATTGATGAGCACGATGTACTTATCGGGTGTTCGTCATCCTCGTTCCCCACAGGGCCAGTTCAAGGGAGACCCGTGAATGAACCTCGAAGGGAGCATAATCATGGCCAGGACCGGAGGATCCCGGCAGGCCACCGCCGGGATGGCTGAGCGCGATGACGTGCTGGACGCGCTGGAGCGGCTGCTCGACAACGCCCGTGCGGGCCGGGGGGGCGCGCTCTTCGTCGTGGGGCCGGCCGGGTTGGGCAAAACCACCGTGCTTGAGCACGCGATCACCGTGGCAAAACCGCGGTTTGCGGTCGGTATCGGGCGGGGGGACCAGGTGGAGGCGGTGTTGCCGTTCGGCCTGATCGGCCAAGCGCTCGATCAGCTTCTCAAGGGGAAGCTTCCCGGTGGCGCGGTGGCGCTGGACGCTGAAGGCGGCGAGGCCGCCGACCTCTCCGCGCAGGACCGCTTCTACGGCATTCTCCGTGGTGTACGGGAGGCTGCGGTCCGCCCGCTGCTGGTGGCGCTGGACGACCTGCACTGGTCGGATCCGGACTCGCTGACCGTGATCCATCTGCTCTGCCGTCGCCTGGCCTCCTTGCCCGTGGCGCTGATCGCCACCACCCGGCCCTGGCCGACGGAGGCGGTCACCTCGGCGCAGGATCTGGCTGCCCAAGGGTTGGCCGAGATCCAGTCGCTGGCTCCGCTGAGCCCCGCTGCCGCTCGGGAGCTGCTGCGTTCCCGGGTGCGCGAGCAAGTCCCAACCACGCTAGCGGACCAGGCCATCGACCTGTGCGGTGGCAACCCGTTGCTGTTAGAACAGGTCGCCGGGGAGCTCCGCCGGAGGGGGAAGCTCTCCGAGGAGCAGGTCTGGTTCTCCCGCTTCGTCGGGGTCGGTGCGGCCGGGCGGCGCTATCTGCAGGCGGCGAGCGTGCTAGGCACCCGATTTCGGGCCGCCGTCGCCACGGAGGTGGCCGGACTGTCCGCCACCCAGGCCGCTACCGAGATCGATGGCCTGTTCCGCGGCGGCCTCCTTTACGAGGCCGACGACGGGTGGGCGCGGTTCACCCATGCGCTGATCCAGCAGGGGGTGTACGACGACATCGCGCCTCCGGTGCGCAGGGACCTGCATGCGGCCGCTTTCCGTGCCCTGGTTACCGCCGGGGCCCATCCGGCCGAGGCCGCGGACCATGCGGTGGCCGCGCACCTGGCCGGTGACTCCGAGGCGGTGTCCACGGTGGCCCGGGCGGGGCGTGCGGCGCTGCGGGTGGGCGCGATCCGCACCGCCCGCCAGCACCTGGAAGCCGGGATGCGGCTCGCCGGTGAGGCCGCGCCAGCGGAACTGCTCTTCGACTTGGGCACGGCCCTGGCCGCAGGCGGCGCCAACGAGGAGGCGATAACCATCTACGAGCGGCTCTTACACCTCCCAGCGCTGTCCACCGCAGATCGTATCGCCGTCTTGCGCGAGCTCGGGCAGGCCAGCTATGTCACCGGCCGGGTGGAACACAGCACCGCCTGTTATGAGTCGGCGGTGGCTCTGGCCGAACCGGAGCATCCCGCACTCGCCATCGGAGCCCTGCTCGACCAGGCCTTTCAGCACCAGACGCTGTCCGGCCCCCGGGCCGCGCTACCGTGGGCCAACCGAGCCGCCGAGCTGGCCACGGCTAGCGGGATGATGCAGGCCTCGGCCCGTGCGGCCTGGGGCGCGGTCGCCTATCGTTGCGGCGACCCCCACGGCCTCGTGACGGCAGCGACCGCCGCCACGACCCGCGTGGACCTCATCCCCACCTCGCGGTCCATTGACCGGCACAGATACCGGCATCCCACGCTCAGCTACGCCACCGTGGCCGTGGCGGCGGAGCGGTTCACCGACGCCGAACGGTTTCTCACCGAGATCCTGAGCTCAGCCGAACGCCGATGCGAGCCAAGCACTCTGGTCCAGGCGGCGATCGCGTGGATCGACGGCCTGTGCCGGCTAGGCCGGCTGACTGAGGCGCTCACTCTTGCCGATCGCCTCAGCGAGCTCGTCGAGCTGTTGCCTCCTTACGTGTCCCCGCTCGCCATCACCTACCGAGCGTTGGTCCTCCTTGAGCAAGGGCAGCTGGAGCAGGCCGCACTCTGCTGCGCGCAGCTGGCGACCAAGATCTACCACGACCGCTACAGCGTGCACCGCGCCGATGGGTTGGCACTTCACGTGCGGGGAGTCCTCGCGCACCGCCAAGGAGATCCCGAGACGGCATGCTCGCTGTTCGCCCAGCTCCAGGAGTGGGCTGACCGCACCGGCGAGGGTGACCCGTCGTACCTGCTGTGGGCGGCCGATGCGATCACCGCCCACCTCGCCTGTGGCCGAGACACCGACGCGCGGTATGTGATCGACTGGGTCGCGCGGCGCGGCGCGGCACTTCCTAGCCGGTGGCCGAAAATCGTTGTGGCCACCGGACAAGCCGCCCTCGCCGAGCGCGCCGGGGACCGAGCACTCGCGCAGACCTACTTCACCCAGGCGCTCGAGCTCCACGACGAGTTGCCCATGCCGCTGGCCCGGGCTCAGACACTGACCGACTACGGCGCCTTCTTAACCCGTGGCGATGAGATCGCCCGGGCGCGGGTGCTGCTCGCGGAGGCGGTTCACCTCGCTGAGGCATGCGGAGCCGGTTGGCATGTCAACCGCGCGCAGGCCGAGTGGCGACGAGCTGGCGGGCGCACCCGCACCCGGAAACCCGACGAGCTCAGCCCACAGGAGGCCACCGTCGCCCAGCTCGCCCGGACCGGCCGAACTAACCGGGAGATCGCCCAACAACTCCATCTCTCCATCAAGACAGTGGAAACCCATCTCGGACACATCTATCAAAAACTCGGCATCCGCAGCCGTTGGCAGCTCAGAAGCACCGACCCCGATACGAATGAATGAACTGCCTAACCGGTCGTTGCTGGGGGGGCGGGCAAGCCCGCCCCCCCAGAGCTACTTGGCCTTTGGGCCATGGTGCCCACCATCAGCGATCCGACCGCCGCGCACCGTAGTAGCGATCACCATAGCCGCAGCGAGCAGGATCACGTCTTTGAGGACGTACTGGCCTTCCAGGGTGGGCATGTGATGGGGTCCAGCAAACACCCGCCCGGCCAGTAGCACGGCCGGAGACAAGATACCGGCCAGTTGAACAGCCAGCAGAACGATGGCCAGCCGCAGCCACCGCCCAGCGAGAAGCAACAACCCAATGGTGCACTCCAGTGTGGCGATCAACACTATCGCCACACTGTTGGGCACCACGGCGGGTACCAGCCCGAAGCTCAGCAGGTGCGTGGCCGCTAGGGCGAGGTCTTCGGCCGGACTCACCCCCGGGAAGTACTTCAGGAAGCCGAACCCGAAAATCACCGCTCCCATGCTGATGCGCAACGCGGTCATGCTGTAACGCACCAACCAGCGGTGAATGGCGACCTCCCAGGCTTCGAGCACGACAGATACCCTGCGCCCAACCCGATCTTTTCTGCTCGTAACGCCGATGTGGGTGTCTTCGGCGAGTGTGTCCGGACGTACCGGTGACGCCGTTTCCTCAGTATAGGTCTCGACCGGCATGCTCATAACTCCTTGCTGAAGAGGTTGAAAGATGGACCCAGTGGTGGATGACACGGCGTGTCGTCGGTGGTGGTCCATGGGATGTCAGTGTGGGCGGGATACCGGCTCGGTGTCATCGGGACGCCCCCGAACATTAGTGGCCACCAGGGAGGCGCTGTCACGAGTTTTGTCAGGGTATCCCTGAGAATAGGAATATCCACGGTGCACGGGACGTCCGCATGGCGCGGTGGAGTGATCGGCACGACGGACCGGCGGCGCGTGATCACCGCCGGTCCGGCTCTACACGCAGTACAATTTCACCCGATCGAGGCTGAGCGTGACGTATCTACCGGGCGTTGCCCGTCCTCTTCATCATTGGTCACCGAATATCGCCGCGCCTCTGCAACACCTGGAGAGGCGCGGCGACACCGAAATCACATTCACCCACGAGACACTCGGAGCAAGCCCCGATGACAAACCTGGTGTTCGCCCAAACCAACGACCCCGCAGGGAACCAAATCCTGGTCTACGACCGCGCCGCGAACGGTACCCTCACCCTCGCCGAGACCGTCGATACCGGCGGAAAAGGTGGCAGTAGGGGCCCAGCTGGCACTAGTGGCCCAACTCCTGACCCGCTGGCCTCCCAAGGCTCACTCATCTATGACACCCGCCACCGGGTACTGATCGCCGTCAATGCCGGCAGCAACACCGTATCCGTGCTCGGCCTCGAAGAGGGCGGCCTGCGCCTGCGCCAGGTGCTGGCCTCGGGCGGAACATTCCCGGTCAGCGTGACCATTCACGGCGACCTGCTCTACGTGCTCAACGCCGATGCGGCCGGCGCCATCACCGGGTACCGGATCACCGATGGCCAGTTCTACCCGATCGATGACTCCACCCGCTCCCTGGAGCTCCCCACAGCCACCGGAGCGACCCCGTCCGTGGTCCACCAGATCGGCTTCACCCCCGACGGACATCAGCTGGTCATCACCATTCGGACCAGCAACGGTCAGATCGACGTCTTCACCGTGGAACCCCACGGGCGGCCCTCCGCCACCTTCACCGCCAACCCCGCCGGCACGCCCAGCCCGTTCGGCTTCACCTTCGATGACCACGGCCACCTGGTCGTGACCGATTCCGTCAACAACGCGCTGAAGACTTACACCGTCCACCCCAACGGCACCGTCACACAACTCGCCTCCCAATCCAACGGGCAACTGACCACGTGCTGGGTTGCCCACACGGCGGGGAACTTCTACGTCGCCAACCCCGGCAGCAACACCCTCACCGGCTATCACATCGACCCCACGGGCACCCCCACCGTGTTCACCCAGACCCCCACCAGAGGGGGACCAGTCGATCTAGTCGGCACCCGTGATGGGGAATTCCTCTACGTGCAGGTTGGCCTCGCCGGGGGTGTCGACGGCTTCCACATCAAGCCCGACGGCACTCTCGCCCCGGTCGTCACCATCACCGTTCCGAGCGGCGCAGAAGGCATCGCCGTCAGCTGAGCGGGTCTTGCGGCCGGCGGTCCGAGCCGCCGGCCGCATGATCCTTGACATCGGTCGATACACTCTGTCACCATGTAGGTGCCATTGTGCGGCTCTTGGTAACGAATACTTACGGTGTTTCTTCGGGGCCAACGGAGGTCGAATATGATCGTTACCGAGAAGGCTAGCCACAGCGCTCCAGGAGCACGCCGGCAGTGGATAGCGCCAACCTGGGAGCGACTGGAGACTCCCATGGAAGTCACGATGTACGCAGGTCGGCGCTAGAATTAATCGACTCAACTGAGATGCTCGTTCGCATCCTGGGTTCCGCAGCCGGCGGTGGAGTACCACAATGGAACTGCGGGTGCCCGGTATGCTCTGCCGCGCGCTCAGGTTCGCGCCCAGTGACGTCGCGACGCTCGTCCACCATCGCCGTCGGTGACGGTGACGGCGAGTGGTTTCTCGGCAATGCCGGCCCAGATCTCGACGGTGCATTACGCGAGTGCGCCCCCTTGTGGCCTGGACCTGACGATTCCACGGCGCCCATACACGGCGTGTTTCTCACTGATGCCGAGCTCGACCACACGCTGGGTTTGCTGTCGCTTCGCCAGGCCAGTGAGCTACACGTGTACGGCACCGCAGCGGTGCGGATCCTGCTTTCCCAGTGCGGGCTGCTGCCGACGTTGGAAAGCTACACGGTGGTGCGCTGGCACGAGGTTGCGCCAGGTGAGCGATTCGTGCTGCGCTACCGCCACGGTGGCGCCTCGCCGTTATGGTGTGAGGCGCTCGATGCCACCAGTGGCCGGTTGCCCCGTTACGCCCGCGGCTGCGGCCCGACCTCCGGGGTCGTCATCGGTTACCGGATCACCGACGAGCGCACCGCTCGTTCCGCGGTGTTTCTGCCCTCAGTAGCGGCGCTGGGCGAAAACCTTCTCCAACAGCTCGGCGGGGCACATCTGGTCCTCGTGGATGGCACGTTCTGGACCGACGACGAGCTGCGCCAGCGCCGACGCGGCACCGCGACAGCTCAATCGATGGGCCACCTGCCGGTCAACGGTGCGCAGGGCAGCATGGCGCTACTTCGCCAGCTGACCGACGCGCACATCGTGTACACCCACCTCAACAACACCAATCCGATACTCTTCGAGGACGCGCTCGAACGAGCGTTCCTCGCCAACGCTGGTGCAAGCATTGCGCAAGACGGTGCCGAATACGAGCTGTAGCACAGGGGGAAAAATGGGCGAAAACCAGCCGATGTTAGATCGCGCCGAGTTCGAGGGCATGCTGCGCGCCGCCGAGTGCGGCTATTGGGACAAGCACCCCTTTCATCAGCGGATGGACGCCGGTGAACTCGATCCGTCTCAGCTGCGGGCGTGGGTGGCCAACCGGTGGTATTACCAGCGAAGCTTGCCACAAAAGGACGCCGCCATCGTCGCGAACTGCCCGCTACCCGAGATCCGCCGGCGGTGGCTGCCGCGAATCTCCTACCACGACGGCACTGCGGACAGTAACGGTGGCTGCGCCCGGTGGCTGATGTTGGCGGAAGCGGTCGGATTGAGCCGGGCGGAGGTCACCGACGAGCGGCACGTGTTACCAGGGGTGCGCTTCGCGGTCGACTCCTACGTTACCTTCGCGCGGACCCGACCATGGATCGAGAGCATCGCGTCGTCGTTGACTGAGCTGTTCGCACCACAGGCGATGGCCACCCGGACAGCCGCATTGAGACGACACTACTCGTGGCTTGACCACGACGCACTAGAGTATTTTGACTCCCGCATCGACCGAGCCCGGGAAGAATGCGCCGACGCGCTGGATATCGTATTGTCACACTGTACGTCACGACAAGACCAAGACGCCGCAGTGCGCGCCCTTAAGTTTAAGACTGACGTATTATGGAGCATACTCGACGCCATCGAGTATGCACTGCGGGAGCATCGATGACGGCAACGTTGTCGCTCACCGACCAGCCACAGCTGCGCCGTGGGGTGCGCACCGGGACCGACCCGCTCAGCGGTGAGACAGTGCTGCTGTTCCCCGAGGGTGTGCTCATCCTCAATGAGACGGCGGCCGCCGTCATCCGGCAATGCGACGGCTGTCACAGCGTGGCGGAGGTGGTGCAGGCAGTCGGCGAGGTGTACGACGACGTCGCCCTCGACGACGTCATGTCGCTGCTGCGGGACCTGATCACGCAGAATCTGCTGGCGGCCCACCGTGGATAGGCCGCTGGGCCTGCTCGCCGAGCTGACCTACACCTGCCCGCTGCATTGCCCGTACTGCTCCAATCCCATTGCTGTTCCGGCAGCGGCAGAGTTGGCGTTGCACGAGTGGTGCCGTGTGCTGGAGGAAGCGAGAGCGCTGGGCGTGCTGCAAGTTCACCTCACTGGAGGTGAGCCGCTGGCCCGGCCTGACCTCACCGCACTCGTCGCGCGGTCCCGTGACCTGGGATTCTACGTCAATTTGGTCACCAGCGGGGTGGGCCTCGACGAGCGACGGGCAAGCGAGCTAGCGCAGGCCGGGCTCGACCACATCCAACTCAGCATGCAAGACGCTGACCGCAATGCAGCCGACGAGGTGGCGGGAGCCCGCGTCTTCGGCCGCAAGATGGCCGCTGCCCGCGCGGTCACGACGCTGGGGCTACCGCTGACGATCAACGTCGTGCTGCATCGCGGAAACATCGGCCGGATCGGGCCGATCGCCGATCTCGCCGCCGCGCTCGGTGCGGACCGGCTCGAGCTCGCGAACACCCAGTACTACGGCTGGGGGCTGCTCAACCGGTCCGCGTTGCTGCCGACACGTGACCAAGTCCTCGCCGCCGAGCAGGCCCTCGCACGGGCGCGGGCGGCCTATGGCGACACTCTCGAGATCCTTTATGTCCTCGCCGACTACCACGAGCCTTACCCGAAGCCATGCATGCACGGCTGGGGCCGGCGACACATCGTCATCGCACCGGACGGCCGGGCGCTGCCCTGCCCGGCGGCAGCGCAGATCGCCGGACTCGGCATCGACAATGTGCGCGAGCGCTCCCTGAGCGAGATCTGGCGCCACTCCCCCGCGTTCACCCGGTTTCGCGGAGCCGAATGGATGCCGGAACCGTGCCGCAGCTGCCCCCGTAAGGAGATCGACTTCGGCGGCTGCCGCTGCCAGGCCTTCCAGCTCACTGGAGACGCCGCGCGGGCGGACCCGGTGTGCCAGCTCTCGCCAGACCATCACCTCCTCGAAGCAGCCCTTCACCTCGCCGGGCCGCCGCACCAGCCGTGGCGTCCCCGGGTGAATCCGCGAGTGACGTGAAGCTGATATCCAACTCCCCCACTCAGGCGGCGCTGCTCAGGCGGCGCGACGGGTGGAACGGCGCCGGGCGGGCCGCCGAGGTCCGCGACGGGAGGCTTCGACAACGCCACCCTGGCGGCGCCGCGACGGAGCCTGCGCGGCAACGGGAGCGGATGGGGAGACCAGCGGGGCCGGCGGACCAGCGAGCGCGGCGATCTGCTCAGCGCCAGGACGCACTTGCGCCATCACTGGCCTGATACCGGCCAGCCGAGTCAGCGTCCGCACCTCCCGCATCTGCTCTGGGGTGGACAGCGTGACCACAACACCCTGCGCACCCGCTCTGGCGGTACGCCCGGAGCGGTGCAGGTATGCCTTGCACTCGGCGGGCGGATCCACATGCACCACCAGGCCGATCTCGTCGACGTGGATGCCACGCGCGGCGATGTCGGTAGCCACCAGCACCCGCGCGCTCCCCGCACTGAACGCGGCGAGATTCCGTGCCCTGGCGTTCTGCGAGAGGTTCCCGTGCAGCTCGACGGCGGGCAACCCGGCAACGGTCAGCTGCTTGGCCAGCTTCTGCGCGGCGTGTTTGGTGCGGGTGAACAGCAGGCTGCGGCGCTGGCCAGAGGCGAGCTCGCGGATCACCGAGAGCTTGTCGGCGTGCTCCACGGTGAACACGTGATGCTCCATCGTGGATACTTGCGCCGCCGACGGGTCAACTGAGTGCACCACCGGGTCTGACAGGTAGCGGCGCACCAAGACGTCCACGGCGCTGTCCAGGGTGGCCGAGAACAGCAGCCGCTGGGCGTCGGCCGGGGTGCGGTCCAGCAACCTGCGTACCGCAGGGAGGAAACCCAAGTCGGCCATGTGGTCGGCCTCGTCCAGCACCGTCACTTCGACCGCGTCGAGGTGCACGTGACCCTGGCCGAGCAGGTCCTCCAAGCGGCCGGGGCAGGCAATGAGGACGTCGATCCCGCCGCGCAGCGCGGACACCTGCCGCCCCTGGCCGACACCGCCATAGACGGTGGTGATCCGCTGCCCGAGCCCGGCGGCGAGCAGGGCGAAGGTATCGGCGACCTGATCAGCCAGTTCCCGGGTAGGCACCAGCACCAGAGCGCGCGGGTGACCGGCGCAGCGGCGTAGCCCGGAGCGGGCCAACGCGGTGATCGTCGGGATCGCGAAGGCAAGCGTCTTGCCACTCCCGGTTCGGCCACGGCCAAGCACATCCCGACCGGCGAGTGCGTCCGGCAACGTTGCGGCCTGGATCGGAAAAGCTGTGGTAATGCCCTGCTGGGCAAGCACGGTGAGCAGTTCGCTTGGCACTCCTAGCTCGTGGAAACTGCATGGCTGCCCGGGGGCTGGGTGGTTCGACGACACGCGGGAGTAATCCTCTCCTGAAGAGCATGGTGGCCGCTGATGCGTGGCCACCCCGCAGCCCCGAAGAAGGCACGGAGAAGCTCCCGCGCCGCAAGGGCGCTCACAGTCGACCTCGGCCGCACCGGCATCGGTGCTAGCTCGCTACTCCATTATGCCCGATGATCGGCCCTGTACGCATGCGGGGCGCACGAGGGGCTCGACACACTGCGCACCAGAGCTGGACACTGCGGGTGGGGCAGGTTTGCCGCCACGACGCGATGGGTATCAATCGACCAGTATAGGATCGATCGACCAGCGAGGGCAGTGTGGGAGATGACGGACACCCGACGGCTTCCAAAACCGGTCGCTCAGGAATGGGACTGGCAGCTCAATGGCTCCTGCCAGGGGCTGAACAGCAGCGTTTTCTTCCATCCGGACGGCGAACGGGGTTCAGCACGATCTCGCCGGACCGACCGAGCCAAGGCGATTTGCGAGCGCTGCCCAGTTCTGGAACAGTGCCGCCGCTACGCGCTGGCCGCGCGGGAACCGTATGGGGTCTGGGGAGGCCTGACCGAAGAGGAACGCCGGGAGCACTGGAGCGGCCAACACCAACTGCTGGTGAGCTAAGGACCAGCCGCCGTCCCCCCAGACCGGAGAAGTGCGGAGAAGTGCATGGAGCACGTGGTGGTCGTCGGCGGTGGGCTGGGCGGCCTGCGTACCGTGGAGGGCCTGCGCGCGCAGGGGTTTCCCGGCCGGATCAGCCTCGTCGGGGACGAGCCGCATGCGCCCTACGACCGGCCCCCGCTGTCCAAGCAGATCCTCGCCGGGCAGTGGCCCGAGGAACGAGCCGTGCTGCACCGCGGTGAGCTGGCCGACCTCGATGTCTCGGTGCACCTGGGCGCCTGCGCGCTCGGCGTTGACCACGCCGCCGTCGAGCTCAATGACGGCACCCGGCTGCGCTACGACACGCTCGTGGTGGCGACTGGGGTACGGCCCCGGCGCCTACCCGACCAGCCCGACCACCCGGAGCTGCACGTCCTGCGCACGCTGGAGGATTGCCGGGGACTGCGGGACTCGATCTCCCGGGCCCACTCGCTGTTGGTGGTCGGGGCCGGCTTCATCGGTGCCGAGGTCGCCGCTACCGCCCGCATGGCTGGCCTTGAGGTGACCATGCTGGAGGCGCTGCCGGTGCCCTTCGCCCGCGTTCTCGGCGAGCAGATGGGCCAGCTCTGCGCGCGGTTGCAGACCAGCAACGGAGTCACAGTGCGCTGCGGGGTGCGGCTGGAAAGCTTCTTGGACACAAGCCCTGAAATGAGCAACGGCGGGATCGCCGTCCGGCTAGCCGACGGGAGCATCGTGGCGGCCGACTGCGGCGTGGTCGGAGTGGGCACCGTGGTCGAGGGCGGGTGGCTCGCCGGGCTCGGGGTGCCCACCGAAGGTGGGCTGCTCTGCGACGCCACCGGCCTGGTGGAGGGCACCGGCAATGTCTATGCGGTGGGCGACGTCGCCGCCTGGCGGCACCCCACGATCGGAGACCGGCCGCGTATCGAGCACTGGACCTCGGCCGCCGAGCAGGCTGCGGTCGTGGCCCAGCGAGTCGCCGGAAAGCAGATCACCCACCACGCCGACGTCGTGCCGTACTTCTGGTCCGATCAGTACGGGCTGACCCTGCAGCTGGTCGGGCGCTGCGATCTGGCCACGTCCGTCGAGGTGCTGCACGACCCGGGCGTGATCAAGGGCACCGTGGCGGGCTACTTCAGTGCCGGCATCCTGGTCGCCGTGCTGGCTTTCCACGCACCACGGCTACTCAACCGGTACCGCAAGCTGGTGGCTGCCGGCGCCAGCGAGCACGAGGTCCGGTCCACCGCGACTGATCTTGCCTGGCGGTAAGCTGGGCGGTGAGTCAACCCTCTCGGCTTACCGCTGCGGGCGCTGCACCCACTTCCGCGGCAAGCTCGGCCGCGAGGGCTTCGATGCCTGACTGGTTGCGCAGCGGGACCTCCTGCAGGAAAAGCAGAAGCACAAAAGCGAGAGACATCACCCCGGCGGCGACGAGGAACACCTCATCCATCGCGTTGGAGAAGCCCACCAGGAACGGCCGAGCCAGTCGGGGGTCGGCGTGCTGCAGGAACGAGGAGTCCTGCAGCACGCCGCCAACATTGCCAGCAGATCCGCTAGATCCGCTGCTCTGGCCGGACTGGACGATCTGCCGGACGACGTCGTTGGCGGGGTTGGCGGGGTTGGCGGGGTTGGCGGGGTTGGCGGGGTTGGCGGGGTTGGCGCGGAGCGCCGGGTCGGCGAGCGCGGACTGGAATTGCGGCGTGCGGGCGATGGCGCCAAACGCGTCCATAATCTTGCTTCCGGCGGTGGAGAACAAGATCGACAGGAACGCCGCGACACCCAAGGTGCCTCCCATCTGCCGGAAGAACGTGGCCGATGCGGTGGCCACCCCCATGTCCCGAGCCGGCACCGCATTCTGCGCCGCCATGATCAGCACCTGCAGGCAGCCGCCCAGCCCGAGGCCGAACAGCGCCATGTAGATGTCAACCTCCCACAGCGAGGTGTCGACCCCTACCCGCAGGCTCAGCAGCAGCAGCGCGACGGTCAGTAACACGGTACCCACCACGGGAAGGATCTTGTACCGGCCGGTGCGGGAGATCAGCTGCCCGGACACCACCGAGGTAACGGTGATCCCGGCCATCAGCGGCAGCAGCAGCAGGCCGGCCCCGGTGGGTGAGGCTCCTTTCACGATCTGCAGGTACAGCGGGATGAGCACGAGACCGCCGAACATGCCCATGCCAATGATCAGACATACGGCCGACGTCACGGCGAACACGCCGTTGCGGAACAATCGCAGTGGCAGCAACGCGTCCTCGCCGATCCATCGTTCGGCGAGGACGAACCCGATGAGGCCGGCTGTGGCTAACGCGTAACAGCCTATCGCTGGAACCGAATCCCAA
This sequence comes from Pseudonocardiaceae bacterium, assembly GCA_050699715.1. GTDB lineage: Bacteria > Actinomycetota > Actinomycetes > Mycobacteriales > Pseudonocardiaceae. The sequence continues at coordinate 69,420 of JBOHFR010000004.1, forward strand.
CCCCAGTTTTGGCCTTGCTCGGCCACCAGGAGAACCGGTACCACCCCGACAGCCAGGGCCACCGCACCCCGCCAGTCGATGCGGTGCTCGCGGCGGGTGTGCGGGAGGTTAAGCACTCTGGTCACGACGACCAGTGCCGCCGCACCGATTGGGACGTTGACCAGGAACACCCAGCGCCATCCAGCGATCCCCAAGATTGAGCCGGCCCCGGCGAATGCACCGCCTACCAGCGGGCCGATCACGCTCGCGGTGCCGAACACAGCCAGGATGTACCCTTGATAGCGGGCCCGCGCTCGCGGCGGCACGATGTCACCAATGATCGTGAGCGCCAGCGACATCAACCCGCCAGCTCCCAGCCCCTGGAAGGCGCGGAAGGCGGCCAGCTCGTACATCGACGTGGAGATCGTGCACAACACCGACCCGACGATGAAGACCGAGATAGCGGTCAGGAATAAAGGCTTGCGCCCGTAGAGGTCAGACAGCTTGCCATACAGCGGGGTGGAGATCGTCGCTGTGATCAGGTAGGCGGTGGTCGCCCAGGCCTGGAGGTTCAATCCGTGCAGGTCATCGGCGATGGTGCGGATCGAGGTGGACACGATCGTCTGGTCCAGCGCCGCCAACATAATCCCCAGCATCAGCCCACTGAAGATCGTCAGAATCTGCCGGTGGGTGAACGTTGCGGGCGCGGGTCCTGGCATGCTGCGGTGCTGCGGCGCCGCCGCAGTGGAGGTCATCAACAGGGTCCTTCCGGTGTGGCCAGCCTGGCGTGCCCCCCGCGACGACCACCCGGGCTCCATAATTTGGTTGCACCATACAATTAACTGTAGAGGACAACCACATATTCCGGACAGGGTGTACCGCAACCAAGATCCCGGTGACCTCGCTGGCCGGCGACCCTGAACGAGGGGCGGGCCCAATCTTGGGTGCTGACTCTGAGTGCGCCGAGCTCGACAGGAGAGCCGCTCAGGTGCCTCCCGAGAGCCCTCCTGTCCAATTCGGCGCACTGAAAGCGGCCGGCATCTGGCGTAATCCCCCATGCCGGACGCTCTTCCCATGGAGGGAACGTGCACAAGCATCCATAAGACCCCTTATCAGGGCACTGGAAGGTGCACAAGCATCCATGAGACCGTTGTGGGGCAAGGGGGTAGCGTGGGCGTCGCGCCAGGGGGTGTCGGGGTCAAAGAGACACCCGAACTGGTTGGCTACCTCAACGCCCGCAGCACCCAGCGGCTGATCACCTCCGCGCTGATCGAAGTCGAGGTGCCCCAAGCACTGCGTCGCAGCGAACCGGCTGTCCTTGGCGCCGTGGCAGCCACCATCGCGCGGATCGACCGCGTCGAGTCTCCGCCCAGGCCCTAGCCGACACCGAACCGGTAGTGTTCGGCCGCGACGCGATCCGCGCCTTGGTCGCTGAGCGAGTCGCCCGCGAGGGCCGGTGACCGGCCGGACACACCCAACGGTTCCCGCCCGCGTTCAGTTGGCAACGCCTTGTGTTGTCTTCGTGATCGGGCTACCGTAACGCGCTGTGATACAGCGGCAGCTCGACGCCGACGACCTGCCGCCTTTAGCGCCGTCAGGGGCCAGCGATGATGAGCGCGGTCGAGCGATCGAGGCACGGATGGTGGCTCGCTACGGTGCCCCCTCGATCGAGGACTACCGCCGTGCCTACGCTGGATTTGGCTCCGAGTGGCCTGGTAATGAGGAGATCCGCCGTCGGCACATCGTCGCGCCCGACACCGCAGCATGATCGGCGGCAAAGTCCTCGACGCCTCCGCGTTGGCCGCGCTGGTGCGTGGCCAGGTGTCTGCGGCGGCGTGGTTCGCCACCGCGCGAACCATGTCCCTACCGCTTTATCTGCCCACCCTCGCGCTGGCTGAGGTGCGCGCGGTCCGGCCCGATGCCGGTGCGCAGCTGGCCGAGGTGGTGGGCCATGCTGACTGCCGACCCGGGCCGGTTGCGCCGACAGGGACCGCACCCCTTCGAGCAGCTCTACACCGACCTCAGAGCCTGTCGCCAGTCCCAGCTGATGCTTGACGTTTCTGTCCCCGGTTTGGACCCGTCTGGGCTTCCTCACCCGCACAACCACGGTCGTTTCACGATCGTATTGGCGGGTCGGGAGTCCGATGTCTGCCACACCACGGACCGATGTCACTGTCGGTGAGGTCCGGGGAAGGACTGACGCGGTGTGTGGAGTTGCCACAGGTGGCAACTTCTCGCCCTCTGTTGCCGTCTGTGGCAACTCCGCAACAGATCCCCGTGGGGCGGCGGGGGCGCAGCGGTTAAGCAGACAGCGGCCGTGTCGCGCCACACCGGGTGGCCAGCGACGTCACCGAGGCCCCGCCCCGGGCGGTGATGGCCACCTACTTGACGCCGCAGGTGCCGCCGCGCACTCAGCCGATCACCGGCGACTGTGGCCGGCCGACGACACCACACCCTCCTCGTGATCGTTGTTTGGGAAGATTCAGCCGCGCTGAGCGCGGCTGAATCTTCCCAAACAACGATCACGAACCACAGGTAGCCTGATCCGACGGAGAAACACCCTCATGGGGGTACTCTGGGCAGTACCCCCATGAGGGTGCCCAGCAGGTGCGGCTGCACGCTGTTCCGATACCGCCACCAACTCTGTTCTCCCAGGTCCGTTCCTTAACTGAGTGACATTGGCGCCGAGCGTGGTGGCCTCATCGCGCTCCCGGGCCAGGCGTCGTGCCAGGAAGACGGTCCGGCGGAGCAGGGCAGCGGGCGCACCCACGTGGGCAAGCCACAAACGGGTGACAGGCACGTGCAGGTAGACGGCCAAGCCGAGCACCTCGGCATGATCGGTGCCGGTGGCCAGCGTGGTGTGCGGATTCCGGATCAACCCGGGTCAGGTCAGTGGAACGAGGCTACCCGGTGTCCGGATCTGCTCTACGGTGAGACCAGCATTGGAGACCGGGGAGGGCGTCATGCTCTACGCTTTTGGGTTCGAGCGGGTCGCTGTCGCGATGGGCGATCTGTACTTCGTTGATCCCGACCCACTGCCGGGCCAGGAGGGCGCCGAGCGCGGGGTGCGCCTGGAGGTACGGTTGCTCGAGCCAGGCGAGCTGAAGGGCTCGATCTACTCGGCTCGGCCGATCGTGATTGACCGACCCGTCTGGAGAGTCGATCTCTTGGAGGCGGTGGCGAGCCCACCGGGCAGCTTGGACCGGGCCCATCACCACCCGGCCTTCTCGGGGTGGGAGCCGACCCCGCGCTACTTCGTCGACGGGCTGTCGACTCAACCTCTCGAATGGGTGGCCGCCCAACTGTCCGATCTCGACGCCCTCCTCGAACAGGCCGGAATGACGGCGGCCGACGTCGGCACCGGCGACGCTGAGTCACTCCGGGCGGCCGTTCCCGAGATCGCCGACGCGCTGGGACGGCTGCTCGACCGGGTGCAGGCGGGACAGCTGGCGGTTGCGCCGAACGACGAGAGACTGGACAGTGCCCGCATCAGCTGGCTGTGACGTCGTGCCCGGCCCGCCACGGGGAGCCGGAGGGAGGAGGCGAAAATTATACGCGCACCAACAAGGCGCCGGGGTCGATGCGTATCCGCAACACTCACACGTCGCCTATCGGATCGCCGTCGAGTTGGGCTTGCTGTGGAAACTCCGTGCTGATGGTGACGGTCCGACCTTGCCAGTGCTGGACTATCCGGTGGCCATGGCGGCGGGTCAGCACTCGCGCGGCCACCGCCAGCCATCCGAGGATGCTTTTCGGCCCGATGGCCACCACGTCAAGCAGCCCGTCGTCCACTTTGGCCGCAGGCAGCAAGACTAGCCCGGCGAGAAGCTTGCCGCAGTTGCCGACCACTATCGTGCGGACTCGACAACGCAATTCGGGCGCACCGTCCACGGCGAGGGTGATCCGGGCTCGGGGGACGCGCCGGCCATGATTGCCGCGTCGAAGCCCATTCCGGCCATCACGAGGAACACCTGCTCCCCGGGGCGATCGTCGGCGAGCACCCAGCCGACGTCCACCGCGCGGTTGTTCCCGGATAACGCGATCCGGGTAGCGTTATCCGGATCGTCCGCCACCAAGGCAAGGTTGCGGGCCAGCAGGTTGGCGGTGCCCGTGGGCAGCAGGCCCAGTGCGGTGCCTGATCCGGCGAGGACTTCCGCCACGTGGCGGATTGTGCCGTCCCCACCGCAGACGAGCACCACGTCAGCGCTCGCGCCAGTGGGTGACCTGGGCTATCAGCAGATCGGTGAATTCCGCCGCAGCGTCGGTGTTGAATTGTTCGTAACGGTAGCGGGTCACCAGCGCGAGTCGCGTTCCGCTGGTGGCGACGCCGAGAGAGACGCTGCAAGCGGGGTCGCACGGCGGGGAGAACCACAGCTCTGGTGGCCCGGAACCGGGCTCGGTGGCGAAAGTGGGTGGCTTGGGGATGCGTCCCAGGTTCGACAGCATCGCGGTGTCAACGAACCGGTCACCGGTCAGGTGTATCAACCTGGGCACCGCGCGCTTGAGTGCCAGCGGTGCTTTCCTGGCGCTGGTGAGAAGATCATACAAGCCATAGGCACGGTCGTGTCGTCGCATCTGATAGGTCTGCTCGGCCACCGCAGTAGTCGCGGTGGCCAGGTCCACTCGATCATCCGGAACAGTGGAGACGGTGACGGTCGACGTGAAGTTGCTGACGACGTCCCAGAAGCGGTCAGCGGGGCGGACATTGACCGGCATCATGACCCCAACCCGACCAGTTAGCACGTCCCGCTTGGTGTTCCAGGACTGCACGGTGAGGTGCAGCGCGGCGATCAGGACATCGTTGATCGTTGTTCCCGGAGCCCGCTGCACGAGCCCCGGCGTGGTGGTCGCACCGATGTCGAGAGTACGAAAGACGAACCCGAAACCAGCACGCTCGGTGCCGCCGACGACCGCGATCCGGCTCGGCGGATCGAGCGCCTCACGAACTCGCCGTAGCACTTCCAGCTGCCGTGCCCACTTCTCGCTCCGAGTCTTGGGGGCCAAAAACCAGCCGAGATCACGGGCCTCGGCCAACGGTAAGGGGTCCGGCGGGTCCGGCTCACCCCGATACGCTCGGACGATGCTCCGCATCAAGCGCAGGGCACCGACTCCGTCGGCGACGATGTGACTGGCCGACAGCAGCACCAGATCCCCACCGGGCCGCCGGGCCAGGACAACCCGAAACCCCGGCGCAGTGTCCAAGGCAATGGGCGGGGTGTACAGCTCGGTCCGCAGCCGCTCCAGCGCGGCACTATCCGGAGCCTGCGCCACCCGCAGCGGATCGACATCGATCTCATCAGCAAAGTCCCACCGGTAAGAGGTCTCGCCATGCGGCGACAGTGCCAGTCGAGCACGAGCCAGCGGATGACGCCGACAGCAGGCCAGCACCGCCTCCCGAAGCCCAGCCTCATCCAAGCGAGCGTCAGTGCCCAGCTCGAGCGCAACGTTCCACGACGCGCGAGTCTCCTGCAGCAGCAACAGCGATTCATCCAACATGGTCAACGGCAACGACGACGAGCAAGACACAGCGCAATCCCCCTTTTGGCATCGCCTGACATCACACGACACGTTAGGCGGCGCCGACGGAATCTGTGGCGCCACGCAGCCGCTGCGAGATCACCGTGGTAATGCCGTCGCCGCGCATGCTGACCCCGTACAGCGCGTCGGCAACCTCCATCGTCGCCTTCTGGTGCGTGATCACGATTAGCTGCGAGCGGTCCCGCAGCAACTCAAACAGCGCGATCAGGCGGTTGAGGTTGGTCTCATCCAGCGCCGCTTCCACCTCATCGAGCACGTAAAACGGAGAGGGCCGGGCCCGGAAGATCGCGACCAGCATGGCCACCGCGGTAAGCGAGCGCTCCCCGCCGGATAGTAGCGACAGGCGTTTGACCTTCTTGCCGGGCGGGCGGGCCTCAACCTCGATGCCGGTGGTGAGCATGTCGCCGGGCTCGGTGAGCAGCAACCTTCCCTCCCCGCCGGGGAACAGCGTGGCGAAGACGATCTCGAACTCACGCGCCACGTCGTGGAAGGCCTCGGTGAAGACCTCGAGGATCTTCTCGTCAACCTCTGCGATGACGGTGAGCAGGTCGCGTCGGGTGTCCTTGAGGTCTTCCAGCTGGGTGGACAGAAACTTGTAGCGCTCCTCAAGGGCGGCGAACTCCTCCAGTGCCAGCGGGTTGACCTTGCCGAGCAGGGCCAGATCGCGCTCGGCGCTCTGGGCGCGGCGGGTCTGCAGGGCCCGGTCGTAGGGGGCAGGACGGGGGGCGCTGACCTGCTCGCCGCGACGGGCTGCCGCCTCATATTCGGCCAGCTCGCTGGCCGCCGGCGGCACCGGCGCGGCGGGCCCGTACTCCGCGATGAGGTCATCGAGGCCGATGCCGAAGTCCTCGGAGATCTTGGTCTCGAGCTGCTCGATGCGCAGCCGCTGTTGAGCGCGCAGCAGCTCGTCGCGATGCACCGTGTTGGTGAGCTTGTCCAGCTCTCCAGCGAGCTGGCGAACCTGGGCCCGGACCTCGGCCAGGCCCTGCTCTCGTTGCGCCCGCTCGACGACCACCGCGTCCCGCTCGGCCGCGGCCCGCCGCAGCGATATCTCGATGCGGTCTATCGCGAGCTCCCCGGCCTGCACCACCGCCGCGGCCACCGCGGCGCCACGCTGCCGGGCCACCGCCGCGGCGGCGGCCCGCTGCCGGGCCACCCGTTCCGCCTGGGCGCTGCGACGCAGCCCCTGCGCCCGACCGGCCAGCGCCCGAGCCCGCTCCTCGGCGGTGCGCAGGGCCAGCCGGGCCTCGATCTCCTCGCTGCGCGCGGTGCCCAGCACCGCGACGGCTTCGTCACGTTCGGCGGTATCCGGTTCGGTATCCACCGACTTGTCCTGAGCCAGCCGCAACCGCTCCTCAAGCTCAGCCAGGCTCCGCACCGCGCCGGCCCGGCGCGCCTCCATCTCGTCACGCTGGCGGTGTAGCCGGTCGGCCTCCTCAGACCCGGAACGGGCCGCCTGACCGAGCCGCGCGAGCTGCTCGGCGATCGCGGCTAGTTGCCCGTCCGACTCATGCAAGGCGGCCAGGGTGTTGTCAACATCCTCGGCGCGGTCAGTCTCCTCGGCGCTAGCCCCATCGAGCTGCGCGGCCAGCCGCTCGACGTTCGTCTCCGACTCCGCCAGCCGGGCCTGACCATCCTCGACGGCGGCCTGCACCTCGATGACGCTCAGGCTGCGGCCTGACCCGCCCTGCGCCCAATCCGTGCCGAGCACGTCACCGTCGACGGTCACCGCCCGCAGGGTGGTCGCCTCGGCGACCAGCGCCCGGGCCGCGCCCAGGTCACTGACCACCGCGGTGCGCTCCAGCAGCCGGTGAAGTGCTGGACACAGCGCCTCGGGCGCCTGGAGGAGATCCACCGCCCAGCGCGCCCCGGCCGGCAGTTCCGGCCAGGTGCAGCGGTCCACCGTGGCCGGCGCACCGCCGACGAGCAGGCCAGCGCGGCCAGCGTCCTGCGCCCGCAACAGGGACAGCGCAGCGGCCGCAACGTCCACGTCGGACACCGCCAGCGCGTCCGCCGCAGCACCCAGGGCGGCCGCCACGGCGGCCTCAGCGCCGGGGTCCACGGTGAGCAGCGCGGCAACCGAGCCCGCCACACCGGGCAAACCGGCGGCCAGCAACGGTTGCGAACCGTCCTTGCGGCTCAGGCCGATCGACAGCGCCTCCACCCGGGCCCGCCAGGACGCCCGCTGCTGCTCGGCCTCCCGATGTGCCCGGGCCAGCTCGGCGCTGCGCCGTGCGGCGGTGGTATGCGCGGCCAACGCCGCCTCGTGCCGCGCGTCGAGCCCGACCTCACCGGCATGCAGAGCGTCAAGCTGGTGCCGCAGCTCATCGAACTCCCGGTGCGCGCCGTGCGCCCGCTCTCTGGCGCTGTCCAGCGCGCTGGACAGCCGCTCGATCTCCTCCTCGGTGGCGCCCGATGTGGACCGAAGCGCCTCGACCTGGCCGGTGAGCCGGGCCAGCCCCTCCCGCCGATCGGCGACGGCGCGGACCACAGCCAGGTGCGCCCGCTCGGCGTCGGCAACGGCCTGCTCCAGCTCGACGCGCCGGTCCAGGGCGCCCGACAGAGTCACCTGGGCCTCCTCCACCACCGCATGGAGCTCAGCTTCGGTGGCCTGCGCGGCCTCAGCTTCACGCTCCAGCTCGTCGGGGTCCCGACCAGGGCGATGCTCCTCGGTGGGGGCGGATAAGTGCCGGGCTCGCTGCACCGCCAGCGCCACCGTGCCACGCAGCCGCTCAGCTAACGCCGAGAGCTGGTACCAGGTGTCCTGCGCCGCCGCCAGCCGCGGGGTGGTGGCGGCGAGCTGTTCCTCCAAGCCGGTCTGCTCGGCGCGAGCCGCGTCCAGCGCGCTGTCCACCTCGGTCCGGCGGGCTCTGGCCGCAGCCTCGTCGGCCTCGTCCCTGGCAACCGTCTCACGCAGGGTCACCAGGTCCTCGGCGTGCAGCCGCAGCCGGGCGTCCCGCAGATCGGCCTGCACGGCCTGCGCCCGCCGGGCGATCTCGGCCTGCTTGCCCAGCGGCTTGAGCTGGCGGCGTAGCTCGGCGGTGAGGTCGGACAGCCGGGTCAGGTTGGTCTGCATGGCTTCCAGCTTGCGCAGCGCCTTCTCCTTGCGCTTGCGGTGCTTGAGGACCCCAGCGGCTTCCTCGATGAACGCGCGGCGATCCTCGGGCTTGGACTGCAGGATCGAGTCGAGCTTGCCCTGCCCGACGATGACGTGCATCTCGCGACCGATCCCGGAGTCCGAGAGCAGCTCCTGGACGTCGAGCAACCGGCAAGCGCTGCCGTTGATCTCGTACTCGCTGGCCCCGTCCCGGAACATCCGTCGGGTGACCGACACCTCAGTGTAGTCGATGGGCAGAACACCGTCGGTGTTGTCAATGGTCAGGGTGACCTCGGCGCGGCCCAGCGGGGGGCGATCGGCGGTGCCGGCGAAGATGACGTCCTCCATCTTGCCACCGCGTAGCGCCTTGGCGCCCTGCTCCCCCATCACCCAGGACAGCGCGTCCACCACGTTGGACTTACCTGAGCCATTGGGACCCACGACGCAGGTGATGCCAGGCTCAAAGCGCAGCGTGGTAGCCGAGGCGAAGGACTTGAAGCCCTTCAGCGTCAAGCTCTTCAAGTGCACGGTGCGCCGGATCCTCCCTGCTGCTCCCCTACTGCAACCGCATACCCGAGCATGGTAGTGGCTCGGGAGGTGCGCTCAGCGCTCAGCGCTGCGCAAAGCCGGTGATCCGGATCCCGGCGTGCGTGTGGTAGCGCCTATTGATCGCGATGAGGTTGGCGGTGAGCGCCTCCACCTGGCTGGCATTGCGCAGCCGCCCGCCGTAGACGCCGCGCGCCCCGGGTATCACGGCGGCGAGGGCGCACACCAGGTCGGTGGCCTCCCGGTCGTCGCCCAGCACCAGCACGTCGATGTCCAGGTTGCTCACCTCGGGATCTTCCAGCAGCACCGCGGAGACATGGTGGAACGCGGCAGTCACCCGAGACTCAGGCAGCAGTGCCTGGGCCTGCTGGGCGGCACTGCCCTCTGGCACCACCCGCACCCGCGGGCCCCGATTGTCGAACTCAAGCGGGTTCACGCAGTCGATCACGATCGTGCCGGCCAGCGGTGCGCGCAGCGAGGTGAGCAGCGTGGCGTGACCGTCGAAGGGCACCGCCACCACGACCAGATCCGACTCGGCGGCGGCACTGGCATTGTCCATGCCGGACACGCGCCGCGAGCCGGTGCGTTCCCGCAGCAAGACCGCGGTGTGCTCGGCCCGAGGGACGTCTCGGGAGCCGATCACCACCGACAACCCGCCGACCGCCCAGCGGTAAGCCAAGCCGCGGCCCTGCGGACCAGTGCCGCCGAGAACCCCGATAGTGAGCCGCGACAGCTCAGCCTGGGTCACGGGCTGATGGCCGGGGGGCGGCGGGGTATCGGGTCCAGGCAGGACACCAAGACCTCCCTGGACTGTGGGTCGGACACCACGGCGTCGTCTCGATCTCTATACACCAGCTCGCCGCTGGTGTCGATCTCTAGTAGATAGCCGGCCTCGCTGAGCTGGCCCTCGTCCAGGTCGACCAGCCGTTCAACGCGGCTGGGCACCACCCGGTAGACCGGCCACGGCAGGTCACCGTAGGTGTGATGTAGCTCATCAATGAGGTAGGCCATCTGCTGCTGCCAGGGCAAGGGCATCTCCTCGGCCAGTGACCGAGGCAACACGACATAGCCCTCGTTGACCCCCAGCTTGGCCAGCTCGAGATGGTCCCGTAGCGGGGTGGCCGAAGCCGGCCGACCGGCCGGTCGCGGGATCGGGTCTGACGCGTACACCTTCACCTCCAGATGTCAGGCCTTCGCGACCGGCACGCCAGGCCGGACCGCGAGCGGCATCAATTCGTGTTCCACGAAGCTCACAGCCCGCTGCCGCAGCGGCACCGTTTGATTCGCCGCCTCCACCATGCGGCCGTTACCCAGGTACATCGCGACATGGTGGATGGTATCCGGGTTCGACGTGTCATAACCCCAGAACAGCAGGTCCCCGGGTTGCGCCTGGCGCACCGGCAGTTGAGTACCGGCCCAGTACTGCTGTGCCGCCACCCGGGGCAGCGTGACTCCGGCCGACTCGTACGCTCGCAACATCAGCCCCGAGCAGTCGTAGGCATTGGGCCCGGTAGCGCCCCAGACGTAGGGCTTGCCGACCTCGCCCAGCGCGTAGCGCATCGCCCGCTCGGCAACCTCAGAGGGCGCACCCGGTGGGAGCGGCGAGCTGCAGGACACCCGGGTGAACTCGGTGACGTCCCCGCCCACAGCGCCGATCACGGTGACGGCCAACGGTTCCCACTGGTGGTAGCGCGCCGGGAAGGCCGACCGCTCGATGGCCTGCGCGGAGTCACCTGGCCGCTGGGTTTCCCAACCGGGGACCCTCAGCAGCACGTCGTAGAACTTGTTGATCTCGTAGTCGGGATCGGTGACCTGGGCGGCGCTGCCCCACCCCTGCGAGGGGCGCATCTGGAAAATGCCCAGCGAATCCCGGTCGCCATAGTGCAGGTTATGCAGGCGAGACTCGGTCATCCCCGCCTGGATGGCGATCTGCCAAGCCCGCGGCGGCAGCCGGCGCTGCTTGCCGATGGCGATGATCTGCTCCACGATGGCCCGTTGTTCCGGATCGAGGTCGCTGGCCCGGACAGCCACCCGGGGAGATTCCTTGGGATCGGTGGACGCGAGAACCGGGCCGCACGGCGCGCCAAACATGAAGTCGCTGGAACCGACGCCGCCGAGCAGGATCGAGATCGCGGCCAGCGCGATGAGCCCACCGAGCAAGCCGACAGCCAGAAGCCCGACCAGCCACCGCCGCATGGCTCAACCGGCCCGCTCGTAGCTGGCGACCCGCCAGCCGGCGGGAGTGGAGACCAGCAGCAGCCGCAGCACGACCGTGGTGGTGGGCACGTCCACCTCAGCGGAGCCCGCTCCTACGCTGATTGTCCTGGGCGCCTCGATGATCTGGGCGGCTGGCACGTTCGCCGGGTCAATGGACTGAAGTTGCGGGAATAAGTCGTCGGTGGTGTAGGGACGCAGCTGCTCGACCCACCGCGCCGGGGTAATGCCCTTCGGGACGGTGAGAAACGCCTGCACCCAGGAGCGTGCGACGGTGAGCGCGGCGGCCGGGGCGGGGATGCTGGGAGCGGGCGCCCGGGGCGGCGCGACGATGCCCGCTCCGGCCAGCCCCAAGGATGGCGCCGGGACCAACGAGCTGGCCCGCGGGCTCTTCGACGGAGCTGCGGGCACCGGGCTCACCCGGCTCGCGGGCAGCGCCCGCTGAGCTCCGATGACGATCAGGACCAGGGCCAGCACGGTGACGGCGAGGTGCTTGGGCGAACGCACCGGGGCGCCCCAGAATTTGCGATAGACGGCTGCACGGCCACGGTGGGTGCGGATCGGCACGGCGATTGTCCCCGGTCAGTCCATCGTCCGGGGGCTGGCACCATCAGTGCGTTCCACGCCGACTTCCAGACCGGCCGAGGGGCGGTACACGACCCACACCGGGCGCCCGGCCACCTCTTCCAGCTCAGCTGGTCGCGGCGCGCCGCGCGGATCGCTGACCGCCGAGGGCACGTACACCGGGTCCTCACCAGTCCGGGCGCGGCCTGTCGCGGTGGCGCTGAACCCGGCCGGCAACGCCGCCAACCGATCCGGGCGCAGTGGGCCCTCGCTCGACCCGACCAGCGCCGTCTCACCGCTGCGCCGTCCAGAACCGCCCAGACCGAGCACCGGGATCGCCGCCTGAGCACCCGTTCGGGCACCCGCCGCCAGAGCAGCACTGGTAGCCGCATGGCGGTCCAACCGCTCACCCGCGACCGTCACCGGTGCGCCAGCCTCCGGACGCCCGCGACTGCCAGACGCAGCGTCCTCGGTCGGCGCGCCGGCATTGTCCTCGCTACCGCGGGCCTCCTCCCAGAACCGCTCAGAGGGGGTGGCCTCGGCACCTGGCCGGCGCCGTCGCAGCCGAGCCAGCACACTCGGTGGAGCGGCCGGCAGCGCGCCACCCACCGCGCCGACCGCGAGCTCCGTCATCTGCCACATCCGCCGAATCGGACGGGCTAGCAGCAACATCACCACCGTGATCATCCCGGCGAGCAGCATCTGCGCGAGCACCGCGATGTTGCGGGAGGGATCGAACACCCACACCATCACCAGCGTGTGCAACGCGGCCAGCGCGGAGAGCACGACAATGTTGAGCATCGCGGCACCGGCGGCACGACCGACCCCGCGCAGGAGGTCGTGATGCAGGATCGCGATCAAGCCGATGACGGGGCCGAGCAGGATCACCACCCGCAGCAGCACCTGGGCCAGGAGCAGCGCGGCCTGGGCGAGCAGCTGGAACAGCCCGAACATCACTGCCTGCAGCGCGGCCAGGAACCCGACGCCGATCCGGTTGCCATCCAGCCCCTGGAAGTAGCCGTAGGCGCTACCCGTGCGCTCGGCGATGGCCTTGTACTCCTGCTTCTTACGGTCCGCGACACCGGATCTCGGATCATCCGCGCCGGCCGCGATCTCCTGCTTGGTGTAGGCCTGCGCGCGGAGCAGGTCACGACCGAGCTGGGCGGCCTGCGGACCATCCGGGGAGCCGAACTCCCCACGCAGCCAATTTCGGTAGATGATCTGGTCATGCAGCAGGGTCGGCAACGCATCCCGCTGCTCGATACCGACATCGTGCAGGAAACCGGTGCGCACCTGGTTGCTGCCCTCGAGCAGGACCCCATCAAGGACCTGGGTATACAGCAGCGGGGTGAGGTAGGTGGCAACCGCCAGCCAGATGCCGGCCAGCGCCCACGCCGCGCGTTTGCTGACGGTGGCCAGGTCGCCCCGCCAGATCGACCGGAACAGCACAATCGCCAACAGCACCGCGACCAGCCCGAACCACGGCGCGTACACGCTGTCATACAGCGCGACCGTGCCGGAGACGATCAGGTCGTTCAGCGGGGCCAGCAGACCCCCGTCGGCGAGCGCGTAGTGCAGCCCGTTGGTGGCACCGACGATCGCCTTGCCCACGTCGAACAGCAGGTTGCCCGTCCAGGTGTCAATCACCGCGTTCGGGTTGCGCAGGCCTGACGGACCGCAGCCCAGGTCATAGGTGTGCCATACCAGCCCGGCGTAGCCAACTTCGGCGTACACACTGCTCGGCGAGCCAGCTTGCAGCGGCGTGGGGTCGATGGCACCGACCATGCCGGACCCGGGCCGTTCCGGGTTGGGCGCTTGCTTGCAGTCGTCTACTCCCGGTACCTGCGCCAGCGCCGGTGAACCCAGGGCCGCCTGCACGCCGAGCATCGCGATGACCACCATCAGCAGCGCCGCGATTCTTCTGGCGCCCAGCATCCGGATTCTCATGCTCGCGCCCTGACCGCGACCGCTGGAGAAATCCCGTTGCGCCCCGACTCCTGGGGACCCGAGCCGTCGTGCTCTCCCGGCGCAACATCGCTCCCGCCGGCCAGCTCAGCACCGGGCAAGCCGCCGCGCAGGGCATCGGGGGTGGTGTCCAGTGCGGCGCACAGATGCTCCAGGTGCGCGCCGGAGAAGTCCGCCCGGACCCGTTCCACTCCACCGGCACCGTCGCCGAAGATGAATTGCCGAGGTGCCCGGTCCCGCTCCGTCATCACTCGGTCACCGCCTGGGCGGCGCCCCAGCGAGGCCACTACCTGCTCATATCCCACCCCAACGGGAACCTTGAGCAGTCGCAGCGCGTCGGATTGCGCGGGCCCATCGTCCAGCCTCCCGACGAAGACCGAGTCCAACAGCGACACAAAGCCCTGGATCTTGAGGAAGTCAGCCGGGATCTGCGACGACAGCAGCACCCGCACATTCCACTTGCGGGAGTCCCGGGCGAAACGATTCATCAGTACCCGGCCAGTGGGTACCTCGGACAGGAAGAACGCCTCGTCAATCCAGACTCCCTTGCGCTGGTCGCGAGGACGCTCGTAGATCGACCGCTGAGTCAGCCAGGCCGCAAGGTTGAGCAACTCCACCCCCAGCGACTCGGCATCAGTCCAGTGCTCCCGGCCGATGTTGTCCTTGGGTAGGGCCAGGCCGGACATGGTGAGCACAGTCAGCCGGTCGTCGCGCACCTCGGTGTAGGGGTCAGCGCCTTTCTCCGGAATGAGCAGCGACATCCGCTCGCGCATCTCATCAAGGAAGTCGGCGACCACGATGGCGTGCTCATGATGCTCGGAAGGATCACGGCGCAGCATCTCAAACACCTGCCCGGGATGGGCGTCGGGCCGCCCACCTACCGTACGGACCGCGCGCAGCAGCACGATGCGGGTCTTCGCCATCCGGGCGACCTCGAAGGGCAGCACCCCGGTGAACACGTCGAGCACCAGCCGGCGCCGGGTGGCGGCAGCCAGGGCTTTTTCCCGCCGCCAGGCCCGCTCCGGGTCCTCCTCGTCGAGGAAATGGGTCAGCTCGGGCTCAGCGACCACCCGGTATGGGTTGAGGATGCCGGGCTGGGCGTTGAGCAGGTTGATCGGCCGGGCGTAGGGCCGCAACTCGGGCAGCTCACACAGCTTGGCCAACGGGCCGGAGGGGTCCAGCAGGGTCCAGTACGCGCCAGAACGCAGCGTCTTATATACGATGCCGCCACCCAGGAAGGACTTGCCACCACCGAGCCCGGCCACCAGCGCGGTCAACCCGGAGGAGTCCCGAATCTCCTGGGCCATCCACGGGTCCCAGGCGACCGGGCGCCGAGTAGCGGTGCACGTCTCGCCGAGCAGGATGCCGCGCCGGTCCCCGACCTCCGCGGTGGCGGTGGGCACCGCGGAGGCCGCCCAGATCACCGAGCCGCGGCGGAGGTAGGCACCGGAGGACAGCGGCTCACCCGGAATGAACTCGCGGGCCAGCGCGTACTGCGCCTCCGGATGCTCGATGGCGATCTTGGGCTTGTAAAGATCCAGCAGCTGCTGCGCTAACCGCAGCGCATCCCGCTCCGTGGGCCCCGAGACCGCTACCCGCCACCACGACCGCACCCGGGTGCCCAGCGCGGTGAAGCCCGAGGTCATCTCATCGTCGATCTCCAGTACCCGGGTGGCTTGGCGGACCAGGCTCTGCGGCGGCTCAAGGTCGTGCTCGTCGGTGTAGTGCCGCACCTGGGAACGCACCTTGTTCATCTGCCGCTGCAGCTCACCTGCCACCTCCTCCGGGCGGCGCACATAGATCCGTGCTGACCATTCGACCCCGGCCGGCAGGCGGTCCGAGCGCTGCACCCAGGGATCGTCGATCTCCGGGATCCGCAACCCGTGCATCTGCCCCACGGTGAGCACCACGACGTGCCGGGCGATCCCGGCATTGGAGCCGGTGCGACCGCGGACCGTGAGGGTGGGCGCATAGGGCTCGGCGTGGAAGTCCGCGGCGTCGGTGAAACTGGCCAGGTCCTCGGGCTCCCAGGTGGCGCCGGGCACCGCGGGCAGGTTTCGCGGGGCGGGCAGTCCCAACGAGCACGATCGATGCATCAACCAGGACATCTCCCCCGCGGTGACCGGCCGACCCTCCAGCCCGGCGACGCTGATCACGTCGTCGAGGTGCTCGACCTCGGCGTCGATCGCGACCAGCTCGGCGTCCACAGCGGTGGGGAACACCCGCCGTAGGACCGGCGCGGCCCGTTCCACCACCCGGTCCACCATGGAGCGGGTCTGCACCTGCACGCCGAGGTAGACCTCCTTCTCGGCCATCGAGTGCCCGAGCAGCTGCTGCTGCTCACCGATCATGTAGTCATCGAAGGACAGTGCGCCGGGGGTGTCGGGAAGCCGCCCCACCGCGTTGCGCACATGCGCCTCGGCCCACATCCGGATCGGGTACGGACGGGCGGTGACCCGCAGATGCATCCACCGGCCCTGCAACTCCGCGTACTGGCCAGCGATGGCGTGGATCAGGTCCTGACGTTGCGAGTCCGAGCGGAATGACCAGCGCTGCGATGCCAGCCGGTACCAGGCGTAGACCTCCTGCCCGTTGCGCACCAGGTGGCCATCGATGGAGCGCAGCGCGATGGCCGGGGTGTAGCTGGGAACCACCGCCTCCCCGGGAAGCTTGTGACCGCGCCGGTTGGAACCCCCGTAAGAAACCCCGCGAGAACCACTGGGCCCAGGGGGTGTGGCGACCATCGACGAGTAATGATCCTGATCGGGGTGCTGGTCGCGTTCATTGCTGTCGGGAGGACGTCGGAGCCCGAACACCTGTGCGCTCCTTCCTGCGACGGCCCCAGCGACGGGCCGGCCGCTGACCGGGCCGAGGGCGGTCGCGTTCGACCCGGATCCGCGCCACGCTGGCGGCACCAGCTCGAACCGCGGTCATCTTCCGGGGAGCGGTGAGCTCGCGGACCCACATCACGGCAACAGCGCTTAACGGACGCTCGTGACTGATCCGGGAGCCGATCAGCCGGGTGAGCAGGATGGTGATGAGCAGTCCCCAGCCGGTCGAGAAGAAGCCAAAGCCGATGCCCAGCTGACGCTCGACGCCCAAGACGACAAGAAACAGCGCCATCCCGACACCCCAGGCCACGTACCGCGCGCGCCAGGGAAACGTTGCCTTCGGTGGGCCGAGCCAAACCGCGTCTACCCGGTAGACATCGTCATCGGTACGGATCCGCAACGTCGCGTCACTCCTCCTCGGCTCACTGGAGCCTCTTACTGGGTCCCTCGCTCAGCCGTTGAACAAGCTGGCGATCCACGTTCCGAGGTTCTGCGCTCCGCCGGACACCGCCAGCCCGATGACACCCAACGCGATGATCACACCTCCGACCCGTCGCATCACCCCGGCGTTGTCTCCCTTGCCGCCGCCTAGCCAGAGCAGCAGAATCGCCACCGCCAGCAGCAGCAGCGGCACGACGTTGTCCAACATCCAGGTGCGCAGGTTATGCGTGCCGAGCTCGGCTCCCTGGGCGACCAAGGTCAACGCAGTCATCGCAACCCCCTGGGGGTTTAATCATGATCCAGCGCCGAGCGGCCGCCCGGCGGGTAGTGAGTAGACCATGCCAGGGTTGCCTGACAGTACCCGGCTCGCCACGCCCAGTTGTCACTCGGATAGCGCAACGCGGTGTTGTCCACGTCTCACCCACGTCATCACCCGTCGGTTGGACCGGCTGCGGTGTCTTGGGTTAGCGCTGACGACCGAGTAGTCTTCGAGACACCAGCTGGGCAAGCCCCGGCTGGACAAGCCCTGGGCGGCTTGGTCCCGGTGCCGCAGGCCGGAAGGGACTGGTTGACGTGAACGAGATCTACACCGCTGTATACGAGCGAGACGGCGAGGCTTGGGTGGTGGAGATCGCCGAAGAACCTCGTGTTCGCCGCCGGTGCCCTAGTCTGGCGCAGGCTCGCGAGAGCATTCGGGACGCCCTTACCCAATGGCTCAAGACTGATTCCGCAGATCTTCACATCGTTGACAACTTCCGCCTACCGGCCCCAATCCGAACCGCTCAGGACGCAGTGAAAGCGACTCGGACGGAGCACGAGCGGACCCAGATGATGGCCAGCATGACAGATTCCAGAACGGCAATGAGCTGGGCCGAGGATCTGGGTATGTCCATGCGGGACCCGGTGACGGTCCAGGCGCTCAAGGATCTAGGGGGCAGAGAAGTCTCGATCGATACATTCTGTCACACGATCACTATGGCGGAAGAACTATCGAGATTGATGGCGACCAGCGATCGCGTTTCTCCAAGCCCCGGGTCAGCCGCCGAACAGCGCTGGGATCTTGATCAATAGCTGGTACAGGCCATACAGGAACGGCAGCACCACCCACGCCCAGGCCAGCGCGGTCAGCGTCGGGCGCCCGCGAGAAGCCGATCCGGTCGTTCGGGTGCTCATGCCGCCGTCACCACGTTCCCCTCGGACTGCTCGGACGCCGGCTCGTGGAACCTCGGATTGACCGAGTAGATGATCTCATTGCAGATGAACCCGATGATCAGCAGCCCGATCATGATAGAGAAGGACGGGGTGTAGCGGCCCGGGCCGGTCACCCCAGCCGCGATCCGGGTGTCCGCGATCGCGTTGACGATCATCGGGCCGAGCACGCCCGCGACCGACCATGCGGTGAGCAGCCGGCCATGGATCGCCCCCACCTGGTGGATGCCGAACAGATCGCGCAGGTAAGCGGGCACGGTGGCGAATCCGGCGCCATAGAACGACAGAATGAGCATGCAGCACACCAGGAACACCACCTTGTTGGCGTTCGTGGTGAGCGTCACGGCCAGGTAGAGCAGTGCGCCGGCCCCCAGGTACATGCGGTAGATGTTCTTGCGGCCGAGTACGTCCGAGGTGGACGACCAGACGAAACGGCCGAGCATGTTTGCCAGGGATAAGATCGCGACGAAGCCCGCCGCCGCGGCGGTGAGCCCGACTCTGCCGGGGAAGAAGTCGGTGTAGATCGGAGCTGCGCGCTCCAGGATGCCAATGCCCGCCGTCACGTTGAGGCACAGCACCACCCACAGCAGCCAGAACTGGGGAGTCCGGATCGCGTTGCGCGCAGCGACGTTGCCTGCGCTGATCAACCCGCCCACCGGGTGTGCAGTGGGCTGCCACCCCGCGGGTTTCCAGCCCTGCGCCGGTACCCGGATGAGCAGCCACCCCACCGACATGAACACCGCGTAGCCGATGCCGTGAATGACGAACGTCTTGGCGATGCCGCCCGGGTCAGGGTGCGCCCCGGTCGCGCCGAACGCGGTCAGCATCGAGCTCGACCACGGCGCCGCGATCAGCGCCCCGCCGCCGAAACCCATGATCGCGATACCGGTGGCCAAGCCCGGCCGGTCGGGGAACCACGCGATCAGCGTGGACACCGGGGAGATGTAGCCGATGCCTAGGCCGATCCCGCCGATGACGCCGTACCCGAGGACCACCAGCCAGTACTGCCTGATCGACACTCCCAGGGCGGAGATGAGGAATCCACCGCAGAAGCAGCACATCGAGATGACCATGGCCCAGCGCGGGCCGTTGGTGTCGACCTTGGTGCCGAACAACGCCGCGGACAAGCCCAGCATCACGATCCCCAGCGTGAACGGCAGCGCGCTGGCCACACCGGAGATGCCCAGCGACGTCTCCAGTGGCTTCTTGAACACGCTCCAGGCGTAGGCCTGGCCGATCGCCAGATGGATCGACAAGGCGGCCGGCGGGACCAGCCATCGGCTCCAGCCGGGTGGGGCGACGATCCGTGAACGCTCAAGGTATCTGGCAGCCACCGGTGGCTCTCCTCCCCACTGAACCCTCCTCGACATTACTGACAGGAGGTCGCCAACCGTCAAGGTGATACTCATTCGATCCGCACGCTATGCGAGAGGTCTGGGGGTAAACGGATGAATAACGCAGCAGAGACGATACCCGCCGGTGCGAGGATGCGCCGGGTGGCGGTGGCAAGCTGTGTGGGGACCACCATCGAGTTCTACGATTTCCTCATCTACGGCACAGCTGCGGCGCTGGTGTTCCCCCGGGTTTTCTTCCCGGCGTTGGGCTCGACCGCCGCCACGGTGGCCTCGTTCGCCACCTTCGCGGTGGCGTTCATCGCCCGGCCGGTCGGGGCGGTGAGCTTCGGGCACTACGGCGACCGGACCGGCCGCAAGCGGACGCTCGTCTCGACGCTGCTGCTGATGGGCGTCTCCACCGTGCTGATCGGGCTGCTGCCGGGCGCGGCCACGATCGGGGTCGCGGCTCCCATTCTGCTGGTCGTGCTGCGGTTCACGCAGGGTTTCGCGGTGGGCGGGGAATGGGCCGGCGCGACACTGCTCACCGCGGAATACGCACCACCGCGGCGACGGGGGCGGTACGCGGTGTTCCCGCAGCTCGGGCCGGCGATCGCGGTGGTGCTGTCCAGCGCGACGTTCCTGGTCACCGGCCTCACCCTCGGCAACACCGACCAGTCGTTTCTCGACTATGGGTGGCGGGTCCCGTTCCTGATCAGCATCGTGCTGGTGGCAGCGGGCCTGTACGTCCGGTTGCGGATCGAGGAGACGCCGGTGTTCCAAGCCGCTCAGCGGCATGAGCGGCATGAGCCCACGACACATGCTCCGCTGCGGGAAGCGCTCACCCAGGCGCCGAGGGAGATCCTGCTGGCGGCCGGGGCCACGACGGTGATGTTCGCCCTGTTCTACACTGGCACGACCTACCTGATCAGCTATGGCACCAGTCCCACCGGCGCGGCGCTGAGCCGCACGCTGGTGCTGTCCCTCGGGATCGTCGCCGGGGCGGTGACGGCGCTGAGCACCATCGCCTCGGCGATCTCCTCGGACCGGTTCGGCCGGCGAAGCTTGATCATGGCATCCTGCGCTGGCGCGGCGGTGTGGTCGCTGCTGCTGTTCCCGCTGCTCGACACGCACTCCCCGGTGGCCTTCGCCATCGGCGTGATCGTCACCGCAGGGTTACATGGCCTCGCCTACGGTCCAGTGGGAGCGTTCCTGCCTGAGACGTTCCCGACCCGATACCGTTATACCGGAGCCGGTATGAGCTACAACCTGGCTGGCATCGTGGGCGGCGCGATGCCGCCGCTGGTAGCCGCGCCACTAGCGGCGGCATTCGGCAGCGTCTCCATCGGCATCCTGCTGTGCGCACTGGCACTACTCAGCCTGCTCTGCACCGCAGCCCTCCCCGAGACGAAAGACCACGATCTGCGCCAGGCCCAACCGAGCGCTGCGGCCATTCGGTGACCCTCGCCAGGCCTACACTCCTGGGTGAGGAGACCAGGCGAAGGAGGTCCGCGATGACAACACCCGCGCAGGCCGATGCACGCCTCGCGGTGGTCGCCGATCGGGCGGTCAGTGTGGCGCAGATGTTTTTCGACCGGGTCGCGCAGACACCGGACCGGGAGGCATTTCGGTACCCAACCGGGGACAGTTGGGTGTCTCAGACCTGGCGGGAGACAGCCCAGCAGATCACCCGGCTCGCCGCCGGGTTGGTCGCGCTCGGTGTCACTGCCCAGCAGCGGGTCGCGATCGCGTCCGAGACGCGTTACGAGTGGATCCTGGCCGACCTCGCGATCATGTGCGCCGGGGCGGCCACGACCACTGTCTATCCCTCGGCGATCTCCAGCGATGTCGCGTTCATCCTCGCCAACTCAGCCAGCGGGGTTGTCTTCGCCGAGGACGACGGCCAGATCGCCACGCTGCGCGAGCAGCGGGGCACGCTGCCTTCGGTCCGCGCGGTAGTCACCTTCGACGGCACACCCGACAGCGGTGATGATCCCTGGGTGATCTCCCTGGACAGGCTGGCCGAACTGGGCGCCACCCACCTCGCCGAGCACCCCCATGCTGTCGAGGAGCGAACCGCCGCGATCCACCCGGACCACCTCGCCACCCTGATCTACACCTCGGGCACCACTGGCCGGCCCAAGGGAGTGCGGCTGTGCCATTCCTCATGGACCTACGAGGGGGCTGCGGTCGCTTCGCTGGGCGTGCTGCACGTCGACGATCTGCAGTACCTGTGGCTGCCGATGGCCCACGCGTTCGGCAAGGTGTTGCTGGCCACTCAGCTGCAGGTGGGTTTCGCGACCGCCGTCGACGGGCGGATCGACCGGATCGTGCCCAACCTGGCTGTGGTGCGCCCGACGTTCATGGGCGCGGCTCCGCGTATCTTCGAGAAGGCATACGGTCGTATCGTCGCCACGGCACAGTCGGCGGGCTGGCCAAGGGCCAAGGTCTTCGACTGGGCATGTGGCGTCGCCCTTGAGGTATCCCGCCTGGTCAGGCAGGGCAAACCGGTGCCATGGCAGCTGGCTGTGCGCCACCAGCTGGCCGACAAGCTGGTCATGGTCAAGGTACGCGACCGGTTCGGCGGCCGGTTGCGGTTCTTCATCTCCGGCGCGGCGGCCCTGTCTGAGCAGATCGCGGAGTGGTTCCATGCCGCCGGCATCCCGATCCTCGAGTGCTACGGCCTCACCGAGACCTCCGCCGGTTCGGTGGTCAACCGCCCGGGTCGGGTCAAGCTCGGCACCGTGGGGCTGCCGTTGCCCGGTACCCAGCTCATGATCGCCGATGACGGTGAGATCCTGATCAAGGGCCCGGGCGTCATGGACGGCTACCACCACCTGGACTCGGACACCGGCCAGGCGCTCACCGGCGACGGGTGGCTAGCCACCGGTGACATCGGGGAGATCGACGCCGACGGGTTCCTGCGGATCACCGACCGGAAGAAGGACCTGTTCAAGACCTCCGGCGGCAAATACGTCGCGCCCTCTCACATCGAGAGTCGCTTTACCGCGATGTGCCCGCTGGCCAGCCAGATGGTCGTGCACGGTGACCAGCGCAACTACTGTGTGGCACTGATCGCGCTCGACCCCGACGCGGTAGCAGGCTGGGCCCCCCACCACGACATGGCCGGGATGTCCTATGCGCAGGTCGTGACCTCCCCGGTGATGCACAGCACAGTCGAGGACTACGTGCGAAAGCTGAACACGCAGCTCAACCGCTGGGAGACGATCAAGAAATTCATCATCCTCGATCACGACCTCACGGTGGACTCCGGCGAGGTGACCCCCAGCCTGAAAGTGCGCAGGTCTGTCGTGCAGACCAACTACCGCCAAGTCCTCGATGCCCTGTACACCGAGTGAGCCTCGGGCTGGGTCTATCGTATCGGCATGGCGATCATCCCGGAGAAGCCCTCGCTTGATGGTCTCGAGGCGAAATGGGACGTTCGCTGGCAAGATCAGGGCACATACCGCTTCGATCGGTCGAAGACCCGCGACGAGATTTACGCCATCGATACTCCGCCACCGACCATCAGCGGGTCCCTTCATCTGGGGTCCGCCTTCGGCTATATCCAGGTAGACGCCATCGCCCGGTTCCAGCGGATGCGCGGGCGCGAGATCTTCTATCCGATGGGGTGGGACGACAACGGCCTGCCCACGGAGCGCCGTGTACAGAACCACTACGGTGTGCGCTGCGACCCCAGCGTCCCGTACGAGCCCGATCTCGTCCTCACCGAGGCAGCGAAAGGCTACCGACCCATCTCGCGGCCCAACTTCGTCGAGCTGTGTCAGCGTCTGACGGCCGAGTTCGAGCATGACTTCGAGCAACAATGGCGCACCATAGGGCTCTCCGTCGACTGGTCGTTGACGTACGCGACGATTGATGCCCGGTCGCGGCGGGTCGCCCAGCGCGCGTTCCTGCGCAACGTCAGCCGTGGTGAGGCGTACGCCATCGAGGCGCCGACGATGTGGGACGTCGACTTCCAGACAGCCGTGGCGCAGGCGGAGTTCGAGGATCGCCCGACGCAGGGGGCTTACCACCGCCTCGCGTTCGCGCGGGTCGACGGCGGTGCCCCGGTGGAGATCGAAACCACCCGCCCCGAGCTGCTGCCCTCGTGTGTCGCCCTGGTCGCCCACCCCGACGACGACCGGTACCGGGCGCTGATCGGCACTCAGGTGAGCACTCCCGTGTTCGGGGTCCGCGTGCCGGTGGTGACACACCCGCTCGCCGACCCCGACAAGGGCTCCGGCATCGCGATGATCTGCACGTTTGGCGACACCACCGACGTGGTGTGGTGGCGGGAGCTGGACCTGCCGACCCGATCGGTCATCCGCCGCGATGGCCGGTTCCAGGAGGAGACACCGGGCTGGCTCAGCGGAGCCGGTGCGCAGGCCTGGACGAAGCTGGCCGGCACGTTCCCGAACCAGGCGCGCCGCCACGTCATCGAGCTACTGACCGAATCGGGCCAGATGATCGGTGACCCTAAGCCGATCATCCACGAGGTCAAGTTCTACGAAAAGGGCGAGCGCCCTCTGGAGATCGTCACCAGCCGGCAGTGGTACATCCGCAACGGCGCACGCAACGCCGAGCTGCGCGAGACGCTGATCCAGCGGGGCCGTGAGCTCCGCTGGCACCCCGACTTCATGCACCTGCGCTACGAGCACTGGGTCGAAGGGCTCAACACGGACTGGCTAGTGAGCCGGCAGCGCTACTTCGGCGTGCCCTTCCCGGTGTGGTACCCGCTGGACGGCGCTGGAGAGATCCTCTGGGACACCCCGATCCTGCCGGAGGAGTCACTCCTGCCGATCGACCCGCAAACCGACGTGCCCCCCGGCTACGAGGAGGACCAGCGGGGCAAGCCCGACGGCTTCATCGGCGACCCCGACGTAATGGACACCTGGGCGACGTCCTCACTCACCCCGCAGATCGCCGGTGGCTGGGAGGATGACGACGACCTGTTCTCCCGCGTTTTCCCGACCGACCTGCGGCCACAAGGCCCGGAAATCATCCGTACCTGGCTCTTCTCCACCTTGCTGCGCTCGGAGTTGGAGCATGGTGTGCTGCCGTGGCAACACACCACCATCAACGGCTGGATCCTGGACCCCGACCGCAAGAAGATGTCGAAGTCCAAGGGCAACGTGCTTACCCCGATGCCGCTGGTCAGCACGTACGGGGCGGATGGTTTCCGGTACTGGGCGTGCAAGGGCGCGCCGGGCACCGACACGGCGGCCGACAAGGCACAGATGAAGGTGGGCCGCCGCCTCGCGGTCAAAATTCTCAACGCCGGAAAATTCGTTCTCGGGCTGGGTCAGCAGGACGAGACGCTGGCCGACGTGACGGAGGGGCTGGACCGTGCCATGCTGGCCCAGCTGGCAACGGTGATCGACGACGCCACGGCCGCTTTCGACGGGTACAACTACCACCGGGCGCTAGAGCTGACGGAGTCGTTCTTCTGGCGTTTCTGCGACGACTATGTCGAGCTGGTGAAGCAGCGCGCGTACGACGAGGGTCCCGCAGCCCGGTCGGCCCAGGCCGCGTTGTCCATCGCGCACTCGATCCTGCTGCGCATGTTCGCGCCGTTCCTCCCGTTCGTCACCGAGGAGGTCTGGTCCTGGTGGCAGACCGGGTCGGTGCACCGCGCTCCCTGGCCACGCAGCGACGAGCTGCGCGAGGCGGTCAACAACGCTGACCCGTCCGTGCTGGACGTGGTCCGCTCGGTCCTCGCCGAGATCCGCAAGGCCAAATCCGAGCAGCGGCGCTCGCAACGCAGTGAGGTCGCCCTGCTCGTCGTCGAGGACAACTCCGAGCAGCTGGCAATGCTTCCGGTCGGCGAGACGGACCTGATCCGGGCCGGCAGCGTCCGCGAGCTGGTGCTCCGTGAGGCAACGGCGCGCACGGTCACCGTGGAACTCGCGCCAGCGACAGGATGAGGTTTGCGGGGACCACGCGTCCGCCTCGGTGGAGGTGATCCGATGAGGGTGTTTGTCACTGGCGCGACGGGTGTCCTTGGTCGGCGGGTGGTGCCACTGCTCGTCGGCGCCGGCTACGCCGTCACCGCCGTGGCCCAATCCGAGGAGAAGGCCGCGCTGGCGCGGAAGCTGGGAGCCGAGCCGGCCAAGGTCGATCTGTTCGCCCTGGCCGCGGTCAGGGCGGCCGTGGAGGGTCACGGCGTTGTCATCAACCTCGCCACCAAGATCCCATCACCGTCCCGGGCCGCCCGGCCAAGCGCCTGGTCGGAAAACAATCGGATCCGTTGTGAGGCATCCCGCAACCTGGTAGACGCGTCGCTGGGTGCGGGCGTCGAGCGCTTCGTGCAGGAGTCGATCGCCTTCATCTACCCCGACTGCGGCGACCGGTGGATCGACGAGGATGTCGCGCTCGACCCACCCGTCCTCGCCCGGGCGACCCAGGTCGCCGAAGCCCAGGCCGGTCGGTTCACCAAAGCAGGCGGTATCGGGGTGGTACTGCGCTTCGGGCAGTTCTACGCCTGGGAGTCCGTTCACAGCCAATACATGCACCAGATGGCTCGCTGGCGTCTGCCGGCCCTGCCCGGCCCCAAGAACGCCTATGCACCCGCCATCGCCGCCGAGGACGCGGCCACCGCCGTGGTGGCCGCCCTTGACGTGCCGGCTGGAATCTGGAACGTCAGCGACGACGAGCCGCTGACCCGCCAGGCGTTTCACCGAGCACTGGCCGACGCGTTGGGCGTCAAGGCACCGCTGACAACCGGTACCACGCTTCTGCGGCTGACCAACAGCACCCGGTTCTACCTCCGTTCCCAGCGGGTCTCCAACCGGCGGTTTAAGGAAGCGACCGGGTGGTCTCCCCGCTACCCCGACGCCGGCACCGGGTGGCGAGCCATGATCGCCACTACACACGCCGACAAGCGGGGCTGAGCGTAGCCGTCAGGGTGTAAACAAGGCCGTGAACAGCGCCAATCCGTCAGTGGAGTCGTTTGCGCACAGATGGTAAGCTCTGTTGGTTGTTGGCTACGGCGACGTCGTGGAGAGACCGCCGGTGCATCTCGCGTGTAAGTCAGTGGCTTACACTAGGTGGGTGGAGCTTCGGTGGTCCGACGAGGATGTGATGGCCGATGAGCACGTGGTTGAGCTGTCGCCCTAATCCCAGCTCACGAGTCCGCGCATCTGGGTTCATCGGCTGGCCGGGTCCTCGTGGTGATCGCCTACCGGGACCTGGACGGCGACCTGCACGGGATGAACTCTTGGCCGGCAACCGGGCAAGACCTGGTGACCTGCAAAGAGGTGGTACTCAATGGCGAAGAAACTTGACGATGAGACCGCGCGGGCCGACGCGCGGCGACTCGAAGCCGAGGCCACTAGCACCGAGCCCTATCCGGAAGCCACCACGATCCGCCGGCCAAATCGTTCGAGCCGCATGTTCAATGTAAAGCTAACTGACGAGCAGTTCAACGAGCTGCGGCGACTGGCCCGACAGCGGCACCTGCCGATGGCGACGATGGCACGGTCGTGGCTGCTGGACCGGCTCGAACAGGAACGCCGCGCCGGTGAGAAGCGCCCCACATCAGCAACGCCGTCGCCTGGGCCTGATGCCACGCTCGGGGAACTGCGGTTGGAGAAGTTTGTCGACCCGCTGCATATTCCGCCGGTGATCCACGTTGCACGCAGTGGGCGACCCACTCCGCTGGAGATCACATTGCGGGCAAACCTGGCACGAAGTGCCGCCGATCATCTGCGACCGCAACCTGGATACCGACGCCGCGGACAACCTCACCGGGCAGCTACTGCACAAGGTAAACATCCTGTTCACCGAGCCGGAAAAGGTCACACTGCCTTTCACTGGACCTTTCACCCTGGTAAACGGGGGTGATCTGGCCGCATCTCACCGTCCATGCCCGCTGGTATCGCTTCCAGGTGCTCAACGCCTCCAACTCGCGCTTCTACACATTGGCACTTCATGACGACAACGGTGCCGTTGTTCCTGGCGCGCCGCGCCAGATCGGCAGCGACGACGGCCTGCTGCCCGCGCCGCCTGCGCTGGATGCGATCACCCTGGCGCCGGCCGAGCGCGCCGATGTTCTGATCGACTTTCATGCCTTCCGGGGTCGGTCCCTCACGCTGGTAAACACAGGCCCCGGCACTCCCAACTCGGACGTCATGCAGTTCAAGGGGAGCAGTGGTCAATCCTCAACGTCAGCCCAGTCTCCCACCCCATCCATCTCCACCTCATCGAGTTCCAGGCCCTCAGCCGCCCCGCGCCTTGAGACGCATCATAGATGCACATCGGTGCTGATGTGGATGCATAGTAGATGCATCACTGACAGGCGGATAGTGCTGCTCGCGCATCTGCAAGGCCGCTACACTCGACATTTGCCCGGAGAGGAGCCACTACCGTCATGACAGCAAAACGCCGCGCATTAGCTGACCGCCGCAAGGCAGCCGACCACACGCAGGAACAGCTCGCCGCGCTGCTCGGAGTCGAGCGGACCACGGTGGTGCGCTGGGAGGCAGACGAGACGCAGCCGCAGCCGTGGTGCCGACCCAAGTTGGCCAAGATCCTGGCCGTGTCACCGGACACGTTCCAGGAGCTGCTGGCCATTCCCGAGGGCCTCCCGGCCCAGCCCAGTGATAGGATGTTGCTGTCCCTGGGGATTTGTCCTCAGCGCGGATTGGTCCGCTCATGGAATGGTTCGCAGCCATGGACGTCGCCAGTCGCCGCGACATGCTGCAAGAGTTCACCACCCTGTCGGGCACCGTCCTGGTGCAGCCCGTTCGCCGCTGGCTGGCACAGGCCTTGGCTGCTGTCCCGCTGGTCTCCCCGGAGTCGGTCAGCAGTGATGACCTGGATGCTCTCGAACGCACGCTCATGATCTTTCGCCGGTGGGATGCCTCAGGCATGGGCGGGCTGCACCGAAAAGCGGTGGTCGGGCAGCTCAACGGGGTGGCTGAAACTCTGCGCGAGCCGCATAGTCCGGCGGTACACCAGCGTCTGTTCCAGATTACTGCCGAGCTGGCCCAGGCAGCGGGTTGGATGGCATACGATCAAGGCTTGCCCGGCGTCGCCCAGCGCTACTACTTGCTGGGGCTTAGCGCGTGCCACGAAGCCCGATCGCCGGCCCTCGGCGCCAAGATTCTCGGCGATATGGCCCGGCTGTCAACGAAATATGGTCACTACGAGGACAGTCTCGACCTCGTTCACGCGGCGCTGTACAGCTTGCCCCACCACGACAGTGCGCTGGTGCGCGCCGAGCTGTTAGGGGTGGAGTCCCTAGCACACGCGCATCTCAGAGGTCACGCGCAGGTCACTCGTGCCTCTGATGCCTGCGTTGAAGTCTGGCAGGATGCGCAGGTTGACGTTGTTCCGGACTGGCAACACTACATGGGTCAGGCCCAGGTTGATGGCTTAGCCGCCGATGCCTACATCGAGCTGGCCATCCATACGGAAGATAGTGGCCGTGCCATCGCTCATGCCAGGCGGGCCGAACGGCACACCCTCAGTGCCCGCGAGAGCCGGACGCCCGGCTTCGACCGCAGTCGCATTCTTGACGAGATTCGGCTCGCTAACGTCCGGCTGGCACAGCATGACGTCGCTGAATCAGTCACCGTTGCGCAGGCAGCACTTGAGCTGGCTGTACCGACGTCTTCGACCTTGGTCTGCGATCGGCTACTCGGCTTCCATGGTGAGCTGACCGCTCAGTACCCTGACAACGTGCACGTCATCCCGTTCAGAGAACAACTACGTGAATACGTGAAACGGGTAGCCCCACAGAAGAAACGGGACAGCGCCCTCATCTAATCAATTTGGTGACAAGCGACCTTTGCCGAGGCCCTGTCCCAACAACGACCACACCATGAACACGCGGGGTTTTCGTCTGACAACTTCTCGATAGAGGGAACAGGAGAGGCATGACCGATACGAACCACCTGGGCCAACCCGTCGGATTCCCGGTCCCCCACTGGACCCCTCGGTCGCGGCCCCCGGCACGTGCACTAGCGGGTTACTGGTGCCGGCTCGAGCCCTTAGCCCCGTCCCAGCACGCCGACGATCTCTACCAAGCCAACAGCATGGACGAGCTGGGGCGGATGTGGACCTACCTGCCCTACGGCCCGTTCGAGGACTTCGGGTCCTACCGCAAATGGCTCGAGAGCGTCGCCACCTTTGAGGACCCGTTGTTTTTCGCGATCGTCGGCAGGGAGCATGGTCGCGCCATTGGCCTTGCCGCCTTCTTACGGGTCAACCCGCCGGACGGCGGCATCGAGGTCGGTCATCTCGCGTTCAGCCCAGCACTACAGGCCACCACGGCGGCGACCGAGGCGATGGCCCTCATGATGGCAATGGTGTTCGACGAGCTGGAATACCGGCGCTACGAGTGGAAATGCGACGCGCTCAACGCACCATCACGCCGCGCGGCACTTCGCTTCGGCTTCGTCTACGAAGGGACCTTCCGCCACGCGTTGATCGTCAAGGGCCGTAACCGGGACACCGCGTGGTTCTCGATCACCGACACCGAATGGCCGCGCCTCAAGGCGGCGTATCAGCGATGGCTGGCGCCCGACAACTTCGGCGCCGACGGACGTCAACGCGCGGCGCTCTCCGAACTCACCCGCCCCATCGCCGAACCCTCGGACACCCCTGACACCACCTAAACGCCTCGCCATCCTTATCCCAGTCCACGCCGCTCATGGCACAGCAGTCGTGCGGGGCACCAGGCTCCCCCCCGTTTCGCGCGTCAGTCGCGAGCGGTGACAGCGTCCAGTGCCCACTGGTGGGGTACCCACAGTGCGGTGTCTGCGCTGCCGGATTGGTCGAATGTGCAGGTGAACTGGGTCAGTGAGGGTTGGCCGAGGGCGTCCCAGGCGCGGGTGAGGGCACGCAGCTCCTCGGCCACCGTTGACTCCCCCACGACCGCGATGCTTCCATCGGTCTGGACCCACGCCGTCCCTCGCGAGGGAAGGTGCAGCGCGCAGGCGCCCTGGGTGGGGTCAACGGTGCCATCGTCGGTGTAGGCGCGGGTGATGTTGAGGTGGCGAGTGGCGAGGAAGAACCACAAGTCCTGATAAGCCGCCATGGTGCGAGCTGGACTGGCATCCGGGATTCGGGTCACCGCAGTGGCGGCAATGTCCTCGGCGGGGTCGTGACCCACCAACGCCTTGGGGCGCAGCGGCCCGGCGGCGGGCATGAAGTCGGCCCACAGCGCGGCGGTGCCCCGCACCGTGGGCGGTGTCACGGTGTTGACCAGGACAGGGTGCACCCCACCGTGGGCGATCGGGGCGACGATACGACCACCCGGGGCGAGCTGGCCAAGCCAGTGCGGGGACAGACCAGCCACCCCGCAGGTCACGATGATCCGATCATACGGGCCACCGCACGACCCACCGAGGTACCCGTCACCGTGGCAGACGGTCACCCGGTGATCGAGTCCAAGCCGGCGGATGGACTCGACCGCGCCCCGCGCGGTGTCGGCACCGGCCTCCACGGTGGTGACCTCAGCCCCGGTGATGGTGGCGATGAGCGCGGCGTTATAGCCGCTAGCGGCACCGATCTCCAACACCCTCAGGCCCCGACGCAAATCGAGGGCTTCAAGCATGCGGGCCATCAGCGTCGGCGCCGACGAGGACGACGAGGGCTGACCATTGTGGCCCGTGCTGGTCACCAGGGACTGATGAGAGTAGACGAGGTCCAGGACCGCACCGCTGGGTAACGTGTCCTGGGGCACGGTGATGGTGTCGGGACCGTAGCGAAACCGAGGAACGCAGCGATGCCGCGCCACGGTGGCGAAAGCACGCTCGACAGCGACGACGCGAATGCGACCAGCCGGGTATCGAGAATGTCGGGCACGAGATGGCGTCCTCTCACCCGGTAATGATCGGCAAGTAGATCAGGTGGGGGCCCACGGCTCCCGGACAGGCTCGCCACCGGCCTCGACCCACGCATGAGCCTGTGGCGGAGGGGAGCGAAACCCGACCCGCCAGGTCACCCGAGTGCCCCACAACCGGCACAACAGGGTCACGCCCAGCTCGGCCGCGACCTGCAGCTCGGCCTCCTGTCGCAGTTCGCGCAGTACGGCACAGAGCCGCTGGAACTTGACCGAGTAGATCGACTTTTCCACGGCCCACACTGCACTGCCACGGTTGCAAGTATCCCAAATCCGAATATTGTCCGTTTGCCGGCCATATGGATGATTGACTCGACGACGGCGCTCTCACGTCTCGCTCCGCAAGCCCTTGCCTGCAGAGCGATCTACGACGAGAATCTGGCCCGTAACAGTGCAGCAACTCAGGGGGGGTACCGGTGAGGCGTTGGCCGTCGTGTTGCGCTTGGCGCCAGGTACACTTAGCGCGTCGCTCGAAGCACGTAGCCGTCAGGTCTGTCTGCCGTACTGCCGGACACATCCAGGCGTCGGTATGACAGATTGCTGCCGTAGAATTCAAAGATGGAAATTTATCGACTACACTTGTCCCCTCAATAGCAGTTGCGCCCAGAGAAGCAGCTTTTTTTGTGGATTCGTGGCATGTAACCGATACCAGGACATCCCGCCGTGAAGACCAGGAGATGAAACGTCAGAAATCACCAGTGCGATACTCCAAGACGACTTGCCGAATCATGGATGGCATCATAGATCCATTCTTACCAGTTTCGAATTTCTTGCCACAAAATGAAATCCATCCTTGGCCTATGGCGCCTGACGCGGTATTTGTGCCAAGCAATTTTGAGCGTAGCTCGTTGCATGATACGACCTCCACTTGGGCCAAGTTAGGTGTTCCTGTCTATCTCGTCCGGTGTATCCACGAGGCTGAATTAAATCTACGATTACTGAATAATGTGCAGATATTAACCGTCCCGCGGCATTTTGAGAGTCGCTACTTAAGCTTGGCAAGTAGTTGTAATCCGTCCGCGCTCAAGGGCGTCCATTTTAGTATTCCCGTCAAGCGAACTTTCGCTGTTCAATATTCCAAGTCTCACGCACTTAACTCTATTATAATGGTCGATGACGACATTAGACCTATGGTGACAGCAAATGGATCGGTTCGGCCAGAGTTTGAGGCTGCTGATATTGTCGGGGGTTACCCTTTGAGTGAGCCAGATGTATCCACCGTCGATAGGATTGAATCTCAGCTAACCTCAACAGTTCCTCGAGTCTCCATGAGTGGCAGCTTCCTATATCTGAAACCGATAAAAATTGCGGGATTCTTTCCATATATTTACAACGAAGATTGGATATTCATACTGACAAATCACTTACAAGGACGGAAAATTTTCGGATGCGGTGCGATAAATCAATACCCCCTGAATAACTGCTTGGGCTCAAGCTAGAGCAGAATTTGTTCCCCTTTTGAATACAGAACACGGTTTCACCCGGGTTGGTGACGAAGTGGGCAACGACCCCCTGACGCTCAGGAATATTGATACCATCCTCGATATTTTGACAGCGGAGTAAACGTCATGGCGCAAATTCATCCAACCGCTCTTATCGGAGTGGAACTAAGACCACTTCAAGGAATGACTAGGACACAGGACGGTCAGAAATATGGTCAACCGCACATTCAAGAGACCGTGCACGTTGGGCCATTTTGCGTAATTGGAATGAATGTTTACCTTGATGATAAGGTCATAGTTGATGCATATTGTAAAATTGACCCAAATGTACACGTTGGTTCCAACACGCTAATAATATATAGAGCGTCTCTCGGGTCCGGAGCGGTCATTGGACGTGACTGCGTTGTTGGCGGAACTGTATCAGAGGGGACAGTTATTGGCGATCGATGCCGAACTTTTGGAAAGCTCATCCACACTCACGCGAATTCAACAATGCCTTGGGACCATCGTCCTGTGCCGGAACCGAGTCCAACAGTCCTCAATGACAGTTTTGTGGCACATGGTGCATTGGTGATGGGAGGTGTGACGATTAGCCCTCGAGCCTATATCTGTGCTGGAGCGATAGTTACTCGCGACGTGCCGACGAAGCACATAGCTTTTGGGTGCAATCAAATAATTCCCCACAATAAATGGGCTGGACAGTTACGGGGGAATCCGCTTTTTGAGTAGCTTGGAGCTATCGTGATGTCTAGCATCAAATATTTACTCACCTCGTTTGGTCCGCACAATTTCTACCTAGAGTCCGAGTTTCCAGACCACGCTATCTATCCAGTCGCAACTGAGTTTGTAGACGGCTTTGATCTAGACTATTCTACTTTGCTCATAGGAAACGGTTACCTAATAGACCAGAGCGTGCTCGACTACCTGTTGACAGACTCACCTGAGTTTCTGAGGCCCATGCGAAAAACTCTTTCCTTCCTCAGGACAGAGGGACTCCTACACGTGTTCGATGGTGGAGGTCTTGTCAAACAGCATCGCGAGCGTATAGAGGATATGTCGAATCGGTTGGTCAAGGATATCGAAGCATGGCACCGCATAGTTCGGGATCATTGGCTTGAAATCGTCAGGAGTCGAGGTTCCTTCGTTCAGAAATTTGTTCCTGATGATCGTAAACTAATCAATTCAAGCCACTATACCGTTTACAATGCTACCGTCAGAATTGATGGCAAAGCCACACCGGATCGTGTCCGCCATGGCGAGAATCTCGTCCTCTCTCCAGAAGTCCCTAGCGATGCATCGGATCGGGAATTCTTGACTGAAATTATCAAGCCGCTTATATCTCACCTTGTAATACATGATCTTTTTCGGCACACCTTCGATAGCCCGTTGCTCGATTGGGACGACAGCCGTGCTTACTACGACCACCTCTACTTCGCGAGGTGGGATCTGCAGGATGACTCGACATTAGCGGAGGGAGCCAAAAGGATTCTCAACCTTAGAATTCCCACTTTGACTCCGTATAACATAGAGGCCGTTGTCAGGTTTACTAGAGATAACAGGGCGGTCCGGTCTCTTCGTTCAGCACTACATGACGCTACTCGAAGCGGGATCGGCGTCGACGAACATTGGATGAATGGCGTTCTTGCGGCAGCATTGTCGCGAAACCTAGCTAGAGAGCGAAGACTGAAACAAGTTAGACTCGGGAGTAGCATAGCCGGTCTATTGATTCCAGGCACAGGACTATTAACAGATTTGGCCACAAAGGGTATTCAATGGGCCATGGAGGATGCGATCGAGAAACGCCCTATTGGCGATGACGGATACTGGGTCCAGCGTGGATGCCGATCAGATTCATCCACCGTTGTCATCCGAAGCCTCCCTTCTGCCGGGCAGTGGCGATGGTCTGGTGGCCCCTCAGCGTCATCCTCTCCCGGATAGCCCGGCGTTTCCATCATAAGGCCGCGCCCGCCGGGGCCATTGCGGCGGCGAGGCTAGGCCACCGCTTGACCACGGTGCACCTCATCGTCGTCGGCGTGGTCGTGGTCATTCTTCGGTTTCGGCGTCAGCGACGTCGCGAGTCTCTGGGCGATCTGGGCGACGGTGGGTCGAATGGGCGGTGGGAGCGCGGGGAGCAACTGGACGCGGCCGCGGGGTGTTGGAGGGCTCCCCGGCGGGGGCGGGGGCGGCTCCGGGCGGGAGAAACTGGCGCGGAACGTGTCTGGGCCGGCGAGTTCGGCGAACCGCTGGATCGCATCGCGCAGGGCTGCCCGCAGCTGCCCCGCTTCCCACAGGGTCAGCTGCACTGGCCCTGGCGAGGGCACCGCGAGGCTGATTCCAATCGGGGCCAGGTGGACGTGTATGCGGGCACGGCGACCGTTGCCGTCTCGGCAGCGCACGGTCCACAGGTCGGGATCACGCTGCCAGCCCAGCCGGACCAGCAGGCACAGCAGCGGCATGGTGCGCCGGTGGGCAGCCATGACTCACCTCACCTCCGGCCCGCGAAGGGCATGGGGGGCGGTGGGACCAGGGGCCTTCAGGACATCCCCGGTCCCACCGCCGTCGAGCGGGAGGCGCGGCTGCGCTGGACGCAACTCGCGCTCAAGTTCAGCGACCATCGTGCGCCTCCCGGCTGCGTCCGGATACGGTGACGCAGCTTTATAGCTACGGAGTCTATAGGTACAAGTGCAATTTACACATGCCCCAATAGAGGGATGGCTGCCGGCTGCGTTGCGCGCGCGGTAGCCGTCGGTGAAGGAAGGAACCGCAGTGGGCGAGCAGCGGCCGACGGCACCGCGGCTGCAACTGGGCGCGACGTTGCGGCGCAAGCGCGAGGCGGCCGGCCAACTTCAGGAGCACGCCGCCGCAGCGCTGGACTGCGACACCAGCAAGATCAGCCGGATCGAGCACGGCCGCAGTGGCCTGAAGGTCGCCGAGCTGGAAAGGCTGCTGGACCTCTACCAGGTGACCGGGCCCGAGCGGCAGGAACTGCTCGACATCGGCAAGGAAGCCCGGCAGCGCGGGCGGCGCAAGCTCTACGGCGACACCCTACCCGGCTATTTCCGCCGGTTCATCGACCTGGAAACCGACGCCACCGAGATCCGCTGCTACGAAGGCGAACTGGTCCCCGGGCTACTCCAGACCGAGAACTACGCCCGCGCACTGATCCGCACGGCCCTGTTCGGCGCCGACCAGGCCGAAGTCGAGCGGCGGATCAAGATCCGGATGGACCGTCACGCCATCCTCACGCGGGACGCGCCACCACCCCCGCGACTGTGGTGCGTGCTCGGCGAGGCGGTCTTCGCCAGACCGATCGGTGGCCCCGAGGTGATGCGGGCCCAGATGGAACACCTGCTCCAGTCCACCACCGAACCCGCCACCGTGACCGTGCAGGTCCTGCCATTCTCCGTTGGCGCGCACCCTGCGCTGGGCGCCTCCTTCATCCTGTTCAGCCTCGGCACCGCAGTCCCGGTGATCGGGCATATTGACGCTCTGGGTCTTACCAACACCTTTATCGAGCGCGAGGGCATGGCCAGCCTGATCGACCACTTCGACCGGCTACGAGCCATTGCCCTGGGGCCTGAGGAATCCCGCGAGTTCATCCTGAACCGAATCGGTCAGCAGAGGTGATAACGCGATGAGCACTCCCGATGTCCCGGCCACCGGCTCGTTCACAAACAGCTACAGCTTCAGTGGAAGCCCAACTGGGTCGAGGTCAACCTTGCCCCCGAACCGTCTAAGTCCGGCACAGCCAGCACCCGGCGACGCCGTGATCAGCTACACCCATGCTGAGTGGGACGCGTTCGTCCATGGCGTGACAGCCGACGAATTCGACTCCGGCAACCACTGACCCAGATCACTGGCGGGCCCGCAGCGGGAACGTGGTGCTGGTCTTGCCCGAGGCCGACGCCGGGATCACCGGCAGGACCAGCGCTGAGGGGTGCTGGGCGTCGTGCAGGACGGTCTGGTGGGCGACGCTGGTGTCGGTGCTCTCCCCCAGCCATGACCCGGTGTTGGGGTTCGGGTCGAACTGGGGGAAGTCGCTGGAGGAGATCTCCAGGCGGATCCGGTGGCCGGCGCGGAACAGGTTGCTCGTCGGCCACACGGTGATCGTGTACTGGTAGATCGTGTCCGGCTCGATCGGCGTCGGCGCGCTGCTTGATTCCCGGAAGCTGGCCCGCTGGATGCCGTTGTTGAGGTTGACCGCGGTGCCGTCCGGGTGCACGTCGACCAGCTTGGCCGTCCAGTCGGTGTCGGGTGCTGACGAGCTGGCGTAGAGCGTCACGCTGATCGGCCCGGTCACTTCGGTGTCGGTGGCCAGCGGCGGGGTGGTGTACACCAGCACGTCCGGTCGCTGCTCGACGGAGCGCTGGTCATAGGGCCCCTGTGAACCGCCCGGCGCCGCGCAGCAGGAGTGACCACCCACGCTGGGCACGGGGTTGCGCGGATCGTAGTCGTAGGCATCGGGTTGCTGCCCGGTAGCCGGCGGGCTGGTGACCAATTGACCATCACCCCGTGCCGAGGCGGCATGCCCGCCGCTGGACAAATAGTAGCTCGCCCACTGCGTGCCGGGCAGCGGCCAGGCCGTCGCGGTTTTCCAGACGTTCGCGCCCATCTCGAAGTAGTTGACCGTCGGGCCGTTACTCACGCCGTTGTCGATACCTTTGAGGAAATGATCCCACCACGCCAGCATCAGCTCGTTGACCGGGGAGTTACCGACTGGCCCGATCTGCTTGAGCATCGGTGCCTCAATACTGTTGGGCCGGCCCCAGCCGATGTGGTCCCAGGGGCCGATCACGATCCGCTGGTTGGCGCGCGCCAACGCTGATCCACCGGAGCTGACCATGCCGGTGAAGTTGTGCACACCACCGGCGAGGAACGCATCGTACCAGCCCTCAACGTCCAACACCGGAATATTAATGTCGGAGTAGTGTCGCTGTGGTGCCCACTGCTGCCAGTACGGGCCGTCGGTGCGGTGCGCGATCCAGTCGTAGAAGTACGGCGCGACCGTGCCGTCACCGGGGTGAAGCGGTGGAAAGCTGCGATACGGGGTGTACCGCAGCCAGGTGGCGGTGTCCTGGCGATCCTGGGTGAGCTGCTGGGCAACCTTGGTGTCACCGCGATTCTTGGCTGCGGACAAGGCGAGGCCGTCCATCACCCACGGTTCGATGAAATTCAGCCGGAACGCGCCGTTCTCATAGGTCCAGCCGTCATAGTAGTCCGAGGAGGTGTTGGCCGGCACGATCGTGGTCAGATGCGGCGGAGCGGTCTCGGCGGCCAGCCACTGGGTCGCGCCGACGTAGGACGAGCCGTACATGCCGACCTTGCCCGACGATCCGGGCAGTTTCGCGGCCCACTCGACGCTGTCATAGCCATCATCGCGGTCGTTGGTGAACTCCGAGAACGTGCCCCCGGAGGCGAACTGCCCCCGGATGTCCTGGACAACCACCAGGTAGCAGTGCGAGGCGAACCAACCCGGACGCTCATATCGCGAGGGCCGGACCTGCGTGGCCTCCTTGTCATACTGCGTGCGCACCAAGATCACCGGCACCGGCTGGGACGTGGCGGGCCGGTACACGTCGGCGCGCAACGTGGTGCCGTCGCGCATCGGCACCGCCACGTTGGCCGTTTTCGTCACCGCGCACGGGCCGGCACCCGACGGTGGCGGCCCGGCCACGGCACATGCCGTGGCACCCAGCAAGCTCACCACGACCGCCGCCACCCCAGACTTGCGCAACCAGCGCACGACGCTCACCCCCACTACGGGTGTACACGGCTGGCAGCCAGCCGACAACATGCAGCCAGCAGACGCGACGGTACCAACAGCGCGGAGCGCCTACGTAGTGCCGATCGATTAAGTAAGTACCGATAGGCCATTCTCGTCAGTACTGGTAGGCCATTGGGGTTTTCCATGACTCTCTTGACTCATCGCTCTCACCTAGTGTTACTATTGGCGAGTCCGTAGCCCTGAATGAGGGTCGGTGGCGGGGTACGATAGGGCGGGGGGCCTGGGCGTGCTCAACACAATCGTGGTGGCAACTCTACTGACCACCAACTCAACGTTAGTTATGGCTAACAGAGCTGTGTCTGAGAGACAGCCCAGGGCCTGAGAGACAGCTGCCTTAGCGACAGCCCAGGGCCCTAGAGCCAACCCACGGCATTGGCCACCTGCACGAGGTCGGCATGCCTTTCAACCACCGCGCCATTTCCTAGGGACCAAGGATCCCTAGCGACACCGTGCGGACTACCGGGCTAGCCCGGATACAGGAGGACAGGGCCGAGGATGAGCAGGCTGCAAGAGCGAGAGCTGGTTGTGGGGATCACCCCTTTCGAGGAGCCCAACGCCCCTCTTGTGGTGGCGCTCGCGCGAGCCGGCGCGGTGGGTGTGCTGGACCTGGGCCGGAACGCTAGCTGGGCGCGGGCCGCGCTGGCGGACGTCCGCCGATGGTGGCCCGGTGGTTTCGGGGTCCGGGTACCGGCGCAGTGCCCGCTGTCACCCGCCGAGCTGCCCGAGCAGGTTGAGGTGGTCGTGCACGGGCCCGGTTCACGGTGGCCCTCCGAGCCAGGGCGGCGCTCGTTCGTCGAGATCACCTCGGTGGCGCAGGCCCGCGCAGCGGTCCGGGCCGGGGCGTACGGGCTGATCGCCAAGGGCGCCGAAGCCGGCGGCCGGGTCGGTACCACCACGACATTCGTGCTGCTGCAACAGGTGCTGGCCGATCCGCGGATCGGCGTCCCGGTGTGGGCAGCCGGTGGGATCGGACCGCACACGGCCGCCGCAGCGATCGCGGGCGGCGCGGCGGGAGTGGTGCTGGACGCGCAGCTGGCGCTCGTGGCCGAGGCCGAGCTGCCGGGCCAGGTCGCCGCGGCGATCCGGGGGATGGACGGCAGCGAAACCGCGGTCGTCGGTGGTCACCGCCTCTACGCGCGCCCAGACCTGCCCACCGCCGACCCCGAGACGGTCACGACTCGACTCGGCGCGCGGGACCTGAGTGCGCTGCCGATTGGCCAGGACGGCGCGCTGGCCGCTGCGCTGGCACAGCAGTACGTGACCGCTGGAGGCGTGGTGGCCGCGGTCCGCACCGCGGTCACCGACCAGTTGCGCACTGCCGCCCAATTGCCATCGACCCAGCCGCTGGTGGTGCAGGGGCCGATGACCCGGGTCAGTGATCAGGCCGGATTCGCCGCGGCAGTGGCGGCCGAGGGGGGGTTGCCGTTTCTGGCGTTGTCCCTGAGCAGCGGCGAGCAGACCCGGATCCTGCTGGAACAGACCGCGGCCCTGCTGGGTGGGCGGCCATGGGGGGTGGGCATCCTCGGGTTTGTCCCACCTGAGGTCCGCGACGCGCAGCTGGCCGCGGTGCACCAGGTGCGCCCCCCGTATGCGCTGATCGCCGGAGGCCGGCCGGCGCAGGCGGTGCCACTGGACGCCGCCGGAATCGAGACGTTCCTGCACGTGCCCTCCCCCGGCTTGCTGGACCGGTTCCTGGCCGAGGGGGCCCGGCGGTTCGTGTTCGAAGGCCGGGAATGCGGCGGGCACGTTGGGCCCAGGGCCAGCTTCCCGCTGTGGGAGATCCAGCTGCAGCGGCTGCTCGGCTACGACGACACGCACAGCTGCGCCGGCCAGCTACAGGTGCTATTCGCTGGAGGCATCCACGACGAGCGCTCTGCCGCCATGGTGACCGCGCTGGCCGCTCCCCTGGCGGCGCGGGGCGGCCGGATCGGGGTGTTGATGGGCACCGCGTACCTGTTCACCGAGGAGGCGGTCATAGCTGGAGCCATCCGGCCGGGGTTCCAGCAGGCCGCGCTGGCCTGCGAGCGCACCGTGTTGCTGGAGACCGCACCCGGCCATGCCACCCGCTGCGCGGACTCGCCGTACCTGCGCACGTTCACCGAGACCCGGGCCCGGTTGGCGGCCGCCGGAGTGCCGCGCGAGCAGATGTGGGCTGAGCTGGAGCAGCTCAACCTGGGTCGGCTGCGCATCGCCAGCAAGGGGCTGCGCCGCGACGGCGACGCCCTGGTCGCGGTGGACGAGGACGTCCAGCACCACGACGGCATGGTCATGCTCGGCGAGGTAGCCACGCTGCGCTCGGTAACCACCACCATCGAGACGTTGCACGCCCAGGTGACCACGGGCGCGGCCGGCTTCCTCGCCGCCAGGGTCGCTGAACTAGGTGCCGAGCCGACCGACTGTGATCAGCCGACCCAGGCATTGGACGTGGCCATCGTCGGCATGGCCGGAGTGTTCCCCGGAGCCAAGGACCTAGCCGGCTACTGGGCCAACGTGCTGGCCGGGGTGGATGCGGTCACCGAGGTTCCCCCTGACCGATGGGACTCAGCGGTGTACCGCAAGCCTGCGGCCTACGGTGGCTTCCTGCCGGACATCCCGTTCGATGCGCTGGCCTACGGCATCCCACCGGCCGCGCTGGCCAGCATCGAACCGGTCCAGCTCCTGGCACTGGAAGTGGCCGCCCGCGCGCTGCGCGATGCCGGGTACGCGCAGCGGGTCTTCGACCGGGAACACACCTCGGTGATCTTCGGTGCTGAAGCGGGCGCCGACCTGGCCAGCGCGTACGGGTTCCGTTCGCTCTACCCGGCCTACCACGGGACGCTGCCGCCCGAGCTGGACGAGCAACTACCGAAGCTGACCGAGGACTCCTTCCCCGGGGTGCTGGCCAACGTGATCGCCGGCCGGATCGCCAACCGGCTGGACCTCGGCGGCGCCAACTACACGGTGGACGCCGCCTGCGCATCCGCGCTGGCCGCCATCGACCTGGCCTGCAAGGAGCTGCGGGCCGGCACCAGTGCCATGGTGCTGGCCGGTGGCGCCGACGTGCACAACAGCATCCACGACTATCTGATGTTCGCCTCGGCACAGGCGTTGTCGCCCACCGGCCGGTGCCGCCCGTTCGACGCCTCCGCCGACGGCATCGCGCTCGGCGAGGGCGTGGCGTGCGTGGTGCTCAAGCGCCTCGCCGACGCCGAACGTGACGGCGACCGGATCTACGCGGTGATCAAGGGAATCGGCTCAGCCAGCGACGGACGCTCGTTGGGGCTGACCGCGCCGCGCCCGGAGGGGCAGCGTCGGGCGTTGGACCGCGCCTACCAGATGGCCGGGATCTCACCGGCCGAGGTCGGGTTGGTGGAGGCGCACGGCACCGGCACCGTGGTCGGGGACCGCACCGAGCTAGCGGTGTTGACCGAGTTGTTCACCTCGGCCGGCACCCCGACCGGCAACTGCACGCTGGGATCAGTGAAATCCCAGATCGGGCACACCAAGTGCGCCGCGGGGATCGCCGGGTTGATCAAGGCGGCGTGCGCGGTGCACACCGGGGTACGTCCGCCAACCGGCCAGCTGCGGGACCCGAACCCGTACTGGGACCGCGCCGCCAGCCCGTTCTCCTTCGACGTCACCGCGCGGCCGTGGGCCTCATCGACGCGTCGGGTCGCCGGGGTGAGCGCGTTCGGGTTCGGCGGCACGAACTTCCACGCCGTGCTCAGCTCCTATGACGGGGCACCCGGGCCCAGGCACGGGCTGGATGCGTGGCCGGCCGAGCTGTTCCTGTTCGCCGGTGCGGATCGAGCGGCGGCGGTTGCGGAGATGGACCGGCTGGCCAAGTTGATCGCGACCAATGACGCTGCAGGTCGGCCCTGGCGATTGCGGGATCTCGCCCGGACTGTCTCAAACAGTGGCCCGCGAGTGTGGGCCGCGGTGGTGGCGCAGGACCTGGACGACCTCGCCATCAAGCTGGCCCAGGCCCGGGACAGCGCTGCCGAGGATGGCGTGTTCATCGCGTCCGAAGACGGCGAGACGGCGGGTCCGGTCGCGTTCCTGTTTCCCGGGCAGGGCAGCCAACGCCCCGGCATGCTGGCCGACCTGTTTGTGACGTTCCCGCCGCTGCGTCGATTCCTGGAGCTCGGGGACCGGTGGGCCAGCGCGATGTTCCCGCCGGCCGCCTTCAGCAAGGAGGAGTCGGCGCGAGCGCGGGCGACGCTGACCGACACCCGGGTCGCCCAACCGGCGCTGGGGGTCGCCGGGTTGGCTATGCATGAGCTGCTCACCTCGCTGGGCGTGCAACCCGACCATCTCGGTGGGCACAGCTACGGCGAGCTGGTCGCGCTGGCCGCGGCTGGCGCGCTCGATCCGGCGCAGCTGCCGGAGCTGAGCGAGGCCCGTGGGCAGGCCATCCTCGCGGCGGCCGGGGCCGATCCCGGTGCGATGGCCGCGGTCACCGGAGCGCCCGAGCAGATCCGGGCAGCGCTCGGGGACGGACCGGTCGTGGTGGCCAACCACAACTCACCCAACCAGGCCGTGATCTCCGGGCCCACCCCGGCGGTGCAGGCCGCGCTGCATCAGCTCACCGAGGTGGGGCTGGCCGGCACGCGCATTCCGGTGGCCTGCGCGTTTCACAGTCCGGTGGTGGCCGGCGCCACTGCGGTTTTCGCCACCGAACTGGAGGGCCGTACCGTCAGGTCACCGCGACTGCCGGTGTGGTCGAACACCACCGCCGCGCCGTACCCGGCTGGGCCCGCGGCCATCCGGGCCGCGCTGGCCGCCCACGTCGCCGAGCCGGTCCGGTTCGTCGAACAGGTGGAGGCGATGTACGCGGCCGGGGCGCGGGTCTTCGTCGAGACTGGCCCAGGCCGGGTGCTCACCCAACTTGTCGGCACGATCCTCGCCGACCGGCCGCACGTCGCGGTCGCCACCGACGTGCCGGGTGAGCCCGGCT
Source organism: Pseudonocardiaceae bacterium (assembly GCA_050699715.1). Classification (GTDB taxonomy): domain Bacteria; phylum Actinomycetota; class Actinomycetes; order Mycobacteriales; family Pseudonocardiaceae. Next base: position 113,149 of record JBOHFR010000004.1, read on the forward strand.
TGCGACGGCTGTTGCTGGCGCTCGCCGAGCTGGCCGTCGCGGGGGTACCGGTCGATCCGACCAGGCTGTTTCACGGCCGGGACACCCAACCGGTGCCGGTATCTGGGTCCGCGCTGCCCTGCCGGCCCGGCTGGCTGGTCAACGGCCATCTGGTCAAGACCGCCGAAGGGCACCACCTGCCGGGCGGGTTACGCCCGGCCCGACAGGTGGCCCACCAGGTGACTGGGCCAATTTCTGGACCACATTCTGGGCCAGCGGCCAGCGCCGAGGACGGGCGGAACGCGGCCGTCCTGGAATTCTTGCGCAGCACTCGTGAGCTTGTCGCAGCCCAGCGCGAAATCATGCTCGGCTACCTGGGTACGACTGCGCCACCCGCGCTGCCGGCTGCCCCAATGCAGACCGAACCAGTGCAACTCACTACGGCGCAGCCCACCATCGTTGGCGACCAGGTACCCGAATCGGGTCTTGCCGAGCCGGCTGACCTGACACCGGAGACGGTGCTGGCCACCGTCCGGTCGCTGGTGAGCGAGCGAACCGGCTACCCAGTGGACATGCTCGAGGCCGACCTCGATCTCGAGGCGGACCTGAGCATCGACTCGATCAAGCGGACCGAGTTGATCGGTCTGCTCATCGACCGACTCGGGTTGGCTCGTACCGGTTGCGCGCTGGATGAATCAGTGATGGAAGAACTGACCCGGCTGCGGACGCTGCGTGGCATCGTCGGCTGGATCACCAACCGGACCGGCACACCGCCCCCGGCCACACCAGCTCAGACCACACCACCTCAGCGAGCGCGACGCTACCTCGTCGAGGCCACCGCGTTGCCGCCGCTGGCCGGACCGCCCGATGCGTCGCTCATCGGGCACCGGATCACCATCCTTGGGGACGGGGTGGGCATCGCGCTGGAGCTGTCCGTGCTGCTAGAGCGGCGCGGCGCCGAGGTACGACTGGCGAGCCCAGAACAGTCCACCGGGGTGGCGGGGACTGATGCCCTCATCTACCTCGCCGCGCTGGACCGGGGCCGGGAAGCGGTGCTGCCGGAGGGGTTCGCCACGCTCCGGGACGCCGTTCTCGGCGGAGTCAGCCAGCTCCTCGTGGTCACCGGCTCGGGTGGCAGGTTCGCTCGGACCCCCAACCCCAACGGTGTCGCCGGGATCGGGCTACCCGGCCTGGTCCGCACGATCGCCCACGAGTTCCCGGATCGCCTTGTCCGGGTCATCGATGTGAACTCCAAGGAGGAGCCAGTCCACATCGCGGGGTACCTGCTCGCCGAACTGCTCACCCCGCACGCGCCCACCGCGGTGGGCTACGCGGCTGGGCAGCGAGTCACGCTGCAACTCGCCCCGACTCCGCTAGACCCGGGCACAGCCGGCCAAGCCAGGCTCGGGCCGGACTCCGTGGTACTGCTCACCGGTGGCGCCCGCGGCATCACCGCCCGGGTCGCGATCGGCCTGGCCCAGGCCGGCGCCGGCCACCTGGAGCTGGTTGGCCGAACCCCGCCGCCGGTCGGCGAGGAGGACCCGGTCACCGCGGCGGCGGCCGACCGGGTCGCGTTGCGGCGGGTGCTGGCGCAGGCCGGGAACCGTACGCCAGCCGAGATCGAGGCGGCGGCCAGCCGGATCCTCGCCGAACGGGAGATCCGCGCGACGTTGGCCGAGCTGGCCGGGGTGGCCACCTCGGTTCGCTACGCCGCGGTCGACGTCCGGGACCCAGCGGCGGTCCACGCCTTGGTGCAGAGCGTGTATGAGCGGCATGGTCGGCTGGACGGGATCGTGCATGGCGCCGGGGTGCTGGCCGACCGGCTACTAGTCGACAAGACGCCCGAGGGCTTCGCCCAGGTGTGGGCAACCAAGGTCGACGGGGCACGGGCGCTGGCCGAGGCGGCCCGGGCGGACCTGCGCTTCCTGGTGCTGTTCGGCAGCGTCTCGGGGGTGTTCGGCAACCGGGGCCAGGTCGACTACTCCGCCGCCAACGACGCGCTGGACACCCTGGCCCGGATCTGGGCCCCCCATGCTCACGGCCGGGTGGTCGCCCTCGACTGGGGGCCGTGGGCGGCACCCGGCGGTGGGACCGGGATGGTCTCCGCCGAGCTGACCCGTGAGTACGCTCGGCGCGGGATCGGGGTGATCGAACCTGACGACGGGGTCGCGTGTCTGCTCGCCGAGCTGGCCGGCGGCACCGACCCCCAGGTGGTGTACATGTGCGCCGACCCAGCGCCATTCGAGGTTGGGCCAGTCGAGGTCGGGGCCTGCGAGGTGGGGCAGGATGGCTGAGCCGCTCGAGGTGGCCATTGTCGGAATGGCGGCGGTGTTTCCCGGCGCCCCCGACCTGGCCACCTACTGGTCCAACATTCTGGCCGGCGTGGATGCGATCACCGACGTTCCCGCCTCCCGCTGGGACCCCTCGTACTACCACCCCGGGGCTGCCGCGACCCGGCGCAGCGACCGGCTGTACTGCCGCCGCGGCGGGTTCGTGGCGGCGGTCGGATTCGACCCGGTGCGGTTCGGCGTCATGCCGGTGGCGGTGTCTGGCGGGGAACCTGACCAACTGATCGCGCTGCAGATCGCCGTCGAGGCGCTCGCCGATGCCGGTGGTGAGGACCGGCTGGGCGACCGATCCCGAGTCGGGGTGATCGTCGGCCGCGGCGGCTACCTCACGCCCGGTCTGGCTCGGCTGGACCAGCGGGTTCGGACCGCGAACCAGCTCGTCACCACCCTGCGTGAGCTGCTCCCGGACCTGGACGAGGCACGGCTGGAAGAGGTCCGGACCGCCTTTCAGTCCCGGCTCGGTCCGGACCGGCCGGAGGCCGCGATCGACGGGGTGCCGAACCTGGCTGCCTCCCGGGTGGCGAACCGGCTGGATCTGGCGGGCCCCGCCTACACCATCGACGCCGCCTGCGCCTCATCGTTGGTCGCCATTGACCACGCGGTCAGGGAGCTGACCACCGGCCGCTGCGACGTCATGCTCGCCGGCGGGGTGCACCACTGCCACGACATCACCCTGTGGAGCGTGTTCAGCCAGCTGGGCGCGCTGAGCCCCAGCCAGCAAATCCGGCCCTTCCACCGCGGCGCCGACGGCATGCTCATCGGCGAGGGCACAGGCATGGTCGTGCTCAAGCGGCTTGCCGACGCCGGTGACGATCGGGTGTATGCGGTGATCCGCGGTAGCGGGGTGGCCAGCGACGGCCGGGCGAGCAGCCTGATGAGCCCGCGTGCCGACGGGCAGGTCCGGGCCATCGAGCGAGCCTGGCAGGCCGCCGGTCTAGACCCCACCGAGTCGGGTGCGCTCGGCCTGCTCGAGGCGCACGGGACCGCGACCCCGACCGGCGACGAGACCGAGCTAGCCTCGCTGACCCGGGTGTTCGGGCCGCCGAACGGTGCCGGTCAGGACATTGGCATTGGCTCGGTGAAGTCGATGATCGGTCACGCGATGCCGGCTGCCGGTATCGCTGGGTTGATCAAGGCAGCGTTGGCCGTGCACCACGGTGTGCTGCCGCCCACCCTGCACTGCGAGGACCCGCACCCGGCCCTGGCCAGTTCCCGCTTCGCGCCGGTCACCGAGGCCCGACCGTGGACCACGATCGGGCGCACGCCGCGCCGTGCCGGAGTCGAGGCATTCGGCTTCGGTGGCATCAACGCGCACACCATCCTGGAGCAGCCGCCGGTCACCCGACGCTCCCGGCGAGCGCGACCGTCGGGTCCCGAGCAGGTGCTGTTGCTGGCCGCGACCGGGGTGGACGGGCTGGCCCGGCAACTCCAGGTGCCCGACGCCGTCCTGCTCGACCGGGACGACACGAATGCCCCACCAGCCGGTGGGCCCTGCCGGTTGGCAATCGTCGGGCCCACCGCGCGCCGGCTGGCGCTGGCCCGCAGGGTCGTCGCACAGGGCACGCCGTGGCGGGGTCGCGACGACGTCTGGTTCACCGCCACGCCGCTGCACTCTGCTGGATCTTGCCAGCACGACGGCAGGGAGCCCGCGCCGGGTCGGTTGGCGTTCGTCTTCCCCGGCTTGGAGCAGGGTTTCGAACCCCGGACCGACGACGTCGCCGACCACTTCGGGCTGGACCGACCGGCCCTCGGCGACCATGCCGTACTCGGCCGGCACGGCCTCGGCGTGTTCACCGTCGGCCGCCTCCTTGACGCGGCGTTGCGCGAGCTCGCCGTGATACCGGATCTGGTGGCCGGGCACAGCGTCGGTGAATGGAACGCGATGAATGCCGCCGGCATCTACCCGCGCCGGGCTGTTGAAGAGCTCATTGCCGCATTCGACCCGGAGGCGCTGCAGGTCCCTGGCGTGCTGTTCGCCGCGCTAGGCTGCGGGGCCGAACAGGCCGCTGAGGTGATCAGCGGCACGGAGGGGGTTGTGGTCTCGCACGACAACTGCCCGCACCAGTCGATCATCTGCGGTGCGGAAGCTGCCATGGGCGCCGTGGTGGACCGGCTGCGGGCACGCGCCATCACTGTGCAGGTGCTGCCGTTTCGGTCCGGTTTCCACTCACCGATGCTCGAGCCCTACCTGCGCCGGATCCCGGACACCTTCGCCGGCCTGCCGGTGCGGCCGCCGGTCCGCCCGATCTGGTCGGCGACCACCGTCGACCGCTACCCCGACGATCCCGAGGCCATCCGCGACCTCGCTGCCCGCCACCTGCTCGAACCGGTTCGCTTCGGTCCGCTCATCCGGCGGCTGTATGAGGCGGGGACGCGGGCCTTCGTCCAGGTCGGCACCGGCAGCCTGCCCGGATTTGTGGCCGACACGCTGGCTGGCCTGCCGCACCTCGCGGTGAGCGCCAATACCCCCCGGCGGTCCGGCCTCGACCAGCTCCGGCGAGTCGTCGCCGGGTTGTGGGTGGAAGGCTGGGCTCCCCGGTTCGACCGGCTACCCGGTGCGTCGTGGCCTCGGGCGGCCCAGGTCCGAACACCGGTGCGCTCAGCGTCCAGCGGGCCTGTGATACCCCTGGACCTTGGTACGCCGCTGGTTCGGCTCGGGACCTCCGTTGCGGCGCTCACCCCGGCAGCCGGCACACCAGCGCTCGCCACACGTGAATTGGGCACACGTGCGGTGGCGCCGCGGCTGCCCGCCGCAGAGCACCCGGTACTGGCCGAGTTCAACGCCACACTGCGGGACGCCACCACCGCCGCCACCGATGTCTTCGATTCCTGGACGCGGACCACCCAGCCGACCACCCCCAGACAGGCCAGCACGACGCGAACCCTCTCCCTCGCAACCATGCCGTACCTCGCCGACCACTGCTTCTGCCGACAGCCGGACAGCTGGCCCGAGCCCGCCGACCGATTCCCGGTGGTGCCACTGACCACGGTGCTCGAACTGATGGCAGACGCCGCCCGAGCGCTGGTGCCCGGCCGCACAATCGTCGGAGTCAAGGACATCCGCGCACTGCGCTGGCTCGCGGTCGCCCCACCGGTCACCGTCACGACCAACGCGTCACTCGATCCGAACGGCAATGTGACGGTGGTGCTCGACGGCTACACACGCGGCACGGTGCTGCTCGCCGACGACTACCCGGCGGCGCCACAGCTACCCGATCGGCCGCTGTCCGGGCAACGATCCTGCGAGGTCACGGCGCAGCGCTTCTACACCGACCGGTGGATGTTCCACGGCCCGGCCTTCCAGGGCGTCACCGAGATCGGCCCGGTCGCCGACGACGGGATCGTCGGCGAGCTGATCGTCCCGTCCGCACCCGGGGCGCTGCTCGATAACGCTGGGCAGCTGCTCGGCTTCTGGATCATGACGCAGACCGCGCGGGATCGGCTCGCGTTCCCGGCCGGGATTGAGCGGGTGCAATACCACGGCTCGCCCCCCAGGCCCGGTGAGCGGGTGCGGTGCGTGGTCCGGATCGGCTCCGTCTCCGCCACCGAAGTCATCGCTGACCTCGAGCTACGGCGCGCGGACGGCCGGCTGTGGGCCCGCATCGACCGGTGGCGGGACCGCCGGTTCGACACCGACGAGGTGACCTGGCCGGTCGCCAGCTTCCCGGAGCGCAACCGGCTCGCGCAGCGTCAGGCCGGCGGGTGGTACCTGCTCCGGGATCGGTGGCCGGATCCAGCGAGCCGGGAGTTGGTGATGCGTCGCTATCTCAGCGCCGCCGAGCGCGCGGACTACCAGCGACGCACCCCGCGCGCAGCGCGACAGTGGCTGCTGGGCCGGATCGCAGTCAAGGACGCGGTCCGGCAGTGGCTCTGGGACACCGGTGCCGGCCCGGTGTTCCCGATCGAGGTCACGGTCAGCAACGATGCCTCGGGACGGCCGCGGGTCGCGGGCCCCTTCACCGACGCGCCGGAGGTGTCCCTGGCGCACACTGGATCGCTGGCCGCCGCGCTGGTCGGCAATCCCGGGTGCTCACCCGGCGTGGGCATCGACATCGAGCAGATCGCAGACCGCGACGAACGGACCGTCGCAGCGATCCTCACCGACGGCGAACGCGACCTGCTCGACGCCCTGTGCTCATCGGTCGCGGAGCGGTCGAGCTGGGTGACCCGGTTCTGGACCGCCAAGGAGGCCGTTGCCAAAGCCGCCGGCACCGGCTTGGGGGGGCGACCGCAGCGGTTTGCGGTCGAACGGGTCGACGGGGACCGGCTGTTGGTCGCGACCGGCGAGGGGGCGCGCAGCCGTTGGGTGCAGACCGAGGTGGGCGCCGAACTCGAGCCGTACGCGGTGGCCTGGACCCCGCTGGAGGAAACCGACCACGCACCCGAGCAGATCCGAGCGCACACAGGAGGACACTAGAGATGACAGCTGACCAGATCCTGGCCAAGGTCCGCGCCATGCTGACCGAGATCATCGGCGCGGAGTACGCCCTGAGTCTCGACATCGGCATGGACACCTCATTCGACGCGGATCTCGAGCTGGAGAGTATCGAGTTCGTGAAGCTGGCCTCGATGCTCACCGAACACTACGGCGACCGGGTCGATTTCATGGCATACCTCGCTGCCAAGGAACTCGACGAGATCATCGAGATGACGATCGGTGAACTGGTCACCTACATCGCGAGCTGTTTGACCCTCGCGGGCGCGATTGATGGCTGAGATCACTGCGCGCGGCGTCCGGTTTCACGTCCAGCGCCTGGCACCACGCCATCGACCACACCGACTGGAACACCCAATCGTCTTCGTCCACGGTCTGGGGTTGGACAATCTGTCCAGCTACTACTACACGCTGGCCAACCCGGTGGCGCACGCTGGGGCCGAGGTGATCCTGTACGATCTGCGCGGCCATGGCCTGTCCGAGCGCCCGCGTACCGGCTACCGAGTCAGCGACTCGGTAGCCGATCTCGCTGCCATCCTCGAAACCCTGGGCGTCGACGGCCCGGTGCACCTGGTCGGCAACAGCTATGGTGGCACGGTCGCGCTCAGCTTCGCGGTCGGCTATCCCGATCAGGTGGCCAGCATCGTGCTGATCGAGGCCCATGTCCCTGTCCCGGGTTGGGCCGAGCAAATGGCCACTACGGTCAAGAATCTCGGGCCGGATCTCATCGAGGGTGATGTGGGGAGGTGGTTGGCCAAAAGGGGCAAGCCAGCCCGGCTGGCCGAGCTCAAAGACCTGGTCCACCACACTACCTTTGTCAACGATTTGCTGGCCACGGAGCCCATCCCGGAACGGGAGCTGCGGATGTTTACCCGCCCGACCCGCGCCGTATACGGGGAACACTCCGACGTTCTCCAACACGCACAAGTACTCGACAGTCTCCTGCCCCGATGCGCGCTTACTGTCTTGCCGGACCTCGACCATTTCATACTGTCGACAGCGACGCGGCTGTTACGGGAAATCTTGTTGGAATGGTTCGCGTCGAGAACCATGGCGACGCAGGCGGATCTCCGGTGAGCCGGTTCCTGTTCGTGGTGCCGCCGCTGGCAGGGCACACCTTGCCCACCGCGGCGGTGGGCCGGGAACTGGCCGACCGCGGCCACCAGATCGCCTGGGCCGGGCACGCCGAGACCGTCGGCCCGCTGCTGCCACCGGGGGCCAAGCTGATCCCGGTCGCGGCAGACTTCGGCGGCGATTCTCGACCCCAGAGGCTGGGCCAGCGAGGGGCGGCCGCGTTCCAGTTCCTGTGGGCCGACTTCCTCATCCCGCTAGCAGCCTCGATGATGCCCGGCGTCGCAGCGGCGGTGGACGCGTTCGCCCCGGATGTCCTGATCGTCGACCAGCAGACGGTGGCCGGCGCGCTGGTGGCCCGCCAGCGCGGGTTACCGTGGGCGACGTCGGCCACTACCTCGGCGGGGCTGACCGACCAGTTCGCGACCATGCCCAAACTCGGGGCGTGGGTACGGCAGTGCCTGGCCGATTTCCAACGCGGCTTTGCCGTATCAGATCCCGTCGACCTGCAGTTTTCTGACTATCTTGTGCTGGCGTTCACCACGGAGGCGCTGGTCGGGTCGGTGTACGACTTTCCCGACCACTACGTATTCGTGGGCCCCGCCGTGGGCGCGCGGACCGGCGGACCTGAGTTCCCGTGGAACTGGCTGCGCCCAGACCGTCAGCACGTCCTGGTCTCGCTGGGCACGGTCAACCAGGAGGTCGGCCGGCGATTCTTCGCCACCGCCGTGGAAGCCGTGGCGCCGCTCGCCGACCGGTTGCAAGTGATCCTCGTCGCCCCGCCCGACCTGGTCGACTCGCCGCCCGACCATGTGCTGGTCCGCGAGTACGTCGCCCAACTCGACCTGCTCCCGAAGCTGCACGCGGTGGTCAGCCACGCTGGCCACAACACGGTGTGTGAAGCCCTCGCGCACGGCCTGCCGCTGGTCGTGGCCCCAATCCGCGACGACCAGCCGGTCATCGCCAGCCAGGTTACCGACTCCGGCGCCGGCATCCGGGTCCGCTTCGGTCGGGTTGGCGCCACCGAGCTGCGCACCGCCATTACGACCGTGCTCGACGACCCGTCCTACCGGGCCGCGGCCCGGCGCGTACAGACCTCGTTCACCACCGCTGGCGGCGCCGCCGCTGCGGCCGATCACCTGGAGAAACTCACATGACCGATCCATACGAAGCTCGCCGGCCGTACTACCAGGCGCAGCTGGCCAGCGGCGTCGAGCGCTTCCTCGAACCCCGCCGGGATACTTGTCCCTGGTGCGGATCCACCGACCTGTCAGTACGGTTGCGGACTTCCGACCTCATTCAGCGCAAACCTGGCCACTTCACTCTCGAGCAGTGCGCGGCCTGCCGGCACATCTTCCAGAACCCGCGGCTCACTCCGGCCGGGCTGGACTTCTACTACCGGGACTTCTACGACGGCCTCGGCGAGGAGCAGATTGAGGCGATCTTCAACGGCGCCGGACAGTCCTACCGCGGGCGAGTCGACATGCTCAAGCGGGTCACCACGCCCAGGGCATGGCTCGATGTCGGTACCGGACACGGCCACTTCTGCCAGGTCGCGCGGAAGGTCTTGCCGAACACCACCTTCGACGGGCTGGACCAGAGCACCAGCGTCGAGCAGGCACAGCGCCGTGGCTGGATCGACCGCGGCTACCGGGGGGAGTTCGTTGCGATGGCTGACGAACTGGCCGGCCGGTATGACGTGGTCAGCATGCACCATTACCTGGAGCACACCCGGGAGCCGTTCGTGGAGCTGGACGCTGCCGCCAAGATCCTCCCGGCGGGCAGCCATCTGCTGATCGAACAGCCCGACCCCGAGTCGTCCTTCGGCCGCGCACTCGGCCGCTGGTGGCTACCGTGGTTCCAGCCGCAGCACCAGCACATGATCCCGGTGCGTAACCTGGTGCAGGCGCTGGCCGACCGTGGGTTCTCGGCGGTGGCCATCGAACGTGGCCCGGCCCACCAGCCCGTCGAGCTGGTCGCAGCTTTGGGGTTCGCGCTCTTCGTCGTCGCCCCCGACCCGAGGCTGCCGTGGCTGGCCACCGCGCCGACCCGCTGGCGGCGGCTTCGCCACTCCACCGTGTGGGCCGTTGGCCGGCCGCTGCTGATGATCACACACCTGTTCGACAAGCTGCTTAGCCACGTGGTGCGTCGCACCCGCGGCGGCAATACCTACCGGGTGCTGGCCCGCAAGGACGGCTGAAGGTGACCGCGACGACATCATGACCGCAGATCTCAGGGGTGTTACAGCACGTGATCAGGGAGGTAAGCTCAGCCGCCGGAGGCTCACGTGCCCAGGTATCGCCTTGTCATCACTGCCGCCACGACCGTGGGCTCACCGAGACATTACGTTGCGCTCGGCGACTCCTACACGTCGGGTCCGTGGATCCCCGAGCAGCGCGCCGATCCGGTCGGCTGCCAGCGCTCCACCAGCAACTACCCGGCGCGCCTCGCGGCCGTGCTGCACATCAGCGACTACACCGACGTGAGCTGCGGCGGCGCGAGCAACCGGCAACATGACGGCTCCCCAGGCGGTGCAGTGGCGCGGTAGCTCACTGCCATGCTGGCCGAGCAGGCGACCAGCCCGGCCTACCCGATGCACCCCAACGCCCTCGGCATGCACGAGGTAGCCGATCTCGCCCGCAACACGCTCAGTATCTTGACCGCGACGCGGCATGAGGCACACTCTGAGCGTCTCACCAGATAACGACGGAGAGTAGCCAGCTGGCATCCCTCTGTAACGACGGCCGGCCGGGCACCGATCATCCCGACATGGCCCTAGCAGCCCCCACGCTCCCCCAGATCGAGCAACCGGTCTTCCCGGCACGCAGTGACGCCCCGGCAGGCAAGCCCGTCACGAGCCAGCGGTGGATCACCGCCGGGGCGCTGCTGGCGTTCATCATCGCCATCGTCGCTAACCTTCTCATCATCGCCGTCATCGTCATCCGCCACGATCCCGTCTCGACAGCCACGACGCACGCCCAGGGGCAGACGGTTCCCGCACCGCCCGCCCCGCTAGCACTCCCGCCGGGTTTCTTAGCGACCAGTCTTGGTGCGGGCAAGTTCGTGGTGGGCACGGACATCGCCCCAGGTACCTACCGCACCACCGGGCCCTCCGGGCACCTGGACTGCTACTGGGAGCGCCTCAAGAACACTAGCAGCGGCACCGACTCGATCATCGCCAACAACCTCGGGCGGGGCCCGGCCACCGTAACAATCGACAACAACGACGGCGCGTTCCAGACCCGCTGGTGCAATACCTGGACAAGAATCGATTGACTCGTAAGGGTCGGCAGGTCGACAGCACTACAATGCCGCTGGCCTGGGGAAACGCAGGGCCACGGTGGTGCCGGTAACTCCGGTGTGCGTTGTCAGAACGTCGGCGAACGCGCGCGCCATCCAGATACCCCTGCCGCGTCGAGCATCGGTGGGGGGCCGGTGGTAACCGGTGGCCACGGGAATGCGCGTGCCCCCATGATCGTCAACCTGGACGAACAAGGCCTCGGGTGTGGTCCAGCTTCGGACGCGGGCGGGCGGGCGGCCGTGTTCTAGGGCGTTGGTCGCAATCTCGTCGACCGCCATCACGATGTCATCGGTGTGATGATCGCTCAGGCCACAGGTGCCGCTCCAGGCCCGCAACCTTCGGCGTAGCGCTGCGAGATCCTCGGCGGAGGCGAGGTGCACATCCATGTCGAGATCAGCCGGTACAGCCGGAGGCGAACTCTCGTCACGGGTGAGGTCGGTCATACCTCGTCATTCACCTCGAACCCCTCCCCCAGGTATCCCTTGCGAAGAACCACCGTCACGACGCGCCCTGGGTAACCGAGCCGGACAACGAAACGCTCGCGCGTCGGGCCGCAGCCCGACGCGTCATTGACAGCATACCGGCCCTCCGGTTCGGCTTCGGCTCGGCACTGCGGCGACCCTCGATTGTGCGCCTGACCACGACAGTGCAATGGTGAATAGTAGAGAACGCAGCGTTCCGGTGGCACAGTGGTGTCATGACGCAGCCCGCAGTGACAGAGTCGGCGGTGAGTTCCAACGGGGCCCCCGCTCGGTCGGGTGGCGGGGGGGCCAGTCCGGCCAAGAGTACGGCCTCTCGGGGAGGCTGGGGTTTGCCGCTGGTGGTGCTGGTCATCGGGACGTTCATGTCGGTCCTGGATTCCAGCATTGTCAATGTGGCCATCCCCACCATTCAGGACCAGTTCGGGGGGACTACCGATGATGTGCAGTGGGTGGTCACGGGCTACACGCTCATGCTGGGCGTGGTGGTGCCGACCACAGCCTGGTTGGGTGACCGTTTTGGGCTGAACCGGGTATACAACGTGGTACTGCTGGCGTTTGCCGCCGGGTCGGCGCTGTGTGGGCTGGCCTGGGACTTGAACAGCCTGGTGGTGTTCCGGATCATCCAGGCAGTCCCGGGCGGCATCCTCCCGGTGATCGCGATGTCCATCTTGCTCCGGATCGTGCCACGGGACCGGCTTGGCGCCGCGATGGGTCTGTACGGGCTGGGGGTCGTGTTCGGCCCGGCGATCGGCCCGACCTTGGGTGGATATCTGGTCGAGTATGTGAACTGGCGACTGATCTTCTACATCAACGTCCCCGTCGGGATCCTGGGTGCGGTGGCTGCGGTGCTGGTGTTGCCACAATTCCCCAGGACGGCCAAACGGCGCTTCGATGTGTTGGGGTTCCTCACCGTGGGGGGTGGGTTGTTCGCGCTGCTGCTGGCGGTGTCAGAGGGTCAGTCCTGGGGGTGGGACTCCTACCCGATCCTGGGTCTGCTCACCGTCAGCGTGCTGAGCCTGGCGTTGTTCGTGGTGATCGAACTCGAGGTCGCCGACCCGTTGCTGGATATCCGGATATTCAGCAACGGGGCGTACACCCAGTCGCTTTTGTTGATCACGATACTGATGGTGGTACTGTTCACGACGCTGTTTTACATACCATTGTTCCTCCAGCAGGCCCAGCAGCTGGGGGCATTCAACGCCGGGCTCACCCTGCTGCCCCAGGCCTTGATAATGGCGATGCTGATGCCCATCGCCGGGAGGGTCTATGACCGCATCGGGCCCCGCTGGCCAGTGGCCATCGGCTTGGCGATCGTGGCCGTTGGCACCTATCTGCTGCACACGCTGGCCGTGGACACCCCCCGCGAGCACACCATGTGGTTGCTGATGGTGGTCGGTACCGGTGTAGGGATCTCTATGATGTCGATCATGAGCTCGGGTCTCGCAGCGATCCCGGTGAGCCGCGCGAACGCCGCCAGCGCCTGCAACAACGTTGTGCAGCGCGTCTCGGGTGCGCTCGGGCTGGCCGTGTTCACCGCGATCTGGACCATCCAGCAGGCCCAGCAGCTGGCCGGGCGCGCCGCATTAGTGCCCGCGAACACCCCAATCCCCCACCTCGGCGGCCAGAGCGTCCCGAACTGGCTCAATGTGTACGCCGTCTACAATCAGACTCAGATGCAGGTATTCGTCGCGGGCATCGACGACCTGTTCCTGATCGCCGCCGCACTCAGCGCCCTGGGCGCGCTGAGTGCGCTGCTGCTGCGCTCTGGACCCACCCGCGCCACCCCGGCCCCGGCTGGCTCCGCCACCCCGAAGCAGGCAACCGCGCCACCAGCACCCACCGACGGCGAGCTCACTAACGGCGAGGTGGCCCTCGAGCATCGCCGCACGCCCTCGCTCCCCACCGGCAACGGCAGTCCAGCCCGAACCACCGAAAAACTCATCGGCACCGCAAGCCGAGACCAAGGATAGCGGCTTGTTATCTGAGTTCACCACTCACGAGAAAGCCTGGCCGGAAACGCCTCTTCGGCCAGGTAGAAGTGGCCACCGTCAAACTGCTGGATGCGCACTGCGCCGGTGGTCTCCCGACGCCATGCCGCCAGCCCGGACGGTGTGACCAGCGGGTCGCGGCGTCCCGCGTACACCGAGACCGGGCAGCGCAGCGGTTGCGCCTAAGCACGCCGGTACGTCTCAGCCAACCGCAGATCCGCTCTGATGATGGGCAGGAAGAGCGCGCGCAGATCCGGGTCAGCCAGTACCCGCTCATCGGTGCCGCCGAACGCGGACAGCCCGCGCAGGAGCGGATCCTCGGACAGCGCGTGCAGGAGCGGCTCCGCCGCCGGCAGGGACGGGCCGTTGCGCCCGGACACCAGCAAGATGACCGGCTCGCCGACGTGATGGCGCAGCGTTCTGGCGAGCTCGAAAGCCAGTAGGGCACCAAAACTGTGACCGAACAACGCGTATCGGCCGCCGATCTGGGCGGAGATTTCCTCGGCCAGCGCACTCACCAACCGATCGAACTCACCAACCAGCGGCTCGCGCATTCGGGCACCGTGACCGGGTAGTTCTACCGGACGCACCAGCACGTCCGACGGGGTCCGAGTATCCCACCGCCGGTACGCCAGCGCGCTCCCGCCGGCGTGCGGAAGGCAGAACAGTTGAACCGGATCGGTAGCCGGACACATTGGTTCCTCCCAGGATGGGGTGCGCGACACTGACGACCAGTTTGCTGACTACGACAGTCGCTCGCTTTACGATAGCGAGCAGTTGTCGTCCATTAGAATTATCGGTCACCTAGGGCCTCTCTATCGCCAAGAAGGTTAGCCTCGTCCAGCGCGCGAACGACTAGCCCTTTGCTCACCCAAGGCTCACGCGGGTTAGCGGCGAGTCGCTCAAGCCATCGGATTTGGTCCGTGAAATAAGTCCAATATGGCGTGCCCTCGTCGAAGACGAGTATTGGTCCCTCCGTCCCTCGTTTGCCGTGACCGTAGAGCATCACGCGGCAGCTTCGATCAGTCTTTTCTATTGCAAAAGAGCATGGAAAGTTGAAAGTGAATATTCGCATTCCGGCCGATGGCGTTGTCGGTATTATTCTTTGCGAAGCGTCAAGGAGTGGTCGAAGGATCTCACGCGTATAGCGCGTGGGATCCTCCATTGCGGCTTCGACAGGTTCAATGCGATATCTATCTCGCCGGGAATCGCAATGCGGATCCATGATGTAGAATGTTACTGGTATTTCGCTTGCTTTCACTTCGAATAAGGGAAGTATATCGTCTTTGGCGTAGAAGTTTCGAGTTAGTCCAAAAACTGTGATCTCTTCACGGGCATTGTTGACGCGTTCCACTAAATCGTCAAGTGCGGCCGGATTGGTGTGCGGCCACAGCTGAGAGATCCCGGCTTCCTTAAGCTGATCAGCCGACTTGATTGGCGGGACAGGTCGGTTCGGTTTTTGCGCCCGCAGTGTAGCTGGTTCAGGTATGAACTCGATTCCACCATCGCGCGCGTGAAACAGTTGATCGACCTTCCAGTCGGGAAACATGCCCCCTAGGATTCGACAATGGTCCACATACGGAAGTCCAACCAAGTCACCGGAAAGCCACCGGTAGAACTGTGCCTTGCTCGGCCAACCACTCCGCAAAGTCGGATCGATGACTGCGGCAACTCTGTCGTACTCACGACAAAAAGCACGGTGAGTCTCAGACCTCCTGGAGTAGCTTCTTGATCAAACTCTGACCTGGGGCGCCCGTAAGGCGTTCGCAGGAAAATCTTGTGAATATCCTAGGCCCGCGAAAGACCGGGTGGTGCCCGTGAGGCGCGTGTTGCAGTAGGTACTAGCCGAGGGAGGTCGGGGACTCATGATCACTGTTTGGGTGCCGAAAGTGACACGACATGTCAC